>CAMAQM010000069.1 GCA_945860545.1 Bifidobacterium breve | reverse complement strand
GGGCAACGACGCTGGCGCACCGGCGGCGGTGCACGAACTCCTGGCGGGTTTGGCTCCGAGCGCCGCGACCGTCGTGGTCCGCAACGGCAGGGTGGTACTCGCCGAGGTGGGCCCGCGATGGGCTGATGCGGGTCTGCGGGTCGGGTCGTTGGGAGTACTCGATCCGACCGGCAACGCCGCGGTGGGTATCGGCTGCGTGGCCGGTCCCGCCAGCGACATCTTCGGGCACCTCAATGAGGCGTTCACCCCCGACCCGGTGCTCGTCACCGTTCCCGCCGGACTTGAGGTCACCGACCCCGTGGTGGTCATCGACTGGGTGGATGCCGACGGGGCGCTGGTGCCGGGACGCCTGATCGTCGCCGTTGGTGACGACGCCGCCGTGGAGGTCGTCGAATGGCAGGGTGGTGAGGACGTTCGTGCCCTCTGTCTTCCGGTCACCGAGCTTGCGGTCAGCGCCGCAGGTCGGCTCCGCCACACCGTCGTGCAGGAACGTGGTCCACGCACGTGGCAGATCGGGTCGTTGTTCGCCGAGGCAGCGCAGCACGCCACGGTGTTGACGGGCCAAGTGGCGCTCGGGGGCCACTATGCGCGCACCGCCACTGAATGCCGCCTGGTCGGCCGTGGGGCCCACGGTGCCCTCACCGCTGCGTACCTCGGCGAGGGTGATCAGACGCTCGATTTCCGTACGGTGCAGCGTCACGATGCACCCGACACGACTAGTGACCTGCTGTTTTGCGGGGCGGTGGGGGACACCTCCCGTTCGATCTACACCGGGACCATCACCATTGCGCCGAGCGGTCGGGGGTCAAACGCCAACCAGGCCAACCGCAACATCAAGCTTGACGACGGGGCGTGGGCGGAGTCGGTGCCCAACCTCGAGATTGAGAACAACGACGTGCGCTGTTCACACGCTTCAACGGTGGGACCGGTCGACCTCGACCAGCTGTTCTACCTCCAGAGCCGCGGCGTTCCGCCCGCCGAGGCCGAGCGTCTCATCGTGACAGGGTTCTTTGATGAACCACTGTCACGGCTGGGCAACGTCGCCGTCGTCGGTCGGGTGCATGACGAACTCGCCCGTCGCCTCCTCGAACGTGGGGGTTCTGATGTCGGTTGAGCGACTGTGCGCGGTTGGCGATGTGGCGCCCGGTGAGGCACGCCGGTTCGACGTCGCAGGGCATCGTGTCGCCGTGGTCCGCATCGGCGACGACTGGTACGCCATTGGGGACCGATGCTCCCACCAGGACGTCTCGCTCGCCGAGGGTGAGGTCCATGAGGACACGCTCGAACTGGAGTGTTTCAAACACGGTTCGTGTTTCTCGCTGGCGACAGGGGAGCCGTCGTCGCTGCCCGCCACCAAGTCCGTGCCCACCTACGTCCTGACCGTCGAGGGCGACGACGTGATGCTGGAGGTGTCATGACCCGCCAATCTGAACTGCGTATCGAAGGGCTCGAGGCGTCAGCGGGTGGGTCACCCATCCTGCGTGGTGTGAATCTGGTCATCCGCTCCGGTGAGGTCCATGCGGTGATGGGTCCCAACGGGTCCGGCAAGTCCACGCTTTCTCACGTGCTCGCCGGCCGTCCCGGTTACGAGGTCACCGGTGGGTCGGTGACCCTGGACGGTGTGGACCTGTTGGCAATGGAGCCTTGGGAACGCGCCCAGGCCGGTCTGTTCCTGGCTTTGCAGTACCCCATCGAGGTCCCCGGGGTACAACTCAACGACGTGCTCGAGGCGTCGTTCGCCGCTGGCGGCCACGACCCATCTACGGTCCCGACTGTCGTGGGGGCGGAGGCGGAACGTATCGGTCTCGACCAGCGCCTGTTGCACCGGGCGCTCAATGTGGACCTGTCTGGCGGTGAGAAGAAGCGCAGCGAGACGCTGCAGCTCGCAGTGCTGCGCCCACGTATCGCCGTCCTTGACGAACTGGACTCGGGTCTCGACATCGATGCGTTGCGGGACTGCGCCCAGCGGGTCGAGGCCCTCTCCGACGAGGGGCTCGGGGTGCTCGCCATCACCCACTACAGCCGGTTGCTCGACGAGCTGCGTCCCGACGTGGTGCACATCATGGTCAAGGGTGAGATCCGGGAGTCCGGCGGGCCTGAACTTGCTGCTCGCCTCGACGTGGAGGGCTACGCAGCGTGGCAACTCCCCAACGAGGACATCCCCGCCGATCCTGTCGATGACCCCTTCGCCGATCCGTTCGCCGATCCTCTGGCCTGATGACCGCGCCGACGCTCTCCGAACAGGCGGCTGTTGTGGCCCTGGCCGAGGCGGGTGTCACGGGATGGGACGTGGGCGAGGGTCGGCTCCGACAGGAGTTCCGCTTCGCCGACTTCGCTGAGGCGTGGGAGTTCATGGGTCGGGTTGCCGAGTTGGCTGAGCAGCGCAACCACCACCCCGACTGGTCCAATTCGTGGAACCTGGTGGTGGTCGAATTGGTCAGTCACGACGCCGGTGGGATCACCGCCCGTGACGTGGACCTTGCCGTCGCCATCTCGGCGCTTGTCTGAGGACTAGTCGGCGGCGGATTCGTCGATCGCCTGAGCCAACGTGTTCCACGACAGGGTGGCGCACTTGATGCGCACAGGGAACTTGACCACCCCTCGGAGCGCTTCGAGATCCCCGAGTTTCACGTCGGGTGCGGATCCGGGGGCCTCCGCTGCGGCGGACTCGCCGCCTTCGAGGCCAGCCTCGTGGATGGACATCATGGCCTTGAACGCCCGGGTGAGCTGCGCCACCTCCTCAAGGGAGCGTCCCTTGACCGCCGAGGTCATCATGGAGGCCGAGGACTGGCTGATCGAGCAGCCCTGGCCGGCGATCTTGATGTCTTGCACCTTGCCGTCTTCGATCTCCACGAAGATCACGACCTCGTCGCCGCACAACGGGTTGAATCCTTCGGTGCGATGTGCGGGGGGCACGGGCAACTCGCCACGGTTCCGCGGGTTGCGGTAGTGGTCGAGGATGATCTCCCGATAGAGGTCTTCAAGGCCGGGCATAGGGCTTTCCTAGCAGAAGAAGTCGACGGTGTCGGTGAGGGCATCGACAAGAGCGTCAATGTCGTCGCGGTCGTTGTACAGGTAGAGGCTGGCGCGGGCTGTCGCCCCGACGCCCAACTGGCGCATGAGTGGTTTGGCGCAGTGGTGCCCGGCACGCACGCAGACCCCGTGCTGGTCGAGAACCTGGGAGATGTCGTGGGGGTGGACGTCGGCAAGGGCGA
>CAMAQM010000068.1 GCA_945860545.1 Bifidobacterium breve | reverse complement strand
CAGCCGGCGTAGTAGGCGGCCGACTTGGCTGACTCGACCTCGAGGAGCATGTCGGCGCACTTGTGCTTGATGGCCTGGAACGAGCCGATGGGGCGTCCGAACTGCACGCGCACCTTGGCGTACTCCACTGACATGTCCAAACAGGCCTGAGCCCCACCCACCTGCTCGGCAGCGAGGGCCACCGCGGCGAGGTCGAGCACACGGCTCAGCACGTTCCAGCCGTCACCGTCGGTGCCCACCAGCGTGGCGGGGACTCCGGCGAACTCGAGTTTGGCCTGCTTGCGGGTCTGGTCCATGGTCGACAACGCCGTGCGGGTCAGGCCTGCGGCATCCGCGTCCACGGCGAACAGACTCACACCCGCCGAGGTGCGAGCCGCCACAAGGATCAGGTTGGCCACGTGGCCGTCGATCACGAACATCTTGGTGCCGTCGATCGTCCAACCATCGCCCGATGCGGTGGCGGTGGCCTCGATGCCGCTCTCATCCCAGCGGCCGTTCGGTTCGGTCAACGCCAACGTGGCGATCGTCTCGCCTGACGCGATACCCGGCAGGTGAGCGGCACACGCCTCGGCGTCACCGGCCTGAAGCAGCGTGTTGGTGGCGAGCACCACCGTGGAAAAGAACGGGGCACACAACAGGTACCGGCCCATCTCTTCGAGCACGACAGTCAACTCGACGTAGCCGAACCCCTGCCCGCCGAACTCCTCGGGGACGATGAGGCTCTGCAGGCCGAGCTGCTCGGCCATCTGGGACCAGACCTCGGGGTCGTAGCCCTGCTCGGTCTCCATCTGCTCTCGCACCGCCGATTCCGGCGACTTGGACTCAAGGAACTGACGAACGATGTTGCGCAGTTCTTCCTGCTCGTCACTGAAGGCGAAGTTCACGGTCGAGGGCCCTTCTCGTCGGTTTCCGTGCTGTCAGGGGCCTTGTCTATCAGTCCCGTGCGACCCGGGCCACCCGGGGAGGCCCAGCGGTCCTACCCTAGGCCCATGGCTGAGTCCACGACCCTGCACTGGGCCGACAGCATGTGTGAGATCCACAAGGTGGTGGTCGGGCCCGTCGACAACAACGTCTTTGTGGTGCGCTGCCGCCAGAGCGGCGATGCCGTGCTGGTCGACGCCGCCAACGAACACGAGCGGCTCCTTGAGCTGTGCCGGAAGCTCGGGGTGCGCACCGTCATCGAGACCCACGGCCACTGGGACCACATCCAGGCCATCCCGGCGGTACGCGACGCCGGGTACGAGGTCGGGGTGACCGCCGCCGACGCCGAGATGCTCGACAGCTACGACTACGTCCTCGAGGACGAATCAGTCGTTGAGGTTGGCCGTCTCCGCCTTCACACCATCGCCACCCCGGGGCACACTCCGGGTTCGATGTGTTTCCGCCTCGACCATGCCGAGGTGCTCCTGAGTGGCGACACGCTCTTCCCGGGCGGACCGGGTGCGACGAAGTTCCCCGGGGGGGACTTCCCCACGATCATCGAGTCAATCGACAACCGTCTGTTCCGCCTCGATGCCCGCACCTTGGTGCTCCCGGGCCACGGCGACGACACCACCATCGGGACCGAGCGTCCGCACCTCGACGAGTGGGTCGCCCGCGGGTGGTGACAACGGGTCCTCCGACGAACGACGGGGGGCGACACCATCGACGACGATTGGGAGCAGCATGCCAAATGGCTCACCGCCACGCCGGTGGTGCCGCATGTGCCGCTCGCCGAGCACCTCAAGTAGTCGGGCGCGCCGGCGAAGGCGGGGCACCCGTCGGTGGGCGTAGATCTCATGCACCACGGAATACGCCGCACCGTACGCGGTGACCCCCGCACTCGCCGCCAGTACCGCCCGCCACGGTGCCGCCGTTCTGCGCGGCACCCCCGCACTCATCGCCACGATGGTGGCCGCAGCGAATCCCAGCGGGTAGAGGTCGTTGGCTTCAACCACCCCGGCACGGGACCGGTGGTGACTCTCGTGGGCCGCCCAGCCCGGACCGTGCATTCCCCAGCGGTGCCCGGCGTAGGCCACAGGTTCCATGGCGACGAACGCCACCACACCCACCGCAACGTCCCGGCGCCAGCCCACGGGGCGCACAGTACCCTTCGCCCCGTGACCGACGCGCAACGCCCCGGCCCCGGCCCTGCCCCACTTCCCGCCGACCAGCGACCGGTGGACCCAACGCCTGTGGACACCGCTGAACTCCCTGCAACCCCGGTGCGGGACCGCAACATCCCGGCCAGTGCTTGGCGGCAGGCACCTGACCGTCTCCGCCGTCTCGGTGAGGACATCGGTGAACCAGAGGCGATGTACAAGCGACGGATCGGCCGCTGGCTGCTGTGGCGGGCCGGACCGGCGTCGCGGGCGGACGCCCGCTACCTGGCGGTCGACCCTGAGGACCCGACGACCACCGTCGAGTTCCGGCTCTACCCCGATGGCAGCGGCGTCGGTGACGGGCCCTCTGGCGCACGGCACACCCGTTTCCGCGAATGGAAGAAAGACCTCCTCGGCAAGCGGGACGAGTCCCACGACGAGGGCGAATCGGGCCCCGCTACCCGGCCCGCCGGGTGACCACCCGGCCGAGGACCATTTCCCCTACCCGCGTAGTGCTAATTGTGGACGATCTCACTACAATCCGGTCTGTGAGCACGCCACTGTTTGAACTGCGCGATCTGCACGTCTCGACCACCGGGGACAACCCCACCGAGATTCTCCGCGGGGTTGACCTCGTCATCGGTGAGGGAGAGGTCCACGCGCTCATGGGACCGAACGGATCGGGCAAGTCCACCTTGGCCACCACCCTGCTTGGAAGCCCGGAATATGCCGTGACGAGCGGGCAAATCCTGTTCCGCGGGGATGACATCACGGACTGGGGGGCGGACGAGCGTGGGAAAGCAGGCATGTTCCTCGCCTTCCAGTACCCACAGGAGTTCGCCGGAGTTTCCGTACTGAACTTCCTGCGCCAGGCCTTGTCGGCTCGCAAGGGGATCGACCTGTCGATGCTCGAGTTGCGTCTCGCCATCATGGAGTGGATGGAACGACTCGAGATGGACCCGGCGTTCGCTGACCGCTACCTCAACGAGGGTTTCTCGGGTGGCGAGAAGAAGCGCAACGAGATCCTCCAGATGGCCATCCTCGAACCAGAGTTCGCCATTCTCGACGAGACCGATTCAGGTCTCGACGTCGACGCACTCCGACTCGTCGGCAAAGGGGTGCGCAGCGTGCGCGCCGAGCGACCCCAACTCGGCGTGTTGGCCATCACCCACTACCGCCGCCTCCTCGACGAACTCCAGCCTGACGTCATCCACGTCCTCATCAACGGTCGCATCGTCGACTCCGGAGGCCCCGAGATCGCCGAGCGGCTTGAGGCCGAGGGTTACGAGGCCTACGAGGCGAGGGCTGGGCGCTGATGTCAACCGCTCCCGCACCGGGCGTGGCCCCCCTCGATGTCGTCGCCCTTCGCAAGGACTTCCCGCTGCTCAGCGAACCACGGGCCGATGGCCGACCTCTCGTGTACCTCGACTCAGCCTCATCGGCCCAAAAGCCACAGTCCGTCCTCGATGCAATGGACGACCTCTACCGCACCGCGTACGCCAACGTGCACCGCGGCGTCTACCAACTCGGAGCCGAGTCGACCGAACGCTACGAGGGAGCCCGGCGCAAGGTCGCGCAGTTCATCGGCGCCACGTCGACGTCGGAGGTCGTGTTCACCAAGAACGTGACCGAGGCCATGAACCTGGTGGCCAATGCCTGGGGCAGGGCCAACCTAGGGGCCGGAGACGTGGTGGTCCTGAGCGACATGGAGCACCACGCCAACATCGTGCCGTGGCTCATGCTCCGCGAATCCATCGGGATTGAACTGCGATGGATCGGCCTCACCGAAGAGTTCGAACTCGACCTGTCCAACCTCGACGAACTGTGCGACGGGGCGAAGTTGGTGTCGGTCACCGCCATGTCGAACGTGCTCGGCACCATCACCCCGGTGCGCACCATCGTCGACGCCGCCCACGCCGCAGGTGCCCTGTGCATGATCGACGCCGCCCAGTGGGTCCCGCACCTGGCGACTGACGTGTCGTCGCTCGGTTGCGACCTGTTGGGCTTTACGGGACACAAAGTGCTCGGCCCGACCGGCATTGGCGTCCTGTGGGGCCGCCAGGAGATCCTCGATGCGATGCCAGCGTTCCTCGGTGGCGGCGAGATGATCCGCGACGTGCGCAAGGACGGATGGACCCCCAACGAGCTTCCGTGGAAGTTCGAAGCCGGCACACCCCCCATCGCTGAAGCGATCGGTCTCGCCGCCGGAATCGCCTACCTGGAGGGTGTCGGCATGGACCGCGTCAGGGCCCACGAGGTGGAACTGACCGCCTATGCCATCGGGG
>CAMAQM010000067.1 GCA_945860545.1 Bifidobacterium breve | reverse complement strand
TCAAAAAAGCGCAGGACCTGCTCGCGTTCCCGCCACCCGTAGAGCATCATCGACACAGCACCGAGGTCCATGCCGTTGGTGGCGAGGAACAACAGGTGCGAAGACACCCGGTTCAGTTCCGTCATCAACATCCGGATCCACGTGGCCCGCTCCGGCACCTCGACGCCGAGGAGCTTCTCGGTGGCGAGGGAGAAGGCCAACTCGGTGAACAACGGTGAGGCGTAGTCCATCCGAGTGACGTTGGTCGGCCCCTGGAGGTACGACAGTTCCTCGCCGGTCCACTCCATCCCGGTGTGGAGGTAGCCGATGATCGGCTTGGTCCGCACCACGGTCTCTCCATCGAGTTCCATCATGAGACGCAGCACACCATGGGTACTCGGATGCTGAGGACCCATGTTGATGATCATGGTCTCGTCCACCGGCGTGACGGGGAACTCGTCACCCTCGTCAACGGTGACGGCCATGGCCGACGCCTCAGCTTCGGACAGTCGCAGCACGGCGTCGCGTTCATGCAGCGCTGCGGCAGCAGCGCGCACGTCTGCACCGGTGACCTCGTGGCCATCAACGGTGTCAGCAGCGATGTCGTGGTGAAGAGCGGTCACGGACGATTCCTTAACGTGACGGGGCGGGAGCCTTGAACTGCACCGGGATGCGACCCGAGTTGTAGTCCTTGCGAAGCGGGTGACCGACCCAGTCCTCAGGAAGGACGATCCGGGTCAGGTCCGGATGGCCATCAAAGGCGATGCCGAAAAGGTCAAAGACCTCACGTTCGGCAGAGTCCACGCCTGGATGGATGGAAATGATGCTCGGGAGTCGGGGGTCGGCCTCGGGGACCTGGACACGAAGCCGGACACGCTGGCGTTCGGCGTGGCTCAACAAGTTGGCCACCACCTCGAATCGTTCAGGAACAACGCCCGCCGGCAGGTTTCGAACGGGTTGGTTCAGGTAATCGACGGCGGTCAGGTCCACGCAGACGTGGAACCCCTGATCGAACAGTTCGGTGACGACCCGCACCCAGTCACCCACCGAGGGGTGCAACACGACCTGCCCCCGAGAATCGGAGACGGGCACGCCGCAGCGGGTTGGGGCCTCAACCGTCGCCGTTGGTTCCTGTGGGGTCTCGGTCACCTCGTCGCTCACGACGCCGACCTCTCGACCCCAATGAGACCAGACGTCGGGGTGTCGCCACGGCGACCGAGGGTGACGGGCGTGTCGACCTGACCGTCGCGCTGTTCGATCACGAGGCCGGCACCTTCGCCGGGCCGACGCATGAGTTCACCGGTGCGGATCTTGTCGTGCAGCGTGAGGATGGCGTGAAGGAGCGTCTCAGGCCCGGGCGGGCAACCGGGGGCGTACACATCGACAGGAACCACCTGATCCACACCCTGCACGATGGCGTAGTTGTTGAACATGCCACCGCTCGACGCGCAGACGCCCATCGAGATCACCCACTTGGGTTCCACCATCTGGTCATAGATCTGACGCAGCACCGGCGCCATCTTCTGCGATACCCGCCCGGCGACGATCATGAGGTCCGCCTGGCGGGGAGACGCCCGGAACGTCTCCATACCGAGCCTGGCCAAGTCATAGTGAGGCCCGCCGGTCGCCATCATCTCGATGGCGCAGCAGGCGAGGCCGAACGTCGCCGGCATGCAACTGCGCACCCGAGCCCACTTGACCAGTTCCTCAAGTGGAGCGGTCAACACACTGTGGGGGACACCCTCGAGTCCGGCGTTGAGAATTCCGTCGTCGTTACTCACGCCGCAGCACCACCATCGTCAGCAGCGCGCGCCATTGCGGGGACCCGTCCACGACCCTCGGTGCCGACCCGTCGGACGGTGGTCGCCGCCGTCCGGCTGGGTGCCACTGCCCCTGGGATGACCTTGCGGACCACCGGACCCCACTCCAGAGCTCCGTTGCCCAACAGGTAGAGGAACGACTCGAACAACGCCACCGAGAAGATCAGCACGGCGACCAGACCGAAGAGGCCGACCTCGTCAACGACCGTCGAGAACGGGAAGAGGAACATGACCTCGACGTCGAACACGATGAAGATCATCGCCACGAGGTAGAAGCGGACACTGAACCGGCGCGGTGGTTCCCGCGAGGGTTCGATACCGCACTCGTAGGGCCCGAGCTTGGCGCTGGTCGGCAACCGTGGGGCGAGGAGTTTCGACGCCACGAAACTGCCTGCGCCGAACAACACCGCCAGAACCAACAGGACGAAGATGGGCAGGTACTGGCCCATGATGCCTACACCCCCGCTGGCGTTTCGGAGGCCTGCTCCAGGTTCCGCGTCAGGGTCTTGTCCCGGTAGTGCAACAGCACGGCGAAGATCACGAACCCGGCGATGGACACGAGGAAGTAGGTAAACGGAAGAACCCGGGTGGTGGCCAACTGACGCTCCATGATCACCCAGATCGCCGGCTGGTCCTCATCGATGATCGGCGACGGAGGCGGCTGGCCGGGCAGGGTGTCCTGAGGAATCACGGCCTGGAGTTCGACCACGGCGTAATGCGGAGGGTGCGTCTTGAACGGCTCGGTCACCCGGAACCACGCACGGCAGAGCTGGTACACCACGTAGGCATCGTCGGCGTTGCACACCTCGCCAACCTTGGTCTTGCCCCCGTAATCAAAGGTGTCGGTGTGCTCGTACTCGGTCGGTGTTTCGAACACGCCCTGTTCGACGAGGGCCACGTCGGCGGCAGCCTGGGCTTCGCCGGCATCGGCCGTCGAGGTGACGGCCCATCCGCCGAACTCCGAGCGGGGAAGCAACGTGGGGTCGAGAGCGGCGATGTCGGACAACGTGGTCTCGTCGTCAACCTCGGCAGCCAATTCGGGGGCCTCGGCCACGACCTGTTCGGGCGTGAGGCGCGCGCCGGGCTCCGGCAGCAGTTGCGCCTCGCGCAACACCGGAGGTTCGTCCCCGCCGGTCACGTGGATCTCCGATACCTGCCAGAACGGCGGGTCACCAGCGGGGCCGATACCCGGAGGGTTCATCCACCAGTAGAAGGTGAGGATGCTGAGCCAGCCGAACAGACCGGCGAAGGCCAACAGGAGGCCCAGACGGGCTCCGACGTTGGTCGACAGGAGCAGGTAGACCGATCCGGCGAGCACCACGAACCCGACGAGCACGGCGAGGATGCCGCGGATCTGTGGGTCCCAGGCGAGACCGGAGGCAACGTTCACGAGCGTCTCCATCACAACCCCCGCTCGTACTCGACGACGGCGCGGATCTGCGCCTCGGTGTACATCACCTGATCGGGCTTCATCAGGCTTCCCTCTTCCTCAGCGTTGGGATTCAACCCGAACCCTGGCATCGTCCCGTCGCCCGCCTGCCCGTAGGCACCGTACGCCTTGCCGGTGACGGCACCTTGGGTGATGAAGTCCACCTGGGACTGGAAGGTCGGGAACTGCCGGACGGTGGCGCCGTTGGTCAGGCTCGGTCCGAGCCCACCGCCACCGGCCTGACCCGGGTCACCCCACGACCAGCCCGCCGTGTGGCACCGACCGCACGAGTAAGCCCCCCCGGCGAACCCGGTGTAGAGCCCCATGTTGAACATCGCCTCTCCGACGGTGGCGAACTTGGCCTCCGGCAAGGTGCACTTGCCGAGGTCGTCGGGGGCGCAGGTGTCGGCGAGTTCCTTGTCCACCGCAGCACGCACCTCGTCTGCGGGCAGCTGAATCGTCTCGAGGTAGTCGATGATGTTCCACAACTGCTGATCAGTCAGTGGCCCACCACCCTTGCTCCCCCACGCTGCCATCGGGCTCTGCTGACGGCCGTACTGGAGAATGTCGTAGACCTCTTCGGCGGAGTACCGGTAGAGGACCGTGTTGAGTGCCGGTGCCTGCCAGTTGATGGTGTCAACGAATTCACCACGGTCGTTGAGCAGTGAGGTCTGTGCGGCCCCACCCACGCCGTTGGGTCCGTGGCAGTTCACGCACTGCGCGCCGACCTCGTACAGCTCCTGTCCGCGACCGATGAACTGCTCGTTGAATGTCTCGACTGCACCTTCCTGACGTCCTGGCTCGCCGAGCCAGTACAGGGGGAGGGCGACGCCGACGATGGCGAGAAGCACCAAGCCGAATCCGAGGGTGCGGTCAAGCTTGCGCCCTTCGAGTTCCTCATCGGAGATGTACGGACGGCGGTTCGCGGCGAGTTCGAGTTCGGCCCCGACCTCCTTGCGGCCCCTCCGCATGTTGAGCACGACCGCCACGCCAAAGCCGATGAGTACGACGGCGAACACCACCCAACCGATGGCTGAGTTGGCGCTCGCCGGCTCCTCGGCTTGGGCGAGGATCGGTGTCGGGATGGATGCCAGGAGGCTCAATGCGCACCGCCAGTCACACAGTGCGGACCCTGAGGCTCCTGGCCAATGGTGTCAACGCCTAGCGGACGACCCTTGATGATGGTGCCGGTGTCAACGGTGAGCGTGCCGCCGCTGACGTCCATGGCGAACCCATCCATGCCACGCGGGGCCGGGCCACCCTGACGCTCGCCGACCTGGTTGTACTGCGAGCCGTGGCACGGGCACTCGAACCACTTCGAGGTGGCGCACTCGGGCACCCGGCAACCGAGGTGCGGGCAGGTCTGCCACAACGCAATGACTCCGGCCTCCATGCCAACCAACTGCGTCGCCGGGTAGTCGGCGGCCTTGGCCTT
>CAMAQM010000066.1 GCA_945860545.1 Bifidobacterium breve | reverse complement strand
CGCTGCTCGAGGTCATGGCCGAACACCAGGTCACCATTGGGGGCACCACCCACCACGTCCCCGAGCCGTTCCTCGTCCTCGCCACCCAGAACCCGATCGAGAGTGAAGGGGTCTACCCACTCCCCGAGGCCCAACGGGACCGGTTCATGATGAAGGTCCACCTCGGTTACCCCTCCCCGGCCGAGGAACGGGAGATCGTGCACCGGATGGGAGTCCATCCCCCGACCGCGGCGGAGGTCCTGAGCCTGACGGAACTGTCGTCCCTGCAGGCGGCGGCGGACGAGGTCTACGTCGATCATGGGGTCGTCGACTACGCCGTGTCCCTCGTCCTGGCCACCCGTGACCCCGCCAGTTTCGGCCTCGCCGAACTCGACGAACTCATCAGTTTCGGTGCCAGCCCCCGGGCCAGTCTCGCTCTTGTGGCGGGTGCACGGGCGCTGGCGCTTCTGCGGGGCCGCACCTACGCCCTCCCACAGGACGTGTTCGATGTTGCGCCGGAGATCCTCCGTCACCGCCTGGTGCTCTCCTATGAGGCGCTGGCGCAGGGCCGCGACGTCGAGCAGGTGCTCATCCGGCTGCTCAGCACCGTTCCGGCCCCGAGGGTCACCCCGACCCAGGACCCCGCCACGGCCGTCACCCGTGCGCCCGCCGAACCGGTGCCGACGACGGCGCCGGGATGGGACACCCCGGGCGCCCCATGACCGTCGATGCGTCAACGGGTGGTGACCTGCGGAACCCACCGGCCATTGGGGCCTTGGAACCCGGCGAGGTCATCAGGCGGCTCGAGCTCAGCATCACCAGGCGTCTCGACGGACTCCTGCAAGGGGACTACCGGGGTCTGGTGCCGGGCCATGGCACCGAACCGGGTGAGACCCGCCGTTACCAGCCCGGTGACGACGTCCGCCGCATTGACTGGAACGTCACGGCCCGCACCGTCGAGCCCCACGTGCGTGAGTCCGTCGCGGATCGGGAACTCGAGACGTGGGTGGTGGTTGACACCTCGGCGTCGATGGCGTTCGGAACGGCTCGTTGCGAGAAACGGGACCTGGCCCTTGCGGCATGTGGCGCCGTCGGTCATCTCACCTCGCGAGGTGGAAACCGCATCGGCGCGGTGATTGTCGGTGCCGGAATCGGCGGGGCCGATGCCACGGTGATTCCGGCTCGAGGGGGCAGGCTGCACCTGCAGGCACTGCTGTCGCGGACCCTCGCCGCACTTGCCACTCCCCCCCGGGGCGGTGCCGACCACCCAACACCGAGCGCCGGTCTCACCGGAGCGCTGGAACGCACCATGCGCACCGCCCGTCGCCGCGGTCTTGTCGTGGTGATCTCCGACTTTCTCGATTCGGGTCCGTGGCAACAACCGCTGCGGGGGTTGGCCGCCCGGCACGAGGTCGTGGCCGTCGAGGTCATCGACCCTCGCGAACTCGCACTTCCCGACGTTGGGGTCGTGCACCTCGTCGACCCCGAGACGGGAGGCATGATGGAGGTCAACACCGCCGACGATCGACTGCGTCGGCGCTTCGCCGACGCCGCGGCAGCACAACGTGAGGTCATCGCCCGGCGCATCCGGTCCGCTGGTGCTGACCATCTGATACTGCGAACCGATCAGGACTGGCTGGTGGATCTGGCCAGGTTCGTTTCGTGGAGGCGCCAACGGGTTGACGCACTCAGCAGGGTCCGCCCATGAGCATCACCGAACCACTCCGCTTGGTGGGTCTCGTCGTGGTGCTCGTCGGCGTCGCCACCTACCTGATCCTCCAAAGCCGACGCCGGCAGTACACGCTGCGGTTCACCAACGTGGACCTGCTGTCCACCGTTGCGCCGAAGCGGCCCGGGTGGCGGCGCCACCTTCCGGCCGGACTGTTCCTCGTTGCGCTGGCGCTACTCGTCGTGGCGTGGGCGGGACCGACCGCCCCGGTGACGGTTCCGGTCGAACGCGCCACGGTGGTTCTGGCCATCGACGTGTCACTTTCCATGCAGGCCACCGATGTCGAACCCGACCGTCTCGCCGCCGCCCGTTCAGCCGCCCTCGACTTCCTCGAGGTGGCACCGCCGGAACTCAACGTCGGGCTGGTCACCTTCAGTGGGGTCGCCACCATCGCCGTGCCCCCCACCACCGACCGTGACCTCGTCGCCGATGCCGTGCAACGTCTGCAACTCGCCGAGCGCACCGCCACCGGGGAGGCAATCTTCGCCAGTCTTGACGCCATCTCACTCGTGCCACCCGACCCTGACGGCACCCGTGTTCCCGCAGCGATCGTCCTGATGTCAGACGGAGCGACGACTGCGGGTCGCCCCAACGAGGAGGCCGTGGCCGCTGCAGTGGAGGCACAGGTCCCCGTCACCACGGTGGCGTTCGGCACCGATGAGGGCTCCATCACCATCCCGGGCGACCCCACCCCGGTGCCGGTCCCCGTCGACCGGGCTGCACTCGAGGAGATCGCAACGGAAACCGGCGGGGAGTACTACTCGGCGGTCACCTCGGAGGAACTCGAGAACATCTACGTGGATCTCGGTTCGTCGATGGGGTACACGACCGAGGAAGCGGAGATCACTGGGTGGTTCGTCGGGGGCGCACTCGTGTTCCTGGTGGCGACCGGTGCGTTGTCGCTGGCGTGGTTCTCCCGACTTCCCTGAACCGGTCAGTTCCCGACGTCGGCGCTGGTGCGTTCACTGACCACCTTCGATGAGCCGCCGGGCTGCATGGTCACGCCGTAGAGACAGTCAGCTGCCTCCATGGTCCGCTTCTGGTGGCTCACGATGATGAACTGCGCCTCGTCACGGAACTCGGCGATGAGCCCCAGGAAACGGTGCAGGTTCACGTCGTCGAGCGCCGCCTCGACCTCGTCCATCACGTAGAACGGGGACGGCCGACTGCGAAACACCGAGAACAGGAACGCCAGGGCCGCCAGAGATCGCTCTCCGCCCGAGAGCAACGACAGTTTCTTGACGTTTTTGCCCGAAGGCTTCGCCTCCACCTCAATGCCGGTCGCCAACAGGTCGTCTGGTGCGGTGAGGCGCAGGCGGCCCTGACCACCGGGGAACAGGGCGGCGAAAAGACGTTCGAAGTTCTGGGACACGTCGGCGAAGGCGGCGGCGAACACGTTGACGATCTCCTCGTCGATGGCCTTGATGACCTTGTTGAGTTCGCGCCGGGTTTCCTTGACGTCGTCGAGCTGGCCTTGAAGGAAATCATGTCGTTCGGTGAGCGCCTCGAACTCTTCGAGCGCCAACGGGTTGATCGGGCCCATGATGCGAAGGTCCCGTTCGAGTTCACGCACCCGAGCCACGGCGGTGACCCCCTCGGCGAGTTCAGGAGCGGCTGCGGCAATGGCGGTGTCGGGTTCACAGTCGAGGTCGCGTCGCAACGCCTCGGTGGCCGCTTCGATTCGTAGCCGCACCTCGGCGGCTTCCACCTCGACGCGCTGCAGACGTTCCCGCACCGCAGCCAATTCGCGCTCCGCCGCAGCTCTGCGCTTGCGCAACCCATCGAGTTCCGATGCGACTGCCCGCGCCGCCTCGGACTGCCGGCGGCGTCGTTCACGGAGGTCCTCGAGCCGTTCGCCAGCGATCTCGTTGGCGCGGGCGGCCACCCCAGAAAGGCGTTCAAGCGCCACGGCGTGACGATCCAGTTGCTCACGTCGCTCACGGGCGGCGTCGCGTTCGGCTGCACTGCGTTCGAGACGCTCCTCCACCTCGGCGAGACGCTGGGTGAGGAACTGGCGCCGGTCGGCAACCGCCACCGAACGCATCTCCACGTCGGTCCGCAGCGCACCCACCTCGGCGGCCTTCGCCTCGAGTTGTTCACGCGCCGAGGCCATCGATCGTGACCGCTCAGCGAGGTCGGACTCCTCCGCTTCGAAACGGGGGAGCTGCGCTTCGAGTTCGGCCACCCGCTGCTGGTCGCGTTCGGTCCGCTCGGTCAGCTCGGCAAGATGGGTGGCGAGACCCTCGCGTTCAGCAACTGCGTCCCGCCGTTCGGCCTCCACTCGCTGCAGGCCGTCGGCGGCGGCCGTCATCCTGCCGTCGTTGGCGTCGAGCTGCCGGGAAAGATCGGACTCCCCCGCTCGCGCCGCCTCGAGCGCGGCCCGAGCGACACCGAGCGTCTCCTCAGCAGCCACAACGAGCTGCTGGGCCGCTTCGGCACGGGCGGTTGCCTCGTCGAGGGCTGCGGTGGTGGCGCCCGAACCCGCAGCGCCGAGACGCCAACCGGTTGCAGCGAACCGGTCTCCGTCTCGGGTCACGATCACCGCGGTGGGCTCAGCGAGGATGGCATCGACCGCCGACTCGGCGTCGTCGACGACCCCGACCCCGGCAAGCAGGGAGTCAAGCAGCGCGTCGACACCGGGCCGGGTCCCGCGCACATGGGGGCGCAACGACACGCCACGGGCAGGAGCGACGACACCGACGCCGCCCGCTGGACCGGTGAGCACCGCTCCCGACAGTGAGGCCCGGCGCAGTTCGCCGAGGGCGCGACGGCCGCTGTCGGGGCCGTCGACCACCACCGCTGAGAGGGCCTCACCGCACGCCGCCTCAAAGGCCCGTTCCCAACCGTGGTCCACCTCAACGAGTTCGACGAGCGCACCAAGCACCCCGTCGACACCGGCAAGGTGCTCAGCCCCCGCCGCGGCACGGGCGTCATCGAGCGCCAACGCCAGCGCCTCGGCCCGGGCAGCCCAGGCGTGCCGATCCTCTTGGGCCGAACGCAGGGCAGTTTCCGCCGTGGCGAAACGTTCCTCGGCGGTGGTGCGTTCAGTCTCGGCCGTCTCAATGGCTGCGACCAGTGGCACCTCGGCGGCCTCGGCGTCGGCCAGTTCCGCCCGGAACCGCTCCGCCTCGCCACTGAGACGCTCCGCCTTCTCTTCGAGCGCACCGAATCGCGCCGCCACACGGTCAAGTTCCGCCTGGCTGCGCTGTTGGCTGCTGTGACGGGCCGAGAGTTCCCCGCGGACCTCGGCTGCCTTGCCGCTGGGGGCGGGGACCCCGTCCGCCCACGCCGACTCATACGCGGCGCGCACCTCGACGAGTTCCTCCTCGAGTGAGGCGAGACGTTGCGCGTCAGGCCCGAGTGCGGCCACCTCGGCCTCGGCCTCGGCGAGCTCGGCGGTGAGACGGGCGGCATCAGCCTCAAGGGAGGCGACAACCCCGCGATCCATGGACGAGGAACGGTCGCGGTCCACCCCGCGGCGCTGTTCGGCGAGCAGGGCGACCTGGCCGCGGGAGCGCTCAAAGAGTGACTCGAAAGCGGCGAGGTCGTCACCCAGGTCATCGCCGCCCATGGCGGTGAGGCGAGCTTCGGTGGCGAGCACGTCGGTGTCGAGTCGGGACAG
>CAMAQM010000065.1 GCA_945860545.1 Bifidobacterium breve | reverse complement strand
CTCAGCCTCAAGGAGTACTACGAGGGTCTGAGCGAGGCGGAACTTTTCGAACGTCAGCAGTTCGCCTTCGAAGCGGCGCTGCGCATGCGGGACCGCCTCCTCAACCAGGAGGTGTGGGAGCGCATGGGGGTCGACCCCAAGACCGCCATTCTCGCCGGCAAGCGTGGCGAGAGCGCCACGCTCGAGGACCCGTTCCAGATCCTGTTGTTCTCCAAGATCGTGCCGAACTGCAAGAAACTCGGACTGCTCGACGCCAACGACGGCTGGCTGCGGCAGCGGTTCAGCGAGATCGGGGTCATCCAGTTTGAGGACTGGGCGGACACCTCCATTGAGTACGAGGAACTCGACGCCGTGTCCGCCGACCGGGCCGCCGCCGAAAGTGCCTGAGCTTCGCTGATGGGCGGATCCGCTGCGGTGACGGCGTGAGAGACCTCGTGAGTTCCGGTGCGGGGGCGGTGGCCGCCGCCGCCGGGGCCGCCGCAGCGTTGGGGTGGTGGGTGTCCCGGCAGCGTGACCGGCTCCGGCCCGCCGTCGTCCCCCCGAGCCGCCGCCGGCCGCACCGCCGCTGACGTTGAGCGCGCTCGGCATCGACGTCGGCACCACCAACGTCAAGGTGGTGCTGGTCCGTACCGACGGGACCTTGGTGCGCACCGCGTTGCGGCCGTTGCGCACCGACCGTGACGGTGACGTCGTCACCCAGGACCCCTCGGCGCTGTGGGACGCCGTGGTCGACGCCGTGGGTGAGGTGTGTGCCGCCTCGGGAGGTGAGGCCGCTTCGGTGCGGGCCATCGGGGTGTGCAGCCAGTACTCGTCCATCGTGCCCGTCGACGCCGACGGCTCACCGCTCGCCCCGGTCAAGATGTACTTCGACCGGCGGGGCACCGACGCCTGCTGGGAGGTGATGGCCCGTCACCCCGAGGCGTTCGGGACGTGGGTGGAACGCCACGGGGTCCCACCCGTCGGCGGAGGTCTGTCGCTCGGGCACCTGTTGTGGTTCCAGCACCACGAACCCGAGGTGCATCGTCGATGCGCCTCGTATCTCGAGGTCATGGACTACGTGGCAGCCCGCCTCACCGGTCGCCGTTGCGCCACGCAGGGCACGATGTTCACGGCCCAGCTGTGCGACAACCGCCAGTTGGGGGTCACCACCTACGACCCCGATCTGGTGGCCATGTCCGGGGTCGATGCCGAACGGCTCCCGCCACTGGTGGGGCCCGGGGACACCGTTGGTGAACTGCGGGGTGACCTCGCCCGCCGATGGGGTCTGCCGTCGGGGGTTGGGGTGGCCGCCACCATGAACGACACCCACGCCGGGGCGTTCGCCACCGGGGCGTGGCAGGGAGCCACCGCCGGGCTGATGGTGGGGACCACCGCCGTGCTGGTCGACCACCTCGACAGTCCCCGTTCGGACCTCGACCATGAGATCGTGGCGCTGCCCGGCCCGCTCGGTGACCGGTGGTTGGTGTGGGCCGAGAACGGTCTCGCCGGCCGGGCCGTCAGCCACGTCCTCGACGACATCGTCTACGCCGACGACCCGTTGGGGTCACACGGCACCACGGACGGGTTCGCCGCGCTCGACGCAACGGTGCGGTCGGTCCCCGCCGGGAGCGACGGGGTGCTGTTCGGTCCGTGGTTGACGGGGTCAATGTCACCGGCGTCGTCGTCGGCGATGCGCGGCGCGTTTGTGAACCTCACGCTCGACACGGGCCGGGCGCATCTGGTGCGCGCCGCACTCGAAGGTGTCGCCCTCAACGCCGGTTGGTTGCTCCCGGCGGTGGAGGCGTTGTGCGGCCGGCCGGCGGAACGCATCGTGCTCGGAGGTGGCGCGGCGCGCTCGGCGGCGTGGTCCGGGGTCTTCGCCGATGTCTTGGACCGGCCCGTGTACCCACTCGACGATCCGGCGCACGCCGTGGCGCGTGCCGTGGCACTCGTGGCGTTGTGGGGCCCCGACGTGGTCGCCGACGATCCCGACGGGGTGGTGGTCGACACGCAGGACGCCTGCGTTCCCGATCCGTCGAACCGGGCGACCTACGACGAGGCCCAGCGGTCGTTCGTGGCCCTGTTCGAGGCGTTGCGCAGCGTGGCCGAACGCACCGACGGGTAGACGACCCGACGTTGAGGTGGGGTCGGTGCGGCGACCCTGTGGTCCATCAGTCATGATGGGCCCATGGCCAACTTCCCTTACGCCGATCGCATCCCCGTGAACCGCACCATGCCCGATGCGGGCCGGTCCCGTGAGGAGATCATTGCGGATCTCACCGCCATCGCCACCGAGGAGGACGCCTCGTGGGAGACGGGTCGGATCTCGGGGAGCCTGTACTGCGGGGATCACAGCCACTACGACTTCCTCACCGAGGCGTTCGGACTGTTCGCCCACGTCAACGTGCTCCAGCGCGACCTGTGTCCGAGCGCCACCCGGTTCGAGGGGGAGATCATCGCCATGACCCTCGACATGTTGGGGGCGTCGGCGGTGACCGACGGCGACCCGGTGGGTCTGGTCACCTCCGGTGGCACGGGCAGCATCGCTCACGCCATGTTGGCCTACCGCGAACGGGCGCGTGCCGCGGGGCGCACCGGACGGCTCAACGTCGTCAAGCCCGAGACCGCCCACCCCGCCTTCGACAAGGCGTGTCACCTGTTCGATCTCGAAATGCGCGTCGCCCCCGTCAGCGCCGAGACCACCGTCGTGGACCCCGCTGACGTCGCTGCGCTCGTCGACGCCGACACGGTGGCGATCATCGGTTCGGCATGCAACTACGGGTACGGCACGGTGGACCCGATCACCGAACTCGGCCAGGTCGCCTTGGAGCGTGGGGTCGGTCTGCACGTGGACGGCTGTCTGGGTGGGTTCATTCTCCCGTGGGGTCGCGAACTCGGGTACGACATCCCGGCGTTCGATTTCAGCGTGCCGGGGGTGACCACCATCAGTGCTGACACCCACAAGTACGGCTACGCCTTCAAGGGCACGTCGGTGCTGGCGTTCAGGGACCGGGCACTGCGCAACAGCCAGTACTTCTTCAACACGTCGTGGACGGGTGGCAAGTACTGCTCGCCGGGCATGGACGGTTCGCGTTCGGGTGGGTTGCTCGCCGCCACGTGGGCGTCGATGGTCAGCCTGGGTCGCGCCGGGTACCTCGACTACGCCCGACAGATCTTCTCGACCGCCGCCGGCATGCAGGACGCCGTGCGCAGCCACCCCGAGTTGCGCATCATGGGCAACCCCACGTTCTGCTTCTCGTTCACCTCCACCGGTGAGGGCGACGGTGCGTTCGACATCTATCACGTCAACGATTTCATGCGGACCCGCGGCTGGCGTTTCAACGGCCAGCAGTACCCCAACGCCATCCACATGGCGGTCACCCGACCCCAGACCCAGCCCGGTGTGGCCGAAGCGTTCGCCACCGACCTCGCCGAGGCGGTGAGCTACGCCCGCGACCACGCCGGCGAGCCACCGCATTCGGGGGCCATCTACGGCGGTGTGGCTGGCGGGCTCACCGACGAGGCCGACGAGTTCATCCGTTCGGTGATGACCGACATGATGGACGCACACCAACAGGTCCCCACCGACTGAGGGTCGACGGCGGAACCGCCGGCGGTGCGGCTACCGTGCCGCACATGTCCTCGGGGGGGTTTCGACGGGTGGGCGTGGTCGGCGTGGCCGCTGCGCTCGTGTTCGGTGTGGTCGGCGCGGTGCCGCTACGGCCGGCGGGGGCGGCGGTGGTGTGCGACCCGGCAGTGCCCGAGACGTGCACGTTGCGTCAGCTCGCCGACGAGCTCGGCATCCGCATCGGGGCGTCCGCCGAGGCCGACGAGGTCGAACCCGGTCCCTACGCCGACACGCTGGGTCGCGAGTTCAGCTCGCTCACCCCTGAGAACGCCCTGAAGTGGTACACGACCAATCCGGCACCGGGCGTGTTCGACTTCGACGACGGTGACGCCGTGGTGGGATTCGCCACCACCAACGCCATGGAGGTTCGGGCCCACACGCTTGTGTGGACCCAGGACACCTACACCCCCGACTGGGTGAAGGCCGTCAACGACCCTGACGAACTCGCCCAGTGGGTGGCACAACACGTCGTCACCGTCGCCGGCCGTTACGCCGGGCAGGTGCAGCGCTGGGATGTCATCAACGAACCGTTGGCGACGGCAGGGACGGCGTTGTCTGACAGCGTGTTCCACCGGGTGTTGCCGCCAGGTTGGATGGCGTCGGTGTTCAGCGCGGTGCGGGCCGTCGACCCTGACGCCGAGTTGTGGATCAACGAGTACGGCACCGACTGGGTGCCCGGCAAGCACGAGGCGTTCGTGGCGTTGGTGCGTGACCTGCTCGCCGCCGGCGCACCGATCGACGGGGTGGGACTCCAGGTGCACCGCCCCAGCGTGGACGGTCCCGACGTCGCCGCCTTCTCACAGCAGTTGCGTGACTTCACCGATCTCGGCCTCGAGGTGGCCATCACCGAACTCGACATCCCCATCCCGCCGGGTGGTGACGCCGCCCTCCTCGATCAGGCGCAGGCGTACCGACGTGTCGTGGCGTCGTGTCTGGCGGTGCCCGGATGCACCGAGATCACGGTGTGGGGGGTCACCGACGCCAACACGTGGCTTGACGGCCTCGGGGTGTTCCCCACCCCGACCCGGCCGTTGCTCTTCGACGACGGGTTCGCCGCCAAACCGGCGTACGACGAGGTGCGTGCCGTGCTCGCCGAGGCGGTGCTGGCCCGTCGAGCCGGGCCGCCGGTGGATGCGCCGACGGGGCCCGTGACGGCCGCCCCTGCGTTCACCGGCTGAGCGGTGCGCGGCTCAGGGTGTGAGTCCGATGATTTCGGTCAGTGACAGGGTGAAGGGACCTTCCTGCCCGTCGAGCAGGTAGATGGCGATCTGGGTGATGGAGGCGGGGTCGAGCGGGGGTGCAGCGGGGCGCGGATCGAGCATGAAGTCCACCGGGGTGAACCCGTCGAAGGGCAGTTCCCACACGGCGGCCTGTCCCGGGGCGGTGGCGAAGCGCTGGATGAATCCGCCCGAAGTGGTGCGCAACTGGGCCACGTACGTCTTGCCGTCACCGGTGCCCACAAGGCTGAGCCCCGCCGTGGAGGGGCTGGCCGCCCCAAGGGCCCCGTCGGGCGGACCGACGACCGAGGTGAATCCGCCGTTGTTGTCGAGCGACACGGTGCCGGCGAACACGAGCGCACCTTCGTTCCACGTCACGGTGGCGGTCGACACCCCGCCCATCACGGTGTCGTTCACCGTTGTCCAACCGTCGACCGCCTCAGGCGATCCGAAGTCGTAGACCACCACCGGCGCCTCCACGGTGACCGTGGGCGCGGGGGTCGTGGTCGACGAGGTCGTTGGCGCGGCGGTCGAGGTGGTGGGCGCGGGGGAATCTGACGACCCACAGCCGGTGGCGACCAGCCCGGCGACGGCAAGGATCGCGACCAGTGAGCGCACGGACATGCGGCGCGGAGTGAAGTGAACGTTCATGG
>CAMAQM010000064.1 GCA_945860545.1 Bifidobacterium breve | reverse complement strand
CTGGGCGGCGAGCGACGGGTCGACGAGCGCGTGCAGGGTGTGCGCGGGTCGGCCCTTTTTCATGAGGATCGGGGTCACCCAGGCGTCGTGCGCACCGGCGTCGATGGCGGCAGCGACGGTGTGGGCCAACACCTCTCCGGTGGCGTCATCCACGTTGACCTCGAGCTGCACGAGGCGTTGCCCGTCGGGACGGGCGTCGGCTGCGGTACCGATGACCACCTGCAACAGGTTGGGGCGATGATCGAGCTCCGCGTCGCCGGCCCCGAACCCCACGGTGCTCACCGTCATGGAAGGCATCGGACCCCACGCGGACGCCAGCGATGCCGCCAGTGCCGCCCCGGTCGGCGTGGTCAGTTCGACGGGTACGTCGATGCCGTACACGGGGGCATCCCGCAGCAGTTCGACGGTCGCCGGGGCGGGGTTGGGGATGACGCCGTGCGCAGCCCGCACCACACCGCGACCCGTCGCCACCGGTGACACCTCAACGCGATCCACGCCGAGGACCTCCAGCGCGGCGCACGATCCGACGATGTCGATGAGCGCATCGATCCCGCCGACCTCGTGGAAGTGCACCTGTTCAGGTGGGCGACGGTGGAGCCGGCCCTCGGCGATGGCCAACGCGTCAAAGGCGGCGAGGGCCCGCTGCCGAACACGGTCGGGAAGGGGGGCGTCACCCACCAGCGCCATGATGTGCCCGGCGGTGCGCACCACCGAGGAGTCCTCGATGCGGACGTGCACCTTGGTCCCACCGAGTCCGTTGCGCAGCACCGTCTCCGCCTCAAGCGCCCAGCCGCCAACCCCGAGACGTTCACAGATGCTGCGGACCTCGTCGAGGTCGGCACCGGCGTCCACGAGGGCACCAAGGGTCATGTCGCCGGCGATACCGGCGAAACAGTGGAACCACGCCACCGTGGTCGGCTCGCTCACAAGGCCATCCCGTCAGTGAGCGCAGAGCGGTCGCGTTCGATGACCCCGACGTGGCGGAGCACGCTGCACGCCGCACCGAACCCGTTGTCGATTCCGACGACGTTCACGCCCGGCGCGCACGAGGCCAACATGGCCAACATGGCCGTCACGCCTTCGAGCGACGCGCCGTAGCCCGCCGAGGTGGGCACCGCCACCACCGGCGCCGAGGTCAGCCCCCCGATGACGCTGGCCAGCGCACCTTCCATGCCTGCGACCGCCACCACGGCGTGGGCGGTCTGCAGCGAGGCCGTCTCACCGAGGATCCGGTGGATGCCGGCAACCCCGACGTCGTTGAGTCGGGTGGGCACCACGCCGTGTGCGGCGAGCACCGCAGCGCACTCGTCAGCAACGGCGAGATCCGACGTCCCCGCTGCGGCAACGACCACGGCGACGTCCCGAACAGCCCGCTCACGCCACACCACGGTGAACGACGGACCACCACCCTGCAACGGCCCCCGGGTGACCACCGGGTCACCCGCACCGGCGGCGAACTCGGCGAGGAGGGTCTCGACCTGGGTGGGGGTGGCCCGGCTGATGAGCACCGGACCACCGGGTGCGGCGAGCAGACCGCCGACGGCGGTGCACAGATCTGCGGGGGCCTTGCCGGGGGCGTACACCGATTCGGGCATGCCGGTACGGATCTCGCGGTGGTGGTCGAGGCGAACCGTGCCGAGATCGGCGAAAGGCAGGTGGGCGATGGCGGCGAGGGCCTCATCGGTGCCCACCGAGCCGTCCCGGACGGCATCGAGGAGTTGGCGGAGCGTGGCGGCGTCCATGGCAAGACCCTAGTTGTGGGCCGCAGCGACGAACCCGGGCGGTCCCGACGGCCGCAACGGCGTAACCTCGAGGCGTGCGCATCGCCTATCTCGGCCCGGCCGGAACGTTCACGGAAGCTGCGGTGTTGTCCCAGGACGACCTGCGGACCGCCGACCTCGTGCCGATGGCGTCCATCCGTGATGCACTTGCCGCCACCGCTGAAGGGTCGGTGGACGCGGGTTTCGTGCCGATCGAGAACGCCATCGAGGGAACGGTCTCAGACACCCAGGACACCCTCGCCGGCGGGGCGCCACTGGTCATCCAGCGTGAGGTCGTCATTCCCGTGCAACTCCACCTGCTCGGCGTCCCCGGTGCCGATGTCGGTGCCGTCACCACGGTGATGAGCCACCCCCACGCACTCGGCCAGTGTCGCGGGTTCCTTGACGCCACCATCCCTGACGCCATCCTTGAAGCCACCAACTCGACCGCTGACGCAGCGCGCCTGCTCGGCGCGTCGGGTGAGTCCACCACGGCGGCGATCGCCACGAGTCGGGCGGCAGAGATCTACGACCTCGAGGTTCTCGCCGCCGACATCGAGGACCACCCCGACAACGCCACACGCTTCATCCTCGTCGCCACCGGCGGTGTCCCCGCACCCACCGGACACGACAAGACGTCGGTGGTGATCTTCCAGCGGGCCGACACCCCAGGCAGCCTGCTCGCCATCCTCCAAGAGTTCGCCGTGCGGGCCATCAACCTCACCCACCTCGAGTCCCGACCCACCCGCAAAGGTCTCGGCGACTACTGCTTCCTCGTCGACATCGAGGGGCACATCGCCGACGAGGTGGTCGCCGACGCCCTTCGATCGCTCAAAGCCAAACAGCACGACGTGCGGTTCCTTGGGTCGTACCCCGCCAGCGGGTCCCCTCGCCACGCCGGGCCCGACCGGACCGTCGACCAGCAGGCCGCCGACACCTGGATGGCGGACCTGAAAACCCAGATCCAGCCGTAGTCGTCCACACAGGAGCAACCATGACCGAGCACACCCCCACGCTGCGACGTCCCCGGTGGCGCACACCACTCGTCGTCGTCGGTCTTGCCGTCACGTTCGTGGTTGCCACCTCCGCACCGGCGTCAGCACACGTCGGGATTTCCGACGCCACCGCCAGTGGTGACGCCACCGTGGTGACCTTCGCCTTCGACCACGGGTGTGACGGGTCGGCAACGGTGGGCATGGACGTGCAACTCCCACCCGGAGCGGTGCTCAGCGCCGCCAGCCTCCCCGACGGTTGGTCGCTGGCGGGTTCTGACACGTCGGCTGCTGGCACCAGTGGCACGGTGGTCAGTGTGACCGGCACCCCCATCCCCGACGGCACCGCCGGCGGCTTCGCGTTCACGCTCGCCGGATATGACACCGCCATCGACCATCTCATGCCCGTGCTGCAAAAGTGCGAGCAGGGGGAACTGGCGTGGGTGGACGAGAATTCGTCCGCTGCCTACCCCGCACCGCTGTTGGCGGCCACGTCGACGACACCGACGACTTCCGGCGTCACCGCCACCGGGGCGGACACAAGTCCCACCACGGCGGCGGTGGCGGTCACCACCGACTTCGTGGCCGAATCAACCCACAGTGACTTCCCGTGGTCGACGGTCATCGTCGGTTTCGTCGTCGGCGGACTGTCCGCCTGGGTCGCCGGGGTGATCATGCGACGGCGTCGGGCCGCCGCCGGTGACACGTGATCTCAGCTGAGGGCGATGGGGAGTTGGCGGGGACCCCGAACCTGACCGCCTGACCACGTCACGGCGTCGGGGTTGGCGAGGGTGAACCGGTCGCCGAAACGATCCATCCACACCTCGATCGCCACCTGCATCTCCATGCGGGCCAGGTTCGACCCGGCGCAGCGGTGAATGCCGAGACCGAACGCTGCGTGGCGGTTCTCCACCCGGTCGATGACGACCTCGTCGGGGTTCTCGAACACCTCGGGGTCACGGTTGGCGGCGGGGAAGGGCAACAGCACCCACTCGTTGGCCTTCATGGGGCACCCGTTGAACTCGAAGTCGTCCTTGACGAGTCGGGCCATGGTGACCGGGGCGTAGGCACGGAGGAACTCCTCGACGGCGAACGGCATGAGTGCGGGTTCCGATGCGAGACGCTCCCGGTCGGCGGGCGTCTTGGCCAGATGCCACAGTGACGCACCGATGGCGCTCCACGTGGTGTCGATACCGGCGATCAGCAACAGGGCGATGGTCCCGCCCACGTGTTCGGCGTTGAGCGGCTGACCGTCCATCTCGGCGTTGAGCAGGAACGTGGTCAGGTCATCGCGGGGGTTGGCGATGTGGTCGTCGACCTGGGCCCGCAGGTACTCGTCGAGCAGACCGAAGTTCTCCACGCGCTTCTCGACCGGCAGGTCGACACCCTCGAGGGCGTTGTGGACGAACATGCGGAACGTGTCGGCGTCCTCGGGCGGGAACCCGAGCATCTTGGCAATGACCCGAACCGGGATGTGCTGGGCGTAATCGACCGCTGCGTCGATGACGTCCTTGCCGTCCACGGCGTCGAGCAACTCGTTGCAGTACTCACGAGTGAACGGTTCGAGTACGGCGACCGCCTTGGGTGAGAACGCCGGGAGCAGCAGACGACGCGCCCCGTGGTGGAACGGCGGGTCGGAAGAGATGGGCGGTGCGATGCCTTGGGGTGCGGGCATCATCGGACGACCCTCGCTGACCACCACGCTCTGGGAGGTGAAGTGATCGGTGTCGTAGGCAATCGCCGAGATGTCATCGTGGCTGGTGGGGAGCCACACCCCTCCGTATCGCTCCGAGTGGGCGACGGGACAGCCACTCGAGCGGATGTCGGCCCAGATGGGGTAGGGGTCGGCCGCCCAGACCGGGTCGGTGTGGTCAAAGTCGTTGGCCCAGTCGGTCACGGGTGGGTGAATGCCGGCCACGATCAGTCCTCCGTCAGTTCGATGGCGTACTCGGGGCAGTTGGCCACGGCGAGACGGGCCTTGTCGGCGAGTTCGGGCGGGACGACGCCGTCGTTGAGTTCCTTGGCGGTGCCGTAGTCGTCAACGTCGAACAGCTCAGGGGCAAGCGAGTAGCACCGGTTGTGGCCCTGGCACTTCTGTTGGTCAACACGAACCTTCACGACATTCCCCTCTCGGCTCCCACCGATCACCCCCGGAGCGACCAGACCCGCAGTCTACGCCCCAGTCGATGCAGGTCCCACCGGGCCGAGCACCCACCCGGCGGCGTCAACGGCGCGGTGAATGGCGCCGGCGAGCTCGTTGGGCCGACCGGAACAGCGCTCGAGTTCGTCGGGGCCGACGAGGACGCTCAACGACCCGTCCGCAAGGTAGGCGAGCACGCACGGAGTGGACCCGGCGCTGACAGCGCGCACGTCGTCGGGCTGGTCGTCAAGGTGGAACGTGTCAAATGACACACCCAGCCCGGCGACGCACGTCTCCCACTCGGGTCGACGTCGGAAGGTGCCGTGGGTGATGTCGCACAATGCGCAATGGGCTCGACCCACCCGGGCCCCCAGCCAGTAGGTCACCTCACCCCAGAGCGAACCGTTGGCGTGATAGACGCCGACGAGACCCACCACGGTGTCCTGCGCAGCGGGGGGCGTCTCACCGACCATGGTGTGGACGCTACCCTCGCGGTGGCCGCACCACCCCCCGGGGAGGTGGCCGGACCGGGAGGGATGGCAGAGCGGACGATTGCGACGGTCTTGAAAACCGTTGAGGGGCGACCCTCCGGGGGT
>CAMAQM010000063.1 GCA_945860545.1 Bifidobacterium breve | reverse complement strand
ACCACCGGACTCGCGCGCAACCTTCGAAACCTCCCGCATGCACGACATGGGAAACGCCGTCGTGGTGGACGCGGACCTCCAGTTTGGTGACATCGCAACGCTGCTCGGCGTCAACCCTCGACTCACCCTGGCCGATGTCCCGCCATCCTCTGGAGACCCTCAGCTAGACCTCCCCCAGATCAGTCGAATGGTCGAGGGATCCGCTTCACGCTCGTGCGGGGTACTGGTTGTCGCCTCGGAACCTGAACGCGGGGACGACGTCTCGGCGGAGACGGTTCGCATGGCACTCAAGATTCTTTCGAGGTCGGCGGAGTGGATCGTGGTGGACCTGGGAACCCACCTCGATGACCGATCGCTTGACATCCTCGAGGTTGTTGACCACACCCTTGTCGTCACCACCGCCGAGGCGACCAGCGTGAAGGCGACCGGACTGCTTCTCGACGTGGTCTCACGGCTCGGTATGGATCCGGAGCGTCGGTCCCTACTCGTGAACCGTGTGGGCATGCCCGGTGGACTCGACAGTGCCACCATCGCCGGCCACCTCGGCGACCGTCCTCTCGCCCTGATACCCGAGGACATCAGCGTCGGTCACTCCATACTTGCAGCGCGTCCTGCTGTCGCCATGGCGCCAGACTCCCCGTTTTCCGTCGCGGTTCTCACGTTGGCGTCCGACATCAGTGGGGATGCCAAGGCTGGTACCCGTCGAGAAGAACGCGGTCTGGGAGCGAGGGTCGGGCGCTGGTTCAGCGACGTCCTGGCTCCGAGGGGCTGGTAGCTGTGGGCCTTGGGGACCGTCTTCGCAACGAGAGGGTTGGCGATTCCAACGATGCTGGTGGAACTGGTGTGTCGCTGGCGGCGTCATCTGCAGCGGTCTCGACGTATCGCCAGCACATCCATCGGCGACTGATTGACGAGGTGGGCCCGGCGCTTGGTGACCCTCGAGCATCGGAGCCGTCCTTGCGTCGATTGGTCACAGCGACCCTGGACAGGGTGCTCGCCGATGAGCGTCTGCCGCTTTCGGAGACCGAGCACAAGGCCCTTCGTGAGGCGGTCCACAACGACGTTTTTGGATTTGGGCCGCTTGACCCCCTGCTCGCCGACGACACCGTTACCGAGGTGATGTGCAACGGGCCGGATGCGGTGTGGGTGGAGCGCGCCGGCCGGCTTGAGCGTACGGAGACCACCTTCGTCGATGACGGGCATCTCCACCGCGTGATCGACAAGATGGTGGGGGCAGTGGGTCGCCGGATTGACGAGATGACGCCCGTGTGCGACGCCAGGCTGGCTTCGGGGGCCAGAGTGCACGCCGTATTGGCGCCTGTGGCGGTTGGCGGGCCGTTCCTGACGATACGGAAGTTCGGTCGCGACCAACTCACCGCCCGGGACCTCGTTGCATCGGCGTCGCTCGACGAGCGGGCGGCGCGGTTCCTCGCGCGTGTCGTCGAGGGCCGCCGCAACATCGTGGTGGCGGGGGGTGCGGGTTCGGGCAAGACGACGCTGTTGAATGTTCTCTCCTCGTTCATTCCGGCGGGGGAACGCATCATCACTGTGGAGGACGCCAAGGAACTCCAGCTCCGCCAGGAGCACGTCCTTTCCCTCGAGTCACGACCTGCCAACGTCGAAGGGCGGGGGGCGGTCACCATCCGGGACCTTGTGCGAAACAGCCTCCGGATGCGACCCGACCGCATCGTCGTCGGTGAGGTTCGCTCCGGCGAAGCCCTCGACATGCTCCAGGCCATGAATACGGGTCACAGTGGCTCGCTGACCACGGTGCACGCCAACAGCCCCCGTGACACTCTGGCGCGAATTGAGACCCTTGTCTTGATGTCGGGGTATGACCTCCCTCTGCGGGCCATCCGTCAACAGGTCGCCTCGTCCCTCGACCTCGTCGTCTACCTGGCACGCCAACCCGACGGGAGTCGCCGTGTCACCCACATCACCGAGGTGCAAGGCATGGAGGGTGACGTCGTGGTCACGGCGGACCTATTCGCGGCGGGGATGGGGGGAGGCCCCCTCGCTCCAACCGGAATTCGTCCGCGGTTCGAACATGACCTTGCAGCAATCGGTGTGGATCTGCCCGCTGACCTCTTCGTTGATTCGGCTGGCCGATGATGGGGCAGCGTCGGCTGAGGCTTGCTGCTCGTCGGCGGTTGGAGTCGACGAGGAATGACGCCGAAACGCCGGACGATCACCATGATTCCAAGAGCGCCTCCCCGGACTGGTTGCAGCGCTCCGCCGCCTGGTTCGAGTCGGTTGCGGCAAGGACACTCGAGCGAGTTCAGATTCCCGCTCGCCTCAAGGGGGGCCTCGCCATTGCCTCGCCGCACCGGCGACTCCCTGAGTTGATCGCCGGATCAATGCTGTTGGCGTCAGCCGCCGGATTCGTCGTTGCCTCACTGACCGGTCGGGTTTTTCCCGGGGCGGTCGTGGGCGCACTGGTGCTCGCCACTCCATCTACGGTGCTGATGATCCGGGTGCGTCAACGGCGACGGGTGTTTGCCGAGGGGTTGCCCGACGTGCTCCACCTGCTGGCGGGTGCAACCCGCTCCGGACTCCCACTGTCCAGAGCGATCGGCGTGTTGGCGATGGAGATGGATGGTCCTGCCGAGAACGAGTTCTCACGCGCTGCAGCTGAGGTCGCCTTGGGGCAACCGTTGGAGCGGGCGCTCGCAGGTATCGGCGAGCGGATGAGGTGCGATGAAGTCGCGTGGGTTGGTGTCGCCGTCGAGATTCACCGTCAGTCCGGCGGGAACCTCGCTGAGGTCCTTGATGCAGTCGGTGATGCGGCAATGCTCCGCCAGCGCCTCCGACGGGAGATCGCCTCGCTGACGGCGGAGGGAAGGATCAGTGCCGTCGTACTCGGACTGCTGCCGCCAGGGTTGGCTGGGGTCCTGCTGGTGGTGAACCCCGGTTACCTCGCTTCGCTCACTGGCAGCAGTGAAGGTCGGGCGATGCTGTTCGGCGCGTTTGCCGCCATGCTCGTCGGGTTCGTCTGGATGCACCGGATCGTGAGTGTGGAGATCTGAGGCTGGTCGATGCGGGTTCGGGCCGCCTGGGATGGGATCAGTTCGAAAGTGGAGGTAACGAGTGATCGAAGTCGTGGGTTCGGCGGTTTTGGGAGTGGTGGTGGCCGTGACGTATCTCCGTTGGTCCCACCCGTCTGCAGGGACGGCTGTCATCGCTCTGCGCCCGACCCTCGTTGTTGGCCGAGCCATCGGTCATCGGCTTCCTCCGGGCTCGCGCCAGTCGGTCGCTTCCACACTGAAGGCGGCAGGGATTGAGGGGAGTGACTGCGTGGATCTCGCCATCGGTCGACGAGCGTTGGCTGCGGGAGCCGGCCTTTGGGTCAGTGTCGTGGTCATGGTCGTTGATCCCGTCGAGTTGCCGCGCAGCCTTGCCATCGCCCCACTTGTCGGCTCCCTCGTCGTGCCGATGTTGCTCGCCCGACGGCGGGTCGAGCGCCGTCGTCGGTCAATGGCCACCGACCTCCCACGACACCTTGATCTGCTTGCCCTGAGCGTGGAGGCCGGCCTGGGCTTTGACCAGGCGCTGGCCCGGGTCAGTGGTGCCCTTCCCGGCCCGTTGTCAGCTGAGTTCAGCCGCATGCAGGGGGAGGTTGCGGCGGGTGTCCCAAGGTCAACCGCTCTGCGTGCCATGAGCCTCCGTTGCCCGCTGCCCGAGATCCGGACGTTCATCGCGGCACTCGTTCAGTCCGAATCGTTCGGTGTTCCGATCGGGCCCCTGCTGCGCACCCACGCCGCCGATATTCGGATCCGTCAACGGCAGGCCGCGCAGCTCCGCGCCCAGAAGGCTCCCGTGAAGATGCTCGTCCCAATGATCCTGTGCGTGTTCCCCGCCCTGCTCGTCGTCGTGGCAGGCCCAGCACTGCTCACCATTCGTCAGACGCTTCTCGCCTGAGTGCCCCGTCGCCAACGGCAGGACCGACCGAGGTATTGCCGGCGCTGGTGTCCCGGCATGGAAATGTCGCCGCAGGGACACCAGCACCGTCACCACATCAGCCCACGGTGGTCGTGGTGAGCATCTCGAATTGCTCGTTCATGCCTGAACCGAGCGCCGACACGGCCACGACGCACACGACGGCGATGAGCGACACCAACATGGCGTACTCGACCATCGTCGCACCTGTGTCGTCAGTGCGCCGACCTGCGATCCACAGTCGGATCATTGACATCAATGGCATGGATCTCTCCTTTGGGTACTTGGCGAGGGAGCGCTTCGTCGTCGGGGCTCCAAGCCGGCGAGACGAGTGTGGCGGTTGGCGGGCCCGACGGGGGGCGATGCCACCGTGCGTGCCGGAGGTGGCGCCGCTAGGTTGCAGCCCGTGTTCGTCGTGGGCCTCACCGGTGGTATTGGGTCAGGAAAGTCGACCGTGTCAGCCATGCTCGCCTCGCGCGGGGCGGTCATCATTGACGCTGATCTGATCACCCGACAGTTGCAGGAACCCGGGGCCCCGGTGTTCGAGTCCATGGTGGATCGATTCGGGTCGGGCATCGTGGCCGCCGACGGCACGCTTGACCGCCAGGCGGTGGCTGACATCGTCTTCCACGACGCTGACGCACTCGCCGACCTCAACGCCTTGGTGCACCCGGCGGTCGGCGCGGAGATCGCCAACCAGTTGGCCGCTGCGGCCGGCGCCCCAGTGCCCAATGGTGCGCAGCGACCGGTGGTGATTCTCGATGTGCCGCTGCTGGTCGAGACCGGCCGGTCCGACGTCGAGGTGGTGGTCGTCGTCGACACGCACGAACACCACCAGCACGAGCGCCTCGTCACCCAGCGTGGGCTTGATCCCGCAGACGCCACCGCACGGATGTCCCGACAGGCGTCGCGAGCCGACCGCCTGAACCGGGCTGACCTCGTGATTGACAACACGGGCGACCTTGACCAGCTCGAACGTGAGGTTGAGCGGGTGTGGCAGGAACTCTGTGCGCGCTCGGCCCCAACGGGCATCGCGTCAGAGGAGTGACCTTCAGGGTCCGAGCAAATTGAGGCGTCGGGCGAGGTCGCTCGTGAGTACCCGGTTCGGGTCGACCCGGTCACGCACGCTGCGCCACTCGTCGAGCCTCGGGTACATCTCGGCGACCATGTGGGGGGCGAGGCGGCTGTCCTTGGCCAGGTAGATCCGGCCTCCGGCCCCGGCCACCTCGACATCGAGCCGGTCGAGGAGCGGGCCGAGCCCGGCGATGCCCGCTGGGATGTCGAGCGCAAGCGTCCATCCCTCGGCGGGGAATGACAGCGGGCCGTCGTTGCCGGGCCCGAAGCGCTTCAACACGGCAAGGAACGAGGTGCATCCGGCGGTGCTGAGCTGGCCCACGATGCTGCGCAACGTGTCGTCGGCGTCGTCGGGGATGACGAACTGCCACTGCAGGAACCCCCGTTCGCCATAGATCCGGTTCCATCCGCCAACCATGTCGAGCGGGTGGAAGAACGCAGCGATGCTCTGCAGTTCCCCCGTGCGCTCAACGGGGGCCTTGCGGAACCACAATTCGTTGAACGCTCGAACGCTGAGTGGGTTCAGCAGTCCCGGGGGCACCCACGGTGGGGCGCCCACGCGTACCTTGGGGTCGAACGCCAGCGGGTGGGCGGCTCTGGCGCCATCGAGTTCGTCGAGCCGGGCGAAGCGGCCACGGGTCAGCACCGAGCGACCCATTGACCCACCGGTACTCATGAGGTCGATCCACGCCACGGAATAGTCGTAGAGGTGATCGCTGTCGACCATGGCGGCCATGACCCCGTCGAGGTCATCGGTCCGCACCGTGTCGACCGACAGCATGGACGTCTCAATCGGCGGGCAGTGGAACGTGGCGTCGATGACCACGCCGGTGAGTCCCATGCCGCCGGCAGTGGCCCAAAACAGCGCCGGGTCCGACTCGGGGGTCACGGTCAGGATGTCGCCCGACGGGATGAGCAGGCGCAGGGAGCGCACCGCCTGGCACCACGAGCCGACCCGGTGGTGATTCTTTCCGTGGATGTCGGCGGCGATGGCCCCACCAACGGTCACGTACCGGGTGCCGGGAGTCACCGGGACGAAGCGACCGCGTGGCACGAGGATGCGGAGGAGTTCGTCGAGGCTGGTGCCGGCGGTGGCGGTGACGAGTCCGGACTCCTCGTCGATCTCGACGCG
>CAMAQM010000062.1 GCA_945860545.1 Bifidobacterium breve | reverse complement strand
TGGACCGGATCGTGTCAATGATGACGGGGTGCAGTCGGGCCGAAGCGACCGACCTGGTGGGCTCAGGGCAGGTACGGGTGAACGGCAAGGTCGTGACCTCACGCACCCACCGGCTCGCCCTTGGTGATGAGGTGGACGCCCCCGAGTGGGTGCCGGCTGGTGCTCCCGAGATCGAACCCGACACCGACGTTCCGCTCACAGTGGTGTTCGAGGATGAGGACATCGTCGTCGTGAACAAGGACCCCGGGATCGTCGTCCACCCCGGCACCGGCAACCCCAGCGGGACGCTGGTGCACGCACTGGTGGCGCGCTACCCCGAGTTGAGGACGGTGGGGGACCCGGAGCGCCCCGGCATCGTGCATCGACTGGACGCCGATACGAGCGGTCTACTCGTGGTCGCTCGCACTGAGCGGGCGTACGAGTCGCTCGTGGCCCAACTCTCTGATCACAGCGTCAACCGGCAGTACGACGCGCTGGTGTGGGGGGCGTTCGACACCGACAGTGGGCGGGTAGACGCAGCAGTGGGTCGGTCCCGACGGCACCCGACCCGAATGGCGGTGACCGCTGACGGGCGCCACGCCGTGACCGACTACACGGTGGTGAGTACCTGGACGCAGCCGGTGGTGGTGAGCCGGTTGCGCTGCCGCTTGCACACTGGTCGCACCCACCAGATCAGGGTGCATCTGCAGAGCATTGGTCACGCAGTGGTCGGCGATCCGCTCTACGGGGGCGTCCGAGAGAGTCTCGCTTCCCCTCGCTTGTGGTTGCATGCCGCCGAGTTGGGCTTCGCCCATCCGGTCACCGGAGATCCAATGGTGTTCACCGCTGAGCTTCCCGCAGACCTCGCCGAGGTTCTCACCGGGCTGCGCTGACCGCTAGTTGTCTTCCTCGGGCCACGGGCTCTCGCCCCGGGCCATGTCGACGAGGTCCGCAAGGGTGATCTGGCTCAGCAGGGTCCGCATCTTTTCGCCAACCGACGACCACACCGCCAGCAGAACGCACTGCCCTTCGTGGTCGCATGCCCCGTCGGTGTGCGGCTCGCCGAAGTCGCCGAGGGCGATTGGGCCATCCACGGCGGCGAGGATGGCTGCCAGCGTGATGTCCTTAGGGTCTCGGGCAAGGACGTACCCGCCTCCAACGCCCCGCTTGGACTTCACGAGGCCCGCACCCTTGAGAGCGAGGAGAATCTGTTCGAGGTATGGCTGGGGGAGCCCGGTGCGCTCGGCAATGTCGCGCACCGACGTCGGACCGGCCTCGTCGAGGTGCAGCGCCAACGACAGCAGCGCCCGACTGGCGTAGTCCCCTCGGGTCGATACCTTCACGCTGCCCATCGTAGGTGCTGGGTGGCGCCGCGATGTCGTGTGGTGTCGGTGGCGCCGGTAGCGTCGGGGAGGCGACGGTAGGGTTTTGGCCGTTCAGGCGCGGAAAGGACGATGTTGGGCAACGCACCGGTCATCCCCGATTACGGCGGGGCGTGCATCGCAAATGTCGTGCCCGCCCTCCTCGAACCCGATGTCCCAGCCCCATCGTGGATGCCGGAGGCAGCGCTCGACGCTTCTCAGGTTGTGCTGTTGGTCCTTGACGGACTGGGGTGGATGCAACTTCGCGATCGGCTCAAGGTCGCACCGACGCTGGCCGCCATGGACGGGCAGGCCATTGACTCGGTGTGTCCGACGACGACAGCGACGGCGTTGACGTCGATCACCACCGGTTTGGCCCCCGGGGATCACGGGGTGGTCGGCTACCGGATCGCAACAGGTGTCGGCGTGCTCAACGTGCTGCGTTGGTCAGTCGACGGCCACGATGCGCGGTCGTCGGAGCCCCCCGAGAAGCTCCAGCCGGTGGAGGCCTTCGTGTCACAGCGGCCGCTGATTGTGACGCGTGCCGAGTTCGCCGAGTCCGGTTTCACCCGTGCCCATCTCGATGGGGTGCGGTTCCGCGGCTACCGGGTTACCTCGACGCTCGTGACCGAGGTGGCCGATGCTCTTCGCCGGCACGAGCCGTTCGTCTACGCGTACTACGACGGACTCGACAAGGTTGGGCACGAATACGGCCTCGCCGAGCACTTCGATGCCGAGTTGGCGTTCGTGGATCGGATGGTCGGAGACCTGCTTGGAGTCCTGCCCCCCGGTGCGGTGCTGCTCGTCACTGCCGATCACGGACAGGTAGAGGTCGGGGAACGGCTGGTGCCACTGCACGCCGAGGTGCAAGCGCTGTGCTCCCTGCAGTCAGGTGAAGCAAGGTTTCGGTGGCTCCATGCCCGCCCTGGACGCGCCAGTGACCTTCTTGCCACGGCCACCGCTCGCTACAGCGACACCGGTTGGGTAGTCGGCGTCGATCAGGTGATCGACGAGGGATGGTTCGGTCCGTCGGTGACCGACGCCGCCCGGGCACGGTTGGGTGATGTTGCGCTCGTCGCCCGCGATGACGTGGCCTACGTGGATCCGGCGGATACGGGGCCTTACAACCTCATCGGTCGGCACGGATCCATGACCGAGGCCGAAGTCCGGGTGCCACTGCTCGTCGGCAGTCGGTGACCCAAACGAGAGGAGATCTCATGACCCCGACCACGGATGGACACGACGACGGTTTTCCAGCGTCTGGCGAGGGTGGCATCGAGCGGGGACACATCGTCGGGCTCCCCACCGGTGCCGTTCCGTCAGGACCAGATGGCTCCGAGAGCGCTGCAACGGATCAGGCGTCTGTTGCTGAGCCGGCCAAGGTCATGCGCGTCGGTTCGATGATCCGTCAACTGCTCGATGAGGTGCGTTCGACACCACTTGATGAACCCAGTCGGGAGCGTCTCCGCGAGATCTACGACCGGTCGGTGACCGAACTCGGATCGGCCCTTTCAGATGACCTTCGTGAGGAACTCCAGCGGCTGGTGTTTCCCTTCCATCCCGACGAGGTCCCCACCGACGTCGAGCTCCGCATGGCCCAGGCGCAACTCGTTGGGTGGCTCGAAGGTTTGTTCCACGGCATTCAGGCCACCCTGTTCGCCCAGCAGATGGCGGCCCGCCAGCAACTGGAACGGATGCGGCACGAGCTGCCCCAGGGCGCCGAGCCGGGTGAAGCCCGTCCCGGCACCTACCTCTAGGGGCCCGGCGGGGACCGAGTGCGGTCGGGGACCCGACCGATTTCGGGTACGTCTGGAGGTCGGGAAATTCCTGATGCGTGTCGAACTACACGCGTGTAGGTTTCACGGGGCGGAGCCGGGGGACGGTCCGTCCATCACGTTCGCCGCCGGCTGATGTCGGCATGACGCCTCGAGGAGGTCCGGCCTGTGGCCGATTCGTTCGTCCACCTGCATCTGCACACCGAGTACTCCATGCTCGATGGTGCGTCCCGGGTGGGCGACGTGGTCGCCGCGGCCGCCGCTGACGGCCAGCCGGCGGTGGGGATCACCGACCACGGCAACATGTACGGGGTCCTTGAGCTCTACAAGGCGGCCAAGGACGCTGGGGTCAAGCCGATCGTCGGCATCGAGTTGTACCAGGCGTTCGAGAGTCGCACCGAGCGGTACGCCCGAAGGGGTCGTCAGGACGACACCGGCGGTGAAGCCGAGGGTGGCCGCAAGCAGTACTACCACCTGACGGCGTTGGCCGAGTCGAACGTCGGGTACCGGAACCTCATCCAGTTGGCCAGTCGGGCCTACCTCGAGGGCTACTACCAAAAGCCCCGGGTGGACTGGGATCTTCTCGAACAGCACAGCGAGGGCGTGATCGTCACCAGTGGCTGTCTGGGCGGTCAGGTCCTCCAGGCCCTCGTCCCAGCCCCGATCATGGATCCCGACAAGGGACGCACCGACTCACTCACCGAGCAGGAGCGGTTCGACAACGCGGTCGCCATCGCAGGCCGTCTCCAGGACATCTTCGGGCGCGACAACTTCTTCATCGAACTCCAGGATCACGGCATTGGCGCGCAGCGCTGGGCCAATCCTCACCTCGTACGTATCGCTGAGAAGCTTCATGCGCCGCTGCTCGCCACCAACGACAGTCATTACACCCACCAGCACGACCACGAGGCCCACGACGCCCTGCTGTGTGTGCAGACCGGCGCGTTGATGAGCGAGACCAACCGGTTCAAGTTCCACGGGGACCAGCACTACATCAAGTCCGCGACGGAGATGCGCCATCTGTTCAGCGAGCTTCCCTCATCGTGTGACAACACGTTGTGGATCGCTGAACGGTGTGAGGTCGACATCGAGTTCGGGGTCCCTCGCCTCCCCACCTTCCCGCTGCCCGAAGGCTTTGCTGACGATGCTGCCTACCTTGAGTCGTTGGCCTTTGAGGGGGCGCGTAAGCGCTGGGGGGACGTGCTCGATGACACGGTCGTGGAGCGTCTGGCGTACGAGTTGCGGGTCATTGCCGACATGGGATTCAGCTCGTACTTCCTCATCGTGTGGGACCTGATCCGTCACGCACGCACCTCGGGCATCCGGGTGGGACCCGGCCGGGGGAGCGCGGCGGGTTGCGCCGTGGCGTACTGCCTGGAGATCACTGACCTTGACCCAATCCGCTACGACCTTCTGTTCGAGCGCTTTTTGAATCCGTCCCGCATCTCGATGCCGGACATCGACATGGACTTCGACTCGCGATACCGCGACGAGATGATCCGCTACGCCGCTGAGCGTTACGGGCGGGATCGTGTGGCTCAGATCGTGACGTTCTCCACGATCAAGGCCCGCGCCGCTGTGCGCGACGCCGCTCGTGTGCTGGGTCAGCCCTATGCCGTGGGTGACACCGTGGCCAAGGCCATGCCGCCGTTGGTCATGGGGCGCGACACCCCATTGCGAGCCTGTTTCGATCTCGACCCCAAGTACGAAGAGGGCTACAAGATGGCGGCCGAGCTTCGTGCGATGTACGAGGCCGACGCCGACGTGGCCAAGGTCATTGATGTTGCCAAGGGCCTTGAGGGTCTGCGTCGCCAGGACGGCATCCACGCTGCTGCGGTGGTGATCACCGACCAGCCGCTCACCGAGTACCTGCCGGTGCAGCGAAAGCCGGAGGCCGGCCAACAGCCTGAGCAAGCCCCGGTCGTCACCCAGTACGAGATGCATGGCGTTGAGGAACTCGGTCTGTTGAAGATGGACTTCCTCGGACTTCGCAACCTTGACGTCATCAGCGACACGGTGGCGTTGGTGGAGCGAACCCGCGGGTTCCCGCTCGACATGGAGTCGATTCCGCTTGACGACGAGGCCACCTACGCCATGTTGCAGGACGGGGACTCCATTGGGGTATTCCAACTCGAGGGTGGCCCGATGCGGGCCCTCATGCGGAACCTCCGGCCAACAAGTTTCGAGGACGTCGCCGCGCTCGTGGCGTTGTACCGCCCGGGGCCGATGGCGGCCAACATGCACAACGACTTCGCCGACCGCAAGAACGGGCGTAAACCCGTGGAGTACCTCCACCCCGACGCTGAGGAGATCCTTGCTGACACGTACGGCCTGATGATCTACCAGGAGTCGGTCATGCGAATCGCCCAGCGGTTCGCCGGGTACTCCCTCGCCGAAGCGGACAACCTCCGCAAGGCATGCGGCAAAAAGATCCGTGAGATGATCGCCAAGGAACGCCAGAAGTTCGTCGAGGGGTGTGAGCAGCAGGGCTACGGCGAAGCGCTCGGACAGCAGTGGTTCGACATCATCGAGCCCTTCGCCGACTACGCCTTCAACAAGAGCCACTCCTACGGCTACGGCCTAGTGGCCTACCAGACCGCCTATCTCAAGGCGAACTACCCCGTTGAGTACTCGGCTGCGCTACTTACCAGTGTCAAGCGCGACCTCGACAAGGCCGCCGGCTACCTCAACGACTGCCGAATCCACCGCATTCCTGTGCGGGTGCCTGATGTGAACCGGTCAGGGTCGGATTTCGAGCCGGTGGTGGCCGAGGACGGTTCGGGGGAGATCCTCTTTGGCCTTTCGGCGGTGCGCAACGTCGGGGTGGGCCTCGTCGAACTCATCGTCGCCGAGCGGGACACCGGTGGGCCCTTCACGGACTTCTACGACTTCTGCGAACGCGTCGATCCGAGTGTGCTGAACAAGCGGGCCATCGAGTCGCTCATCAAGGCCGGCGGGTTCGACAGCATGGGCCACCCACGTCAGGGCCTACTCATGGTGTTTGAGATCATCGTGGAACGGATGCTGGCCCGCCGCCGTCGCGAGGCCGAGG
>CAMAQM010000061.1 GCA_945860545.1 Bifidobacterium breve | reverse complement strand
ATCCCGCCACAGTGCGCGGCCATCAACCGCCGATATCTCGACGTCTGCGACCTCGCCGTGCGGGCCGTCGTCGAGGGACGTCGCGACCACGTCCACCATGCTGCGCTCCTCGACCCCAACGCGTCGGCGACCATGACACCCGACGGGATCTCATCGATGGTCGACGAGCTGCTCGACGTCCACCAGCAATCCGGGCGGCTTCCCGAGAACCTCTGGCGTTGACCCCGAGTGGGCATGTGCGACCAGTCGTGACGCCGCATGCACGATCAGCGCGGCGACGCGCTTGGTCCGTGGTGGTCGCGGCCGTGACAATTGCCGGTGGTGCCGGCATCGGTGCGTTGAGCGGATCGTTGGTGCGGGTGCTACGCGATGCGCGCCGCACGGGCGATCACCCCGCAGAGGTGATCGTGGTGTTCGGTGCGCGGGCGTTGCCATCGGGTCCCAGTTCGGAACTCCGGGCCCGCCTCGACCACGCCGCCACGCTCTTGGGCGACCGACGAGCGCCACTCTTGTTGTGCTGTGGAGGCATCTCGGGCGAGGTTGACGAGGGTGAGGTGATGCGGAAGTACCTCATCGAGGCGGGGGTCGATGCCGACTCGGTGGAGGTCGCTCCCGGTGCCACGACCCGCGCGGCAATCGCTTCGGTGCGCTTCGCCGGATTCTCCTCCATGGTGGCGGTGACCTCGCCCTACCACCTGCACCGGGTCATGGCGGAGGCCCGCCGGGCAGGAGTCGTCTGCGTGGGCTGTGCGCCACCCACCACCCCTGAGTCCGCCGATCCCGCCATTCGTTGGGTACGCATCGCCACCGAGGTGGTTGCGTCGGTGTGGTACGCGCTTCCTGCACAACTCACCTCTCGGATCGACACCGGCCCGACGACCTTCCGCCACCGCATTCCCCGAGCCGTTGTGAACCAGATTCGTCGACGCTGACGGGCGGCGCGACGACGGGGGGGATGACGGTCAGGTCACTCAACCGAACTCGAAGAGGTCAGAGAGGAGACTGGCGCTCTTTGACTTCTTTCGCGGCTTGACCTCCTGGTACCCGCCGCGATCGCTTCGTGGGGGAGGTGGGGCGGACCGGGGCTCTTGCTCGGAGCGGTCAATGATCTTGTCGAGTTCACCCCGGTCGAGCCACACCCCTCGGCATTCAGGGCAGTAGTCGATCTCGATGCCCTGACGGTCGCTCATGGTCAGAGTGTTCCCATCAACTGGACACTTCATTGCATGCCTCCTCGCTTGCCAATTGGCGCCACAGCGGTCCGATGCCCGACCTGCAGCGGTGATTGCCTGCCGTGCAGAGTCTACCGGCAAAGTGCGAAGTTGAGATCGTAGATGTGTTTCCACGGTGGAGGCGACGACGACGTCAAAGAGCAATCCACCGCACGAAAACGATTGGCCGACGCAGTCCAGGATGGTGGCGAATCCGACCCACCACCTGCATCCCGGTCATTCCATTGGTTCGGGAGCTGCCGATCCGGCCCCGACGTGCAGCCCCGAGGTGACGATAAGTCGCGTCCCTACTGGTTGTTACGGACGTCGGCGAGACTCTTGGACTGGCTGAACACCGGCGCACCACCCGAACCGCCCTCAACCGGCCAAGCGGGGGCCTGGTAGATGGCGATGCGGGCCGACTGTGCACAGTCCCCTGACGGGGTGCACGTGATGAGACCCGAGACGCCCCGATAACGCGACACCTCAAGGAACGCCGAACGCAACGCGCTCCGCGGAACGGCGAACGCTCCACCGGGCAGGCGCAACGCCACCCGCCGGGTGGCGTCAAACATGAGATTGGCGGCGTCAAAAGCGTGGGCGTGCCAGACCCCGGGGGGTGGACCACCGAAACGACGTTCGAACGCCGGCAGGAACTCCTGCACGTAGAACGGATCAGCAGCCGAATCGCTGAAATCGGGCGAGGACCCGAACACACCGTTCGCCGCCGCCCCAGCAGCACGCAAGAACTCGGTGTCGACACATGCCTCAGCGACCACGAGTTGGGCATCGGCCAACGACGGTTCGGCACGAATCGCTCGCACCGCCGTCGAGCAATCCGGTTCGAACAACGGGAGGAAGATCACATCCGGCGCCGCCACCACCAACTCGCCGACCACACGCTGCACGGCGGCGACATCGGTGGCGAGGTCCCCCGACGAGAACGAACCCACCACGGAACCGCCCTGGAGTTCGATGCGCTGGGCGAATACGTTTGCCAACTCAGCGGAATACGGGTCACCGTCATCGACGGTGGCGACCTGCATCACGTCATCACCCACAAGGTCCGCGGGGGCGAGGTCCCGCATCACGAAATCGGCGATCACCGAGCCCTGGATCGAATCGTTCGGGGCGGTCCGAAAGAAGAACCGCTGACGGTTCTCCGGGTCGGTGAGCGTCGGTGCGGTGGCAGACGGCGAAACCAACAGGATCCCGGCTTCGCTGAGCACCAAAGCAGCGCCGTTGAGGGCCGCTGACGAACAGGTGGTGCCCACCACACCGAGCAGTCTTGGTTCCCCCTGGAGGCGTTCGGCGCCGGCAATTCCACTTTCACGACTGCACCCGTCGTCCTCAAGGAGGACTTCAACGGGATGACCGAGCAACTGGCCAGGTACACCGTCAAAAACCCCATCGAGGTAATCCACGGCGAGGTTCACCGCCACCTGGCTATTGACACCCGAACCCGTCGACCCCTGGCCAAACCACAACAACGCCCCGATTTCCACGGGATCCCCCACGTTGAACACGACACAGCCAAACGGATCAGCGGCACACACTTCCTCGGTGGCACGCGCCGCCTCGTCCCCGATGCGCTCCTGGGCGCATCCCGCAGCGATCAACATCAGCGCCAACAGGCTCGCCACACCGGCACGAACCGCCTGGGGTCTCATCGACCCACCGCCAGCCACGGCAGGTACTGCCCGTCGCGCAGCTCGTTCGCCAACTCGACGGCCGGTTGCGGTGACGCCTGGAACGGGCCGTTGAAGGGCGCGGAGATGCCGATGATGGCGGCGAGATCGAGCGCCACGATGACGATGATCCCCAAGGCCACGAGTGCGTAGCCCCGCCCCGCACGCAGCGTCACGACAATGGCGTTCACGATCAACGCCACACCAGTCATCAGACTCAATACGAGCAACGCCACAGGCATCGACTGGGAACTGACCGCCACCCGCTCACGACGAATGCCGGTGAGATCCGATACTGCGGCCTGCATCCCGTCGGCCGTTGACGCTGGGGTGTACTGGCGCGAACCGATGTCGAACACCACCTGCTGCAGTCCGGCGAGCGCAGGCACCGAAGCCGACAGCGCCGGTGTGCCACGACCGAGGGCACGCCACTCGCTGGTGCCGAACGTGTCGAAGTAGTTCCCGAGGGCGTCGTGAATCAGCGCCACATCTGCTGCCGGCAATCCCTCGGTACTGAACGCCAGACGGCTCCCCGCCGCCACCTCCTCGTACACAAGATTCTGGGTCTGGCGGAGCACGGTGTACTCCCCGTTGAGAAGGAAACCCGTGAGGATGGCGAACAGACTCCCCAATGCCGTCATGTACGCCGCAGCGGTCAGGCCGGCGTGTTCGCGCCCCGAAGTGTGCACCACACGGTGCAACAACACCGTGGTCCCCAACGCCAGTGCGAGCGCGCCACCCAGAGAGATCAGCAAGATGACGGAGGTCGGAAGGGAAGCGAGCCAGGCCACAGCGCCCGCATCCTAGATGCGGCCGGGCACTCGCTGTCATAGGACCACTACATTGCTGCGGTGCCCACACCCGTGCTCCCAGCCCAGCAAACGGCCACGACGGGTGCTCGCCCCCGGGCTGTTCGCTGGGCGGTGGCGATGGTTACGGCAACAGCGCTCATCGCCGGAGCGTGCACCACCACCGACGAGGTGGAAGGCACGGTGCGAGTAACCGGGTCGTCGACACTCCGCCCAATTCTCTCGGTGGTGGCCGGCCGGTACGCCACCGAGCAGCCATTCGTGAACATCGACCTCGACACCCCAGGCACCGCTGACGGGTTCACACTCTTTTGTGACGGACTCGCCGATATCACCGGTGCGTCACGGCCGATGAACGAACGTGAGCAAGAGGCGTGCCGGTCGAGTGGCGTCGACTGGATCGAACTCATCGTCGGATACGACGCCATCGTGGCGTTCACCCCGACCACGGATCCACCCATTGAATGCCTCACCACAGCCCAGCTCTACGCTCTCGGCGGACCTGAATCCCAAGGACGCCGAACCTGGGGTTCAGCCGCATCACTCGCGGAAGAGGTCTCCGCCGGAGATGGCGCACCCCTCGCCGCCCTCGGAGAACGACCTCTGACCTTCGTTGGCCCGGGTACCGAGTCGGGTACCCGAGCGGCGTTCATCGATCTCGCCATCGCCCCGATTGCCGAGTCACGCGGCAAAGCCGCCGCACTTCGGGCCGACACGCGCTCACCCACGGGGGCCAGCGTCATCATCAACGAGGTCGCCTCCACCGGCGGGGCACTCGGATTTCTCGGACTGGCGGCATTGGCGGGAACGGAGTCCGTTGTGCGTCCTGTGGCACTCAATGACGGCGAAGGGTGCATCTTCCCCAACCTCGAATCCGTGTCAGCGGGGACGTACCCGCTGACACGAGAGTTGTCGGTCTACGTCGCCCGGAGTAGCGACGGCTCGATACCCCCTGCCGCACTCGGTTTCGTTGGCTACCTCCTCAGCGACCAAGGATTCGACCTTGCGTCTGAGGCAGGAGCACTTCGCCTGGACGACCAACGCATCAACGCGGTGCGGGCCAAATGGTCCGACGCATCAGCCACTGCAAACTGAACCGATGGCCTAAGTCTGGTTTGAGGTCTCCGAACCTCAGATCGGTCAGCGCCTCGGGAGTAGAGACCTCGCCATCGGGCAGTCGACCGAGTAGACCCCAGCGAGCAACGGCCTGTTCGGTGACCCGTGCGGTGGGACCTACAAGGCACTCGCCGTGTCCCTCCTCATTGAACAGATCCCCTGAGGACCCGTTCGGGTTCCCGTGATGCGCCTGGGGAGCGCCGTCGGGGCGATGGCGTAGGTAGGGTTCTCGGGACCCTTCTTCTAGGGAGGATCACGCCCCCGTAGCTCAGAGGAAGAGCAACCGCCTCCTAAGCGGTAGGCCGCAGGTTCGAGTCCTGCCGGGGGCGCTGAGCGAACGACCACAGTCCGGTCGGCGGACTAGCAGGACCCACCGACCGTGACGTTGCGGGTCGCAGGCGAAGCCTCACGACAGTCTCTGTGTGGGCCCGTGCCACCCGATAGGTTGCGGCCATGTCAATTCTGTATCTGGTGCTTGCAGTCCTTCTGGCCGGGGTGTGTGCAGCCGCTGCGGCAGCGGATCTGACCCGCCAGCCACAGGTTCTGGCAACGGTTCAACGTCTCGGCGTCGCGCACCTGCTGCCACTTCTGGCGACCGTCAAAGCACTCGCTGCCGCCGGGCTCCTCGTTGGGATCGCTGTGCGTCCGTTGGGAGCGGTGACTGCCGCTGCACTGACGCTGTATTTCGCCCTCGCCGTTGCGTTCCATCTGCGCGCCAACGACACCTTGGGTGAGTCCGCACCGCCGGCCGTGTTCAGCCTGTTGTCCGCGGGGTGCCTGGTGGCCGCAGTCGGCTCCTAGTCCCGTTCGCTGGAGTGGGGTCCTGCAATCGCAGAACTGGGGCCACCGCCGGCGGCGACTAGGGGATACCGCCAGCCGCTCTAGGAGCACAATCTCGAGGCAGACCGGTCATCTCCGCTTCCGCGTATCTGTTGCTGGGGAGGGATTGTTGGTTCGGGGGTGGCTCACCACCCCCGAACCAACAAGGTGAAACCTCATGCCGGGGCGGAAGCGCCTTCCTCTTCGGCTGTGCGCCGTTTGGTGACTGCGAGGATGGCCAGACCGTAGATCGGCTTGGCCAAGAGGTCGGCAACCGAGTAGCCAACCTCACGGGCCGTCTCTGCCATTGAGCTGCCCGACTCAAAGAAGATCGGGAACAGATAGGCGATCGGGTACACCAGCCACGCCACCACCAGCAGGACCATGGCCAGCCGGAGGGCTGAACTCAACCCGATCGATGGCGCCGCTTCCCGTGGCCGCGGAACGCAACACGGTTCCCTGCCTCGTACATCACGACTTACCCGCGCGCGACCTCAGCTGCCTCCAATCGACGCACGATGTCCGCTGGCGAGACAA
>CAMAQM010000060.1 GCA_945860545.1 Bifidobacterium breve | reverse complement strand
GTGCCCCGATGGAGGCGAGGCTGCGTTCGAACTCTCCCATGGTGGCGGGGTGGCGCACATCAGCAGCCGACCGGGGGACCCGCCCCCACCCCGACAGCACCTGCCGTGCGACGGGTTCACGCGACATAGATCCCCACCGCGTACACGATCGCCCACGCCGCGCCCGCAACGACGAGGACACGGTCGCTGACGAGGAGACGTTCTGGGCGCTCGGCGGCACCGGCGTCCGCCAGTTGGACGTAGCGGAGCACCACCACAGCGAAGGGCACCATGGAGATCTGGAGCCACACGGCAGTCTCAGGTGCGGTCTCGGCGGTGGGGCCACCCTCGAACGCCCACAGGCAGTAGGCGACGAGCATCAACCCTGCGGCGATGGACCGCACCGAGTTGAGGAAGCTCGGCGTGTAGGAGGCGAGCACGGCGCGGGTCGGCCGTTCGTTGGGGTCGGCGACGCTGCGATGGTGGTGGGCGAGTTCGGCTTCGCGTTTGGCGGTGATGACGAGCAGCGCCCCCGCCGAGGTCACGATGAAGAACCATTCGGACAAGGGGACGTCGGTGGCGGCTGCGCCGGCGACGGCTCGCAGGACGAATCCGGCCGACACGGCCACAAGGTCCACAACGGCAACGTTTTTGAGTCCAAACGAGTACGACGTGGTGAGGGCAAGGTATCCAATAAGGGTGAGCGCGAGGGCGGTGGTGACCATGAACCCGATGACGACCGCAGCGACGACGAGCACGGTGCCGGCGACGTAGGCCGTCACCACGCCGACCTGGCCCGAAGCGATGGGTCGGTTGCGTTTGACGGGGTGACGTCGGTCGGATTCGACGTCGCGGGCGTCATTGAGAAGGTACGTGCCTGCCGACGCAGCGCAGAACGCCACGAACGCCACCACGGCATCAAGGAGGGGTCCCTGTTCTGTGATGACACCGGCCGCTGCGGGGGCGGCGAACACCAGGAGGTTCTTCGACCACTGGCCCGGTCGCATGCCGCGCAGCAGCCCCGCCAGCGCGCCACCGTTGGGACGGGGCGTTGCCACGGGAGGCGAGGAACTCACGAGCGTGCCGAGACCCGTCGCCACACCACTCTGGGGAGGTGGCGCATGACAAGGAACACCCAGCGCAGCACCGGCGGCGCCCACACGATGTCGGCGCCTGATTCGAGACCCCGCACGATGCGCGCACCGACCTCGTCGGCGGTGGTTGAGAACGGTGCGGCCTTGAGACCTGCGGTCATGCGTGTGTGGACAAATCCGGGCCGTACCACCATGACCCGAACACCTTCGCCCACCAGGGCGTCACCGAGGCCCTGGCTGAAGGCGTCCAGACCCGCCTTGGACGAGCCGTAGACGTAGTTGTCCGCTCGGGCCCGTTCCCCGGCCACTGACGAGATGACCACGAGGGTGCCGTGGCCCTGCCGGCGGAAGCGGTTCGCCACCTCGAGTCCACACGACACCGAGGCGGTGTAGTTCACCGTCACCGCCGCAGCCGCAGCGAGAGGGTCGGCATCGAAGTGCGTTTGTGATCCGAGCACCCCGAACGCCATCAGGACGAGATCGACGTCGCCGAGCAGGCCGAAGGCCTCGTCGATGGCTGACGCGTGGGTGGTGGGGTCGGAGGCGTCGAAGGTCACGATGTCGACCTGGTTGGCACCGGCGGCACGAAGGCGTTGGGCGGCGGTTGTTGCCGCCGGGCCGTTCTCCCGGCAGGCGAGCACGACCCGTTCGCAGCGACGTGCGACGAGCAGATCCATCGCAGCGAGTGCGATCTCAGAGGTCCCGCCCAACACCAGCGCGGTCTGGGGGCTCCCCACGGCGTCGTTCACGTGCTGTTCCTTCCGTCAGTGCCTGCACCCCGGCATGGGCAGGCACACAGCGCTCCGAGCGTACCCGTCGGGGTGCGCCGCCATGGGTGACGACCGACGTCAGTACGCTTGGGCGGTGCCCGAGTTCCGCATGGTGACGCCCTTTGAGCCGGCCGGTGATCAACCCAAGGCCATCGACGAGCTGGTCGCCGGGGTGCGCCGGGGCGACAAGTTCCAGACGCTGCTTGGAATCACCGGGTCGGGTAAGAGCGCCACGGTGGCGTGGACCATCGAGCAACTGCAGCGGCCGACGTTGGTCCTGGCCCCCAACAAGTCGCTCGCCGCCCAGTTGGCCAACGAGTACCGGGGGTTCTTCCCCGACAACCGCGTTGAGTATTTCGTGTCGTATTACGACTACTACCAACCTGAGGCCTACATCCCGACGTCGGACACGTTCATCGAAAAGGACGCCACCGTCAACGACGAGATCGATCGGCTGCGCCACTCGGCCACCTCGGCGTTGCTAACCCGTCGTGACGTCATCGTGGTGGCCTCGGTGTCAGCCATCTACGGCCTCGGTTCGCCGTTGGAGTACGCCGACCAGTTGCTCGTGGTGCGGGTCGGGGAGACCCACGACCAGCGATCCATTCTCCGCAAACTCGTGGACATCCAGTACGAGCGCAACGACATGAATCTGGTGCGGGGCAAGTTCCGTGTGCGTGGCGACACGATCGAGGTGCATCCCGCCTACGACGAGGTCGTCGTGCGCATCGAACTCTTCGGCGACGACGTCGAGTCGATCAGCGAAGTGGACCCGGTGACGGGGGAGCGGCTGCGATCCCTCGACGAACTGGTGGTGTTCCCCGCATCCCACTACGTCGCCTCCGACGAACGGATGCGTTCAGCCATCACCCGAATCGAGGACGAGTTGCAAAAGCGGCTCGCCCACTTCGAGGCCGAGGGCAAGCTGCTCGAGGCGCAGCGGCTGAGGATGCGCACCCAATACGACCTCGAGATGATGGCCGAGATGGGGTACTGCAACGGGGTGGAGAACTATTCGGCACCCATCGACGGCCGATCGGCGGGTGAGCCGCCGTTCACCCTGCTCGACTACTTCCCCGACGATTTCCTCACCGTCATCGACGAGTCCCACGTGGCGGTCCCTCAACTCAATGGCCAGTACGCCGGTGACCGGTCGCGCAAGGCCACGCTCATCGAACACGGGTTCCGGCTGCCCTCAGCGGCGGACAACCGACCCCTGCGGTTCGAGGAGGTGCTCGACCGGGTGGGGCAGTGCGTGTTCCTCTCCGCCACCCCCGGCCCGTTCGAGTTGGGACATTCCAGCCAGATCGTCGAACAGATCGTCCGGCCCACCGGCCTCATCGACCCTGAGGTCATCGTGCGCCCCACCGAGGGCCAGATCGACGACCTGCTCGGAGAGATCAACACCCGGGTGACCAACGGGGATCGGGTGCTGGTCACCACCCTGACCAAGAAGATGGCCGAGGACCTCACCGATTACCTGCTCGAACAAGGCGTCAAGGTCCGCTACCTGCACTCAGAGATCGACACCTTGGAACGCATCGAGATCCTCCGGGATCTCCGCCTCGGCGAGTTCGACGTCCTGGTCGGCATCAACTTGTTGCGGGAGGGCCTCGACCTGCCCGAAGTTTCCCTCGTCGCCATCCTCGACGCCGACAAAGAGGGATTCCTGCGGTCGGAGACGTCACTGGTGCAGACCATCGGGCGTGCTGCGAGAAATGTCGCCGGTCAGGTGATCATGTATGCCGACACCGTCACCGACTCGATGCGGCGGGCCATCGGGGAGACGCACCGGCGGCGGGTGGTGCAACAGGCGTATAACGCCGAGCACGGCATCGAACCGGCCACGGTGCGCAAGGCGGTCACCGACATCCTCGCCATGATCCGGCCTGATGACGGGCGCACCCCGGTGCCAACGGGGGGTCGGCGTCGCCGCGACGGTGACGGCGGGCCGTCTGGGGTGAAGCGGCTCCTCGAGGGGACGGACATGGCGCCCGCCGATCTCGACCGGTTGATCACCACGCTGACCGAAGAAATGAACGACGCGGCGGCGGACCTGCGCTTTGAGTACGCCGCCCGACTCCGAGACGAGATCCGTGAGCTTCAGCGTGAGGTCCGCGACGCCCTCTGAGGGCCGTCGGGCCACCGCCCCGCCGGGCTGATAGGTGAGCCCGTCGTGGTCGGTAGGCTGCGCCGGTGGCAGACAGGATGATCATCCGGGGTGCACGGGAGCACAACCTCCAGGACGTGTCGCTCGACCTTCCCCGGGACCGACTCATCGTGTTCACCGGTCTGTCGGGGTCAGGAAAGTCGTCACTGGCGTTCGACACCATCTACGCCGAAGGCCAGCGCCGTTACGTCGAGTCCTTGTCTGCCTACGCCCGACAGTTCCTCGGTCAGATGGACAAACCCGACGTGGACTTCATCGAGGGTCTCTCCCCGGCGATCTCCATCGACCAAAAGTCTGCCAGCCGTAACCCGCGCTCCACGGTCGGCACCATCACGGAGGTCTACGACTACCTGCGGTTGCTGTTCGCCCGTATCGGGGTGCCGCACTGTCCCAACGACGGGTCGGTGATTGCCCGTCAGACCCCCCAACAGATCGTGGACCGGATCCTCGAGTTGCCCGAGGGGACCCGGTTCCAGGTTCTGGCCCCAGTGGTGAGGGGTCGCAAAGGCACCTACGACACGTTGCTGGCAGACCTCGCTTCCCAAGGTTTCACCCGCACCATCGTCGACGGCCAGCCACACGAGATCGGTGAGGCCATCGACCTCGCCCGGTATGAGACCCACACCATTCAGGTGGTGGTGGACCGCCTCGTCAGCAAAGAGGGGATCGAACGACGCCTCACCGATTCGCTTGAGACGGCGCTTCGACTCGCCGACGGCGTGGCCGAGGTTCAGATCGTGGGGGCGGGAAGCGCCGCCGAACGCGCCGAGGGGGCCGACACCGCCGACGAGATGCTCCTCAGCTTCTCCCAGCACCTGGCGTGCCCCACCTGTGGAGCGTCCTACGACGTGCTCGCACCCCGCTCCTTCTCGTTCAACTCGCCCTACGGGGCGTGTGCGGCATGCAGCGGGCTGGGCACGACGTTCGAGGCTGATCCTGAACTCGTGGTCCCCGACCCGTCGATGTCCCTCGCCGAGGGGGCCATTGCCCCGTGGGCGGGAGCGCGCACCCAGTACTTCGCCCGGCTCCTCGAATCACTCGCCGTTGAACACGACATCGACCTCGACACGCCATTCGGGAAGTTGCCGAAGGCGGCCCAGAAACTGATCCTGCACGGCACCGGGGCTCGCACCGTCAACGTCCGATACCGCAACCGCTACGGCCGCCAACGTTCCTACACCGCCAAGTTCGAAGGGGTACTGCCGTGGCTGGCCCGGCGTCACGCCGACGCCGAGAGTGACACCCAGCGGGCTCAGGCTGAGGGGTACATGCGCGAAGTGCCGTGCAGCGCCTGTGGGGGCTCGCGTCTCAACCCGTTCTCGCTGGCGGTCCGCGTCGGCGGGCACACCATCGCCGAGTTGTGCGACCTGCCCATTGGTGAGGCGGCCAAGGCACTCGATGAACTCGAGTTGTCCGAACGGGACCGCATCATCGCCGAACGGGTCGTCAAGGAGGTCAACGCCCGCATGGGGTTCCTCCTCGACGTCGGCCTCGACTACCTGTCGTTGTCACGCTCGGCGGGAACGCTGGCCGGTGGCGAAGCACAACGCATCCGACTCGCCTCCCAGATCGGGTCGGGTCTGGTCGGGGTGCTCTACGTGCTCGACGAACCCTCTATTGGTCTGCACCAGCGCGACAACCGGAGACTCATCGACACCCTGGTGCGCCTGCGGGACCTCGGGAACACGGTGGTGGTGGTCGAACACGACGAGGAGACGATTCGTACCGCTGACCACATCGTCGACATCGGCCCCGGGGCGGGGGAGCACGGCGGGCGCATCGTGCACTCGGGTTCGTTCAAGGGGTTGTTGCGGGCCAAGGAGTCCCTGACCGGGCAGTACCTCGCCGGCCGACGTCAGGTGGCGTTGCCGTCCGTCCGCCGGGACGGGACCGGGGCGTCGATCGTCGTGCGGGGGGCACGCGAACACAACCTGCGTGACGTCGACGTGGCGTTCCCGCTTGGGCAGTTCGTCTGTGTCACCGGGGTGTCGGGCTCGGGCAAGTCAACACTGGTCAACGACATCCTGTTGCGGTCGCTGATGGCCGAGGTCTACGGCTCGCGTATCCCGCCGGGCCGACACCGTCGGGTCGAAGGAGTGGACCAGGTCGACAAGGTGATCGCCATCGACCAGACCCCCATCGGGCGCACCCCCAGATCGAACCCGGCGACGTACACCGGCATGTTCGACCACATCCGCAAACTGTTCGCCCAGACACCCGAGTCCAAGGTCCGCGGGTATCAGCCCGGGCGGTTCTCGTTCAACGTCCCGGGCGGCCGGTGTGAGGCGTGTTCGGGTGACGGCACCATCCGGATCGAGATGCACTTCCTCCCCGACGTGTACGTGCCGTGTGAGGTGTGCAAAGGGGCCCGCTACAACCGGGACACGCTCGAAGTGGAGTTCAAGGGGCGCACCATCGCCGAGGTGCTCAACATGCCCTGTGAGGAAGCGCTCGACTTCTTTTCCAACCAGCCTCCCATCGCCCGCCACCTCCAGACCCTCGTCGACGTCGGTCTCGGATACGTGCGTCTCGGACAGCCGGCCCCGACGCTCTCAGGTGGGGAAGCCCAGCGGGTGAAACTGGCCAGCGAGCTCGCCAAGCGATCCACCGGGCACACGATGTACATCCTCGACGAGCCCACCACCGGCCTGCACTTCGAAGACGTGCGGCGGCTGCTCATGGTGTTGGGCCGCCTCGTGGACGCTGGAAACACCGTGCTGGTCATCGAGCACAACCTCGACGTGATCAAGACCGCTGACTG
>CAMAQM010000059.1 GCA_945860545.1 Bifidobacterium breve | reverse complement strand
TTCCACAAGCGCGTCACCACCGGCATCGAACAACTCCTGTCGGTCCACGGAGCGACACCCTCAGAGGTCGATCAGGGACTGTGGCAGCTCGATGGCGGAGGGGAACGAATTGTTGTGGTCGCCCACGCCGGCACGAACTCCGTCGCCCTTGGCCACCTCTTGGGGATCAGCCCGGTCCCCTGGGAGTGGGAGCGGTTCGTGAGCTACCACGCGTCGGTGACCACGATCGAACCACTGCCGGTGGGTGGAGCCCAGGCCTTCAGCCTTCACCGTTTCGCCGATGTGGGGCATCTCCCCCAGGATCTGCGAACCAAGTAGCGACGACGACTGAAGCCCCCACTCGAGTGGAGAGACCATGACCACAGAAGCCTTCAACCTGACCGTCGGCATGCTCGAGGCGACCGGATTGGCTGGTGACGCCTCAGTTGAGCAGCGCCGGGCATCCATCGACGCTCTGGAGCAGCTCCTGCCCTTGGCCAGCGGCACCAGCATCGAACACGTCACCGTCGGCGAAGTTCCCGCTGCGTGGATCGGCACCCGGCCCCCCGACCCGGAGGGCCCCGCCGTGCTGTGGCTCCATGGCGGTGGCTACAACATCGGCAGCATCGCGTCCCACCGCGCTGCTGCCTCACATCTCGCCGCGGCAGCCGACCTCCCTGTGGTGCTGGTCGAGTACCGACTCGCTCCCGAGCACCCCTTCCCCGCGGCCCTCGACGATGCAGGGAGTGCGTGGGAAGGGTTGATCAGCCAGGGGTTCGACCCGGGAACACTGGGGGTGGTGGGGGACTCAGCCGGCGGTGGACTCGCTCTGGCACTCGCTCTGCGCCTGCGGGCGAACCGCGCTCCCCTACCCGCCGCCATGGCGCTGCTGTGCCCATGGGTGGACCTCACCGGGGGGCACCCGATCCCCGACGAACGACTCCGCTCCGACGTGGTGCTGAACCCGTCGTTGCTCAACCTCTGGGCGACCGCCTACGCCGCAGATGCCGAACTCGCCTTCCCCGACATCTCTCCGCTGTTCGCCGACCTCGACGGCCTCCCACCGCTGCGGGTTGAGGCCGCAGGACGCGACATCCTCCTTGACGATGCCCGCCGACTCGTCGACCGAGCGGTCGAGGCGGGAGTCAGCGCCGAACTCGTGGTCGACGCCGACATGATCCACGCATGGCACCTCTTCGCCGGTGCGTTCCCCGAAGCCGCCGACGCCCTCAACCACACCGGCGCGTGGCTACGCGGTCTCCTCACGGGATGAAACGACGCCGCACGTGGGCGGCAACGCTCAGGCGAGTTCCTCGCGGGGCAATTCCTCAATGTTGACGTCCTTGAACGTCACGACCCGCACCGAAGACACGAAACGGTTCGTGCGGTACATGTCCCACACCCACGCGTCGTGGAGGTCAAGCTCAATCCACGTACGACCATCCTCGCCGGCGGTCCGCTGCTCAACCCGGTTGGCCAGGTAGAAGCGTCGCTCGGTCTCGACCACGTACCGGAACATCGGGGCGACGTCGCGGTACTCGCGGTACAGAACCAGTTCGGACTCTGCCTCGTAGTCCTCAAGGTCCTCGGTGCTCATCGCACCCTCCAGTACCACCGACGCCACAGATGGCGACGAGAGGCGGGAATCAGTCCCGCTTCTCCTTCACCTTGGCGGCCTTACCGATGCGGTCACGCAGGTAGTAGAGCTTGGCCCGGCGAACATCACCGCGGGTGATCCGCTCAATCTTGGACACGATGGGTGAGTGGACCGGGAAGGTCCGCTCAACGCCCACACCGAAGGACACCTTGCGCACAGTGAAGGTCTCGGCGATACCCGAACCCTGACGGCGGATGACGACACCTTGGAACACCTGCACACGCTCACGGGTGCCTTCGACAACCCGGACGTGCACCTTGAGGGTGTCGCCGGGCCCGAAGTCGGGGATGTCGTCTCGGAGATGTCGGTTGTCAACCAGGTCGGTCGGCTTCATAGCTGGAGAACTCCATCTGATTCGTCGGAACCCGTGGCCCCGACGGCAGGGCGATCGCGTTGTGTCGCCACCCTACGCCCCGACCGGACCCAGCCACAAAGTCAGGCCCACCCAGACGACGAACCCATCCGCCACCAACTGGGATCACAGACCCTCAGAGGGGAATTCGGCCATCAGGGCCCGCTCCTCGCCGCTGAAACCGCCGCGCTCGACCACCAGGTCAGGGCGGTGGGCCTCGGTGCGGTGAAGGGCCTGGGCGCGACGCCACCTCGCCACCCGGGCATGGTCCCCGCTGCGCAACACCGCGGGGACCTCCCACCCCTTGAACTCCGCCGGGCGGGTGTACTGGGGGTACTCGAGCAGTCCCGTTCCCTCGGGGCCCGTCGGGCTGAACGACTCATCCCCCGTGGAGTCCTCGTTACCAAGCACGCCGGGCACCAGGCGTCCGACCGCCTCGATGACGGCGAGAGCGGCGACCTCCCCACCAGCGAGGACGTAGTCGCCGACGGACAGTTCGTCATCACAGAGGTGTTGTCGCACCCTGTGGTCGACGCCCTCGTACCGTCCGCACAGCAACGTGAACCCATCAAGTTCCGCCATCTGCGCCGCCATCCGCTGGTCGAAACGCCTGCCGGCCGGACCGAGCAGCAAAATGGGGCGAGGGGGGTCGACCCGCTCGACAGTGGCGAACAGCGGCTCGGGGGTCATGACCATGCCTGCCCCCCCACCGAACGGAGCGTCGTCGACGGTGCGGTGTGCGTCGGTGGTCACGTCACGGGGGTCGTGGAGCCGGATGTCGAGCAGCCCCGCGGCGCGACCCCTCCCGATGACACCGACACCGACCACGGAATCAATCATGTCGGGGAAGATGCTGATGACGTCGATGCGCATCAGTCGTCCCCGAAGAGGCCCACGGGGCCGTCGACGATCAGCCGTGTTGGTTCGGCGTCGCTGCCCGGACCGGCCTCAGGGTCCCACTCCACGAATCGCAACGGAACCAACGCCCCCGAGTCGAGCTGCAGGATGTCCGAGGCCGGGTTCGCCACCACCTCGGTGACCACGCCTCGCACCGTTCCATCGGGTTCGGCGACCACTGAACCGATGAGGTCGTGGATCCAGTAGGCCTCGGGATCGTCGGGGACTGCCGGGGCCAGCAGGATGCATCGAGCGAGGGCCTCGGCGCCGGGCCGGGTCGACACCTCCTCAAAGGTGACGAGCCACCGGTCCTGGTGCAGGCGACTGGCAGCGATGGTGAGTTGCTGCTCCCCTCCGGGGGTGACCGCCACCAGGCGCGACCCCGGGGCGACACGGTCGGGATTGTTTGACACGAGCCGGACGAGCACGTCGCCCCCGAGCCCGTGGGCCCTGTCGATCCGTCCGACCTCGAGCAGGTCGGGACGCTGCGAGGGACTCAGTCGACGAACTCCACGTCGACCTCGAGGTCGTCGCGCACCGCAGCGGCGCGGACCACGGTGCGGATGGCGTTGGCCACCCGTCCCCGTTTGCCGATGACGCGACCCATGTCGCCGGGTGAGACGCTCACGTCGAGACGGGTGCGATTCCCTGATTCGTCGACGCTGACCTCGACCCCGTCGGGATCGGACACGATGGACTCGATGAGGTAGGCGAGGACGTCACGTGCATGGGCACCGACGACGGCGTTGCCCTCATCGATGTCGTTGGTGTCGTCCATCGCGTCGCCGCTCACTTCGCCTTGCCGGCGGTGAACTCGTCCCACGCTCCGGAGATGGTGAGCAGCTTGCGGACTGACTCGGTCGGCTGGGCGCCCTTGTTCAACCACGCCAGCGCCTTGTCGTTGTCGATGGTGATCGAGGAGGGCTCCCGGCGGGGGTCGTAATGCCCGACGATTTCGAGGAAGCGTCCATCACGGGGCGAACGGGCATCGGCGGCAACCACACGGTAGGTGGGCTGCTTCTTTTTGCCCATGCGCATCAGACGGAGCTTGACCACGGAGATTCCTCTTCTCGTTCTTTCAACCTTGTAACAACTGGACGTTCACTGGGCTCTGCACCTCAGCGGCCTTCCATCGTGGTCCGAGAAGGCACCTCAGGGCAAGCCCGGGAGGGTCAGGTCGTCCGCAGGAGGCAACTTTCCGCCCGCTGAACGGGCCCCTCCGACACGCCCCATATGCGCTTCAAGCTCGGCGGCGAGATCAGGCATCGGGGTGGCGGGGCCGCCGCGGGCAGTGACCCGTCCGCCTCCGGGACCCTTGCGCTTCTTGCCCTTACGGGACTTGCTCAGCGCCTTCTTGGACCCGGCACCACCCATTTTCTTCATCATCCGCTGCATCTCGGTGAACTGTTTGACCAGCATCGAGATGTCGTTGGGGGTGGTTCCGGACCCCACCGCGATGCGGGCCCGTCGAGAGCCGTCGATGATTGTGGGTTCGGCACGCTCAGCGGGGGTCATGGAGCGAATCATCGCTTCCACCCGGCCTACCTGACGGTCGTCGATCTCGGCGTTGCGCACCTCTTTAGGCACACCGGGCAGCATCCCCATGATCCCCGACAGTGGCCCCATCTTCTTGATCTGCTGCAGCTGGTGCAGGAAATCCTCGAGGGTGAAACGGCCTTCCATGAGCCGGGCGGCTGCCGCCTCGGCTTCCTCAGCCTCATATACCTGTTCGGCCTTCTCGATGAGGCTGAGCACGTCGCCCATGCCCAGGATTCGCCCGGCAAGCCGATCGGGGTGGAACAGGTCGAAGTCGTCGAGTTTCTCCCCCGTCGAGGCGAAGGCGATCGGTCGCCCGACCACCTCACGCACCGAGAGTGCGGCACCGCCACGAGCGTCCCCGTCGAGCTTGGTGAGGATGACGCCGTCGAGTTCGAGGGTGGCGTGGAATGCTTCGGCGGTGGACACCGCGTCCTGGCCGGTCATGGCGTCGACCACGAGCAACGTGTAGTCGGGCTGCACCGCCTCGCTGATGCGTCGCACCTCGTCCATCAGTTCGGCGTCAATGGCGAGGCGACCGGCGGTGTCGACGAGCAGCACGTCGCGACCTGTCCGTCTGGCGTGCTCGAGTCCCGCCGCAGCCACCGCCACGGGGTCGCTCGGTTCGCTGAAGACCGGGACATCGATCTGTTCGCCGAGTGTGCGCAGCTGCTCCACCGCTGCCGGACGCTGGAGGTCAGCACCGACCATCAGAGGGTTGCGGCCCTGCGCCTTGAACCATCTCGCCAACTTGGCGGTGTTGGTCGTCTTGCCCGAACCCTGCAGACCGGCCATGAGGACGACGGTGGGGGGCTTGGAGGCGAACGACAATTTGAACGTCTCACCACCGAGGATGGCGATGAGTTCGGCGTGAACGATCTTGATGACCTGCTGGGCCGGGTTCAGCGCCTGTGAGACCTGCTCCCCGACCGCCTGCTCGCGAACCCTGGCCACGAAGGTCTTGACCACGGGCAGCGCGACGTCAGCCTCGAGCAGCGCCACACGGATCTCACGCAGCACCTCGTCGACGTCGGACTCGCTCAACTTCCCCCGGCCACGAAGGCGAGAGAAGATCGTGTCGAATCGGTCGGAGAGGGTCTCGAACATGGACTGGTGAGCCTACCGTCGGTTGAAGGTCAGGGCAGCGGGCATGGGTGGCGTCATCACTCGCCGGGTAGGGCCCCGTGGTGGCCCGCCAACACCTCATCGGGGACCGCTGGCGGCCCCATCGGGCCACGATCGGCGTCCCCGCCGCCGCCGGAAAGGGTGAGACGCAGACGTTCGCGCAACTGACGGCCCGACATCGGGGCCACCAGCAGGCCGACGACGACTCCCACGACGAGGCACACGGTACCCACGGCGCCGAGTCGCTTCGACGCTGCTGCGCCGACACGCACCGGAAAGCGACCGACCGCGATCCCCGTGCGGAACGCCGCCGACACCACACCGACCACGATCCTCAGTGGGGCGACGGCCAGCCGCCACACGAACCGTGATCGGCTCGTGATGCGCTCCGTCGCAGCCTGATCGGTCAACTCGGTGATCCCCATCATGAGAACAGCGCCTCCACGAACTCGTCAGCGTCGAACTCCACGAGGTCACCAGCCGCCTCACCAAGGCCCACCAGCTTCACCGGGATCCCGAGCTGTGCCTCGATGGCAAGCACGATGCCACCCTTGGCCGAACCATCGAGTTTGGTGAGTACCACCCCGGTCAACTCGACCGCCTCGGTGAACTGTTGTGCCTGCACGAGGCCGTTCTGCCCGGTCGTGGCATCAAGAACCAAAAGCGCCTCGGTCACCGTTCCCGCACCCCGATCGGCGACCCGGCGAACCTTCCCGAGTTCTTCCATGAGGTTCGACTTGGTGTGCAGCCGACCCGCGGTGTCGGCGATGACGAGGTCGCACCCACGTGCGGCGGCGGCCTCAATGGCGTCGTAGACGACGGCGGAAGGATCGCCGCCGTCGGCGCCACGCACAATGTCGGCACCGGTGCGTTGTGCCCACATGCCCAACTGCTCTGCGGCGGCGGCACGGAACGTGTCACCCGCAGCGAGCATGACGCTGTGGCCCGCTGTGGTCTCGCGGTGGGCGAGTTTGCCGGCGGTGGTGGTCTTGCCCACACCGTTGACCCCGACGAGGAGCCACACGGTCGGTGACTGCTCGGCGGTCTTCAGCGACGTGTCGAACCCTCCAAGGCGGGCACGCATCTCGTCCTTGAGGACCTCAAGCAGCTCATCGCCCTCGGTGAGTCGACGTTCGGTGACCGTGGCCCGAACTGCTTCGAGCAACTCCTCGGTTGCCGCCACCCCCACATCGGCGCTCAACAAGGCGACCTCAAGGTCCTCCCACGCCGAGTCGTCGATCTTGGAGCCTCGAAGCGCACCGAGGGCATCGGTGAAGCGGCTGCGGGCTTTGACGAGCCGGTCACGAAAGCGCGGGCGTGTCGTCGTCTCGACTGCCACCTCAGGGTGGACAACGGGGGGTTCGAACACCTCGTCCTCGGCAACGACCACCTCAGGGGGGAGTTGTTGCTCCGTGGGGGCCTCAGGCGTCGGGGCCTCCTCGACGGCGACGCCGCCGGAGGTGGGAGCGACGGGCGGTTCAAGTTCGACGACGCCACCGCGTCGACCACCCCGCTGGCGCACCAGCAGGCCACCAGCGAGGACAACGACGGCGAGGACGGCAACGACGAGCAGGATCTCCACAGCCGGAACCCTACCGGCCGCCCATAGCGACCCACGACGGGTTCCCGTCGACCTCGCTGCCCGCGTCGCATTCGATTCGTGTGGCCCCTAACTTGGTGCACACCCGTCCCCAAACCCCGGGTGCTGGGTGCACTCAACGCCAACGCGCCCACCAGGCATCCCAGGAGTTCCAATGACCGACCTGACCAACACCCCCACAAGCCCCTCACCGTCCGAACTCGTCGAACGGGCGCTATTCGAGGTGAAAAAGGTGATCGTTGGTCAGGATCGCGCCATCGAACGAATGCTGATCTGCCTGTTGGCGCGGGGGCACTGTCTGCTCGAAGGCGTGCCCGGTCTGGCCAAGACCCTCGCCGTGGAAACGCTCGCCCAGGTCGTCGGCGGCTCGTTCGCCCGCATCCAGTTCACCCCTGACCTGCTTCCCGCCGACATCACCGGCACCCGGATCTATCGGGCGTCATCGGAGAGTTTCGACGTCGAACTCGGCCCGGTGTTCGTGAACTTCCTTCTCGCCGACGAGGTCAACCGGGCTCCCGCCAAGGTGCAGTCCGCGCTGCTCG
>CAMAQM010000058.1 GCA_945860545.1 Bifidobacterium breve | reverse complement strand
ATCTGTGACCTCGTGGAGCGCTGGCGCACCACGTGGGGTCTCGACGACCAGGCCACCGCGGTGTGGGACGTGTTCCTCGCCTCGTTCGAACCCGGGGAACTTCTCGACGCCGGGCGCTTGTTCGCCAACGGGTTCGATCCCGCCGATCCTCTCGGCACGCCCAACGGTCTCGCCGCTGCGCCCGTCACGGGTCCCGACCCGGTGGTGGCGGCACTCGCCGAGGCGGCGGTGGCGGTGCGGACCGCCGGCCTCGACATTGACGAGTTCTGGCGTCAGGTGCAGTGGACCCAACGCGGTGGGGAACGCATTCCGGTGCATGGTGGCACCGGTCGTGACGGCACGACCACCATTGCCCGGCGATCGTCGGCGTCCAGTTCGCTCGCTCCCAGTTTCGACGTCGGTGAGGTGGTCGACGCCCGCAGCGGTCTGCGACGGGGTGGGCGCGGGGTGCAGGGCGGTACGGGTGCGGTCATGGTGGTGGCGTTCACCGCCGAGGGTGTTGAGGCCGAGGCGTTGGTGGTCCACGGCCAGTCGTCGGATCCGCTCTCGCCGTTCCATGTCGACCAGGCGTACCGGTTCAGCGACAAGGCGTGGCGGCCGGTGCGTTTCGACGCCGACGACATCGCCACCGACACGCAACGCACTCTGGTGGTGAGCGGAGGGCCCCGATGAGCGACGCCGGAGACGAACACGTCGGCGGTGGGCCACCGTCGGGGCGGGCACAAGCCGACCGGGAGCTGCGAATCGCCCTCATGGTGGCAGTGCCGTTGTTGGCGCTCGGGCAGGTGCTGCTGTTGACGAACCTCCGGCTGGTGGCGATCCTCGGGATTGCGCTGCCCGGCACGGTCGGTGCGTTGGTGTTGGCCCGCCGCTGGCAGCGCATGGCCCGCAACGGCTGATCCGGGGGTGGCCACGCGGCTGGGAGGCGGGTCGTGGACGGCGTCTAGGATCGGCCCATGGCCGACTACCGACCCCCACTCCGTGACGTTGCGTTCGTCCTCGAACACCTCGTCGACCTCGACGCCTTGTGTGCCCTCGACGAGTTCGACGGCATCGATGCCGACACCTTGTTGGGTGCGCTTGAGGAGAACGCCCGGTTCACCGCCGAGGTGATCGCCCCCATCAACCGGGTGGGCGACATCCAAGGCAGCGTGCACGACCCCGCCACCAACACGGTGCGGACCCCTGACGGGTTTGCCGACGCCTACGCCCAGTACGTGGCCGCCGGTTGGGGTGGGGTGCCGTTCCCGCCCGCGTATGACGGGGGTGGGTTCCCGTGGCTGGCCGGCATTGCGCTGCAGGAGTTCATCTCGAGCGCCAACATGGCGTTCTCCATGGCGCCGCTTCTGACCCAGGGTGCCATCGACCTGTTGTTGGAACACGGCAGTGAGGAACTCAAGGAGCGGTACCTGCGTCGCATGGTCACCGGTGAATGGACCGGCACCATGAACCTGACCGAACCCCAGGCCGGGTCCGACGTGGGGGCGGTGCGCACCCGGGCGGTACCCCAGTCGGACGGGTCGTACCTGATCAGCGGCACCAAGATCTACATCACCTTCGGTGAACACGACATGGCTGACAACATCGTGCATCTCGTGTTGGCCCGCACCCCCGACGCCCCTCCCGGGACCAAGGGCATCTCGTGTTTCGTGGTGCCGAAGTTCCTCGTCAACGACGACGGAACCCTCGGGGAACGCAACGACGCCGTGTGCGTGTCGATCGAACACAAGATGGGCATCAAGGCCAGCCCGACCTGTGTGATGAGTTACGGGGAGAACGGTGGCGCTGTCGGGTACCTCATTGGTGAGGAGAACCAGGGCATGCGGTACATGTTCACCATGATGAACAACGCCCGCCTGTCGGTGGGCCTCGAAGGTCTCAGCCTTGCCGAGCGCGCCTACCAGGACGCCTACACCTACGCCATCGAACGTCACCAGGGTCGTGCCCCGGGGGCGCCGGCGGGGGAGCAGTCGCTCATCATCGAACACCCCGACGTGCGGCGCATGCTGCTCACCATGCGGTCGCTCGTCGAGGCGATGCGCAACATCGTGTACGTGACCGCCGAGGGCATTGATCTGTCCCGCCACCATCCCGACGCCGAGGTGCGTGCCGCCAAGGCGGAATTCGTGGATCTGCTCATCCCCGTGGCCAAGGCGTGGTGCACTGACATGGGCGTCGAGGTGACGTCGCTGGCCATCCAGATCTGGGGTGGCATGGGCTTCATCGAGGAGTCGGGTGTTCCCCAGCACTACCGCGACGCCCGCATCACCACCATCTACGAGGGCACCAACGGCATTCAGGCCATGGACCTCGTGGGGCGCAAACTCGGTCTGCGCGGCGGGACGGCGGTGCTCGAACTGTTCGACACCATGGCCGGCATCGACGCCGAACTCGCCGCAGCGGGTCCCGCCCTCGACGGCATCCGTGTGGCGCTGGCGGACGCGCTCGCTTCGGTGCGCTCGTCGGTGGAGTGGACCATGACCAACGGTCTGGCCGACCCTCGGGACGCGCTGGCGGGGGCGACGCCACTGCTGCGCATGTTCTCGTTGGCGGTGGCGGGTTGGCTCATGGCCCGCCAGGCGCTCGCCGCGGTCGCCGTCGGTGGGGACGAGGGTGAGGCCAAGTTGTCCACCGCCTCGTTCTTTTGCACCCAGTGGCTGCCCCAGGTGCACGGTCTTGGTGCGCAGGTGAGTGCCGGTGCGGGGTCGTTGATGGAACTCAGCGCTGAGCAGCTGGCGTCACGCTGATGGTCGTGTGGGCGATGGGGGTGTTCGGGGCCATCCCGTCGCCACCGAGCAACGAGATCGTCATCGGTCCGTTGCACCTGCGGGCCTACGGTCTCGCCATCGCCGCTGCGGTGCTGGTGGCGGTGTGGTTCGCACGGCGGCGTTGGGCGGCCCGCGGCGGCGACCCCGAGGACGTCACCACCATTGCGTTGTGGGCGGTGCCCGCCGGGCTGATCGGGGCGCGGCTGTACCACGTCATCACCGACTGGCAGAAGTACTTCCCTGACGATCCGCTCGGGGCGTTCGCCATCTGGAAGGGCGGGTTGGGCATCCCCGGCGGTATCGCCGCGGGGGTGCTCGCCGGGGTGATCGTGGCCCGCCGCAAAGGGGTGCGTCTGTCGGTGGCACTCGACGTGGTCGCCCCGGCGTTGCCGCTGGCCCAGGCCATCGGCCGGCTCGGCAACTGGTTCAACCAGGAACTCTATGGCGGCCCCACGACTCTGCCGTGGGGTCTCGAGATCGACGTGGAGAACCGGCCGCTCGCCTACGCAGAGTTCACCACGTTCCACCCGACGTTCCTCTACGAGGCGTTGTGGAACCTGGCGTTGGTCGGGGTGCTGGTCGCCATCGACCGTCGTCGGGTGCTGCGACCCGGCAACGTGTTCGCCTTGTACGTCGGTGGTTACTTCGCCGGTCGACTGTGGGTCGAGTCGCTGCGGGTCGATCCGGCCAGTGTCGTGTTCGGGTTGCGGGTCAACATCTGGATCAGCGTGCTGGCCATCGCTGCGGTGGTGGGGGTGCTCGCCGTGCGGGGTCTGCGGCGTCGTGACGACGACGCCGAGTCGATCTACCTCGACGGGCACGTCGTGGCCATCGGGGTCGCAGCCGCAGGCGCCGACGAACCCGACGGTGACGCACCGGGTGACGCGTCCAGTGGTGCGTCCGGCGATGCGGACGGGGCAGCGTCGACCGACTGACGGTCGAACTCGTCGGCGACGTGAACGCTGCTCGTAGCGACGAACTCAGACGTCCCAGATCATCTTTTGGTCCCCGTCACCGTCGAGCAGGTAGCGGGGGGACTGCTTGTCGATGTGGCCGACGAGGCCGTTGTACACGCCGTACCCCACCAGGGTCTGGAGCCGTTTGGGGAATGTGGCGACGAGGCTTGGGGGCACACCGAGTTGCTGGTTCTCCTGCTGGCGGATGAACCCGGCGCAGTAGTTCATGGCGATCCCCACCCGACGCTCGTCGGTGCTGTTGGCGCCGCCGCCGTGCCACAGGCTGCCGTTCCACACCAGCACGCTGCCTCGGGTCATCTCCGCCGCAACGGTGTCGTGGTCGTCGAATGGGTTGGGGTCGTGGTCGGCGAGGTGCGAACCGGGAACGAGCCGGGTGGCGCCGTTGTCGGCGGTGAAGTCGGTGATGGCCCACATGGTGTTGCACACGATGGGCCGGTGCGGTTTGTCGAGCGGGATCAGCTGGTCGTCGGCGTGGATGGGTTGCGCCTTCTCTCCGGGGCCGATGGCGATCGACGACAGACTCGAGATCAGACACCCCGGGTCCAACACCCGGTCCACCACGGGAAGGACTCCGGGGTGCACCGGGATGCGGGTGAACACCTCGCCGTGGACCAACAGGTTGTAGATCCGCACGGTGGCGTAGCCCTCAAAGGCGTTGGAGCACGCTCCGACGCCGAGTTCGGTCTCGAGGCGGTCGAGTTCGGTGGCGATGGCGTCGACGAGGTCGGTGTCGATGACGTCGGGGATGATGGTGTAACCCTGTGTGGCGATCTCGGAGGCGTGGCGGTCGGCGGTGGTGTCGTCTGTGGCCGTCGGTGTCGCTGCCATCGTCCCTCCCGTGCGGATCGTCCCCCTGAGCGGAGCCGCCGCAAGCATCGTAGGCTGTGGGGGTTGGTGGTTCGCCGCTGCGAGCCGTCTCGATCAGTCATCCGTGCCCACTCAAGGAGACCTCATGTCCGTCCACGACGTGTCCATCGCCCGCCTCGACGGTTCCCCCATGAACCTCGCTGACTTTGCTGGCCAGACGGTGCTGGTGGTCAACGTGGCTTCCCAGTGCGGGCTCACCCCGCAATACACGGCGCTCGAGGAAATCCACGAACGGTTCGCCGACCGGGGTTTCACTGTGCTCGGGGTGCCGTGCAACCAGTTCCTCGGCCAGGAACCCGGCACCGCCGATGAGATCGCCGAGTTCTGCTCCTCCACCTACGGCGTCACGTTCCCGCTGACTGAGAAGGTCGAGGTCAACGGTGAGGGCCGCCACCCGTTGTACGACGAGCTCGTGGACGTTGCCGACGACGAGGGGCACACCGGCGACATCCGCTGGAACTTCGAGAAGTTCCTCGTCGGCCCCGACGGTGCGGTCGTGGCCCGCTTCTCACCGGTGACCGTCCCTGACGACCCGTCGGTGGTGGCCGCCATTGAGGGTGCGTTGCCCGCCTGAGCGGCCCGTCACCGGCCCGTCGTCCCGCCGGTTCGGGCTGGGGGCGGTGAGGCGGTACCCTGAGGGGTACTGATCATGACGACATTTGCATCGCTCGGGGTTGACCCCGTCCTCACCGCCGCCCTCGGGTCAAAGGGCATCACCGAACCGTTCGCCATTCAGGCCCTCACCATCGCCGACGCCCTCGCCGGCCGGGACGTGTGTGGCAAGGCCAAGACCGGTTCGGGCAAGACCCTCGCTTTCGGGTTGCCGCTTTTGCAACTGCTCAAGGTGCACAGTGCATCGGGCACCCGTGGGCTCGTGCTGGTTCCCACCAGGGAACTGGCGTTGCAGGTGGCTGGCGAACTCCAGCCGCTGGGGGAGGCCATGGGCTTGTCGGTGGTCACCGTCTACGGCGGCGCCCCCCTCGAGCGTCAGCAGGCGCAACTGGAAAAGGGCGCCGACGTCGTGGTGGCGACTCCTGGCCGTCTCATCGATCTCATCGATCGCAAGGCGACCTCGGTCGCCGACCTTGAGGTGGTGGTCGTCGACGAGGCGGACCGCATGGCCGACATGGGGTTCCTGCCCCAGGTCGAGTGGATTCTTCGCCACACCGAACGTGACCACCAGACGTTGTTGTTCAGCGCCACCCTCGACGGTGTCGTCGAAACCCTGGTGCAGCGCTACCAGCGGGATCCCGTGTACCACGAGGTGGAATCACCCACCGTCACCGTGGACCAGATGGCCCACCACTTCCTGCGGGTCCACCAGATGGACCGCGTGAAGGTGGCTGCCCGGATTGCCCGCAGCGTGGACCGAACCATCATGTTCGTGGCCACCAAACGTGGCGCCGATCGACTGGCCGAGAAGTTGCGTGACGAAGGCGTGAGCGCGGCGGCCATCCACGGGGATCTGCGCCAGAGTGACCGTGAGAAGGCCCTGGCCGGTTTCGCCGCCGGCAAGGTGTCGGTGCTGGTGGCCACCGACGTGGCGGCCCGGGGCATCCACATCGACGACGTCGGCATGGTCGTGCACTGGGATCCTTCTGACGATCACAAGTCGTACCTGCACCGTTCGGGACGCACGGCGCGCGCCGGGGGTACCGGTGTGGCGGTGACGTTGTTGTTGTGGGATCAGGAGCTCGACGTGCGTCGCCTGATGCGGCGCCTCGGCATCGACCAGGAGATCGTTGAGGTGTTCTCCAATGACCCCCGCCTCGACGATCTTGCGTCGTGGAAACCGGGTCCGGGCCCGAAGGCGGCCGGAAAACCCCGACGCCGTTAGGCGGATCCATAGGGGTGTGCCCGTTGAGCGCCCCGTTGTCGGGTCCATCATCCTGCACTGTGATTTCGCTAGAGTTGGCCAGTTTCCCAGTCTCGATCTCAGGGAGTTTCCGTGCGTCGATCATCGATTCGTAAACCGCTTGTCGCGTCGGCATCTGCGCTGATCCTCGCCGGGTCGGTGGCCCTTCCCGCTTCCGCAGGTCAACCTGCCGACTACGTCGTGTCTCCCGGAGTTGAGGTTGTCGAGGTGGTGGTTCTCGGCGGCCGTGGTGGAAACGCCGGTACCGAAATCTTCCAGCAGGGTGGCTCAGGCTGTCAGGTCACCGCATCACTCGCCGTCGAACTCGGTGACGAGATGACGTGGGTGCGGGGCGGGTCCGGTAGCGATACGACGTTCTCGACAGTTGAACAGCCCGGCGGTGTTGGCGGGGCAGGTGCCCGGCCCGGTGGGGCCGGTGGTGCCACGTCCCAGACGTTCAGCAACAACTCGACGCCTGGAGCTGGCGGCGGTGGTGCAACGTCGTTGAGCCTCAACGACAACGAGCTGATCATCGCCGCCGGTGGCGGCGGTGGTGTCTTCGCCACCGGCGGAGGCTCAGCCTGCAGCAACGGCACGCCAGACGGCAGTCAAGGGTTCGGTGCGTCGCCCGTGGCCGGTGGAGGGATCTCCCCTGAACTCGGCGGCGTGGCGGGTCTCGGCAACGGCGGATCGAGCAACCCCCCACCCGGGACGGCAGGGAACAGCGCCACCGGCTCGCCCCCGGGAGCGGGCGGGACCGGCGGAGTCGGCCAGTTCGGTGGACCGGGCGGTGGCGGCGGTGGCGGCGGCGTCTCCGGTGGCGGTGGTGGCGCCGGCCAGAACGGCCAGTTCGGCGGTGGCATCGGCACCGGAGCGGCGGGACTGAGCAGCGCCCCCGAGGCGCCGAATGGCGTTGCCGCTCCCAGGTTCGCCGCAGGGGAACGCGCCGAAGGTTCCGTTGCGCTGCGTACGGTGGAGATCACGACGCCGTCGTTGCCGGAGGGCACGACCGGATCGTCCTACTCGGCAAGTCTCAACGCCGACTTCGTCGAGTTCGTCGACGGCCCCAGTTCCATAATGTCGACGGTGAGTCCCGCCAACGGCGGAACCATCACATGGTCGTTTTTTTACCTCTCAAGTCCCCTGCCGGCCGGACTGACGCTCAACCCGTCGGGTTCCATCACCGGCACGCCCACGGCCACCGGCACCGAAAACGTGATCCTGATGGCAAGCGTGCTCGACGATGCCGGTGATGTCCGCGCCCGCAGCGTTGT
>CAMAQM010000057.1 GCA_945860545.1 Bifidobacterium breve | reverse complement strand
GCGAAAGGATTCATTGAGGAGCTCCGACGACGCCGAGGCCGGCACCGACGGGAACACCGTGGCAACGAGAATCCCTGCGGCTCCAACGAGTGCGATGCGGATTGAACGAAAGCGCCGAGACGAGATCGTCGCGACTGAGGAGTTTGCGTCAGGCATGTGTGCGGCCCCATTTCCGAAAGATCGCCATATGGACGCCTCGGAGCATAGTCGCAAACCATCTGTAACCGTGGCGAAGGAGGGGTCAGGGAGGGCACTCAGGGGACGTCGCCCGCCGGGAATGACCCGATTGGTTGGCCCGCCACGTTCGGCGGAACGGTTCACCAGTCATTCGCTCACCGATCGTTAGAGCATCCCGCCCTGGTGGGCGGCGATGAGTCGGACCGCCTCTGCAACGGTTTCGGGACCATAGGTGCCAGCCGGCGGCAACTCCGCCCTCGCCATCTCGAGGGCGTCGGCGTCCACCTCGCAACGCCCCGCAACCGGATCGATGTCGTACAGACGCGCAGCGTTGAGTCCGAAAATGCCCCGCTTCACCTCATCGGTGAGCGCCGGATAGCCGTACCGCTCCTGAAACTCCTCGGAGATGGTGAACAGCCTCAACGCCTGGATCTGGTCTTGTGGCGTCCCGAACCAGATCGAGTCGGTCCCCCACAGCACCCGTTCCTCACCGACGTACTTCAACAACTTGCCAAGCACGTGCGCGGCGGCCGTCGGGTCGCGCATGAGGAACCACCAGGTGCCACCCAACTCGGCGTACACGTTCGAGTTGGGTTGGATGCCGTTGTCGAGCACGGTGCGGATCAGTCGGTCGACGCCCTCGGGTTTGGGGTCATCGGGGTCATAGGGGCCGACGCCACCCATGCGAGGTTCGAACCCCGAGTGGTACACGACAAACGCAATATCGGGATTCCGGGCCGCCGCCGGGCCGATGTCGGACGGGTCGGCGAGCTCGGGGGACGATCCGACGATCGAGGAGATCCCCTTGTGGGTACAGATGATGGGAGGACCAATCGCTCGGACGTGGTCAATGAATCTTTGCCCGATCTGGGGGCGATCCGGATCGTGGTCGTCGAAGTAGAACGCCGCCGCCGTCGGGGTCATCGTGTAGATCTTCCAGGCCACGATGTCGTAACGGGCCCGAGCGTCGGTCATGGCGAGCAACGCCGGTTCGACGCGACCGAGGTGCGGGTACGCCCCGCCGTGCATCAGCAGACGGTCGTCACAGCCGATGCGCTCGGCGACATCGATGGCGTACACCATGTCCTCGAGCGACAACCCGCTCTCCCGGCTCGCCGTCGGCAACGCCGAGAGGATCGCCATCGACGTGTCACTGCGGGTGAACAGTTCGTCGAAGTAGGCGTCAACGGTGAAACACAGCCGTTGGTCGCCTGCGGTGGCGCCAGAAGCACAGCGCGCCTGGGGGAACTGGTCGGTCCATGGCGGAGCGGGGTCGTTGAGGTCGTAGTTGACGTAGTGGGTCTGGACGTCGAACACGAACTCGTTTCCCGCCAGCGCCGCCCGGGCGGCATCGGGGTCAATGGTGGCCTCCGGTGGAACGTCGTAGCTCCCACCGGGTCCCTGACCCACCGACGCGCTGCGTTCGGACGAACACGCGTTCAACACGAAGAACGTGGCGGCAGTGCCGGTGAGACCGGTGAGGAACCGTCGGCGGGACATGCCGAGACGGCGGCTGTTGCGCTCGGCGAGGTCATGGGTGCGACGCACCACTTCACGCAGCACTGCGTCGTGAGGCAACGGCAGGAACTCGCCGTTGGACACCGGACCGAACTTGACCGGCAACCAGTCATCGCGAGTCATCCCCACCCCCTCCCGGCGCACGACTGGTCCGACCCTACTCCCCGAAATCGTTGTGATAGCGGGGAATGGAGGGAACTTGACCGGGGATGTGACAGAGTATGGAATTCACTGTCCTGTTCGGGCGCCCCGCAGCGCCCCAGGACCTCGCACGACCGCAAACCCGAGGGGGAAACCGACCGATGACTCCGATTCTGGCTGCAGGAAAAGGGGGCTATCAGGCCTTCGAGCTGGGGACCACCGAGTGGACGCTGTTGATCGCCGCTGCGGTGATCGGCGCCGTGGCGCTGCTCCTCGGAGTGGTCATGGTCCGGCTCGTCCTCGCCGCCGAACAAGGCACCGACAAGATGGTGGAGATCGCCGGCGCCATCCAGGAAGGTGCCAGCGCCTACCTCAAGCGCCAGTTCCGCACCATTGCGGTCATCGTGGTCCTTCTCGCCGTGGTGGTGTTCGTCACCTCGGCGGCGGTGGTGAACACCTCCGGGCAGGAAGTCCTCGGGTTCGCCGCATCGGGAGCGATCCGCACCGTCACGTTCGTCATCGGGTGTCTGGCGTCAGGCTTCATTGGGTTCCTCGGCATGTGGGTGGCCGTGCGGGGCAACATCCGCACCGCCGCCGCCGCCCGCAAGCACGACTTCGGTCGGGCGTTGCAGGTGGCGTTCCGCACCGGCAGCGTGGCCGGTCTGTTCACCGCCGGTCTGGGCCTGCTCGGTGCCAGCCTCATCATCATGATCTTCCAGAACTCGGCGTCGATCATGCTGGTCGGGTTCGCCTTCGGCGGTTCGCTGCTCGCCCTGTTCCTTCGTGTGGGCGGCGGCATCTTCACCAAGGCCGCCGACGTCGGCGCCGACCTCGTCGGCAAGGTTGAGGCCGGCATCCCCGAAGACGACCCCCGCAACCCGGCCACCATTGCCGACAACGTGGGCGACAACGTGGGCGACTGCGCCGGCATGGCTTCGGACCTGTTCGAGTCCTACGCCGTGGTGCTGATCGCCTCGATCATTCTCGGTGTGTCATCACTGAACGCCATCGGTGCGGGGAACATCGCCGCCAAGGGCCTCGTGTTCCCGGTGGCGGTGATGGGTGTTGGTCTCGTGGCGTCAATGATCGGGATCTTCTTCGTGCGGGCCCGAGCAGGCGAAGTTGATGCCCTCAAGCCCATCAACCGCGGCATCTACGTCGCCCAGATTCTCGCCATCATCGGTGCCGGCATCATCGCCTTCCTGTATGTCGGCGACCCCGAGGGCGCAGACGTCTCCAGCATCGGTGCCCGCATGTTCGGCGCCATCGTGATCGGTGTCGTGCTCGGGTTCGCCGTGTCGAAGATCACCGAGTACTTCACCTCCACCAAGACCCGCCCGGTGCGCGACATCGCCACGTCGGCCCGCACCGGCCCCGCCACCGTGGTCCTCTCCGGTCTGTCGTCGGGCATGGAATCCGCCGTGTGGGCGCTTGTCGCCATCGCCGGTGCCATTGGGGCGGGGATCATCCTCGGCGGTGGTGAAACCGAGTTCTCGTTCTATCTGGTGGCCCTCACCGGTATCGGCATGCTGTCCACCACCGGCATCGTGGTGGCCGAGGACACCTTCGGTCCCGTGGCGGACAACGCGGCCGGCATCGCCGAAATGGCCGGCGAGTTCGAGGGTGAAGCCGAGCGCATCATGGTGGGACTCGACGCCGTGGGCAACACCACCAAGGCCGTCACCAAGGGGTTCGCCATCGGGTCGGCGGTGGTCGCAGCCGTCGCCCTGTTCGCCTCGTTCGTCGAGACGGTGGCGTCGGAATCCGGCATCCTCACCGACGTCTACAGCGCCGTGAAGATCAACGTGGCTGACCCGAAGGTGTTCGTCGGGCTGATCCTGGGCGGCACGGTGGCGTTCCTGTTCTCGTCGCTGGCGATCCTGGCGGTGGGACGCACCGCAGGTACCGTCGTCGAGGAAGTGCGTCGCCAGTTCCGCACCAAGCCCGGCATCATGGACGGCACCGAACGACCCGATTACGGGCCGGTCATCGACATCTGCACCCGGGCGTCGCTTCGTGAACTCGCCACCCCGGCGCTGCTCGCCGTGCTCATGCCGGTCATCGTCGGCTTCGCTCTCGGGCCGATCGCGTTGGGTGCGTTCCTTGCGTCGGGCATCGTGGTCGCTGCCCTCATGGCCAACTTCCAGTCCAACGCCGGCGGTGCGTGGGACAACGCCAAGAAGTACATCGAGGATGGCGCAGAGGGCGGCAAGGGTTCCGACGCCCACAAGGCCGCCGTCATCGGCGACACCGTGGGTGACCCGTTCAAGGACACGTCGGGTCCGGCGCTAAACCCGTTGATGAAGGTGATGAACCTCATCTCGTTGCTTGTGCTTCCCGCCGTGATCGCCGCCAACCCCGACTCGGAACTCGCCGAACTCGTGGGTCGCACGGTGGAGGCCTCCCCCACCGGGTGGATCGTTGCTGCGGTGGCCCTCGTCGTGCTCATCGGCGCCATCATCTTCTCCAAGCGGAGTGGGGCAGGCGTGGCGGCACCCGAGGCCGCTGAGGTCACCGCCAACTCCTGAACCGGTGATGCCCCGACGCCGGGGAGATCGCCCGAAATCTGGCTGATTTGCGGATCAGGCGGGTCAACGGTGTCCGAAGCGGGAACAATGGGCTCGTGCGTTTCTTCCTGCCGCCGGTCATCGTCGCCATCGCGGCAGCGGCGAGTTGGTGGTCGGGTGCCGACCCGGTCGTCGCTGCGTTGGTACTGCTCGTCGCGGTGGTCGCCTCGGCCCTGTTCGGCCGGCTCACCGGACTGCTCGCAGCCGGGTTCGCCGCAGCGTGCCTGAGCAGGTTGTTCCTCGCCGGTGAGGGCGAACTTGTCGGCGATGCCGACGACGTCATCGGCCTCATCGTGTTCACTGCCATCGCCATGGTGGTGGCGACCCTCGTGGCCCGCGAACGCACCGCCCGACGACACGCCGGACTGGCCGAACGGGAAGCCCGACTCAGGGTGGGGATCACCGATTCGCTGATGCGAGGCGAACCGGTTGCGGAGGTGGTGGCCTCGGGGACCGCTGCGATCGCCGACCTGTTCAACCTGGCCTCGTGCACGCTCGCCGCAGCCGGTGTCACCGCCACCATCGACCGGCATCACAACCGGGGTCGGTCAATGACCATCCGGAGTGAAAAGGCATCGATGGATCTCGTGGCCCGAGGGGACGAACCTCTCGATGACCGGACGGTGGAAACCCTCACCGTGCTCGTCACCACCCTCGGCGTGCTGTTCGAACGTGCCGACCTCGAGCGGTCGATCAGCGAGGCGAGGGTTGACGCCGAGGTGAATCGCGCCAGAGCCGCGTTCTTCGCCGCTGCGGGCCACAACCTGCGCACACCCCTCGCTTCGGTGCACACCTCGGTGTCCACCCTGCTTGACGAACAGGCCGTGCTCACCGACGCCGACCAGCAGGAGCTGCTCGAGACCATTCGTGACGAAACCCAGCGGCTCGAACGCATGGTCGCCAAGGTCCTGTCCCAGAGCCTGGTCCGAAGCGGCCAACTCGCACCGGACCGTCAGTCCGTGGACCTTGCCGGTCTCGTGCAGGTGGCCGTCCGACGACTGGGTCCGGCAGCGACCCGGCACACCATCGAGCTCCGTGTTCCCGCCGACATCGGCCCGGTGTGGCTCGATGTCACCATGATCGAACAGGTCTTGTTGAACCTGCTCGAAAACGCAGTCCGGTGGGCTCCGACAGGTTCGACCATCACCGTGGCCGCACGACGGAACCGAACGCACATCACACTGTCGGTGATCGACCGCGGTCCGGGGGTGCCACCAGACCAGGAGGCCAAGGTGTTCGCCGAGTTCCACCGCACGGCGTCGAAGACCGAAGCCGAGGGAACAGGTCTGGGTCTCGCCATCGTGAAAGCGATGGTTGAGGCACACGACGGTGACGTGCGATGCGTCCAAACCCCTGGTGGGGGTGCGACGTTCGTTGCACGGTTCCCCCTTGCCGGTTCAACACTGCCGGTCCACGATGCGCCGCTCGCGGAAAGGATCGGCGTGGAATGACCCCACAGCACGCCACGACCACCACCGGATCCCGAGGTCGGGTGCTCGTGGTGGACGATGAAGCGCCGTTGCGACGAGCGTTGACGACCAGTCTGCGGGCCCGCGGCTACGACGTGACCGGTGTGTCCGGGGGGGAACAGGCTGTCGTGGCGGTCGCTGATGGCGCCACGGACCTGGTCCTTTTGGACCTTGGCCTTGGGGACATGGAGGGTCTCGAGGTGCTCAGGCGCATCAGGTCCATGTCCGACATTGCGGTGATTGTGGTGACCGCCCGACACAGCCAGCCCGACAAGGTGGCGCTCCTTGATGCAGGGGCGGATGACTACGTCACCAAACCGTTCGACACCGAGGAGTTGCTGGCCCGCATCCGCGCCGCCCTGCGGCGACAACCTGAACCGATGACAGAGGCCAACACCGTGATCACTCGGGATGGGGTCGTCATCGATCTCGACCGACGACTGCTCACCGTTGACGGTCGCCGGGTTCCTCTGACCCCGACCGAACTCGCGCTGGTGGAGGTGATGGCCGCCCATCCGGGGCGGCTCCTCACTCACGACTTCCTGCTGCGCCAGGTGTGGGGGCCGGGTTATGGCCGGGAATCGAACTACCTGCGGACCTACGTCGGTCAGCTGCGCAAGAAGTTGCGGGACGATGCCGCCAGCCCCGAATTCATCGCTACCGAGCCCGGTATCGGCTACCGCTGGCTCGCAGGCGACGAATGAACCGGGCCCCAAAAGACGCCACCCGGGCCCCGCACAGAGTTCCCACAGCGCAAGGTTCTCTGGCGGGACCCGGGGGTCGGTGCGTCACCAAACAGTGAACCCGGTCAATCGTCAAGGCGGTGTCAGGATCCATCCCCGTGGCGTCAGGGAAGTGTCAAGGTCCGTGCGGCACCCCGGGCGGGTACAACGGTGCGGAGGTGCCGGTCAATGACTTGCCCACCGGGGTCGTCCGGTAGGGTGGAGATTTCCGGGGCTGTAGCTCAGCTGGCTAGAGCACCTGCTTTGCAAGCAGGGGGTCGTGGGTTCGAGTCCCATCAGCTCCACTTCTTTCGTCGCTGAGCGTTTCTGCCGACGAATGGAGCACCCAAGCCCGGGAATCCACCGGGGTAGTCGCTGGAACCCGTCCGTGGAGCGTCCACCGACCGCCTCGGACGCTGGCGGAATCGGTGCGGAAGTGACCTGCGCCTGTGACGGCGTCAGCGACATTGGCTAGCATCTCAGGACACCTGGAGAGGTGCCAGAGTCCGGTCGAATGGGCCTCCCTGCTAAGGAGGTGAGGGGTACTCCCCCTCCGTGGGTTCAAATCCCACCCTCTCCGCCACCCAGCCCCCGACAGCACCGCTGCCGGGGGCTGATGCGTTACCCGTCTGAGACCCGGGCGCCTCCACGGGTTTCCCGGGGTTCGTTCCCGTCCGGTACGATTTCGTTTCCTGCGCTCGTAGCTCAATTGGATAGAGCATCTGACTACGGATCAGAAGGTTGGGGGTTCGAGTCCCTCCGAGCGCGCTGAGCAGATTCACTCGTCAGAGGCGGTCCCCGACCCCGGAGGCCGCCTCTGGCGCGTTCTGGCTCGGGCCGAATGCTCACGATGAACGGCATGCGGGTCGTCTCGGCGGGCGACCGGGCGATGGGCGTGTGATTATCGTATTTGATCAGATACGCTTCCCTCGTGGATTGGACAGTGCTGACGGAAGCTCGGGAGGCAGCCGGCCTATCGAAGGCCGCCCTCGCCGCCCGAGCCCACACCTCGAGGTCCACCCTGTCCGCCTACGAACACGGGCGAGTGTCGCCGACACTCGCCACCGTGGAACGGATCCTCGCCGCAGCTGGCTACCGGCTCACGCCGTCGCCGATCCTGAGCTGGCAGGAGGCCGACGTGGGCCGAGGTCGGACCGCATGGATCCCTGATCGACTGCCCGACCTCCCGGCCGGGGAGGCCCTTCGCACCCTTGCCATGCCGCTCAACCTCGACTGGTCCCGGCCGCAACGATCCGTTCGTCTGCGCGACCGGCGGGAGCGCGCGCGGGCCTATGAGGTCGTCCTTCGGGAGGGGGCACCGGCGGATATCGAGTCGATCGTCGACGGTGCACTACTCATCGACGTCTGGGACGAAATCGTTCTCCCCAGAGCCATCCGCTCCGAGTGGCAGCCGCTGATCGACCAAGTCCTTGGTTCCGATGGCTGACAACACCCTCACCGAGTTCCAGCGGGCTGTCCTCGAG
>CAMAQM010000056.1 GCA_945860545.1 Bifidobacterium breve | reverse complement strand
GGTCGAACTGTTCGAGCATCAGCGCGAAACGGCTGCCGGTCTGCTCGTCCTGCCAGGCGCCGGTGAGGTAGACGGGGACGTCGATCCGGCTCACGAGGTCGGCGGTGCGACGCGCGGCCACGGCGGGCCGGAAATCGCTGATGGCCTTGCCGAACGCCTCGAAGTCCACGTTGAGACTCCGGATGGACTGGTTGGCGGCACACACCGCGTCGCCGGCGTCGATGCGGGCCTGGTCCCAGGCCTGACCCCCGGCCTTGACGGCGGCGTCGCGCATGGCGAGCCACGCCCGGGTGAACCCCGAGTTGTAGGTGCCACCCGGCCACTGTTGACGCCACAGGTCGTCAATGACCGACAGCGGGGTGATGGCGGCGAGGCTTGGGGGGCGGGTCGCAGCCACGAACAGTTGCGAGATGCCGGGATAGCTGAGTCCCACCATGCCCACCTTGTGGTGCAGCACCCACGGCTGACGGGCGACGATCTCGACGACGTCGTACCCGTCGGCGGCCTGGGCGGGACTGAAGATGTCGAACACCCCGCCTGAACACCCCGATCCGCGCATGTTCACACCCACCACGGCGAACCCGAGGATGTTGGCGATCATCGTCCCCGGCTGGGGGTTGTCGGGGTCCGACGGGGTGTACCCCGAGTACTCGACCACCGTTGGCCACGGCCCCTCGCCGTAGAGATTCGGGTCAGGGGTCCGGACCATCACCGAGAGTTGCACCCCGTCGCGGACCGTCAGGTAGCCGTAACCGTCGTTGAGGGTCTGGTCGTAGAACGCAGGATCAGGATGGTCGTCGACCCCCAGCACCCGCACCCGTTCGGTGGCCCCGGTTCCATCCGGTGAGGTGTCACGCACCTCGTACTCCCCCGGGGTCAGCGTCACCCCGTTGGCCACCGCCGCCACCAGGTCGTCGACGTCGCGCACAACCTGGTGGGTGTCGGGCACGAAACCCACGTGAGCGTGACCGGCGTGGTCGGCGACCACCGTGATCATGTCGCGACCCCGTTCCCCGTCGGGGCCGATCTCGGTGACGGTGAGCAGTGCGCCGGGGCGGGCATCGGCAACGGTCAGGGTCTCAACACCGGGTGACACGAGCATGCGGCACGCTACCGCGCTCCTAGGATCACCCCATGCACGCATCCGGCCCTCTCCCTGCCGACCCCCAGCCCGCCGACGAACACACCCGCCTGGTGCACGCCGAGGCGGTCGCCACCATGCCTCTCGGCGACCCGGTGGACCTTGAACTCGCCACACGGGGACGCGTCGCACCGCTTCCCGACGCCCCTGTGGTCACTTCGTCGGGGTGGCCCACCTGGGACCGCCAGACCTTCGTGAGATCGGACCCCACCACCACGGGCACCGAGGCCCACCGTGAGTGCCCCGACGAAGTTCATCCGTCACTGTGGCGTCAGGCCGGACTCAACGCCGTGGATGGGCTCTTTCAGGTAACCGACCGCATCTGGCAGGTGCGCGGCATCGACCTGTCCAACATCACCTTCGTTGCTGGGGACACCGGGTGGATCGTGGTCGACACCGGCAGTTGTGCAGAGACCGCGGCCGCCGCCCTCGAACTCGCCAACGAGCACCTCGGCGCCCGACCGGTGAGTGCCGTCATCATCACCCACAGCCACATCGATCACTTCGGTGGCATCCGCGGGGTGGTCGATCCCGCCGATGTTCTCGCCGGCCGGGTCCCGGTGCTCGCCCCTGCGGGGTTCCTCGAGGCCGCCGCCAGCGAGAACGTGATCGCCGGCAACGCCATGAGCCGCCGGGCGATGTACATGTACGGCTTCCTGCTCCCCCGCACCGAACGTGGCCACATCGACTGCGGCCTCGGAAGGAGCGTGCCCATTCTCGGCGCCCAGGGCCTGCTCGCCCCCACCGTCGAGGTGTGCCACACCGGCGAGGAGCACGTCCTTGACGGCGTCCGGGTCGAGTTCCAGTTGACCCCGGGAGCGGAGGCGCCCGCCGAGATGAACTTCTTGTTCCCCGATCTCGGGGCGTTGTGCATGGCCGAGAACTGCACCGGGACCCTCCACAACGTCTACACCCCGCGGGGCGCAGTGGTGCGCGACGCATTGATGTGGAGCCTCTACATCGATGAGGCCATCGAGCGCTTCGGTGACCGCGCCGACGTGGCGTTCGCCACCCACCACTGGCCGCACTGGAACGACGTGGCCGACGGCTGGACTGGTTGGCTACGTGTTCAGCGGGACGCCTACCGCTACATCCACGACCAGACCATGCGTCTGGCCAACGCCGGCTGGTCGCCCGACGAGATCGCCGAGGAGCTCGTCCTGCCGGAACCCCTGGCCCGCCACTTCCACGTCCACGACTACTACGGCACCGTTCGTCACAACGCCAAAGCCGTGTACCAGCGTTACCTCGGCCACTTCGACGGCAATCCCGCCACGCTCGACCCCCACCCGCGCACCGAGCGCGCCAGGCGGTACGTGGAGTGGATGGGCGGCGCCGACGCGGTCATCGATCGGGCGCGGGCGGCCCTCGCCGACGGCGACGCCCGCTGGGTGGCCGAGGTCCTCAACCACGTGGTGTTCGCCGAACCGGCGAACCGCGACGCACGACTGGTGCAGGCCGCCGCCCTCGAACAGCTCGGCTACCGCTCGGAGTCCGCCGTGTGGCGAGCGTTCTACCTCACCGGCGCACAAGAGTTGCGCAACGGCACGCCCGCCGGTGCGGGGCGAGGCATCGTCAACACCGACATGGTGGCGGCGATGACCCCGTCGATGGTGTTCACGTGGCTCGGGGTCCACGTGGTTGGCCCCGATGCTGTGGCCGTTGGTGACCTCGCCATCACGATCGACCTCACCGGCGACAGTGCCGGGGAGGCCGCCATGTGGGAGATCGGCCTGTCCAACGGTGCGTTCTACGCCACCCCCGGACGACCCTCGAGATCACCGGTCGCCATGGTGCGCTGCACACGACACGCGCTCACCGATCTGATCCTCGCCATTGGCACGAGTGCGGTCGACGACCTGCTCACGAGCGACACGTTGGACATCTCAGGAGATCCGGCTGGAGTGCGCGCATTGGTGGAAACACTCGCCCCCACAAACCTCTGGTTCCCACTCATCGAGCCACACGGAACCTGAACCATCGCCGCTGGGCGGCTGCACGATTTGTCGAGGGTGCGGTCCTCAGCTGCGGGGGACGTCGACCCAGGGAAGGTCCTTGTCGACGCGAGGTTCACCGGGGAGGCCCAGCACCCGTTCGCCAAGAATGTTCCGCTGGATCTCCGAGGTCCCCCCTTCAATCGAGTTGGCACGGCTCCGCAGGAACATCTTGCGGGAACTCCCCGGTGGCCCAACCAACCCCAGCGACTCGGTGCGTTCGTGCACGTAGTCGTACCCGACGAGCGCTTGCGCTCCGAGCAGGTCGACGCAGAACTCGTAGATGCGCTTGTTCACCTCGGCGAACATCAGCTTGGCGATCGATCCTTCGGGACCAGGCATCCCGGCGCGTCGGGCCTGCCCGGCGCGGATGTTGGTGAGTCGCAACGCTTCGGACTCACACCACAGACGCATCAGCCGGTCCCGCGACGCGCCGGAGCGCTCCACGTGGGGCTCCTGCTCCCAGATCCGGATCGCCTCGGCAATGGCGCCCGACCCCCGCTGCGGCGGGCCTGACCCGCCACCGATCGTGACGCGCTCGTTCATCAGCGTCGTCATCGACACCCGCCAGCCCTCACCAACCTCCCCGATACGGTCCGTGTCGGGGATGCGAACCTCGGTGAGGTACACCTCGTTGAACTCAGCCTCACCGGTGATCTGGATGAGTGGTCGCACCTCAACCCCTGGCGCGTGCATGTCGAGGGCGAAGTAGGTCAGCCCCTTGTGCTTGGGGGCGTTGGGGTCGGTGCGGGCAACGAGCATGCCGCGGTCGGCGATGTGGGCGAGGGTGTTCCAGACCTTCTGGCCGGTGACCACCCACTCGTCTCCGTCACGGACGGCCTTGCACGCCAGACCCGCCAGGTCAGAACCCGCACCGGGTTCACTGAACAGCTGGCACCAGGCGTCCTCCCCGGTGAACATCCGCCGCAGCAGCCGCGAGCGCAACGCGTCGTCGCCGTGGGTCACAACGGTGGGGCCGGCCATGGTGAGACCGAAGAACACCCGGGCGTCGGGAGACTTGGCCCCCGCCTCACGCAGGCGCCGCTCCACGATGGTCTGGGCCTTGGGTGGCAACCCCAGCCCGCCCCAACCTTCGGGGAAGTGGACCCAGGCCAGGCCGAGGTCGTACTGGGCTCCCCGGAAGGAGGCGAAATCGGTGGTTGCGGGGTCGTGGGACGCCAGGAGTTCCTCGAGGCGTTCCTCCACGACTGCCACGGCGGTGTCGCTGTCGATGGTCGTCACGACCCCGAGACTACGTCACCGTCCGTCGGTGCGACCCGCTCAGCCCGCCACAGCACCAACTGGGCGACCACCAGGCCGACGACAACCACGATGGCGAACCACACCGCAGGGCCAAACCACCACAGCAACCCCGAGACAAGCGCCACCACAGCGATCTGTAGCGATGCCGGCGAGGGGGTCATCCACCAGCGCGGCGGCGGGTCCCGACGTTCGAACACCGCCGCTAGGGCCTCTCGGCGACGGACAACCCAGAGGCCGACCGCCACCGAGATGACGACGAACATCAACACGGCGAGCACCTGGTAGAGGCCTTCCATGACCGAACCGACGATCGCTTCGGCCGCGTCCTGGTTCGCCGGCACCCTCACCTCGGCGGTCAACCTCTCGTCCACCAGGATGGCCAACTGACGGACGAACGCCAGCGTCACGGCGAACGCACCAAGCAGTTGCACCCCGGTGCGGCGCCGGGGCCGGGCCAACGCCACCGCTGCGGCGGTGCACGCCACGAACCCGACAATGAGGGCGACGACCGCCACCCGTGTTGCTTCCACGATGGTCCGGACCGTCTCGAGCGTCCCGCCATCGTCGATGACCACGACACCGAAATCCTTCGGCAAGGTGATCCCCGTCGCGTTCTCGAGGGCCTCGATTGCCTGCGCCGGCGGATCAGACGCCAGGTTCTCAAGGGTCCCGGTGACACGAGAGACGAGATCGGGTGAGGCGCCCGTCAACGACTCGAACACCTCCCCGATGACGGGAATGAGGTTCACCACGACGCGACCCTGATCGTCGGTGGACACGTTGGAGTCGTTGCCGCTGGCCGCCACCACGAACGCTCGGTGGGCGTCACCGGTCACGCGCTGCCAGAGCTCCGCGAACTGATCGGAGGCGAGTACGTCGCGCACCGCCTTGTTCACGAAGTCCTCCACCGCTGCGCTCAGCGGCTTGGCCAAAAGGTCAGCGGGAGGCGGCAGCGACTGCTTGAGGTACCCCTCGACGTCGACCAAGGTGAGCACTTCTTGGGTCAACCAGTCCGCCAACGCCGTCTGCACCGCCGGGTCGCTGGCCAACGGACCGACGCGTGTGACGAACACGTCGTTGTCGAGGGCGGTGCGTGCCGCCCAGTACCCAATGGAGCCGGTAGCGAGAAACAGCACCGAGAGCACACTGAGGACCACGACCCCAATGCGGCGACCTCGTCCAATCCGGTGTGGTTGCCCGTGCGAATCCGTCGACGCCTCAGTCATGTCCGGAGCGTACCGGCCCGCCCGAAAGGGGCTGCGGATACCACCGGCGCGCTAGGAGGGGGGAACCCGACGTGACGGAATCGTGAGACGCGGTGGTGGCCCGAGGCGTGTGTACCCGGTGAGCGATGGCACGGCGCGCCCCACAGCGAGACCCAGCGTGGTCCCCGCAGCAATGGAGACCGAGATGAACACGGCCGACAACAACCCTTCCGCGCCAGCCTGAGTGTTCCCCTCGGTCAGGTCGAGGATCGCCTGGTAGAGCAGGGTCCCCGGGGCGAGGACCAACACGGCCACGCCCGTGTATAACGCCGAGACCGTCCCCTGCACCCGGGCGAGTAGACGTCCGGCGAAACCGAGGAGCAGGGCAGCGATGCCGACCGCCACCTCGCGGCGCAGGTCTCCCGAGGGGGCGATGACGTTGGCCACCAGCCACACCACCATGCCCAGCATCGTCACCGGCACCACCGCCGCCAGCGGGACCTGACGGCCGATGGCAAGCGCTCCAACAGCGGCTCCGGCCCCCAGCACCGTGATCATGATTCCCCACTGACCGGTGGGAGTTGAGGGAACGACGATGTTGAGCAGTTCGGCCACCCGGAGGCCCACCAGGACACCGACCGCTACCGCAACCGCCAACACAATGGCCTGCAAGCCGCGCGCCAGCGCGGTCAGCGGCGCCCCCGAGAGGCCATCACGCACGCTGGCGACGAGCAACCGACCCGGCAGGAACTGGTAGAGGCCACCAACCGCAGCGGACCCCGCCGGGAAGTCCACACCCGCCCACACCACAAGGTCGGGGACCAACACCACGACGATGGCGCCGGCGAGCACGCTGAAGATGTCCGGTATCCGCATCCGCGACACGAGCTCGACCACCGGGAGCGCCACGGCGGTGGCGACCACCCCGACGACGGCCGACACCCAGTTGCCGCCCGAGAACACCACCCAACCCGCCACCGAAACCAGACGGGCGAGCACCACGATCCAACCCCGATAGGGGTCCGGTGCGGTGGCGGCATCTTCAAGGAGGCGGTCTGCGTCTTGCGGCGTGATCTCGCCCCGTTCGATGCGACCGACGAGCCGTTCGACCATCGACAGTCGATGCAGGTGAGCCTGATCTGCAGCCACGACCCGCACCAAGGTGACCGGCTCCCCTTCAGGGGGAAGCCACGACAAGGTGATGGCGTTCAGCACGACGCGGACGCTGCAATCGGTCACGCCGTAGGCGGTGAGGATGCGGCGCATGTTGTACTGGCAGTCCGCAGAGGTCTCGGTGTTGGCCACCATGACCTCCCCAACCCGCACGGCGAGGCGCATCGCAGCAAGGACCTGGGCACGATCGGCACCGGGGTGCGCGTTGTCCCACGGTCCCGGACCGCTGTTTCTCCCCGAACCGGGTACGGGCACGACGCCGTCGGTCATGGCCGGGTGCCGACCCGACGCTGGTCGATGGCCGAGGCGGCGATTGCGTCGTCGGTGAACGCCAACGGCCGCAACCGGCGGGCGGTGAAGTCCTCGACCTGGTCGTCGTGGTGTCCGCTGGCAGGGAGGTCCGACTGGCCGTAGACGAGGAGGCCGTGACCACGAGGGTCACGGTCGGCGACGAGCTCGACACCCATGACCCAACTGACCCCGTAGGTGCACGGGTACCCACCGACACTGAGGCCCGTGCGGGCGAAGCGGGAGACGACCGGATCAGGTTGGTCCGGCGTCGGGTCGAGATCGTTGCGAGCCAGATCCACCACGGGGGTGGTGATGTCGGTGACCCCATCAACCGATCCCCCGCCGGGGATCTCAACTCGCCGTGCACCCCGCTGCACCCACTGCACGTCTCCGAGTCGCGCGTCGGGGGCGATCCCGGCCTCGTCGAGCGCGGCGAGCGCTGCAGCGGCGGCGGCGACCACCGGGTCGGACCCCGACCCAGGCGCGGGGGCCAGCCCACAGGGGGTACTGAGCGGACGGTCGGGGTCGAAAGCCTCAGCCCACAGCGATCCGGCGTCCTTGTGGGCCTCCTCGGGGAACCCCGCCATGAACTCGCGCCACAACACCGCGCCTCGGGCATCCACGCTGTAGGTGCAGTCCCACGCCGCCAGGACGTCGGCGACGACGAGCGCCTCCTCGTCCCCGCAGGCCCGAAGCCGAGCCACGACAGGGTCGCGGAGGTCAACAGCGGTGAGTGAATGACCCGACAGCACCATCGCCGCAAGGTCCTCGAGCCGGATCTGGCCGTCGGGTCCGCTGCCGACGACCGGACCCACGCCGCTCAGCAAACGCAGGTTCATCCGGGTGCGTGCGGTGACCGGGCGACGGTACAACCCACACAACGGGGAGTGCTCCGCCATGACCGCAGACGGGTTCACCAACCAGTACGGGTCGTTGGCGTTCATGACCCAGTCGTCCCGCTCCACCTGGGGCAGCGCATCAACCTCGAGCAGACCGGCGTCGCCATCCCCACCACCGTCCACCCAGTCGTTGTCGGGTTCGGAACCGTCGAGCACCGCAATGCGCAGACCGTGCATCAACGCCGCAATGGGGTCGGTGCTGAGACTGTCGACGAATCTCCGGGCGGCGGTGTCAGACAAGGCGGGGGTGGCGCTCGAGTCGATGTACCAGCTTCGACCCCAGGCATCGGCCGCCATCGTGTTCACCCACGGCAGCCCACCATGGCGGACGAAGGCCGCCTTCAGTGAGGGAACGTCCGTCGCCGTGTCGAGGGCCAGAACCTGTTCCATGAACCGGGTGTTGGCGATGTTGGCGTCGCGGTAGGCGAACCCGGTGGCCGTCGACCAACCGACAAACGGAACGTTCACCATCGGGCCGTGATGGGTGGACCACAACGTGCGCTCCACACGTCGCAGCGCACCGTCGTCGTCGCGCACCTCCACGGCGTGCTCCAACGAGGTCATCTGCAGATAGGTGTCCCCGAACCGATACGAGCAGGGATCATCGGGATGGAGATCGAGCCGATAGGCGGTGAAGCGGTGACCCCGGGAGAACGTGTGGGTGAACCCCAGCGTCTGGTTGAAACCGATCTGCACCCCGGGACTCCCCACGAGCGCTGCGCCGTACACGTCGATCTCCCCGGGGATCCGCAAGTGGCACTCCCACAACTTCCCCTCCCCGTACCACGGGAAGTGCGGGTTGGCCATGACCATGCCCGGCCCGCCCGTGGCCGCCGCACCAAGTGCCCACCCGTTCGAGCCCAGGTGGGACTCGCCCACGACCTCACCGTCGCTGGGCGGTTCAGGTGGCGTCGCCGGGCCACCCGGGCTGTCGGGGGCTGTGGCTGAACCCAGGTACTCAACGAGGTTGCGACCCGAGGCCATCAAACAAAGGTCCACGTAGAGGCGGTAAAGGTCGTCTTCGGAAATTGGGCGGATCCACGGCGCGTCGACACACCATTGCGGCAGGTGTGAGGTGCCGAACTCCGACAGCGCCTCGTTGTACCCGGCGGCGTAACCGGCGACCATGGCTCGCACACGATCCGACTGCGCCTCAGCCATGGCCGCAGCGCGACCCTCAATGCCGAGCACGCGGTAACCCAGATCCGTGTTGAGGTGCCGATCGGCGAACCCTGCGCCGAGGAACCGGGAGCGTTCGCCACGGACCTTGAGGATGTGGTCGGCAATGGTCGGGAGCCGATCACGGGCGCACGCATACCCTTGCCCGAACCCCA
>CAMAQM010000055.1 GCA_945860545.1 Bifidobacterium breve | reverse complement strand
GACGGGGCCAGCGGCGCCTTGTCGGGCAGGAACGGGATGCGGCGTTGGGTGGGGGGAACGCTCACCCGGATCACCTTGATGCCGTCCACCTCGGGTGGGCCGGGGGTGGTGGTCACCACCACCACCCGGTGGCCGCAACGCTGGAGGTGGCGGGCGAGGTCGTGGGCCTGCACCTCGATTCCGCCGGTGTCAGGGACGTAGCAGTCGCTGACGATGGCGATGGAGAGTGGCGGGGACGCCGGGGTGCGGACCATGGCGGCGCCAGCGTACCCGTCCGGCTTGCGCCCACCCCGACCACCGACGGGTAACAATGGTCGGGTGCCCCACACCCTGGTGTCCTTTCACGCCCACCCCGACGACGAGGCGTTGCTGACCGCCGGCACGCTGGCGGGGGCCGCCGCTGCGGGCCACCGGGTGGTGCTGGTGTTCGCCACCAGCGGGGAGGCCGGTGATGCCGACGCCGACACCCTCGATGGCGCCGAAACCCTTGGGGATCGACGTCGGGCCGAGGCCATGGCGTCAGCCGACGCCCTCGGGGTGGCCCGGGTGGTGTTCCTCGGGTACGCCGATTCGGGTCTCGACGGCGACGACACCACCAACGGGACCGAAACGTTCGTCGGGGCGTCCCCCGACGAGGCGGCGGAACGCCTCGCCGAGATCCTCCGCGAGGAGGGCGCCGACGTGCTCACCACCTACGACGTCAACGGCGGGTACGGCCACCCCGACCACAAACGGGTCCACCAGGTCGGCGTGGCGGCAGCGGCGTTGGCCGGCACCCCGGTGGTGCTCGAATCCACGGTGAACCGCGACGTGTTGTATCTGGGTCTGCAGATCGTGAAGAACATGGGGTTCGAGATCCCACCCGAGTTCGACCCCGCCGAACTCGACACGTGGTTCTCCCCTGCCGACGCCGTCACCCACACCGTCGACGTCTCCGCCCACCTCGCCGCCAAACGGGCGTCGATGACCGCCCACGCCACGCAGACCACGAGCGCCGTGAGCACCACCCGCACCCTCGCCCGCATCCTCGAGTTGCCCGACGACCTCTACGGCCTCGCCTTTGGCACCGAGTGGTTCATCGAACATGGACGGTCGCCGGGCGATCCGGCCACCGACGTGTTCGCCACCCTCGACGCCGAGCCCACCCGCTGAGGGCCGAGACCGCTCCCTGATGGCACCGACCGACGACCCCGTGGGCGACCCGTTCGTCGATGCGCACCTGGTGCCACCGCACCTCGACGAACTCGCCGGCGCCGAAGGTCGCGAGGCGCTGCGGGTCCCCGCCGAACTCGAGTTGCGGGGCAAGTCCCCGGCACGGCGGGTGGTGGAGACGGTGGCGTCGTTCTCGGTGGTGGTGGTCCTGTTCGCCTTCGCCCTGCCCAAGGTCACCGGCGCCGAGTACGGGGTCGTGTGGGACACGCTCGGCACCCTCATGGCGTGGCAGGTGCTGGTCGTCACGGTGGTGTGGCTGGCCACCATGTGGAGCTACACCGGCGTGATGGTGGCGTCGCTGCCCGGTCTGCGTCACACCCAGGCGTTGGTGTTGAACTTCTCGGGCAGCGCGTTGGCAAACGTGGTGCCCTTCGGCGGTGCGGTCGGTGTCGGGGTCACCTACGCCATGGGGCGCTCGTGGGGGTTCGGGATCCCGTCGATCACCCGCAGCATCGTGGTGTCGGGCTTTTGGAACGTGTTCGCCAAACTCGCCATCCCCCTCAGCGCCCTCGCCCTGTTGGCGTTCAGCGGAAAGGCGTCGGGCGAACTGGTGCTGGCCGCCGTGGTGGGCGTGGCGGTCCTCGTCGTCATGGTCGTGGTGTTCGCCCTCGTGTTGCGCTCCGACGCACTGGCACGATCGGTGGGCGTGCTCGGGGAACGGATCGCGTCGATGGCGACCCGGCTGGTGCGCAAACCGCCGGTGACCGGACTCGGTGACCGGCTCGTCGCCTTCCGCCACGACTCGGTCGACCTGCTTCGACGCAACTGGCTGGCACTGACGTTCTGGATGTTCGTGTACACCATCGGGCAGTTCGCCATCTTGTTGTTGTGCGTGCGGTATCTCGGCACCGGCAACGACAGTGCCGGATGGATCGAGGTGTACGCCGCCTTCGCCTTCAATCGGTTGCTGACCACCATTCCGCTCACCCCGAGCGGCGTCGGCATCGCCGAGACGGGAACGGTGGCGCTGCTCACCGCGTTCGGGGCGGCCACCAACCCCGCCACCGCGGCGGTGCTGCTCTACAGCACGTTCACCTACCTCCTCGAAATTCCCCTCGGCGCGCTCGGTTGGGGGGTGTGGGCCACCCGCAAGTCGTGGCGCCGCCCGGTGGGGGAACGCCCGATAGGGTGAGGACGTGATGGGAGTCACCACACCTTCCGTGCAACCGGTCGCCACTGGCACCGTGTCGGCGTCGGGGCGTCACCGACCCCGTCGGGCGTGGCCGGCGGTGTGGCCGCGGCTCACGACGAACCGTGACCGGTCGTTGGCCGGCACCCTGCGCCGTCTCGACGACGACCCGGTGTTGCTGTGCGACTGCGCCGAGGGTGCGCCCCACACCTGTGGCTGAGGGTCCCCTCACCCACCTCGAAGGCACGTGGCAGGGGACGGGTCGCGGTTCGTACCCCACCATTGAGCCGTTCACCTACGACGAAACGGTGACGTTCACCGCACTCCCAGGCAAACCGGTGCTGGCGTACACGCAGCGCACCACGTCCGCGGGCGGCACCCCCATGCACACCGAGGTCGGGTACCTGCGGCCGGTGGGGACGCAAGGGGTCGAACTCGTCGTGGCCCAACCCACCGGCGTCACCGAGACCCACGACGGCGTCGCCGGGTACGAACCCGACGGTGCGTGGGCGGTGACGTTCACCTCCCTACAGGTGGGGCTGACACCCAACGCCAAAGAGGTCGTGTCGGTGCGGCGTGCGCTGCGGGTCCGTGGGGACACGTTGACCTACGAACTCTCGATGGCAGCCGTCGGCCAGCCGCTGACCCCACACCTGTGGGCGACCCTGCAGCGGATCAAAGACTGACGACGATCAGCACCACGCCGAACACGGCGAACAGCACGGCCGAGCCGAGACGGGTGACCCGCTCGGGTAGCCGTGCCCCCACGAACCGTCCGACGACAACCCCGACTGCCCCGGCCGCCACGATGCCGATGGTGGCACCGATCCACACCAACACGGGCGGGCCCTGTGAGGCGAGTGTGGCCGTGGCGATCTGCGTCTTGTCCCCCATCTCGGCGACCAGCACGGCCAGCGCCACTGACGGCACCACCGCCCGGGCCGGGCGACTCGGCACCGCCGCCTCGGGATCATCATCGGTGGACGCGCCATCGGACCGTTCGGGCCGCAGCGACCACAGGGCAAAGAGCAGGAACAGGATGCCGCCCCCGATGCCGAGGGCCCGGGTCGGCAGGGTGGCCCCGAGGATCCCACCAACCACCACGGCAGCGAGATTGGCAAGACCGTAACCGAGGAACATCCCGATGAGCACCGGGGCGATTCGGTGCCGGGCGCCGAACCCGAGAGCGATCAACTGGGTCTTGTCGCCGAGTTCGGCGACGAACACGAGACCCATGGCGGCCAACAGCGAACCCACGTCCTGACGCTAGGTCAGTGGCGCCGACGACCATGACCGCACCGGGGACGGCGGGCATAGGGTGGATACATGACCTACACAACGCTCGTTCTCGCCGTCGACGGACCGGTGGCCACCATCACCCTGAACCGTCCCGAGCGACGCAACGCCCTGTCACTCGAGGCGCTGAGCGAACTGCTCGACGCCGTGCGCACCGTCGGGGAGACCGACACCGCCGGGTTGGTGCTCGCCGCCAACGGATCGGTGTTCAGCGCCGGCCACGATTTCGCCGACCTCGCCGACGCTGACCTGGCGGCGGCCACCACGCTGGTCGAGACGTGCAGTGCCACGATGCTCGCTCTCCGCCAGATCCCCCAGATCACCATCGCCCGGGTGCACGCCCTCGCCACCGCAGCGGGGTGCCAACTCGTGGCCGCCTGTGACCTCGCCGTCGCGACCGACGGCGCAGGGTTCGCCCTCCCGGGCGGCAAAGGCGGATGGTTCTGCACCACCCCCGCCGTCGAGGTGGGTCGTGCCGTGTCCACCAAACGTCTCGCCGAACTGGCGTTCACCGGCGACCCCATCGATGCGGCCACCGCGCTCGAGTGGGGCCTCGTGAACCGCGTGGTGCCCGCCGACGAACTCGACGCCACGGTGGCGGATCTACTCGGCCGGGCCACCCGGGGTTCACGGGCGTCCAAGGCGATCGGCAAGGCCGCCCTCTACCACCAACTCGGCCTCCCCCTTGAGGACGCCTACACCTACGCCACGGCGGTGATGGCGCAGGCCAGTCAGTTGCCCGACGCCAAGGAAGGCATCAGGGCGTTTCTCGACAAGCGTCACCCCGTGTGGGATTCGTGAGTCGGGGGACCAGCACCGGAGTGTGCTTCACATAGGCCCCGTAGGCGGGGTCGTCGCCGAACCGGGCGGCGGCGCGGGCTTCAAGCAGTGGGACGCCGCTGACCCGGGTCAGCAACAACCAGACGAACACCGGTGAGATCAGCACCACCCACCGCCAACCCGACAGGGTCGGCACCGCCATGAGCGCCACCCCGCTCCACAACAGGATCTCGCCGAAGTAGTTGGGGTGACGTGAGCGGGACCACAACCCCGTCGAGATGAACCGTCCGGCGTTGGCCGGGTCGGCGCGGAACCGGCGCTTTTGGGTGTCGGCAACCACCTCGATGGCGAAGCCGATGAGCCACACGATGACACCGAGCATGGCCCACACTCCACCGAGGCCGTCGGCCACCGTGATGGCGGCGAGTGCCGCCGCCGCGGTCATCGACACCCAGAGCGCCTGGAGGGTCCACGTGGCGAGGAACGCCAACGGGTGCACCTTGATCTTGTCGAACCGGCCGTCGGAGCCGTCGCGGCGAACCCGGACAAACAGGAACGACCCGAGCCGCACCGCCCACACCACCACCATGGCGGCGAGCGTGACCCGCCACACCGACGCCTCACCGTCGGGGCCGGGTGCGGCCACCAACGCCAGCGACGTCACCGCCACGAACGTCACCGACCCGGTCAGGTCATAGAAGCGTTCGGTGCGCCACAACGACGCCGGGATCCACACCAACCAGTTGATGGCGAACGCCAACGCCACACACAGGGCGAACACCGGGATCGCCCCGAGACGCGGGCCGCCCCAACTGCCGGCGAACCCGACGGCGGCAGCGACCGCCACTGACCCGGCCACCATCGGGACTGGCGGCACCCCCCGACGGCGGCCTCGGGCCATCAGCGCACCTGGGGGATGACCTCGGTGGCGAGCAGCTCGAGGGTCTCGGTGTCGGGGTAGTCGCTGCACCACGGAATGAACCCGGTGCACCCGAGGTCCACGTAGGTCCGGATCTTCTCAGCCACCTGTTCGGGGGTGCCGACGAGGTTGCCTTCCGTCCACGACTCCACCGGCTCCCCCCAAAACGACCGGCTTCCCGCTGCGGCAACCTCGGCCTCGGTGCGACGGATGAACACCTCGGGCGACCACGTCTTGGTGATCTCGTCGTAGTCGCGGCCCACCTTGGCGCAGTGACCCTTGAGCACCTCGGCCTTGTGGGCCCATTCGTGCGGCTTGCCCCCGAAATTGGAGTGGGTGGCCAACTCGGCCACCACCCGCAACGTCATCTGCTCGCCACCCCCGCCGATGAGCACAGGTGGGTGCGGCTGCTGCAACGGTTTGGGGTCGCACTGGGCGCCGTCGAGAGTGAAGTACCGGCCGTGATAGGTCGTGTCGGGTTCACGCCACATCGACAACACGATCTCGACGGTTTCACGCAACGCCCGGATGCGATCGGCGGCGGAGGGGAACGGGTAGCCGTACCCGGTGAACTCGTTTTCGTACCAGCCTGCCCCCACCCCCCAGTCGAGGCGACCGCCGGAGATCACGTCGATATTCGAGGTGATCTTGGCCAACAAACCGGGGTTGCGGTACGGGCCGCACCCCACCATCTGGCCGAGCCGGATGCGGCTGGTGCGCTGACTGATGGCGGCGATGGTCGTCCAACACTCGAACATGGCCTCGTGGGCGGGCACCGGCACGTTGTGGACGTGGTCGTACACCCACAACGAGTCGTACCCGAGTTCCTCGGCGAGCACCGCCACCTCAACGGCCTTGGCCCACTTGTCCTGTGGGTCGGCAATGGAGGCCAGCTCCATCTTCCAGCCCTGAGGGATGAACACACCAAACGTGAGAGCAGTCATGAGGCCATCCTCGCACAGGGGACGCAACAGATCTCTTGTGGCGGTACGGTTCCGCCATGACCTCAACGACCGTTCTCCACTCCGGCCTCCATTTCGGTGAGGGACCCCGCTGGCACGAGGGCCGCCTGTGGTACTCGGATTTCGGGGACCACGCCGTGCACGCCATCACCGTCGACGGCGTCGACGAACGCATCGTGGAGGTACCCGGGCAGCCGTCAGGTCTGGGGTGGCTGCCCGACGGGTCGATGGTGGTGTCGTCAATGACCGACCAGCGGGTGTTGCGTTTCGACGGCACCAACCTGACCGAACACGCCGACCTGACGGGTCTGGCGGGTTGGTGGGTGAACGACCTCGTGGTCGCCGCCGACGGGACCATCTTCGTCGGCGACTTCGGTTTCGACCTTGACGCGTTCCTCGCCGAACACGGCATCGAAGGGGTGTTGGGCGAACCCGGACCGACGTCGACGGTGCTGAGCCGGATCGCCCCTGACGGCACCCGCAGCGTCGCCGCCACCGACATGGTGTTCCCCAACGGTTCGGTCATCACCCCCGATGGGATGACGTTGATCGTGGCCGAAACCCTGGCGCTGCGACTGACCGCCTTCGACCTGTACTCCGACGGCACCCTCGACAACCGCCGGGTGTGGGCCGACCTGTCCGGTCTGCTCGTCGCCCCCGACGGGATCTGTCTCGACGCCGAGGGCGCCGTGTGGGTGGCGAATGCCACCGCCCCACAGTGTCTACGCGTCGCAGAAGGCGGCGAGATCCTCGACACGGTCGACACGACTCAGACGGCGTTCGCCTGCATGCTCGGTGGTGACGACGGCCGGACCTTGTTCATCATGACCGCCCCCGACTCCAACAACGAGGCGCGTACCGCCGCACGCGAGGGGCGCATCGAGGTCGCCACCGTGGCGGTCCCCCACGCCGGGCGTCCCTGAACTGCGCTGCGCTCAGGTCATCTGGGGCGGTTGTTCCCCGAGCGGTTCGATTGCCCGACCGAACACGAACCAGGCGGTGAGGTACGGCTCGGGATCATCCGACCAGCCAAGAGCCTTTACCTCCGCCGCCGTTCGGCGTCCGAGCCGGCCCCGAAACCATTCCCAATCCGACGCGTCCACCGCCACGGCACCCAAACCACGATCGGCGACGCAAGAATGGAAGTCGGCCTGAAGTACCGCCGACGCCCACGAAAGACCATCTGCGGGGATCTGCGCCTGCTGGTTGAGCGCATGGGCCAGATCGGCCTCGTGGGTGAACACGTCAAACACCGCCCGGGTGAAGAGTTCAAGCAGCGCCGGGTCGTCATTCTCCCGGGCGCCAGCACTCAACGCCGCCTCAACCAGTGCCGCCCCCGCTGACCAGATCTCCAACAGTTCCATCACGGAGCGTCCGCGTCCACGTTCGACCTGCGCTGCAGTCCACGGCTCGGTCGTGACCCCGTCCATGTTCCCCGTGACAGCGTCCTCCACCCCGCCGGCGAGATGGGCAACAACGTCGTGAACGTCCCACAGCGGAGTAGCTGGCACGGCGCGGTTCGGATCAGCGTCGATCACCATCGCGCTGATGCGCTCCCGCGACGCTTGGTACAGCTCGCCGAGTGGGGCGGGAGGCGTGGGCGAGTTTGTCATTGGGGAAGCATGCCAGCCAGTGCTCGGACCGACAAGGGTGGTCCCGCAAGGACACTGCACACCCGGTCCTCATGTTCCGGCGTCCCCAGCCATTACGGTGATGGCGATGTCCCGTCGCCAGCGGAGCCCCCGCACCACGGGGGCCCACACGACCCACGAACGGATCCTCGAACAAGCCGTCCTCGTCCTCACCGAGGACGGGTTCGACCGCTTCAGCGTCCAGCGGGTGCTTGACGGCGCCGAGGTCAGCCGGGCCACCCTGTACAACCACTTCACCGACGTCGACACCCTCATCGAGGCAGCTCTCGTGGAGACCTACGCCCGCGAGAGCGCCTCGCTCCTCGCGCAGTTCGGGAATCTGATGGAGCGATCCACCGACCGGGCGTCATACCGGGCCGCGCTCCGGGACTACTTCGCGTTCCACGGCCGACTCCCCTCGGCAGTCCGCATGCGCCGGGCACACACCATCTCGCTCGGTTCCACCCGTCCCTCCCTCGCTGCTGCGATCGCCCCGGTGCAGGACGAGGTCACCGCCGCCTGGCGCGCAGCGGTCATCGAGAGCCAGCGGCTCGGCTACCTGCGCGCCGACCTCGACGCCGATGCCGTCGCCGCCATCATGCAAGCCATCCCGCTGGGGCGGATCGTCGACGATGCCACCAGCGAACAGGTCGGCGACGAGCGCTGGACGGCCACCCTCATCGACATGGTGGAACGGGCCCTCCTCGTGCCAGACGACGAGCCCTGAACAGCATCCACCACGACGTCGGCAACTCCGCCGGGGAGCGGCAAGACTACGGGCATGGACATGATGCGCGTGGGTGCGCTCTGGCGCTACCCGGTGAAGTCGTTGCAGGGCGGTCGCGTCGACACTCTCGACGTCACCCCCACAGGGGTCGTCGGCGACCGCCGGTGGGGCATCGTGCCCGTCGATGCCGACAAGGTCCTCTCGGCCAAGCGGGTGCCTGAACTGCTCGACGCCACGGCCGACGGCGACACCCTCGTCCTCCCCGACGGCACCCGCATCCACATCGACGACCCTGGCGTGCACGCTGCGCTGTCGGCGTGGCTCGGTCGTGAGGTCGTGGTGCGCTCCACGGCGGACAGTGCCGGCCTCGCCTACGACATGACCTTCGACCCACCCAATGACGACGCCGAGGTGTTCGCCATCCCTGTGCCGCCGGGCACGTTCCTCGATCTCGCTCCGGTGCACCTGCTCACCACGGCCACCCTCGACGGCTGCCGCTCGGCGCGACCGGACCTGGACTGGGATGTGCGCCGCTTCCGACCCAACGTGGTCGTCGACGTCACCGGCGAGCCGTTCGTTGAGGACACCTGGGTGGGCCGGGAACTCCAACTCGGCGAAGTCGTGTTGCGCATCACCCAGCCAACGGTGCGCTGCGCCATGCCGCTGCGGGCCCAACCACCCCACGACAGCGATCCCCGCAGCACGGCGCTGGCGCGCCAACCCGAACTCCACGACGCGCTGGTCGAGTTGAACGCGTCCTTCCCGAACCACCTCGGGGTCTACGCCGAGGTGGTCACCCCCGGCACGATCGGCGTCGGCGACCCGGTGGGCGTGGAGGGCTGAGTTGGGTCCCACACCGATCCTCGACGGGTTGCGGGCGGGCGAGGCGCCCGTGAGCATGCCAGGCGAGACCCACGCCGTTCTCGTCGAACACGGCGGTGAACGGTTGTGCACGTTCTACGCCGCCGACGCCTCGGTGCCGTGCGGGACCGACACCACCCACCGGTCGTGGTCGGTGGCCAAGAGCGTCACCCACGCGCTGGTGGGA
>CAMAQM010000054.1 GCA_945860545.1 Bifidobacterium breve | reverse complement strand
GACGACGGATCAGCATCCGCCAACACCTTCGTCACCGCCGCAGTCAACGTCGTCTTCCCATGGTCGATATGACCCATCGTCCCCACATTCGCATGAGGCTTGGTCCGCTCGAACTTCTCACGTGCCATGGTGTTCAGGCCTTTCCTGGTGACTTGCTTGTGGTGTGTTGTCTTGAACGTGTAACTGTGCTTGCAGACCGGACGGGGCCGGTCCCGGTGGCGGCGGTCGGATTCGAACCGACGACCACTCGATTATGAGCCGAGTGCTCTAACCACCTGAGCTACGCCGCCCGGCGCAGCGGCGGGTGTGTACTGACCCCACTGCGGCGAGCCCCCTGACAGAATCGAACTGTCGACCTTCTCCTTACCATGGAGACGCTCTGCCGACTGAGCTAAGGGGGCAAGTCGTCAGGACCCCGAGGGGCCCAGACAACGGCCCTCCATCATGCCACGCCGTCGCCGATCCTCCCAACCTGACCACCGAGGGCACGAACGGGGCCCGGTCCGAGGGGTCCCGGCCACTACCGTGGGCCCCAATGGAGGTCCGACCCGCCACCGCCGCCGATGCCGCCGCCATCGCAGGGATCTACAACGCCGAGGTGACCTCGTCGACGGTCACCTTCGACCTCGTACCACGCTCAATTGACGAGCAGGTGGCCTGGATTGAGCAGCGTTCCGGGGGCCATGCCGCCCTCGTGGTCACCGACGGGGACGACCTGGCGGGTTTCGGGGCCCTGTCGCCCTACCGGGAACGACCGGCGTACACGACCTCCGTGGAGGACTCGGTCTACGTGCACCGCGATCACCGTGGGCGCGGCGTCGGCCGGCTCGTGCTCGCGGGACTCATCGACACCGCCCGCAACCACGGGTTCCACACCGTGTTCGCCCGGGTGGTGGGAGGGCACGAAGCCTCGATCCAACTCCATCAGCAGGCGGGATTCACCATCATCGGCACCGAACGCGAGGTGGGCCGAAAGTTCGGTCGGTGGCTTGACGTGGTCGTGATGCAGTTGCTCCTCGACGGCGGCGGTGAGGGCACCCCGCCCGGTCGTCCACCGGTTCTGGAGTCGTAACGAACCTGCTTGGCCCTCACATGGGACGAGCCGGTAGGGTGTCGAAGCCGTCAACGGCAATCTGGGTCGGTGCCCGAGTGGCCAAAGGGAGCGGGCTGTAAACCCGTCGGCTTCGCCTACGGTGGTTCGAATCCACCCCGGCCCACCATCCGGTCCGGTGGGTCCGCACAGCGGACCCACCGGGTTTCGGAGGCGTGCGACAAGCCGCACACGGTAGCGTCAGGACCATGCCGACTTTCGACATCGTCTCCGAACTCGAACTCCAAGAGATCCGCAACGCCGTCGACCAGGCGAGCCGCGAGATCACCAACCGTTTCGACTTCAAGAACACCGACACCACCGTCGAGTTGCACGAGAAGGAGAATCGTCTCGAGCTGGCAACGGTGAGCGAGGACCGCTGCAACGCCGCCCGTCAGGTGCTCGAGGAGAAACTGGTCAAGCGGAAGGTGTCGCTGAAGTCCTTCGAGTGGGGCAAGGTCACCGATGCCGCCGGAGGCCGTGTCCGCCAGGTCGCGACTCTGCAGGCCGGCATCTCCTCGGACAAGGCCAAGATGATCAACAGGGCCATCAAGGAACTCGGGCTCAAGGGCATCACGTCACAGACCCAGGGTGATCAGGTGCGGGTCAACGGCAAGAAACGCGACGACCTTCAGGCCGTCATCACCGCCCTGAAGGAACAGGACCTCGGCATCCCGCTGCAGTTCGAGAACTTCCGGGACTGACGTTTCGGCCCAACTGAGGGGTTGAGGTCACTCGTAGTAGCCGGAGTGGATGTAGACACACGGCACTCCGGCGGCGTGGAACATGTCGACGTTTCGCTGGTCGTCCTCAAAGGCGAGGCGAAGGTCAAACCCTCGGGCGCGCAACGAATCCACCACCAGCCGTTTGTAGTTGCGGGCGGCGCTGTAATCGTGGCTGTCGCGCATCACCAGCAGATCCCAGCGCAGGCGGTACCGCTCAAGCCACCCCAGGGTCTGGGGCTGGACCCGGATCGGCCGTGCGGTCAGCAGCACCACCTGCAGGCCCGGGTCGAGCAGGTCGAGGAGACGCACCACCTCGTCGATGACCTGATCCTCACCACACGCCTCAAAGAACGCGTCCCAGTCGCGGTTCGGCCACTCGAGGTAGTGCTGGCGCCCCGCAGCGTCCGACAGCACGCCATCCATGTCGAACACCACCGCCCGCGACGGTTCGACCTCGCCGTCGCGCCAGTGCCAGTTCGCCGGGGTCACCGCTGAGGGGCTCAGTTGGCACCGCCACCGGGCGCGTCAGCGTCTGCAGCAGCGCGCCGACGAATCTCCTCAACGACGGTGGCGTCAGCCAGGGTCGTTGTGTCACCGAGGTCTCGGCCCTCGGCCACGTCACGCAGAAGGCGTCGCATGATCTTGCCGGACCGGGTCTTGGGAAGGTCGGGAACGACCATGACCGCCTTGGGTCGAGCCGTCGGGCCAATCTTGGTGGCGACGTGCTGACGCACCTCCTCGACGAGCTCGGCGGATCCGTCAACTCCGGCTCGCAGGATCACGTACCCAACGATCGCCTGACCGGTGACAGGGTCGGTGGCTCCCACCACCGCCGCTTCGGCCACTGCCGGGTGATCAACGAGCGCGGACTCCACCTCGGTGGTTGACACCCGATGCCCCGACACGTTCATGACGTCATCCACCCGGCCAAGCAGCCACAGGTAGCCGTCGGCGTCGACCTTGGCGCCGTCGCCGGCGAAGTACCGCCCGGGGTAGGTGCTCCAGTACGTCTCCCGATACCGCTCGGGATCACCCCAGATGCCTCGCAGCATTGAGGGCCACGGGCCCGTGAGGGTCAGATACCCACCTCCCTCGGTCACGGGGTCCCCATGGTCGTCCACGACCTCGGCGGTGATCCCAGGGAACGGACGGGTGGCCGAACCGGGCTTGAGCGCCGTGATGGCGGGCAGCGGCGTGATCATGTGTGCACCCGTCTCGGTCTGCCACCACGTGTCCATGATCGGGCACCGGTCCCCACCGATGTGGGTGCGATACCACATCCATGCCTCGGGGTTGATGGGCTCACCCACCGACCCCAAGATGCGCAGACTCGACAGATCACAACGTGCCGGGAACTCGTCGCCCCACTTCATGAACATGCGGATGGCGGTTGGCGCGGTGTAGAGCTGGGTGACCCCGTAACGCTCCACGATGCGCCACAGACGGTCCTTGTCCGGCGTGTCGGGAGTCCCCTCGTACATGACCTGGGTGGCGCCGTTGGCGAGCGGGCCGTAGACGATGTAGCTGTGCCCGGTGATCCACCCGGCGTCGGCGGCACACCAGTAGACGTCGGTCTCGGGCCGAAGATCGAATACCCAGGCGTGGGTCAGTGCCGCCTGGGTGAGGTAACCACCCGTGGTGTGCATGATGCCCTTGGGCTTGGCCGTGGTCCCCGACGTGTACAACAGGAACAACAGGTCTTCGCTGCCCATGGGTTCAGGTGGGCACTCGGCGTCAACCTGTTCGCGAAGCTCATGCCACCAATGGTCACGGCCTGCGGTCATCTCGACCGTTTCACCGGTGCGACGCACCACCAACACGCTTTTCACGCTGGGGCATGACGGCAGGGCGGCGTCCACCGCAGGCTTCAGTGCAGCCGGAGCGCCCCGACGGAAACCGCCGTCGGCGGTCACTACACAAGACACCTCCGAATCGTTGACCCGGTCGACAATCGAATCAGGGGAGAACCCGCCGAAAATGACGGTGTGAACCGCTCCGATGCGGGCACACGCCAGCATCGCCACAGGCAACTCGGGGATCATCGGCATGTAGATGGCCACCCGGTCGCCCCGGCCCACCCCAAGGTGACGGAGCGCGTTGGCGAAACGACTCACGTCGTCGAGCAGGTCGGTGTAGGTGATGGTCCGGGTGTCGCCCGGTTCACCCTCCCAGTGGAACGCCACCCGGTCGCCGTTCCCTGCCTCGACGTGTCGGTCGACACAGTTGTAGGCGACGTTGAGTTCCCCGCCAATGAACCACTTGGCGAACGGCAGGTCCCACTCGAGGGTGGTGTGGAAATCGGTGGACCAGCTCAAGGTGGTGCGGGCCGCATCGGCCCAGAACGCCTCGGGATCGGCCGCGGCGACGTCGTACACCGATTCGTCCGACACGACCGCCCCGGCCTGCAACGACGCCGGTGGGGGGAAGACCCGATCCTCGTGGAAGTAGTCCTCAATCGTCGGTTCGTTCATGTCGCTCCTCACAGATCCCCGCCGTGGCGGGCCTGAGCCTACTGTCAGTCCGCCCCGGGATCGGCTGGGTCCACCGGCCACCACTCGAGAGCCCGGTGGGCGCCAAGGCCTGCGAGGTCGACGAGCGCCTCCGCCTCCCTGACCCTGCTGCGGGCCCGCACCGCGGCGAGGTCGCCGATGTGGGCGCGTTCGACCCACATCTGACGTCCTTGCTCCACCAGTTCGTCAATACCGTGGGAACCGAGGAACTCGGCCTGGGTGACCTCGGCGTCAGGGGGCCGGACCTCGGCGAGCTGATCGATCGCCACGTCACAGGTCAGGTCCTGGGTACCGCACGCCTCGAGCGGTCCGGCACCCCGGCCGTGGCTGGCGTAGGTCCGCATCCACGCCTCGGGGCCGCGCCGGGCCATCGAAGCCGTCGTGTCGGCGTAGTCGAGGACCACCACGCGTCCCCGGTTGCCCACCGCCCCGAGCGCCCACCGCAACCATGACCGGGCCTCGTGTTGCAGTGGAACTCGCTGGCCCGCTGAGGCGTCGGGTACGAGCCGGTCCAACATCAGACTGTCAGGGTCGTTGGTGGGCAGTGGCTGCAACTCCTCGACGAGTCCGGAGCCCTCGACACCCACCCAGACCTCGGACCATCCTGTCGTCGTGCGCTGCGCGACACGGACGGGGAGGTTGTCGAGCAGTTCGTTGGCCAGGACGACATCTGCAGGGAAAGCGTCAGGGAGTGACGCCACGGAGACGAGGTGCACCCCACTGGTTGGCCGGTGGCTGTCGGGATCGCTGGAGGCTCCGAGCCGTTCGACGTGGCGGGCGCGCTGGGCTGCCGTGCGTTCCACCAACACCCATTGCAGCCGGTCGGTGCACACCGGCGACGCCAGTCGGACTGCCGCCGCCAGCGTCCCTGGCCCTGCCCCCGGCTCAACCACTGTGAAACGTTCAGGCGAACCCGCCTCAACCCACCAATGGTCGATGGCCCGAGCCACCACCGCGCCGAACAGTGGGCCGACCTCGGGTGAGGTCAGGAAGTCACCGGCACGCGCCCCCGCACGTCCGCCTGTGGCGTAGAAACCCCGACGGGGGTCGTAGAGGACTGCCTCCATGAACGCATCGAACCGCAGAGGGCCGTCGAGTCGGACCCGCTCGACAAGCTCGTCAGTGAGAGGCGTGGATGCTGATGGAGAGGCGCTGTCCACGGGTCAGGTGTCAACCACCGATGGACAGGAACGTCTCCGCTCCGGTGACCCGGGCGAGTACCTGGGGCAGGACGCCGACCACGAGCGTGACCGCCACCGTGATGGTCAGGGCCGCAGCGAGCGACATGGGAACCCGGATGGGGGTGGTGTCGCCGTCGGGGGCCGGGTCGACGAACATGACCTTGGCCACACGGGCGTAATAGAAGAGCGCGATCACCGATGCGAGACCGACGATCACCGCCAGGATGTACCCCGCAAGCGTGCCCGGCTCGATGAGCGCCAGGAAGATCGTGAGCTTGCCGTACCAGCCTGCCAACGGGGGGATGCCCGCCAACGAGAACAGGAACACGCTCATGCACACGGCGAGCACCGGAGAGTACGAGAACAGCCCGCCGTAGGAGTCGATCTCGGCCGACCCGGTCTTGCGGGCGACGGCGATGACCACGGCGAACGCCCCAAGGTTCATTGCGGCGTAGATGACCAGATAGGTGGAAACGGCTTCGACCGCCATGGCGGCGCTCGCACCCGACACACCGGCAACGGCCAGCGGAGCGAGGATGTAGCCCGCCTGGGCCACACCGGAGTAAGCGAGCATCCGCACGAGGTTGGTCTGACGCAGGGCGATCAGGTTGCCCACGATCATGGTGACCGCCGCCAAGGCCCAGATGAGCGGTTCGAAGATGCGGGGTTGGGTTGGGAAGGCGATGAGGACCACGGTCATCAACGCCACGAAACCCGCCGCCTTGGACCCCACAGCGAGGAACGCAGTGACCGGGGTGGGCGCACCTTGGTAGGTGTCGGGCGCCCACGTGTGGAAGGGCACGGCCGACACCTTGAAGGCGAACCCGACCACCACCAGCACCACAGCGAGCGCCACGAGAGCCGGAACCTCGGTGCCTTCGATGGCCCCGGCGATGTCCACGAGCAAGGTGCTGCCGGTCATGCCGTACAGCAAGCTCATGCCGTACAACAGGATGGCCGAGGCGAACACACCCATCAGGTAGTACTTCATGCCCGCTTCCTCACTGCCGAGGTCTCGCTTGCGCCATGCGGCGAGCATGTAGGCGGGGATGGAAAGCAGTTCGAGGGCGAGGAACACCGAGATCAGGTCCCGGGCCGACGCCATGACGGTCATGCCGAGCAGGGAAGCCACCAGCAACTGGTAGTACTCCCCTTCCCAGTAGTCGCCCTCGGCGATGTAGTTGGTGCTCAACAACACCACGACATACCCGGCGATGAGGAACAACGCCTTGAACAACAGGGCGTAGTTGTCCACGACGTAGGCACCGTCGAACATGGAACGCACCACACCGTCGTAGGCCAGGGTGGCCACGGGAATCAGTGCGGCGAGCAGGCCGATACCGGTGAGCGACGGCATGGCCCAGCGGCTGCGCTCCCCTCCGAAGGCGTCGACCAACAAGAGCACGGCGAGCAGACCCACGAGCACCAACTCGGGTGCGAGGGCGTGCCAGTCGAGCGGCGGGTTGTCGACGCCAACAGCGGCGAGGATGTTCATTCGCTCACGCTCCGATGGCCGACAGGGCAACCCCGACAGCGGGGTTGGTCACGTTGAACAGGATGCCGGGAACCATGCCCAGCACGACGATGAGGACGATGAGCGGCGTCCAGGCGATCCACTCAGTGGTGGTCACATCAACGATGTTGGGGTCGTTCTCGAACTCCGCCGACGGCGTGCCGAACGCCACCCGCTGGTAGAGCCACAGCAGGTAGCCCGCAGCGAGCACCGTGCCGACCGCAGCGATGACCATGAGCGTGCGGAACAGTGCGACGTTGAGGCCCTCAGCCGGGTCGTAGGCCGACAAGATGGCGGGGAACTCGCCCCAGAAGCCGGCGAGACCCGGGAGGCCGAGTGAGGCCATGACCGCCAGACCCATGATCCAGCCCATGTGCGGTGCCTGCTTGAGCAGACCGCCGAGGCGCTTGATCTCGAGGGTGTGGTACCGCTCCTTGGTCGATCCGGCAAGGAAGAACAACATGCCGGTGATGAGACCGTGAGCGACCATCCCGAACAGGGCGGCGTTGAAGCCGAAATCGGTCAGGGTGGAGATGGCCAGCATGGTGAAGCCCATGTGGGCCACCGACGAGAACGCGATGAGCCGCTTCATGTCCGTCTGGGCCAGACAGCACAACGCGCCGTAGATGATGCCGATGACCGCCAGGATCCCGATCACCGGTGCCCACGACTTTGCTGCGTCGGGGAGGATCGGGATGGCGATCCGCATGAAACCGTAGGTTCCGAGTTTCAGCAGCACCGCAGCGAGGATCACCGACCCGACGGTGGGCGCCTGGGTGTGGGCGTCAGGCAACCAGGTGTGGAACGGGAACATCGGCACCTTCACCCCGAAGCCGATGAACATGCCACCGAAGATCCACAGTGCTGCACCCGCAGAGATCCCCGTCGCCAGCGCCGGCAGCAGCGTCATGTCGAAGCTGTGCATCACGTTGCCCGACGGGGTCAGCACCTCGTCGGAGAGGAAATACAGGGCGAGGAACGCCACCAGCATGAGGGCCGAACCGAACAGGGTGTAGAGGAAGAACTTGATGGAGGCGTACTGCCGTTGCTCGCCGCCCCACACGCCGATGAGGAAGTACATGGGCAACAGGACGACCTCGAAGAACACGAAGAACAAGATGAGGTCGAGGGCGACGAACGAACCGAGCATCCCGGTCATCAGCACCATCTGAAGCGCGAAGAACGCCTTGGGGTTCCCCGGTGAGGGAATGTGGTTCCACGAGTAGATGACGACCAGCGGCATGATCAGCAGCGTCAGCATCAACAGCGGGAGTGAGATCCCGTCGATCCCGACGATGTAACGGGAGTTGATGACCTCGATCCAGCCGATGTTGGCGCCCAACTGCTTGGCGGAGGCGTCACCGAAGTCGAACTGGGTGAGGATCACCACCCCGAGGCCGGCGGCCACCAGGGTGGTGCCAAGTGCCACCACCTTGAGCGCCTGCTGGTTGGCCTTGGGAATGGCGAGCAGAACCAGTGCTCCCACCAGTGGCGTGAAGACCACGAAGGTGAGGATGTTCCAGAAGCTGCCAGTGTTGGCAACCTCGAGAATGTCTGCCGATTCGGTCAGTTGTTGTGCCAAGAGCATGTCGTGTCTGCCTCAGTTGATGAGCGATGTGACGATGACGAAGATGATTCCCAGGGCCACGGCCCCGCCGAAGAGCAGGGCGCCGTACTGCTGCACCTTGCCCGTCTGGATCCGACGCAGGAACTGGCCGGACTCCCCAGAAGCGGCACCCGAGGCGTTGACCACGGTGTCCACCACTCCTTGGTCCACGTAGCGGTAGGTGACGTTCCCCAGCATCCGTGAACCGACCCCGGCGCCATTGACGACCTTGTCAATGACCGAGGTGTTGAACCAACTGGCGGCCCGGGCGATCGGGCCCTTGACCCCACCGACGATGGTGTCGGTGTAGAGCCAGTCGAGGTAGTACTTGTTCTCGAGCACCTTGTACCCCCACGCCGCCACCCGGCTGCGTTGGGTGAGTCCGTGGGGACCCATGTTGCGCTGGTAGTAGAGCCAGGCAATCAGGATGCCGAGCGCTGCAAGCCCGAGCGATGAGGCGGCGATCACCGGATTGAAACGGGCCACCTCGAGATCGCTCGGGAAGGCGAACGTGGGCTGCACCATCTTTTCGAACCAGTGGGCGGGAATGACCCCGAGACTGAACGGGAAGTTGATCACGCCGGCGCCCACAGCGAACACCGAGAGGATGACGAGCGGCACGGTGATGGTCTTGGGGGATTCGTGCGGCGTGCCGTGACCCCGGTACTCGCCCCGGAAGGTCATGAAGTAGGCCCGGCCCATGTAGGCGGCGGTCATGAGCGCCGTGGCCAGACCCATGCCCAGCATCACGTAGTACGCGCCCGCGCCCTGACCGGCGTTGGCTCCCGCCAGGATTTCGTCCTTGGACCAGAACCCGGCGAAGGGGAAGATGCCCGCCAGTGCCAGCGAACAGATGAGGAACGTCTTGTGGGTGGTGGGCATGTACTTTCGCAACCCACCCATCTCACGCATGTCGAACGTGTGGTGGCATGCGTGCGACACCGAACCGGCGCCCAGGAAGAGCGCAGCCTTGAAGAAGGCGTGGGTGAACAGGTGGAAGATCGCCGCCGTCCACGCACCGACACCCAGCGCCATGACCATGAAGCCCAGCTGGCTGACCGTCGAGTAGGCGAGCACCTTCTTGATGTCGTTCTGCACGAACGCCAGCGACGCGCCGACCAGCGTGGTGAGACCGCCGATGAACGCCACGTAGTGGAACGTGGAGGCGCTGATTTCGAGACCGCCCCAGAACACGGCGTACAGCCGGGCGATCAGGTAGACGCCGGCCACCACCATGGTCGCCGCGTGGATCAGCGCCGAGACCGGGGTCGGACCCGCCATGGCATCGGGCAGCCAGGTGTGCAGCGGGAACTGGCC
>CAMAQM010000053.1 GCA_945860545.1 Bifidobacterium breve | reverse complement strand
CGCTTCCCGACCACGAACCCGAGGCTCGCCCCCACCCGATCCAGCGAGAGGGCAGCAGTGGGCGACTCGAGGTTCCCCGGGCGACCCACAGCCCGACGGATGTCCTGATCGTGCATCCAGCAGTCGAACACCCGGACCTCCATGAACGTCCGGTAAGGGACCTCCCCAACGGGGGACCACCCCGGCTTGGCCCACGCCTCTTCGTCCATGGCGTCAAACACCGCCAGTCGACGTTGCGTGGCGTCAACGAACTCGGCGAGCACGTCGGCGCCCGGCGTGGCTCGCCGCGCCTCCACCCACGTCTCCATGGCGGCGGCGAACGGACTGGTGACATGTTCGAGGTGGTCCACGGCGACCTCGGGTGCCGGGGTGCCCAACAGAGCCAGTTCGGTCCCCGACATGTGGCTGAGGCAATCCTTGGCCGTCCACCCCGGCAGGTCGGTCGGCGTCACCCACGCCGCCTCGTCGAGTTCAGCACCGAGTGCGGCGATGGCGGCCCACTCCTCGGCGAGCAGCACAGCGACCGGTTCGCGTCCCGACGTGTTGGGGTTCATGGCGGTCCTCCCCTTTTGGCCCTGCGGCGGGCCCCGATGGGCCGGTACCCTACCAGTCGTGCCTCAAACCCCGACCAGTGTCGACGCCTTCATCGACCCCATGTGCCCGTTCGCCTACCAGACCTCGCTGTGGTTGCGCGAGGTGCGCGACACCACCGGAATTGAGATCCGCTGGCGTTTTTTTAGCCTCGAGGAGATCAACCGCGAACCCCACCAGCCCCACCCGTGGGAGCGGGACTGGGCGTGGGGGTTCTCCCAGATGCGCGTCGGTGCCCTGCTCCGCCGTCAGAGCCAGTCGGCCGTTGACGCCTGGTACGCCGCGGTGGGCCGGGCGTTCTTCGTCGACGAACGACCCACCCAGGACCCCGACGTCCACCGCGAGGTCCTCGCCGAGGCGGGGTTCGACCCCGGCGTGCTCGACGCCGCCATGGCCGACCCCACCACCATCGACGAGGTGCGCGCCGACCACGATGAAGTGGTGAGCCTCCACGCCGGCCACGGCGTGCCGACCCTGGTGTTCGACACCGGGTCGGTCATTTTCGGGCCGGTGGTGACCCCCGCCCCCACCGGGGACGAGGCCCGCACGTTGTGGGACCTGGTGTGCCTGTGGGGTGAGGTTCCGAACCTCTATGAGATCCGCAAGCCCAAGACCCGTGATGACCTCGTCCACATCGGCGAGCAGATGGCCCCCTACCTGCGGGCCCGGTCCTGGAAATCGGTGGCCAAGCCGGCCCCCTGAAGGTTCAACCGAACCCGGCTGAACGCATGTCGAGGGCGATGCCGGCGCGCAGGTCTTCGGCCACACCGGCCCGCATGATGTCGCGGGTCAACTGGAACGCACCGGGTCGCAGGTTGGTGGCAAGGTCCTCGGCCCGGGCGACGGCGGTGTCGACCACCGCGTCGGCGGGAGCGACCTCGTCGAGGTAACCGGCGTCGATGGCGGTGACGGGGTCGAACAGGTGGGCGTGCTGGATGGCCCTCACGAACCAGCGGGTACTGAGACGGTCCCGGGCGAGACCCATGGCGAAGTTCGGCACCGGCATCCCGATGGCCACCTCGTTCATGCCGATCTTGAACTCGCCCTCGGTGCCGACGCGCAGATCCGCCGACATGAGCAGGATGGCGCCCATGGCTACGGCGTGCCCGGTGCAGGCCACAACCACGGGGATGCGGGACGTGTAGATCTCAATGGCGAGGTCTGCGCCGGCCTGCAACAGCGGCATGGCGGCATCGGCCCCCGAGGTCATGATGGACAGGTCGAACCCGCCGGAGAACCGGTTGGGCCGACCGGCGAGCACCATGGCCCCACTGTTGTTCTCGGCGTCACGCAACGCCGTGCGCAGCGCGTCGATGACCTCGTGGTTGAGGGCGTTGGCCTTGCCGTCGTCGAGGGTGACGACGGTGACAGCTCCGGATGTGGACACGGTTACGGCATCGGTGGTGGTCACGGACGTCACGCTAGCGGGCCGCAGCCGCGTGATCCGGTGGAGCGCCGGTGTGCGTAGCCTTGGGCGGTGATCCTCGTCGACGCCCAGGGCATCGCCGCCAGCCGGCCCGGCAAGCCGCTGTTCGACCAGTTGTCGGTGACGGTGTCGAGCGGGGACCGCCTCGGGGTGCTCGGGGTGAACGGCTGTGGGAAGTCGACGTTGTTGCGCATGTTGGCCGGCACGACCGAACCGGAGGCCGGTCGGGTGCTGCGGGGGCGTGACCTTGTGGTCAGCGTGCTCGACCAACAGGGTGCCCTGCCGGACGGGACGGCGCTCGCCGCAGTCGAAGAGGTCGCCGGTGACGCCTCGTGGGAGGCGGCTGCGGTCCTCGACCGGCTCGGCCTCGGAGGGCACCTCGACGCACAGGTGAGCGAACTGTCCGGCGGTCAGGCCAAACGGGTGGCGCTGGCACGCGCCCTGGTCACCCCGTCGGACCTGTTGGTGCTCGACGAACCGACCAACCATCTCGACGTGGACGCCATTGCCTGGTTGGAGCAGCGGCTCGCCGGGTTCAAGGGGGGGCTGGTCCTCGTCACCCACGACCGCCACCTGTTGGCCCGACTCACCAACCGGGTGCTTGAGATCGACGGTGGTCGGGCCCACCTCCACGACGGCGGGTACGACGCCTACCTGTTGGCGCGCTCGGCACGCATCGAGCGCGAACTCGCCGAGGAGACCACACGTCAGAACCTGGCCCGACGCGAACTCGAGTGGTTGCGCCGCGGTGCACCGGCACGCACCGCCAAATCGAAGGCACACATCCGACGGGCGCTCGAGGTGCAGGAGGCACCGAGTGTGGGTGCGGCTGCTGCGTCAGGCCGTGACGCCTCGGCCGACCTGGTGCGGGTCGACGCCGGCGGGGGGTCGAGCCGCCCGTCGGGGGCGCGAGGCTGGGGGGTGAACCGCCACGTCGACACGCCGAGGCTGGGCGACAAGGTCATCGAACTCCACGGTGTGGACGCCGGGTGGCCGGGTGGCCGCATGGTGCTGAGCGGCGTGGATCTGGCGCTGGGCAATCGTGAGCGCCTCGGTGTGGTGGGTCCCAACGGGGCGGGCAAGACGACGCTGCTCGAGGTGTTGGCGGGGCGCATCGAACCTCTCGCCGGCCGTCGTGAGGTCGGCAGCACCGTCCGTCTCGGCTACTTCGGTCAGCGCGGACCCGAGATTGATCTGTCGTTGAGGGTGCGCGAAGTGGTCGCCGGCCCGCACCGCACCCCCGACTGGCGTGACGCTGCGCTGCTCGAACGGTTCTGGTTCGGTGCCGACGCCCAGTGGGCACCCGTCGAACTGCTCTCGGGCGGCGAACGGCGGCGACTGCAACTGTTGGTGGTCCTCGCCGCCCACCCCAACGTGCTGCTGCTCGACGAACCCACCAACGACCTCGATCTCGACACGTTGCGCCTCGTGGAGGACTTCTGTGAGGACTGGCCCGGGGCGTTGGTGGTGGTGAGCCACGACCGGGCGTTTTTGGATCGCACCGTCGACGACGTCGTGGTGGTCGACGGGTCCGGTTCGGTCGGTCGTCACCCCGGTGGGTACGCGGCGTGGGACGCAACCCGCCGCCAGAGCGCCGGTGGGCGTGGCGGCACGGTGCGGGGATCATCCCCGTCGACGGCTCGAACCGGGGCACCGGCGACGCGCGGTGCGGGCCGATCGCAACGGTCGGTGTCCACCATCCGCCACGAACTGCGTGCCGCCGACCGGCAGGTCAGCGAACTCACGAATCGCCGCGAGGACCTCGTGACCCAATTGTCGTCGTCGACTGATCACCAGACCCTCGCCGCCCTCGGGGCGGAACTCGGCGACGTGGACGCTGCGCTGGCCGCTGCGGAGGAGGTATGGCTGGCCCTCGCCGCCGAAGCGGAGGAGCGCGGACTTCTCACCCCGTGAGCCCGGGTGGGGTGACGGGCACGGCGCTCGCTACCCTTTGGTCAATGACTGTTGAGACCGCCCCCACCGACACCGACGAGGTGTTCTCCATCACCCCCGCCGCGCTCGAGCGTGTCGTGGGGGTGCGCGACGCCGAGGAGGACCCGGCCTCACTGGCGCTTCGCATCGAGGTGGTCGGGGTCAACGGACCCGACTACACCTACGACCTGTCGTTTGAGACCCTCGACGAGGCCGCCGACGACGACCACCGCCAGAGCTTTCCTGTCGACGGTGACGTCGCCCCGCTGGTGCTGCTGGTGCCCGCCGGGTCCGTCGACCGGTTGCGTGGTGCCACACTCGACCTCCCCACCGCAGCGGGCCAGTCGGGTCTGGTGATCCGCAACCCGAACCGGCCGAACCCGCTGCTCGGCGTGGAGAACCTGACGCTTGAGGGCGACGTGGCCGACAGGGTGCGCCAGCTCCTCGCCGAGGCGATCAACCCGTCGCTGGCCGCCCACGGCGGGTTCGCCACGCTCGTCGGCGTCGAGGACGACCGGGTGTTCCTCACCATGGGTGGCGGATGCCAGGGATGCTCCCTGAGTCAGGCCACCATGGTCCAAGGCATCGCAACGGCTATCCGCGAGGCCATTCCTGAGGTGACCGAGGTCGTGGACGTCACCGACCACACCGCAGGAGACAACCCCTTCTACACCTGAGCCACGCCGCTGACGGCGGGGCTGTTCAGACCGGTGGGGTGTCGAGTTGCTCGGCGGCGATGAGGCTCAACGCCGAGGCGGTGATCCCTGCGGCATCGAGACCGACCTCGGCGAGGATGGCGTCGGGCTTGCCGTGGGGCAGGTAGGCGTCGGGGATACCGAGCACCCGAACCCGAGGGGGCTGGGGGGCACCGAGGGAGAGTTCGGACACCTCGTCGGCGATGGCCGCACCCACCCCGCCGCTACGTAGACCGTCCTCCACGGTGAGGACGTGGGGGTGGCGGGCGGCGTCGGCGAGCATGGCGTCATCGAGTGGCTTGACCACCCGGGCGTCCCACAGCGTGACCGACACCCCGTCGGCGGCGAGCTGGTCGGCGGCCGCTTCAGCGGCGTCGAGCATCTTGCCCACCGAAATGATGCACAGGTCGGTCCCGGCGCGCAGTTGGCGTGCTGAGAGCCCGGACCCGACCTCGGTGGGGCCGGCCTGACGGGCGGCGGTCTTGGCCCAGCGGATGGCGACCGGACCGTCGGTGATGGCCATGGCGTCGTTGAGCATGACGCCGAGTTCCTGGTACGAGCTGGGAGCGAACATCGTCATGCCGGGGACCTTGGTCAACAGGACCATGTCGAGCACCCCATGGTGCGACGGGCCGTCATCGCCGGTGATGCCGGCGCGGTCCAGACAGAAGATCACCGGGAGGCGGTGCAACCCGACGTCGAGGTTGACCTGGTCGATGGCCCGGGTCAGGAACGTGGAGTACACCGCCACGATGGGTCGCAGTCCCCCCATGGCCATGCCCGCTGCAGCGGTCACGGCGTGCTGTTCGGCGATCCCGACGTCGAGGACCCGGTCGGGGAATCGGGCCTTGAAGGGCAGTAGACCCGTGGAGTCCGGCATGGCGGCGGTGATGGCCACCATCTCCGGGTGGGTTTCGGCGATCGCGACGAGGGCGTCGGTGAACGCCGCGGTGTACGACCCGGGTTTGGCCTCCGACGTGTCGTGGAGACGTTTCACCGGGTCGTTCTCCGCCGGGCCGTAGCCGCGACCCTTGTGGGTGAGCACGTGGATGACCTGGGGTCCGCCCATGGCTGCGGCGTTGCGCAACGCCTCTTCAAGGGCGGGGATGTCGTGACCGTCGAAGGGCCCGGTGTAGCGGACGCCGAGGGTCTCAAAGAACGCCGGCGGCTGCCACATCTCTCGCAGCGCCGCCTTGGTGGCATCGAGGCCACGTTCAAGTTGTGGCCCCACGAGCGGGACGTCCTGGAGGGCACGTTCGAGTCGCGCCTGTCGGCGCATGTACACCGGGTTGGAACGGATGCGGGCCAGCGTCTCACCGAGCCGGGACACCGTCGGGGCGTACGACCGTCCGTTGTCGTTGAGGATGATGATGCAGTCGCGGCCCGAGTGGCCGATGTTGTTGAGCCCTTCGAAGGCCATGCCGCCCGTCAGCGACCCGTCACCGATGACGGCCACCACGCGGCGGCCCTCACCGACGGCCGAGGAGGCTTGGGCGGTGGCCAGGCCGTGGGCGTAGGACAGGATCGTCGACGCGTGACTGTTCTCGACCCAGTCGTGTTCGGACTCCGTCCGGCTCGGGTACCCCGACAATCCGCCGGCTTCACGCAACGTGGCGAAATCGTCGGCCCGGCCGGTCACCATCTTGTGGACGTAGGCCTGGTGCCCGGTGTCCCACAACAGGATGTCTCGGGGTGAGTCGAACACCCGGTGGATGGCGAGGGTCAACTCGACCACGCCGAGGTTGGACCCCAGGTGGCCGCCGTGGGTGGTGACCGACTCGACGATCAGTTCCCGGATCTCCGCCGCCAACTGCTCGAGTTGGGGTTGGCTCAGCCGCCGCAGATCGGCGGGGCAGGTGATGGTGTCAAGGAGTCGGGTCATGGTGGTGGCCGCCGGGTTTGGGGGATGGACCTCTGGAGATGCCGCTGTTCCCACGCTACCCAACCAGGTGGCGGTCGACGACGTCGGGCGGCCGGTTGGTGTGAACCCGCCGTCAGTCGTAACGACGCTTGCGACCCTTGAGGTTCTGGCGCATCGACGACCACTGCCGCTTGGAACTCGTTCGGTCCCAATCCTGGCGGCGCAGACGTTCGACGTCGCGGCGCAGCTCGGCGATCTCGTCGGGATCTCCCCCGGTGGCCGCCAGCAGGTCCGCCGCCAGTGTGAACTGTTCAGCGGCCCGCTCCAGGTCCCCCCGGTCGATCAACTCGAGAGCCTCACGTTGCTGGGCGGCGGCGGTGAGCACCATGACGTGTTCGGTCACCTTGGGGTCGGCGTCGGGGTCGGGTGCGTCAGGGTCGGTCGACACCCCGATGCCGATGGGCACCGTGGTGGTGTGCAGGGCGTAGGTCCCGCCCACTTCGGCCCACCGCAGGACGATCTCCCCGAGGGGGAGGGCGCCGGGCAGACGTGTCGGTGACAGGGCGAGTCGGGCCACGACCCTGCGCTGCTCGCTGCCGTACGCGTCCCCGAGCGCCACCTGGGCGCCGCCGTCGATGAACGTGACGGGGTGTTCGTCGAGGATGCCGAGATCGACGACATTGTCGGTGGTGCGGATCTCAACGGACAGGTTCTGGGCCACCACCGAGGCGAGGCCTTCGAACTCGTCGTTGAAGATCTCCGGGGCGTTGTCGGCACCGGCACACCAGTAGTCGTTGCCGGCGCCGGCGTCGGCCAGCCGGGACAGCAACGTTTCGTCGAAGCGTTCGCCGAACCCAATGGTGGTGGTGGTGACCTGGGTTCCGGTTCCGCCGGCGATCATGGCGGTGAGTTCGTCGGGGTTGGTCACCCCACAGTTGGCTCGTCCGTCGGTGAGGACCACGATGCGCGCCAGTGCCTCGGGCCGGCGACCCGACTCCAACAGCGACGTCTGGAGCAGTTCGAGTCCTTTGAGCCACCCGGCCGACAGGTTGGTTGACCCTCCCGGGCGGATGCGTCGCACGGCGAGGCTGGCTGTGTCCGCGTTGTGGTGGTCGAGTCCCAGCACGAGCTCAGCGGTGTTGTCGAATGCCACGACCCCGATGCGGTCGTGGGGGCCGAGGAGTCGCAGCAGCTGGGTGGTGGCGGCGATCACTCCTTCGAGGGGTGCGCCGTGCATCGAGCCGGAGCGGTCGAGCACCAGCACCACGTCAAGTGGTGGCCGGTCGTTCACCGGTGCGGCGGGAGCGGTGAGTTCCACGAGGACGTGGACCTCGTTCCCGCTCTCGACGGTGACGATGGTGCGATCGAATGTGACGTTGGGTTCCATGGGTTCCTCCTCTGTCCATCTCTGTACAAAGGAGTCGCACGTTGCGACGCGATCCGTGCGCGTTGCGCTCGGGGCGCCGGCGGACGGGCTGCCCGGGAGCGTGCCGGCGGTCACACCACGGCGTTGCGGCGGCTGCCCATGGCGAACGCTGGTGCGCCCACGAGGCTCATGACCAGATTGAGTGCGTACAGCACCAACCCGAGGGCCACGGCTTGTTCGGTGGGGACCCCGAGGGGGGTGAGGAACAGCACGAAGGCCCCTTCACGCACCCCGAGACCTGAGATGCTGATGGGGAGGACTTGGGTGATGAGGACGGCGGGGAGGAAGGCGGCGAGCACCGTGAGCCCGACGTTGGGGATCTCGAGTGCGGCCGCCGCCGCAGCGGCGGCGAGCACCATCGACCCCTGGTAGGCGAGTCCGACCACGACCACCCACAGGGCCGCCGCGGGTCGGCGCCGCAGTCGGTCGATGCCGGTGTGGACGGCCCCGGCGAAGCGTTGCCAGCCTTCCCGCTCGGCGAACCGTCCGAGGACGCGGGGATGGTTGGCGGCGACGAGAACGACCACGAGGAGCACCAGGGTGCCCGCTGCGATGGCCAGCGCCAGTGTCGTGGCCGTGCCGAGGTCGCGCAGCGACGGGTCGAGGGTGAACCCGACGATGGTGATGAGTGGCAGCACCAGCCATCCGGTGAGTCGCTCGATGACCACCGAGGCGAAGGCGTCAGCGGGATCGTGGGGTTCCTGGCTGAGTCGGGACACCCGCACCACGTCGCCACCGATGGTGGTGGGCAGCACGTTGGACACGAACTGTCCCGCCACGTAATGCCCGAACAACCGGTGCAGCGGGGTGGGCCGCATGCCCATGGCGGTCATCACCGCCTGCCAGCGCAGGGTTGAAAGGGCGAACCCTGCCAACGTGATGGCGGCGGCAAGCGCCAGCCACCCGGTGTTGGCGAGGCCCCACGCCGGCACCAGACCCGACCAGTCGAAATCGGGGACCCTGGTGATGATGAGTGCCAGGACCACGGCGCTGATGGCGATCCGCACCCACAGCAGCCAGCGACGGCGGGGCCGTGCCCGGGGGGCGGGGTCGCCGCCGGGTTTCGGCGCGTCGTGGTCTGCGGTCACGACGCGAGGGTAGTGGCGGAGCCTGTTCGCCCACTGTTGGTGGCCCCCGATGGGCATCGGGTTGGGACGTCGTCGGTGGTCGCTACGGTGCGGTCACTCGGCCCCGGTGCCCGCCCCCGTTGATGCTCAAGGAGCGCTGGTGACCCCACGTCGGACCCTGTCGGGCGTCGCCGTGATCGGTGTCGTCGGTGTGGGGTGGTGGTTCGCTTCAGTCGGAGGCGTCGTCGACGCCCCACGACCCTCGGGTGCCCCGACCCGTGACACGATCCCTGCCGTCAACCCCGCCACGGAGGAGCCTTCCGTGGCGGCTGGGTCGTTACCTGCCGTGGGCGACGCGGCCGAGATCGGTGGTGACCCCGGACCGGTCCGTTCTGCGGCGGCGAACACCCTGGCGATGACGAGCGCCCGTATTTCTCTCACGGTGTCGGTGCAGCGTGACGGTGTGACCTCGCCGGTGAGCGAGATCACCGGCGAGGTTGATCTGGTGGGACGGGCGGCGTCGCTGGTGATGCGCCAGTGGACGGCAGGGGCGACGGGTGAGGTGACGACGGTGGAGGTGGTGGCGGCACCCAACGCCGTGTACCTGCGGTCCCCGGGCCTGCCCACGCAGGTGGCCGATCCCGAGCGCATCTGGTGGCGCACCGAGGTCGAACCCTCTGGTGATACCGACCCGCCGGTGTTGTCCGGACTTCTCGGCATGCTCGCCGCCGCCGAGGCCATGGACGCCGGGGTCGCCGACGTGGTCGACGGGGCGACGGCCCGGCGTCATCGGGTGCGTCTCGGTGACGAGGCTGGTGCCGGCAGGGGAGTCCGGCTCGCTCCGGAGGTGGTGGTCTGGATCGACGAGTCGTCGATCGTGCGTGCTGTTGAGGCGGTGACCCTGCCCGGCGGGGTTCCCGAAACCGGGCGCGGGGTACTGCGCCTGGTGGTCGCCCGGCCACCGCAACCGGTGTCGGTGACGGTTCCATCGCCGGACTCGGTGCTCGGGGGTCCCGTCGACCCGGCCCGGTGATTCCGGTGGTGGTCGCCGGGTCGTGGTTCGGTGCGGCAGGTAGGGTCTCGTCCGTGACTCGGGAACGAACGATCGAAGCGAACGGCGTGACATTCGCCGCGTTGGAAGCAGGTGATGGCGGACATCCCCTGTTGTTGGTCCACGGCTGGACCGGTGCCAAGGAGGACTTCGCCGACTGGATGGAGCCGCTCGCCGAACTCGGCCACCACGTGGTGGCACCGGACCATCGCGGCCATGGGGATTCGGCCAAGCCGGCCAG
>CAMAQM010000052.1 GCA_945860545.1 Bifidobacterium breve | reverse complement strand
GTGCTGCTGACATCGGCGGTGACGGAGGCTTTGACGACGCCCGGGTCCCGGTGCCCGACACCGAGTTCGACAAGCGCCAACGGCTGGCGTTCGAACGAGAGATGCTCGGGCTCTACGTCTCGGACCACCCACTCATGGGTGCCGAGGCTGCCCTTCGCCGCCGCACTGACGCCAGCCTGTCTGAACTCGACGGCATTGAGGACGGAAGCATTCGTGTGTTCGGTGGTCTGGTCACCGCGCTCAACAAGAAGTGGACCCGCAAGAGCGAGTTGATGGCGGTGTTCGTGCTCGAGGATCTACAGAGTTCCGCTGAGGTCATGGTCTTTCCCAGGTCCATGTCCCAACACGGTCACCTCCTTGAAGAGGATGCAGTGGTCACGATCAAGTGTCGTGTCGACAAACGCGAGGATCAGGCCAAGCTCATCGCCATGGAGGTCGAACGTTTCGACGCCCTCGGCGACACCGACGTTCCGGTACGTATCAAACTCCCGCCGTCGGGACTGAACCCGACGGTCCTCGACGGCCTCAAGCAGCTGCTCGGCGAACATCCGGGGTCGTCTGAGGTGTTCTTGCATCTCGGGCCCTCCCGGGTGTTGCGTCTGCCGGGCGAGTTCACCGTCGAGCCCTCCACCGGGCTGCTGGCCGAGTTGCGGGTCCTGTTGGGACCCGACGCGGTCATGTCCTGACCCTGACCCGAGTTGGCGATCGGAAGGCCCGCCACGGGTGCACTCTGGGGCGGTATTCGGGTTCCATTTGCGCCCGGAGCGTTCGCGGGGTGCAATAGAGGGTCCTGATGGACATTCCCCTGGGGGCGGGTCGTATGGCAATTGAAGTGACCACCAAGGACTGCACAGCGCTCAGTGACGCTGAACTCGCCGAGATGGCGGACATCTGTGCGGAAGGCCCGAGCCACTTCGAGGCGGGCCTGCTGTCCAAGCAAGCCGAAGCCTGGGTGTTGGTCTCCCTCGTCCGTGAGGGAAGGCTCCTGCGAGCGTTCTCCTACTGCACCCTTGAGCGCATCGGCGGCACGCCGTGCGTGCTCATCGGGGTGGCATCGGTGCGTCGCACCTCCAAGAGGGATTCGGTGTTGCGGGCGTTGGTGACCGAGATGCAGCGACGGGCGGTGCTCGCCTTTCCCGACGAGGACGTCCTCGTCGGCACCCGCTTCACCACCGCGGCGGGGTTTGAGACCTACCGGTCGCTCGTCGACATCGTTCCCCGTCCCGGTCACACCGCCACCGGCGAGGAGCGTGCGTGGGGCCGTCGCCTGGCCAAGCGCTTCGGCGTGGAGAGCAGCGCCTATGACGACCGCAGCTTCATCGCCCGGGGCGACAATGCGTTCCCCCTGGCCTTTGACCACGAGTCGCTCAAGCCCGAGGCGCTTGACGCTGAGGTGGTGGCGCTGTTCGGCAAGGTTGACGACTCACGTGGCGACTCGCTCGTGGCCTTTGGTTGGGCCATGGCCGAGGACCTCGCCAAGCTCGGCTGAGCGTCGACCCGCACCCCGCTCCCGGCGGGGTCGACGATGGTCCACACCACCACGTGACCAGTCCCCTCGGGCCTGACGTCTTGAGCAGTCGATCGTTCGAGGCGCTGGCGTCGCGCCGACACATGGTCCGGGCGTTCGATCCGTCCCGGCCTGTCCGCTCCGAGGAGGTGGACGCTCTCGTGGCCACCGCCTGCACCGCCCCCTCGGCCGGCAACACCCAGGGTTGGCACTTCGTCGTGCTGGAAGGGCCCGAGCAGACCGGACGGTTCTGGTCGGCGAGCCTGCCCGAAGATCGTCGGGAAGGCTTCGGCTGGCCGGGTCTGCTCGATGCTCCGGTGCTGATCTGTCCCGTGGCCGAGCCGGATGCCTACGTGCGCCGCTACGCCGAGTCGGACAAGGCGGGGACCGGCCTCGGAAGCGGAGCGGACGCGTGGTCCTTCCCGTACTGGCTGACCGACACGGCGTTCGCCACCATGCAGCTCCTTCTCGCCGCGGAGGAACGAGGTCTGGGGGCGTGCTTCTTTGGCCTGTTCGGTCGCGAGCAGGCGGTGTGTGCCGCCCTCGGCATACCTGAGGCTGTGCGCCCTATTGGCATGGTGGCACTTGGCCACCGTGCCGCGGACCCCACAGCCCACCGTCGGGGTCGCTCCGCTCGCCGGCCGCGTCGAAGTGCGGACGAGGTGGTCCACCGCGGCGGATGGTGAGTGCTCAGTTGCCGTCGAGTTGGGCGCTGAGACCTTCCGGCGTGTCAGCAGGAAGGTCGCAGACGCGCTGGCGGCACACGTAGGCGCGACCGGGCGAGTCGGCGCTGCGCTCCTCCCACAACGGTGAGTCCCAAGGCTCGCCCCACAGCGTCACGGCGTGGGGGCGGAACCGTGCACGCACCACCTCGAGCAGGTCCGCCCGGTCCCCGCTGACGACCACCTCGGTGATGCCCTCGGTGTGGAGCTCGACGGCCCCGAGCAGGTGTGTGAAGGCGGTGGGGTGACGTTCGGCGAGTGGGCCGACGAGTCGACAGATGTCCTCGCTGCGTTCGGTGTAGGCGTCGACCCCCGTCATCGCTCCGAGTCGGGCGAGAGCCAGCGCAGCGAGCGAGTTGGCGGCGGGGGAGGCGTTGTCGGTGAAATCCTTTGGTCGAGTTACCAGCGATGGGGCGTCGCCGCCGGTGGTGAACACGCCGCCATTCGCTTCGTCCCAAAACAGTGCAATCAGCCCGTCGGCCGCCGAGCGGGCGTGGTCAACCCACACCGGGTCTCCCGTGAGTTCGGCGAGTCGCACGAACGCGTCGACCAGTGCGGCGTAGTCGGCGGCGTAGGCGAGGTGACGGGCCTGACCGACCCCGTTGGGATCCCGTTGCCACGAACGCATCCAGCGGCCGTCTGCACGTCGGAGGTGCTCAACGAGGAACTCGCCGCAACGCAGCGCTTGGCGTGCCCACTCGGGGGAGCCGGTGGCCGCAGCCGCCTCAGCCAGAGTCGCGATCCACAGGGCGTTCCACTCGGTGAGGACCTTGTCGTCAAGGCCGGGGCGAACACGTCGGTCTCGGGCGGCGCCGAGTATCGCCCGTGCCCGGCCGAGCACCTCTGGCCGCAACAGGTCACCACGAATCGGACGCCACAGGATGTTGCTCCCCTCGAAGTTGCCGTCGTCGGTGACCCCCCACCACGCCGCTGCGGTTGCGACCTCGTCATTGCTCAAGCCGCCCTCGGCGAGCGTTCGGGTGAACGCATCGGCTGACCAGACGTAGAAGCGACCCTCCTCGCCTTCGGAGTCGGCGTCCTCGGCGGAGGCGATTCCGCCCTCGGGACGGGTGAGGACCGTGCTGACGTAGTCCACGGTCTCGGCCAGCACCTGTCGGTAGCCAGCCTGCCCCGTCAGTTGCCAGCCGTGGAGGTAGACGCGGGCCAAGAGGGCCTGGTCGTAGAGCATCTTTTCGAAGTGGGGCACCAGCCATTCCCGGTCCACGGAGTAGCGGGCGAAGCCTCCACCGATGTGGTCGTACATTCCGCCTGATGCCATGGCGTCAAGGGTGGTGGTCAGCACCTCGAGAAACGTGTCGTCGCCGTCGCGCACCACCGCCCGCGCCAGCAACTCGAGCGACATGGCCTGGGGGAACTTCGGGGCGCCGCCGAACCCACCCCACTGGGGGTCGAACTGGGACACCAACGCCGCGATGGCCGCCGTGACCGCATCGGCGCCGGGGAGGTCCGTCGCCGGTGTCAGGGTCGCCAGTCGGCCGAGCGACTCGGTGACACTGGCGGCCTCATCGTCGAGGTCCTGGCGTTGGGTGCGCCACAGCTCGTCGATGCGCAGGCACAATTCCACGAAGCTGATGTGGCCGCTGCGCGACTCCTTGGGGAAGTAGGTGCCGGCGAAGAACGGTCGGCCGTCAGGGAAGGCGAACACCGTCATCGGCCAGCCGCCGCGTCCACTGAGGGCCGTCACGGCGTCCATGTAGACGGCGTCGACGTCGGGTCGCTCTTCCCGGTCCACTTTGACGTTGACGAACAGTTCGTTCATCACGGCTGCCGAATGGGGGTCCTCAAATGATTCGTGCGCCATCACGTGGCACCAGTGGCAGGACGAGTACCCCACGGAGATGAGCAGTGGCCGATCGAGTCGGGCGGCCTCGGCGAGTGCTTCGTCGCCCCAAGGGAACCAGTCCACGGGGTTGTCGGCGTGCTGACGAAGGTACGGGCTGGTTTCGGCAGCGAGGCGATTGGGCACGTTTCGCACCCTAGCGGTGAGGTTCGGTTCGTCTGCGGCCCGCCGTGTCCCGTGTGGCCGGCAGCCGGGCCAGACGCACACGGGCCTCAGCGGGCGAGGTCAGGCGAACCGGGACGACGTGGCGACGCTGGTCCGTGAGGTCAACGACACCGTCAACGCAGCGAATCGGCTTCGACGGCCGGTCACAGGCTGGCTCGTTGCACCTTGCCCAGTGGCGTGCGCGCAATGGCCTCGACGAACTCGACTCGTCGGGGTGCTGCATGGGCTGGGAGTTCGGCGCGGACGTGGGAGCGAAGCTGGTCGAGCGTGGGAGGTGAGGTGGCGTCGGCGGCGACCACGACGGCGGTGACGACCTGGCCCCACTCGGGGTCGGGCCGGCCCACCACGGCCACCTCGGCCACACCCGGGCAGGTGGCCAGCACCCGTTCAACCGGTGCGGGCCATACGTTCTCGCCTCCGGTGATGATGAGGTCCCCGGCTCGGCCGTGCACCACGACCCGCCCAGCGTTCAGCTCACCGAGGTCTCCGGTGTCGAACCAGCCGTCCTGTGCACGGGGATCGATGTCGCCGCTTCGGTCCCGGTAGCAGCGCAGCAGGCTGGGGGAGCGCACCTCGAGGCGACCGTCGTTGCTGCGCACTTCGGTTCCCTCAAGCGGTGTGCCGTCATAGACAATCCCACCCCCGGTCTCAGTCATGCCCCACGTCACCACGACGTTGTCCCCAACGTCGGAAGGCGCCGCCGCTCCGCCCACCAACACGACCCGAAAGCCGCTCGTGTCGGTGCGGCCCAATACCGTGGCGACGAGCGCCGTGAGGGTCACCCCACGTTCGGGGGCCGACGCGATCATCTCGGGGTCGGGTCGGCGGGCGAGCTCGACGGGTGTGCCGGTCACCAGGGCACGCACCACCACGCCGAGTCCTCCGACGTGGGCGAGGGGCAGGCAGGCCAACCATCGGTCGGTCGTCGGATCGACGTCGAGTCGTGCCGAAGTGGCCACGGCCGAGGCGTGAAGGCTGGCGTGGGTCAGCACCACACCCTTGGGTTGACCGGTGCTGCCGCTGGTGGCGACCACGAGGGCGTCGCCGTCCTCGACGGGGCGGCCGTCGGGGAGGGCCTCCCAGCGGTCACCGTCGGCGACGTGGGTGGGTGCGAGACGTCCGACGAGGGCGTCGGCGGCCGCCTGGGGCAGTCGGGGATCGAGGGGGAGGGCGGCGTGGCCGGCGTCCCAGATTCGCTCCAGTGTCTCCACGAACGACGCCGTACCCACCGCAGGGACCAGCACGAGGTTGCGCACACCTCCACGGTAACGGTCCGGGCGGACCTGCCCTCGCCCCACAATTCGTCACCCGGTGACAGGGCGTGCAACGCTTTGGGCGTGACCGACCCAGCTGCAACCACCATCCGGCCGGCTGCCGACTGGCAATCCGCCGGGGACTACCACGACATCCGTTACGAGATCGCTGAGGGGATCGCCAAGATCACCATCAACCGGCCTGAGGTGCGCAACGCTTTCCGCCCCCAGACACTCTTTGAGTTGTCTGACGCTTTCGACCGTGCCCGCGACAACCCCGAGGTGGGTGTGATCATCCTGACCGGCCAGGGCGACATGGCGTTCTGCTCGGGTGGGGACCAGCGCATCCGGGGCAACGACGGGTACATCGGCAGTGACGAGGTCGCCCAGCGGGGCATTGGTCGTCTCAACGTCCTCGACCTCCAGATCCAGATCCGTCGCACCCCCAAGCCGGTGGTGGCCATGGTGGCGGGGTACGCCATCGGTGGTGGGCACGTCCTCCACGTGGTGTGCGACCTGTCGATCGCTGCGGACAACGCGCGCTTTGGCCAGACCGGTCCGAAGGTGGGTTCGTTCGACGGCGGATACGGGTCGGGTCTGCTCGCCGCCAACATCGGGCAGAAGAAGGCCCGGGAGATCTGGTTCCTGTGCCGGCAGTACGACGCCGCTCAGGCCCTCGACATGGGTCTGGTCAACGCCGTGGTCCCCCTTGCCGAGCTGGAGGAGGAGACCGTGCAGTGGTGTCGCGAGATGCTCACGATGTCCCCGCTGGCATTGCGCATGGTCAAGGCGTCAATGAATGCTGCCGATGACGGCCTCGCCGGCATCCAGCAACTCGCCGGCGACGCGACCCTGCTGTTCTACATGACCGAGGAAGCCCAAGAGGGGCGTGACGCCTACAAGAACAAGCGTCGTCCCGAATTCGAACGCTTCCCGAGGCGACCCTGAGCGCGATGGCCGACGGCGCAGGCGGTCCCTCGGGGGTCGCCCTGTGGGTGGCGGGTGCCCGCCCCCGCACGTTGCCCGCAGCGATCGTTCCGGTGCTCGTCGGTACCGCAACGGCCGCTGGTTCCGCCGCTGCACTCGGTTGGGGCCGCGGTCTCAACGGCTGGCGGTTCGTGGCCGCTGCGATTGTGGCCCTCGCCATTCAGGTCGGCACGAACTACGCCAACGATTACTCCGACGGAAAGCGCGGTACCGACAGCGCCTCGCGCGTTGGCCCGGTGCGTCTGGTCGGTGCGGGACTCGCCACACCGGGAGCGGTCAAACGTGCGGCGGTGCTGTCGTTCGGGGTGGCGGCGGTTGCGGGGCTGTGGCTGGCGGCGGTGACCACGTGGTGGCTGGTGCCGCTCGGTGCCGTGTGTTTCGCAGCAGGTTGGCTCTACACCGGAGGCCCCCGTCCCTACGGGTACGCCGGGTTCGGTGAGGTGTTCGTGTTCGTGTTCTTCGGTCTCGTCGCCACCGTGGGCTCGGCCTTCGTCCAGGTTGACGAGGTTCGTTCCCTTGCGGTGGCTGCGGCGGTTCCCGTCGGGTTGTTGGCCACTGCGTTGCTGGTGGTCAACAACCTCCGTGACATCCCCACCGACGCCGTGGCGGGCAAGCGGACCTTGGCGGTGCGCATCGGAGACCGCAACACGCGTCTGTTGTACGTGGCGCTCATGGTGGCCCCCCTGCTGTGCGTCCCGTTCGTGGCCGGACTGTCAGGGCGGATCTTCGCCGCTGCTGCGCTGTTCAGCGTCGTGTTGGCCCGCATCCCCGTACAGCGCGTCCTCGAAGGGGTCTCGGGGCCGGGTCTCATCGGGGTGCTGGGGGCCACCGGCCGGGTCCAGTTGGTGTTCGGGGTGTTGTTCGCCGGTGGTCTGGCCTGGGGTGTCGTTCCCGCCTAGCGGACCGCTTCGCCGCCGGTAAGGCCCGACAACCACGTCGTCACCGTGGCGGCGAACGCCTCGGGGTTCTCGAGGTGGACGCTGTGACCGGCGCCGGGCACCACCTCCACGTCGCAGGGCCCCCCGAAGCGGGTGGCCATGGTTCGAGCCATCGTCGTGAACTTCACGTCGTCACCGCCGGTGACGCAAAGCACCGGGCAGGTGATGGTCCCGAGCATCTCCCACAGCGGCTCCTGGGCGCCCGTGCCCGCCAACCGCAAACTCGAAGCCAGCCCCTCGGCGGTGTTGGTGAGGCGCTCGGCTCGCTGGTCGTTGTCGGGGCCCAGTCCGGCGAACAGGGGATTGTGGAGCCACTCACCGATGAACGCGGGGATGCCGATGTCGAGGATCCGCTCGGCGAGGGCCTCGTCGGCACGTCGACGTTCGCCCCGTTCGGCGTCGTCGGCGATCCCGGGGGACGCACCCACCAAGACGAGGCCCGCCACGAGCTCAGGCCGGGCCAGCGCCGCATGCAGGGCCAGTCGGCCACCCATGGAGTATCCGATGAGCACGGACGTGCCGAGGGCGGCGGCGTAGCTCCCACCGGCGGTGGGCAGGTCCATTGCGAGATTCGCTGCGGCGCCGTGTCCCGGGGCGTCGACGGTGACGATCTCGCCGTGGTCGGCGAGCATCTCGGGCACCGGACCCCAGCAACGGCGGGTCTGGGTGAACCCGTGGATCAGGGCGACCCGTCGGCCACGGGAGCCCGGCACGGTCTCGGAGGGGATCTCAGCGGCGTCGGGTTGGGACCTCATCGTGGGTGCAACCGTAGGCTGTCGGCGTGCCCGAACCTCACGCCGGCGACGTCGCCGCCACGTTCTGCGCCACATTGGTCGACGAATGGGTGCGCCACGGGGTGACCCGTGCAGTGGTCGCTCCCGGTTCGCGCTCGACCCCGATGGCCCTGGCGTTGCTGTCCGACCCTCGTGTGGCGGTCTCGGTGCATCACGACGAACGTTCGGCCGGGTTCGTGGCGCTCGGCGTGGGGATCGCCACGGGACTGCCGGCGGTGGTGTTGACCACGTCGGGTACCGCCACGGCGGAGTTGCACGCTGCGGTGGTTGAGGCCCATCACGCCGAGGTCCCCATGTTGGTGTGCACCGCTGATCGGCCACCTGAACTCCACGGTGTTGGTGCCCCCCAGACCATCGACCAGACGAATCTGTACGGGTCGGCGCTGCGGGCGTTCTACGACCCGGGCGTCCCTGATGGCAGAGACTCAGCGGACTGGCGACACCTCGCCCAGTCCGCGCTGGATGCGGCGTTGGGTTCGCCGCCGGGGCCGGTGCAGGTCAACCTGGCGTTCACCGAACCGCTGGTGGGTACGCCCGGTCCGCTCCCGGTCGTCGACGGGTCGACGACGGCCGGTGCGGGTGGGTGCGAACCCGACACCGCAGAGGTCGCGCTGGTCGCTGACGCCGCCCGATTCGCGCGTGGTGTGATCGTGGCCGGGGGCGGCATCGCCCAACCCGCCGACGTGCTGGCGTTGGCGGCAAGGCTCGGTTGGCCAGTGATCGCCGACCCCCGCAGCGGATGTCGCGTCGAGCATCCGTGTGTGGTGGCCCACGTCGACGCCCTGCTGCGTGACCCGCCGACCGCCACCCGACTCAACCCCGAGGTGGTGCTGCGCCTCGGTGACCTGCCGGCGTCAAAGGTGCTCGGGCGCTGGCTCGACGACATCGATGGTGCCCGACAGATCGGCGTCACCACGCACGGGACCCGGTTCGATCCCGGCCGATCGCTCGACGTGCTGATCGCTGGCGAGCCCGGAGCGTTGTGCGCTGCGGTGACCGGACAACTCGAGTCGCCGTCCGATTCGGGTGAGCGAGGGTGGCTGGCGACGTGGCGGGTCGCTGACGACGCTGCAGCCCAAGCGATTGCCGCCACCGTTGACGCTGCCGGTGAACCCTCCGAGCCGGCGGTGGCCCGCACCGTGGTCGCCTCGGCACCCAGGGGGGTCACGTTGGTCGTGTCGTCGTCAATGCCGATCCGCGACGTCGAGTGGTACTCGGCGCCCCGCAGCGACCTTGGGGTGCGTGCCAACCGGGGAGCCAACGGCATTGACGGTGTGATCTCGACCGCACTGGGTATGGCCCTGGCCTCGTCGGACCCGGTGGTGGTGCTCATCGGCGACGTCGCCGCACTGCACGACTCCACTGCGCTCATCGGGCTGCCCGCCCGCGGCGTGGATCTCACGGTGGTGGTGGTGGACAACGACGGGGGTGGGATCTTTTCGTTCCTGCCACAGTCGGCGGCGCTCGATGCCCGATCGTTCGAGGTGCTGTTCGGCACGCCCCACGGGGTGGACCTGGTGGGGTTGGCCGCCGCCCACGGGATATCGGCGACGACACTGCGCACGACCGAGGAACTCGCAACGTTCGTGTCGGGGGCGACACCGGGGAGCGGCGCCCGGCTCGGGGTGGTTCACACCGAGCGGGCCGCCAACGTCGAGGTGCACGACGCCGTGCACGCTTCGGTGGCCGACGCGCTCCGAAGCGCACCCACCGGGGGGTAGATCAGGGTCGGACGATGGCGCCGAGCATGGCCTGCAGCTTGGCCCGCGTCTCGGCGAGTTCGGCCACCGGGTCGCTGTCGGCCACCACGCCGACACCGGCGAGCACCCGGGCGGTGGTGCCGTCGATCTGGGCGCCCCGGATCCCGACCGCCCACGACCCGTTGCCCGCCGAGTCCACCCACCCCACCGGGCCGGCGTAGCGACCCCGGTCGATGTTCTCGTGACGCCCGATGAGCTCGAGTGCGGCGGGGCGCGGGCGGCCGCACACCGCCGGGGTCGGGTGAAGGACCGTCACGAGTTCGACCACTGACGCCGGTGGCGAACTGAGACGGCCCTGCACCCGGGTGCCGAGGTGTTGCACGTTGGCCATGGCCACCACCGACGGCTCGGCGTCCTCGTCGAGATAGGAGCAGAACCCGATGAGGGTGTCGTGCACCAGGTCGATGGTGTGGCGGTGTTCGACGCGATTCTTCTCCGACGCCAGCAGCGCGGCGCCGAGTCGGGCGTCGGCGGCGGGGTCGCCCGAGCGGGGTGCGGTGCCGGCCATGGGGTGGCACCGCACGATGTCCCCGACGCGGGCGACCAGCAACTCGGGGCTCGCCCCCACGAAACCGTCGATGCTGAAACGGAGGGCGTCGGGGAACGTCCGGCGCAGCCGTCGCAGGATGGCGGCCACCGGCAGGTCGTCGTCGGCCTCCACCACGATCTCGCGTGCCAGCACAACTTTGTCCGCCACCCCCGAACGCAGCTGTTCGCACGCGGCGGCCACTGCGGCACACCACACGGCGGGATCGGGCACCGCCCGAAGCGACAGGGTCGACGGGGTGAGCGGTTCAGACGTTGAGAAGCCCGCCAGCGTGCGTTCGTCGTGGTCGGCCAGATCGCTGAGCAGACCGTCGACTGCCCGGTCGTGGTCGTCGTCGGTGGCTCCGTCGGCCAGCACCGTGGTCACCCACCGGGTGCCGTCGCCGGCCGAACCGACGAGGATCTCGGGCAGCACCAGTTCGGCGGGACGATCAGGGTCGAACGGCCATGCACCGAGGGCCACGGGTCCACTGCCGGGGGCGCCGAGTTCGTCGTGGGTGTCGACGGCGCCGAGGAACGCCGCCACCTCCGCCGCGCAGCGAGCCGGGTCGGATCGGTCCACCACGAGTCGTGCCGCCTCACCACGACCGGCGAGGGAGGTGTCAGGTGAGCCCCACAACACCCCGCTGCCGCCCGCCACCGACACCAGGTCGACCTCGACGTCGAGTCGGCGCGACCGTGCGCGCAACGTGCCGGGGTTGGTCACGCACCGCTCCGTGTGGCGGTGATGAGCTGGGCAACCCCGGTGGTGAGTTCGACACGGCGCACGTCGTGGAACCCTGCGTCGGCGACCATGGCACACAGCGCGTCGGGTGCCGGC
>CAMAQM010000051.1 GCA_945860545.1 Bifidobacterium breve | reverse complement strand
TTCGCCGGAATCGTGGTGCTGTCGCCCGACTGGTCCTACCTGATCAGTGTGTTGTGGGTGTTGGGCATGGTGCAGGCCGTGAACCTCATCGACGGGCTTGACGGTCTGGCGGCGGGCATCGTGGCCATCGCAGCGGGGACGTTCTTCGTCTATTCCCTGCGACTCACCGACGAGGGTCTCCTCGCCGCTTCGACGTTGGCGCCGTTGGTGTCGATCGTGGTGGTGGGGATGTGCGCCGGGTTCCTACCGTGGAATCGTCACCCGGCGCGGATCTTCATGGGGGACGGCGGGGCGCTGATGCTGGGGCTGCTCATGGCGGCGGCCACCATGATGGTGGGGGGCCGGACCGACCAGGAGTTCAGTGGCCAGACCTTCTTCTTCTTCGCCCCGCTGTTCATCCCGCTGCTGATTCTGGGTGTGCCCATCCTCGACACGGCGTGGGCCATTGTCCGTCGTGCCGCCAACCGTCAGGGAGTGGCCACCGCCGACAAGGACCACCTCCATCACCGCTTGATGCGGCTCGGTCACGGTCACGCCCGCAGCGTGGCGATCCTGTGGTTCTGGACGTTGTTGCTGTCGGGATTCGTTCTCGTCCCGACATTGACGGGGCGCGGTGATGCCGTTGTTCCGTTCGTCGTTGCTGCGCTCGCGCTCGTCCTCTACACCGTGCTGCATCCGAGCGTGCGGGGGGTCAAAGCCGATGCGCCGGCGGCCACCGGGGCACGTCGGGAGGACGGGGAGGGGAGTGCGTGACGGACCGGTCTCGGCGGGCTCGTTCAACTTGCGGGCTTGTGGGTGCCCGACATAGTTTGGGAACGTCTTCACAAGGACGGGCGACTGTCCGAGGGCATTCCGGAGTAGGGCATCGGGCGGTGCGCCCGTGTGTAGAGGGCTGACGTGGACGACGCACGACGAGGCGATTTCCAGAAGTACCTGCGGCGCAGCACCGGTTCGTATGAACTGGTCGTGTCCTCGGTGCTCCTCGCCCTTGTCGGCTTCGGCATCGACAACCTGCTCGGCACCCTCCCGTGGTTCACCGTGGCATTCGCCGTCTTTGGTTTCTCCGGGGCGTCGGTGCGCATCTACTACGGCTACAAGACCGAGATGGAAATGCATGAGGCAGGGGCGCCGTGGCGGACGCAGTAACCATGCGTGACGACGGCCCCGCCGTCGAGATGGAGGTGGCGCTCGACCTCCTTCGGCGGGCGCTTTGGGTCGCCCCGGTCCTCATCGTGCTCTCGGGCGCCATCTGGGGTCTCAACGGCGCCCTGTCCACCGGATACGGCATCGCCCTCGTGGTCGCCAACTTCCTGGCGTCCGCCGCCATGCTGGCGTGGACGGCCAAGATCTCGATCAGCCTTATGATGGGCACGGCCCTGTTCGGCTACCTGATGCGTCTCGGACTCATCTTCTTGGCCGTGTGGGTCGTGCGCGATGCCAGCTGGGTGGAGCTGGTGCCGCTTGGTCTCACCATCGTGGTCACCCACCTTGGTCTCCTGTTCTGGGAGATGCGTTACGTGTCCGCCACCCTGGCCTTTCCCGGCCTGAAGCCTGCGACGAAGGGGTCCTGATCCGTGTTCGGTCTCGAGTATCCGTCCATCGAACTCCTCGTGGAGTGGCCCGAATTCTTCAATCAGGGCGCCTGGTGGGGCTTCAACAAGATCACGTTGATCAACGTGCTCGCCGTGTTGCTCACGACTGCGGTGTTCCTCATCGGGAACAAGAAGGCGCTCGTGCCCCGGGGCATGCGCAACATCGCCGAGGCCTCGGTCGACTTCCTCAACAACGCCGTGTTGCAGCAGGCCATCGGTCACGGCGGCGAGAAGTACCTCCCGTTCATCGCCGCGATCTTCTTCTACGTGTTCTTCGGCAACATCTTCGAGGTCATCCCGACCTTCCAGATGCCCGGCAACGCCCGTATGGCCACCCCGTTGTTCCTCGGGGTGATGACGATGATCTTCTTCGTCGGGGTGGGCATCAAGCACCAAGGGCCCAAGTACTTCTACAACGCCTGTTTCCCCAAGGGTGTGCCGCCGGCGCTGTACATCCTCGTCGCCCCCATCGAGTTCCTGTCGACGTTCCTCGTCCGGCCGTTCTCCCTGGCGGTGCGTCTGTTCGCCAACATGCTGGCGGGTCACATCCTCATCGTGACCTTCGCCGTGCTCACCGCAGCCGTGTGGGGTCTCAGCCTCACCGTGCTGATCGCCCCGTTCTCGTTCACGATGCTCACCATCATGGTGGCCTTTGAAATCATGGTGTCGTTCCTGCAGGCGTACGTCTTCGCCATCCTGGCGGCGGTGTACATCGGCGGGGCGATGCACGAACACTGACCTGTCCGATCCGATCCATCAACCGCCGGTCCGCCGGCACCGACCCAACACCGTCCACCCGGCGGTCGACCCCAACCACAGGAGATAAGAACCGATGAGCGTGCTTGCAACCATCGCCCAGGCGGCCGAGGCCACCGATCTCACCGCCGCCGAGCTCAAGGGCATCGAGGCTGCTGCCGGCGCCGGCATGGCCTACGGCCTCGCCGCCATTGGCCCGGCTCTCGGCATTGGCTACCTCGTCGGCCAGTCGGTGCAGGCCATGGCCCGCCAGCCCGAGTCCGCCGGCACCGTCCGAACCACGATGTTCCTGGGTATCGCCTTCACCGAGGCGCTCGCCCTGATCGGCTTCGTGGTCTTCATTCTGTTGAAGTTCGCCTGATTCTTCGGGTCACTGCGACGGTCCGCCGTCGCAGTGACCCGGGGGTCGGTCGGTGGGTGAGGTTCTCGTCCTGAGGACACCTCCCACCACGATCTGCGGGGGTCTGGGACAGTCCCGGACAGGGCGCACATAGCCCTGAACCCCAACAGGGTCCCCGGACCCACCGAGAGACATGGGCCGCAAGGCCTAACGACCAAGGGGCACAAGAGCCCCGATGACCACCCGGGCCGCGAGGCCCCGATGAGAGGAGCGATGGCGTGACCTACGCCACCGTGGCAGTTCTGGGAGCCGGTACCGCCGGCGCTTCAACTGAAGCCGTCAACCCGATCCTCCCCGTCGACAACGAACTCTTCTGGGGCGGGCTCATGTTCCTCGTCCTGTGGGCACTGATGAAGTGGGTGTTCCTGCCTCCAGTGCTGCGGACGATCCAGGCCCGCGCCGACATCGTCCGTGACGACCTCGCCGCGGCCGACGGCGCACGCGCCCAGGCCGTGTCGGAGTCGGTTGCCTACGACGAGAGCCTCGCCTCGGCACGAGCAGAGGCGATGCGGATCATCGAGGGTGCCCGCACCGAGGCCGAGGAGGAGCGTCGAGTGCTCGTCTCGGCCGCCGAGGCCGAGGCGGCCCGCATCCGCAGCGAAGCGGCTGCTGACATCGCCGCAGCGAAGCGGGCAGCGCTCGCCGACCTGCGTGAAGGCGTCGGTTCGGTGGCGGTGCGTGCCGCATCAGCCGTGGTCGACCGGCCGCTTGATCCCGCTGACCACCAGCAGGTGGTGCAGCAGTACCTCGACGACGTGTCATCCAACTGAGCACTGACGATTCGGAGCTGGAGAGCAACGTGAACGAACTGATGATCCTGGGAGCAAAGTCGGCCTGTGGTGCCGAGAACTGTGCTCACATTCCCCCGATCACGGAGGTCATCTGGGGCTCCATCGCCTTTTTCCTCGTGGTTGGTCTGATCTGGTGGAAGGGCGGGCCGGCGATCAAGAAGGCATGGAACGGCCGCATCGAGCGCATCGAGGGCGAGTTGCAGTCGGCGGTCGACGCCCGAAGCGCAGCCGAGGCGGAACTCGCCACTGTGCGGGACTCCATTGCCAACGTCGACACCGAGCGTCAGCGCATCCTCGACGAGGCACGAAGCACCGCAGCAACCCTGAAGGTGCAGCTCGTCGAGCGGGCCCAGGCCGAAGCTGCTGAGATCGCCGCCCGAGCCGCAGCCGACGTCGAGGCGTCGCGTTCGCAGGCTCTCGCCGACCTTTCCGCTGAGGTCTCGACCCTTGCAGTGGGCGCTGCGGAACGGGTCGTGACTTCGAGTCTTGACGAGGACACGAAGCGCAAGCTCGTCGAGGACTACATCACGAAGGTGGGGGCGTCATCGTGACCGACCGTTCCGATCTTTACGCCGAGGCGTTCACCTCCGTCATCTGGGCGGAGGGGAGTGCCAATGAGGTCTCCGACGAACTGTTCCGGTTCGCCCGGGTCGTCGAGGGCAACGACGAACTCCGCACCGCCCTGTCGGACCAGCGTCTGCCGGCCGCTCGACGTCAGCAGATCGTCGAGGACGTCCTTGGGGACCGGGCCCATCACGTCACCGTCTCACTGGTCTCGCTGGTGGTGGCCAACGGTCGGGTCCGTGACCTGACCAGCATTGTCGACAAGGTCGTGGCGCTCGCCGCCAGCCGCACCAACCGTCAGGTCGCCGAGGTGCGTTCGGCCATCGACCTCACCGACGACCAAAAGGCCCGACTCGCTTCGGCGCTGAAGGCTTCCACCGGTCTCGACGTTGAGGTTGTCGTCATCGTCGACCCGACCGTGATGGGTGGCATCGTCACCCAGATCGGCGACACCGTCATCGACGGCAGCGTCCGCAGCCGCTTGTCCCAGCTCCGCGAGAGCTTCTGATCCGCCCGACCATCGAACGATTCATCGAGGAACCCCATGGCTGAACTGACCATCAGCACCGCCGACATCACTGCGGCGTTGCAGAAGAACCTGGAGGGCTTCAGCCCCGAGCTCGAGGCCACCCAGGTGGGCCGCGTCATCGAGGTTGGCGACGGCATCGCCCGGGTGTCGGGTCTTCCCGACGCTGCGGTGAACGAGCTGCTCGAGTTCGAGTCGGGCGCGGTGGGCCTCGCCCTCAACCTCGACGAGGACTCGATCGGCGCCGTGATTCTCGGTGCGACCGAGGCGTCATCGGCGATCGACGAGGGTTCGGCGGTGCGTTCCACCGGCCGCATCCTCTCGGTGCCGGTCGGCGACGCCATGTTGGGCCGTGTGGTGAACGCCCTCGGTCAGCCCATCGACGGCCGTGGGCCGATCCAGGGTTCCATCGAGCGACGCATGGAGATCCAGGCGCCCGGTATCACCGGCCGCAAGCCGGTGCACGAACCGCTGCAGACCGGTATCAAGTCGATCGACGCCATGACCCCCATCGGTCGGGGCCAGCGCGAACTGGTCATTGGTGACCGCAAGACCGGCAAGACCACCGTGTGCATCGACACGATCCTGAACCAGAAGGGTTTGGGTGTGAAGTGCATCTACGTGGCCATCGGGCAGAAGGGTTCGACCGTCGCCCAGACGGTGAACACCCTGCGCGAGCGCGGCGCACTCGACTACACGGTGGTGGTGGTGGCTCCGGCGTCGGACCCCGCGCCCTTCAAGTACCTCGCCCCCTACGCCGGCTGTGCCATTGGTCAGCACTGGATGGAAAACGGCGAGCACTCCCTTATCGTGTACGACGACCTGTCCAAGCAGGCCGAGGCGTACCGTCAGATGTCGCTGCTGCTGCGCCGCCCGCCGGGTCGCGAGGCCTACCCCGGTGACGTGTTCTACCTCCACAGCCGTCTGCTGGAACGTGCCGCCAAGCTCTCTGACGATCTGGGTGCGGGTTCGCTCACTGCGCTGCCGGTCATCGAGACCAAGGCGGGCGACGTGAGCGCGTACATCCCCACCAACGTGATTTCGATCACCGACGGGCAGGTGTACCTCCAGGACGACCTGTTCAAGTCCGGTGTGCGCCCCGCTGTGGACGTGGGTATCTCGGTGTCCCGCGTCGGTGGTGCCGCCCAGATCAGCGCCATGAAGAAGGTGTCTGGCACCCTGAAGCTGGACCTCGCCCAGTTCCGTGAGCTTGAGGCGTTCGCCACCTTCGGGTCTGAGCTCGACAAGGTGTCCGCCGCTCAGCTCGAGCGCGGCTACCGCCTCACCGAACTGCTCAAGCAGGGCCTGAACTCCCCGATGCCGGTGGAGGAGCAGGTGGTGGTGATCTTCGCTGGTACCAACGGCTACCTCGACGAACTCCCGGTTGCCGACGTGAAGCGCTACGAGGCCGACCTTTTGGACCATGTGCGCACCCGCTACGCCGGGCTGCTCGCTGAGATCCGCGACACCGGGAAGCTGCCCGACGACCTCGACTCGGTGGTGGCTGCGTTCACCCGTGACTTCGCTCCCAGCGTGGCCGCAGGCGGCACCGGCGAAGCCGGTGAGGCGTCTGAGGCGTCGGAGTCCGCTGCAGGTGGACGGTCTGAGGCGACGTTGCCCGAGACCGAGGTCACCCGCGGAGAGGACGACTGAGAGATGGCCGGTGGCCAGGAGCGCATCCTCCGTCGGAGGATCAAGTCGGTGGAGTCCACCAAGAAGATCACGCGCGCCATGGAACTGATCGCCGCCACCCGGGTGGTCAAGGCCCAGGAGCGTTCCTCGGCCGCACGTCCCTACGCTGAGTCGATGACTGCGGTCATCTTGGATCTCGTCAAGGCGGGGGCCGCCAAGGAGCATCCACTGCTCCAGCAGTACCCCGACGCCCGCAGCGAAGCGATCGTGGTCATCACCTCCGACCGGGGTTTGTGCGGTGCCTACAACAGCACCGTGATCCGTCTGGCCGAACAGCAGATCGCTGCCCGCCAGGCGGCGGGTCTCGGTTACACCCTGTTCGTCGTTGGTTCGAAGGCTCAGACGTACTTCCGCTTCCGCGGGTATGAGATGAGCGAAGTGTTCCTCGACGTGACCGACCGACCCACCTACGACGACGCCAGGGCGATCGCCAACGCCCTGCTGCCCCGTTTCGAAGCGGGTGAGTTCGAGTCCGGCGTCCTCATTTACTGGCGCTTCCTCTCCGCCGGCGCCCAACAGGCGGTGGTCCGGCGGTTCCTGCCCCTCGAGGTGGAAGAGCGTGACGAGTCGGGAACCGGTGGCGCCCCGGCAGGGTCGTCGGAACTCGAGTACGAACCCAACCCCACCGTGATCCTCAACGAGTTGTTGCCCCGTTACGTCGAGGGCCGCATCTTCTCGGCCCTGCTCGACGCCTCGGCATCGGAGCACGCCGCCCGTCAACGGGCCATGAAGTCAGCCACCGACAACGCCGAGGAACTCAAGATCAGCTTGACCCGTGTGATGAACCGTGCCCGTCAGGACGCCATCACAACCGAGATCATGGAGATCGTCAGCGGTGCCGAAGCCCTCGGTTCTGACCGGGGCAACCCTGACAGCCTCCTGCCCGAGGGGCTCATGCCCCGCCACCTGTTTGCCCAGAACCTCGACCCCTCTGACCCCAGCGCCGTTCGTCACTGACGACCGGCCACCACACATCGGAAAGAGCCCAAGACATGACCATGACTGAACCCACCACAGAACTCAAGGACGGCCGGGTTGTCGCCATTGCCGGTCCCGTGGTCGACGTGGAGTTCCCCCGTGGCCACCTCCCCGAGATCAACTCCTCGGTGGAGATGACCCTCAACCTCGGTGAGGAGGACGTCATCGTTGTGGCCGAGGTGGCCCAGCAGATCGGTGACAGCCGGGTACGCGTGGTGTGCATGAAGCCCACCGACGGCCTTCGCCGCGGCCAGGCGGTGCGCAACCTCGGGCACGGCATCTCCGTCCCGGTGGGTGACGCCACCCTCGGCCATGTGTTCAACGTGCTCGGCGAGCCGCTCGACACCGGTGGCCAGCCCCTCGAAGGCTCCCCGGAGCGGTGGGCCATCCACCGTGAGGCTCCGGCCTTTGACACCCTTGAGCCCAAGGCGCAGGTTTTCGCCACCGGCATCAAGGTCATCGACCTGCTCACCCCGTACGTGCAGGGCGGCAAGATCGGCCTGTTCGGCGGTGCCGGTGTGGGCAAGACGGTGCTCATCCAGGAGATGATCAACCGTGTGGCCACCCAGCACGGTGGTGTGTCGGTGTTCGCCGGTGTGGGCGAGCGGACCCGTGAGGGAACCGACCTGTGGATCGAGATGCAGGAGTCGGGCGTCATTGAAAAGGCCGCTCTGGTGTACGGCCAGATGGATGAGCCGCCCGGCGTGCGTCTGCGTGTGGCGCTGAGCGCACTGACGATGGCCGAGTACTTCCGTGACGTGCAGGGCCAGGACGTGCTGTTGTTCGTCGACAACATCTTCCGGTTCGTCCAGGCCGGCTCAGAGGTGTCGACGCTTTTGGGTCGTATGCCCTCCGCCGTGGGGTACCAGCCCACCCTCGCCGATGAGATGGGTGAGCTCCAGGAGCGCATCACCTCGACGCGAGGCCGGTCGATCACGTCGCTGCAGGCGGTGTACGTGCCCGCTGACGACTACACCGACCCCGCCCCGTTCACCACGTTCACCCACCTCGACGCCACCACCGAGCTGTCCCGCCAGATCGCCTCGCTGGGTATCTACCCGGCGGTGGACCCGCTGGCGTCAACCTCGACCATTCTCGCTCCCGAGGTGGTCGGGCAGCGTCACTACGACGTGGCCCGCCGGGTGCAGGAAGTGCTGCAGCGCTACAAGGAACTCCAGGACATCATCGCCATCCTGGGTCTCGACGAGCTCAGCGAGGAGGACCGGGTCGTGGTGGACCGTGCCCGCAAGGTGCAGCGGTTCCTGTCCCAGCCGTTCTTCGTGGCCGAGGTGTTCACCGGCATGCCCGGCATCAACGTTCCCGTGGAGGACACGGTGGACAGTTTCGAACAGCTCGTCAACGGCGATCTCGACGACCTTCCCGAGCAGGCGTTCCTCAACGTGGGCGACGCCGACAGCGCCCGGGCCAAGGCCCGGGAGCTCGAAAAGGGCGCCTGATGCCGATGCACGTCGAGTTGGTCAGCCCCGAACGGGTGGTGTTCGACGCCGAGGTGACCATGGTGCTGGCGCGCACCATCGGTGGCGGCGACGTGGCCTTCATGGAGGGCCACGCCCCGTTCCTCGGTGCACTGCAGACCCACACCATGACGTTCTTCCTCGCTGACGGCACCCGTGAGGTGGCGGCGGTGCACGGAGGGTTCATCTCCGTGGTGGACAACCACGTCCGGGTGCTGTCCGACATGTCCGAGGTCAGCAGCCAGATCGACGTGGCTCGCGCCGAGCGGGCACGCGACGCCGCCCTTGAAGGTGCCCGTCTCGACACCGACGTCGAGCATGAGGCAGCGCTGCGTCGTGCCCAGGCGCGACTCACCGCTGCGGGCGTCGTTACGGCCTGAGCCGGTCCTCCTCGGGTCCGTCTGTGAGACCGAGGGTCGCCACCAGCGCTTCGGTGCGTCGACGTTCGATGCCCATGCCCAGGTTCGTGAACGCCCCTGCGGCGTGATCGGCCAGCACCACTGCTGAGGCCTGACGGCCGGTGGCTGCGGCCACCATCGCCTGTTCGCGCACCGCCACGGCGCGTGCCGGTTCGGCGCCGACCGCCCCGAGGATGCGCGCAGCCCGTTCGGCGAGGTCGCCCGGTGGTTGGGAACTGAGGCGCGCCACGGCGGATCGCACCACGTCCCGGTTGGCCTCATCGGCGGGTCGGTGGGGGAGTACGGCACGTCGGTCCGCTTCGGCGAGCAGGTGAGTGGCGCTGGTGAGGTCGCCACCGTGGGCTGCGTGGAGGGCGACGGTGGCGGCGGTGATGGAGGCGTGGGTGAGCGCCATCGTCGTCGAGCGGGTTCCCGAACCGGCACGGTCGAGTCGCCTGAGCACCTCGGTGCACATCGTCACGGCCTCTCCGAGGCGCCCGGCGGCCGCCACAACCACGGCACGGTCAGCGTGGACGAGGGCGAGTCCGAGGTCCCCACCGAGACCGGCGGCGCGTGCTGCGGCCTCGTCGAGCCAGGCGTGGGCGCCGGCGGAGTCGCCCCCGGCGAGATGCACGGCGGCGAGTCCCCGTGACGCACCGGTGCGACTGGCGAGGTGGTGCCCGGGGGGCAGGAGGCGTTCGGCGAAGGTGCGGGCCTCCCAGAAGCGGCCCATGGCGATGAGTACCTCGACGAGTTGGAGTTGGCTGAACTCGCCGTCCCCGAGTTCGTGCGCCGCCGCCGACGACGCCAGCGCCGCACACGACCGTTCCAGCTCGATGCGCGCCGACCCGTATTGCTGTCGGCGGGCGAGCGCTGCGCCGAGGCGGGCCAGCACCCCAGGCCCCCACCGGTCCGGGGCGGCCTGCTCGCCGAGTTCGGCAAGGGTGGCCGCGCTGTTGATGACCACCCAGTCGTGGTCACCGCGTTCGTAGTGGCGGCGGTGCCGACGGTAGGGGGCCGGGGCGATGCGCACGCCCACCGGCCACCTCCCCGTCATCGTTGCGGCACCGCCGTGCCGATCAGCTGAGGCGCTCCACGATCATGGCCATGCCCTGGCCGCCACCCACACACATCGTCTCGAGGCCGTAACGCCCGTCGGCCTCGGTGAGACCGTGGATCAGGGTGGTCATGATGCGGGCCCCGGTCATGCCGAAGGGGTGACCCACCGCAATGGCGCCGCCGTTGACGTTCAGCTTGTCGATGCTGACGCCGAGGTGGCGGGCGGAGGGGAGCACCTGGGCGGCGAACGCCTCGTTGATCTCGACGAGGTCGATGTCGTCGATGCCAAGGCCGGCCCGACGCAGCGCCTGTCGGCTTGCCTCGACGGGGCCCATGCCCATGATTTCGGGGTTCAGGCCCGACACGCCCGACGAGACGATGCGGGCGAGGGGGGTGATGCCCAACTGGGCGGCACGGGTGTCGCTCATGACCACCACGGCGGCCGCGCCGTCGTTGAGCGGGCAGGCGTTGCCGGCGGTGATGAGACCGTCGGGACGGAACGCCGGGCCGAGTTGGGCCAGCTTCTCTGCGGTGGTGCCGGGCCGGATGCCGTCGTCGGTGGTGACCGTCACCGGGTTGCCCTCGGCGTCGGTGGTCTGCACCGGGGTGATCTCCATCTCCCAGAATCCACGCTCGAGCGATGCCGATGCCCGCTGCTGGGACAGGGCGGCGAACTCGTCCATTTCCTCGCGGGTCACGCCTTCGAGTTCAGCCACGTTCTCAGCGGTCTGGCCCATGGCGATGTACACGTCGGGGAGTCCCGCCGGCGGGGTCCACGGCCCCTGGCCACCGTTGGCACGCGCTTCGGTGCGGGACTCGGCGTCGGCGAACACGGTGTTGTGCGGTCCGCTGTCGGCCATGCCGAAGTGGAAGCGGCTCACGGTTTCCACACCGGCGGCGATGAACACGTCGCCCTCACCGGCCTTGATGGCGTGGGCCGCCATGCGGATGGTCTGCAGCGACGACGAGCAGTACCGGTTCACGGTCACGCCGGGGACGTCGGGCATGCCGGCGAGGATGGCGACGTTGCGAGCGATGTTGTTCCCGGACTCGCCCGCAGGCTGGCCGCAACCCATCAGCAGGTCCTCGACCTCGTTGCGGTCAAGCTCGGGCACCTGGGCGAGGGCGGCCTCGATGGCGATGGTGGACAGGTCGTCGGGCCGGCAGTTCACCAGCGAACCCTTGAACGCCCGACCGATGGGGGTGCGGGCGGTGGCGACGATCACGGCTTCTGGCATGAGGTTCTCCTGGTGGTAGATCCGCGTAAGTGCCCCTTGTTTAGTCCCCCGGGGCCCCGCCGGGCACACTCGCCCCCCATCAACGGGCCAGGACGGGGTCGTCGCCGTGGGGGGCGCCTAGCATCCGGTGAGCGGAACACGCCCGCAACGGTGCGGCACACCGTGGTGTTCGGGCGTCGGGGCTGAAAGGGATCCTGTGAACGATGGTGGTGACGTGACGCCCGGCGGGTCCCGCCGCGTCGGGGACGTGCTGGCCGATGCGTTGGCCCACCTGGGGGTGACCCGGGTGTTTGGTGCCCCCTCCGATGGCATCACGGGCATCGCCGGACTGTCTCATGTGCGCGTCG
>CAMAQM010000050.1 GCA_945860545.1 Bifidobacterium breve | reverse complement strand
CGGTTACGAGGTCCACAACCTCGGCATCAAGATCGGGATCGAGGAGATGATCCGGGCCGCCACCGAGGTCGGAGCTGACGCCATCGGCATGAGTGGCCTGCTCGTGAAGTCCACACTCATCATGCGCGACAACCTTGAGGAACTGAACCGCAGAGGCCTCGCCGAGGTCCCGGTGATCCTCGGTGGGGCCGCACTCACCCGCAGCTACGTCGAGCGGGACCTCCGCGAGGTGTACGAGGGTCGCCTGTTCTACGGCAAGGACGCGTTTGAGGGCTTGCGGGTCATGGACCGACTCGGTGAGATCCGTCGCTCGGGAACCGACGAGGACCCCACCTGGGGACGCGAACCGTCCGAGTCGCGGGTTCCGGCGGCGGCCCGCACCGCCGCGGCGATCGCAGCCGCACAGGGTCAGGAGAACGACGCCCCACCCCCGCAACGACCAGCCGACGTCGCCACCGACAATGAGGTGTTCGTCCCACCGTTCCTTGGAACCAAGGTGGTCAAGGGGATCGCCGTCGACGACATCGCCGCCTACCTGAACACGACAGCGTTGTACCGCAACCAGTGGCAGTTCCGTCCGCTCAAGCACGACGACGGTTCGGTGGAGACCGACGCCGAGTTCAAGGCCCGCCTCGCCCCGGTGCTGCGCGAACAACTCGACCGGGCCAAGGCCTCCAACCTCCTCGTTCCCCAGGTCGTGTACGGCTATTTCTGTGTGAACAGCGACGGCAACGACCTCGTGGTGTGGACCGACGAGACCCGCACCACAGAACGGACCCGTTTCCCCTTCCCCCGGTCGGGACGCGAACCACACCTGTGCATCGCCGACTTCTTCCGGCCCGTCGACAGCGGCGAACCGGACTACGCGGCGTTCCACATCGTGACCATGGGCCACAACGTCTCTGACCGGACCGCCGAACTCTTCGCCGCCGACGAGTACCAGGAGTACCTCCTCGTCCACGGACTCGGCGTTGAAATGGCTGAGGCGCTCGCCGAGTACTGGCACACGCGGATCCGCACCGAGTGGGGATTCGTCGATGAGGACGGCCCGGACCTCGCCGGCCTGTTCCGCCAGCAATACCGGGGTGGCCGGTACTCGTGGGGCTACCCGGCGTGCCCGGATCTCGAGGACAACGCCCGGGTGGCGGAACTGCTCGAAGCGGGACGGCTCGGCATCGAGGTCAGCGAGGACACCGGGTTCCAGTACCAGCCGGAACAGACCACCTCCGCCATCATCTGCCACCACCCCCAGGCCAAGTACTTCGTGGTCCGCTGAACCACCACGGCCCGGACCGCCCAGGCGGCTCAGGGTTGGATCTGGGCGATGAGCGCCCGGGCCACCAGGTCGGTGCCGAACGCCGTCAGGATCGCCAGGTACAACAACCCGGTGGCGGCCATCACCGCCGAGTAGTAGCGCTCCCGCAGTGCCCGCCGCGTCAGCCAGACCAGACCACCGGTCGTGACCGCACACGCCACCCAGAACCACCCGAGCATGCCGCCCCACCCGTCGTCGACCGTGCCGTCGAGTATCGCCACCATGCCGGGTGGGACGAGCAGCAACAGCACCTGGGGAACCCACAGGATGCCTGTCCACCGCACCATCTCGAGCAGCGGACCGCGGCTGAGGCCGGGCTGCACCAGATACCAGTGGCCAAGCAACATTGCGTCAGACACCGCTCCGAGAAACAGCGCCCCAACCAGTGTGCGAGCGAGAGACAGCCACGCCGGGTCGCCCCCGGTCAGGCCGGCGGCGATCACGCCGACAAGGCCGATGAGCGGTGCGATGAGATCAAGACCGGGGGGGAACTCGGGCACCGACAGGTCACGTTCGGCGGCGGCACGATCAATGCCGGTCATTGCCGCCACCCGCTCAGAGCGCTGTTCAGCCAGCGCCCGTTGCCCGGCCACGCCAGCTTTTCGACGCTGGACGGAGATGCCGAGCACCGCCGCCGTGGCGATCACCACACCAACTGCGGACAACTCGCGCACCCAGTTGGTGTCCACCAACGTGAAGCCGACCACGGCGGCACCCAGTGCGAACAGTCCGTAGGTGCCCCGCAACAACCAGCCGTAGCCGACGCCCACCTCACGGCGACGCGACGTGACCCACAGGAATACGAGGCCACCGGTGGCCCACTGCAGCATGAACGTGGCGGCGTCGAGTTCCATCACAGGCCGAAATCCTGCCTCACGAACCGATGGTCACCGGCACGACCCGGTCGGCGGCCTGGCGGGCGTGATAGCTCGAGCGGGTCAGTGGGCTCGACTCGACGTGCCCGATGCCGAGTTCCGCGCCGACACGGGCGTAGCCACCGAACGTCTCGGGGGGCACCCAACGTGCCACCGGCAGGTGGTTGGTGGTGGGCCGCAGGTACTGCCCGATGGTGACGATGTCCACCCCGACACCGGCGAGATCGGCGAGCGCGGCGACGACCTCATCGTCGGTCTCGCCCATGCCGACGATGATCCCCGACTTGGTCGTCAGACCCGACTGCTTGGCGCGAGCCAGCACCGCCAGACTGCGCGTGTACGACGCCGACGGACGCACGGCACGCTGGAGCCGCGCCACTGTCTCGATGTTGTGATTGAGCACCTCGGGTGCTGCGTCGAAGATCACCTGGAGTGCCTCCGGGTCGCCCTTGCAGTCGGGGATGAGCACCTCAACGGACACCCCGGGGGTCCGTTGACGGATGGCGGCGATGGTGGCGGCGAACTGGGCGGCTCCTCCGTCATGGAGATCGTCGCGGGCCACGGCGGTGACAACGGCGAACCGCAACCCCAACTGGTCAACGGCGCGGGCCACCCGGTCAGGTTCGGCGGGGTCCGGTGGCTCGGGGTGCCGCGTGTCGACCAGACAGAACCCGCACGCCCTGGTGCAGCGTTCGCCGTTGATCATGAAGGTGGCGGTGCCATCTGCCCAACAGTCATAGATGTTGGGACACCCCGCCTCCTCACACACCGTGACCAGATCGAGGTCCCGAAACTGCCTGCGGAGATCCCTGTAGGGCTCCCCCATCACCACCGGTGCCCGCAACCAGTCCGGCTTGCGTTCAGCGATGGGAACGCCCTCACCCACCCCGGCCTCGTCAAGACGGCGTCGTCGACGAGCCGTTGCGTCACCCGATCGGCCAAGCGCCACCGGTACCGGTGTCGACGGTGACGACCCGACACCGTGGGCGTCGGGTGCCACGGGGGCGCCAGGTCCCTCACCACGGGTGAACGCGGAAAGATCCTCGCTGCGGTGACGCCACACGACGTCAGCCCGCTCCCGTGCCCCCCACGCCCAACGCTGGGCGGCGAGTTCAGCAACGACGTCAACGACGCGATGCATGTCAACGTCGACCCCTTCGGCGGCGAGCGAGGTCACGGGCCGATTGGAGATCCCGCACGGCACGATGTTGGAGAACATGTCCATGTCGGGATCGACATTGAGCGCGAACCCGTGCATGCTGCGGCCGCGACTGATGCGCACCCCGATCGCAGCAACTTTTCGCGGCCGTGGGCTCTCGGGGGCAACCCACACCCCCGGACACCCCGGGACGCGACCGACGTCGGTGAGTCCGAGCCGGACCAGTACGTCGATGAGGAGCTGCTCGATGTCGGCCACCCACGCCCGAGTGTCCACCACGCCGCCATCCTCAACACGACGACCGTTGCGGGTGGGGAGCGTTCGGATCGGGTAGCCGACCAGTTGCCCCGGACCGTGGTACGTCACATCCCCACCCCGGTCCACCGCCACCACCGCCGCCCCTGAGGTGGCCACCCCCGCCAACAGGTTCGCCTCGTCGGTTCGACGACCGAGCGTGTACACGTGATGGTGTTCGCACAACAACAACCAGTCATCCCGGCCACGTTCGACCAGACCGTGCTGCACGGCGAGCGTGTCGTCGTAGGAGGTCCGGCCCAGCCAGCGGATCCGCAGGGTCGGGCCGGCAGGGGTCACAACTCGGCGTCCCAATCCCGGGTCTCGATGATCTCCCGGACCTCGGCGAGGAAACCGGCTGCGTACGCCCCGTCAAAGGCGCGGTGATCCCACGACATGGCCAAAAGGCCCACCGAGTGAATGGCGATCGCCTCCGAACCGTCCGACGCGGTCACAACCACGGGCCGACGACTGATGCCGTCGGTGCTGAGGACGGCGACCTGCGGCTGGTTGATGATCGGAACCATGAGGTGCGTACCGAACGACCCCGAGTTCGAAATGGTGAACGTGCCACCGCTGATGTCATCGGCCGACAGGCTCATTGAGCGGGCCCGGTCGGCGAGATCCCGCTCGGCCCGGGCGAGATCCCGCACCGTGAGGTTGTCGGCATCGTGCACCACCGGGGCCAACGCCCCTTCAAAGTTCATGTCCACCATCATCGACAGGTTCACGTAGTTGTGCACGATGAGTTCGCCGTCACCGACACTGGAGTTGATGTGGGGGAAGTCGGCGAGCGCCAGCACCACCGCACGCGAGATGAACGGCAGGTACGTGAGACCGAAACCTTCCTCGGCCAGCCATGCCTCGCCCCGCTCGGCACGCACCCGTTCCACCGCTTCGTAGTCGACCTCAACGGCGGTCATGGCGTGAGCAGAGACGGACTTGGAGGCCATCATGTGTTCAGCGGTGCGGCGTCGGATGTTGTTGAACTTCTCGACGGTGTCCCCAGTGCCCGAGCGTGGCTGCGGCCGGGGGCGATCTGCCCGCAGCGACCCTGATCCCGCCGTGCGGCGGGCAGCGGGCGCGCCGCCGCGTCGAGATCCACGGGCGGTGATGGCCGCCTCCACATCCGAACGGGTCACCCGGCCACCTGCGCCGCTACCAGCGATCCTCGACACGTCGAGTCCCGCACCCTCGGCGAGCTTGCGTACCAGGGGGGACGCCACTGCTCCACCGACGGCCACCGGCGGTGCCGGTGTCGGTGCGGATGCGGGTGCGGTCGCTGCAGGCACTGGGGTGGGCGAGGGTTGAGGTTCGGGGGTCGGCGGGGCATCGCCAGCAACAGGGGCGGTCTCGCCAACGACTGCGATCACCGCGCCCACCTCGACCGTGTCGCCCTCGGGGGCACGAATCTCGGTCAGGAACCCGGCGACCGGTGAGGGCACCTCGGAGTCGACCTTGTCGGTGGACACCTCAAAGAGCACCTCGTCCATGGCAACCGCGTCGCCGACCGCCTTGAACCACTTGGTGATGGTGCCCTCGGTGACCGACTCACCAAGTTGGGGCATCGTGACCTCGGTCATCGACATGGGTTCGCTTCTCCGTAGGGTGGGTGGTCTCAGCCGTGGAGGCTGCGGCCGGTGAGGGACAGAACAGTTTCGCCGAACAACTCACTCAGGGTCGGATGCGGCTGGATGAACGCTGCCACCTCATCCACCGTCGCCTCCCAGTTCACCGCCAGGTAGGCCTGACCGAGCTGTTCGGTCACCCATGGGCCGACCATGTGGACACCGACGATCTGACCGGCTGTGCCATCAGGCCGCTTGAGGGCGATCACCTTTACGAGGCCCTCGGTATCGCCAACGATCTGGGCGCGTCCGTTGCCGACGTAACGATGCTTGGAGGCCACCACCTCAAGTCCGGCGTCCTTCGCCGATTGCTCGGAATGCCCGGCGAACGCCACCTCTGGATGGCAGTAGATGCACCACGGCACTCGGCCGTGGTCGATTGGCATGGCGTCCTCGCCGAGGATGTCGCGGATGGCGAGCATCCCTTCGGCGAAACCGATGTGGGCCAGTGCCGGGGTGTCGATGACGTCACCCACCGCCCACACCCCTTCGACACTGGTGCGGCAGTACTCGTCAACCACCACGAACCCTCTCGGGTCCACCTCGACACCGGCTTCGGGCAATCCGGCACCCTCCGTGTTGGGTCGACGTCCGACCGCCATCACCACCAGGTCCACGACGAGGTCTTCAGCCCCGTCAATGTGGACCGCGGTGCCACCCTTTTTGCCCGGGGTGTGGCCATTGACCCGTGTGGCGGTGCGGATGTCGATCCCCCGCTTGGCAAAGGAACGTTCGACCACCCGGGCGACGTCGGAGTCACAGCCGGGCAGGATCTTCGGAAGCGCCTCGAGAATGGTCACCGAGGTGCCCATGTCCGACATGGTGGACGCAAACTCGCATCCGATGGCACCCCCGCCGACGACCGCCGCCGTCTTGGGCAGCGCAGGCATTGACAAGAACTCGTCGGAGGTGACGACCACTCTGCCGTCCACCTCGAAACCGGGCAGCGTCCTTGGCACCGAACCGGTGGCGACGACGACGGCGTCTGCGGTGAGGTGGACCTCACCTGAGGACCCGCCGTTCACCGCGACCGAGCGGTCCGACTGGAGCGTTCCCGTTCCGTCGTACAGCGTGATCTTGCGACCTTTGAGAAGCGACGTCAGGCCCGACGTCAGGTTGTCGATCACCTCTTGTTTGCGGTTGATGGTGACCGACCAGTCAACCGAGGGCGCCGACGTCGTGATGCCGAAGCGTGCGGCTTCGCTCACCGTCCGATACACGGACGCCGTCTCCAGCAGTTCCTTGGCCGGAATGCACCCCACGTGCAGACACGTCCCACCGATCTTGGCCTTCTCAATCAGCGCGATGTCAAGGCCAGCGGCGGCTCCGTAGAGGGCTGCGGCATAACCGCCTGGGCCGCCACCGATGACGACCACGTCGTGGTTCGCTGCACCGTCGTCTGGTTCACCGTTCTCAGGCGTGGGGATCACCCTCTCGATGTTGCGGGGCCATCGGCCCCGGGAACCATGTGCGGGTCCTGCTCGGGTCATCTTGACCGTGCCGGACACCGGCCGCGGTGCCACACCCCGGCGCCCCAACCCTACCGGCCGACGCCACCGGACAACGACGCGGTTCGCTACAGGTAGGGCAAGGGATCAACGGCTGTTCCGTCGACGCGCAGTTCGAAATGCAGATGAGGCCCGGTGGAGTCACCTGTGCTCCCCACGTACCCGATGACCTGGCCTCGACCAACCTGTCCGCCGGAGACCGCAAGCGACGACTGGTGGGCGTAGGCGGTCACCCGGCCGTCACCGTGATCGATGAGGATCAGGTTGCCGTACCCACCCATCCAGCCGGCGTAAAAGACGGTCCCTCCCGCTGCGGCGTAGATCGGCGTCCCAGATGGGGCACCGATATCGATCCCACGGTGCATCGTCCCCCACCGCCACCCGTACGGTGACGTCAGCACGCCCTGGGTGGGCCACACCAGAGCCCCACCTGGCACCGGAGGAGCAGTCGTGGGTGGACTGGTCGGCGGCGTCGGATCGTCAGGATCAGGCGGGGTGGTCACCGCAGGAGCGGTGGTTGTCGTCGTTGTGATCGCCGCCGCCTGCCGACGGGCGATGATGGCCACAAGGTCGGCTTCCGAAGCCGCCAACCCTTCGGCCTCGGCTTGGAACGAACCAATCCGGTCATCGAGGGCGGCGGCCACCTCGTCGGCGCGTGCCCGGGCAGCGCGCAGTGCGTCGAGATCAGACTCCTGCTGGGCGAGCCGCGCCTCGATGGAGTCCGCTGTCGCCCGCACCTCCACCTCGAGGCGTGCCAGTTCGGTGGCGGCGGCCTGCCGCTCGGCGAGGATGCGGCGGTCGTCGGCTGCGACGTTGTCGGCAAGGACACGACGTCGTTCCGCTTCGGTGAGGTCGTCTGCAGCGAGCACCGCCGAGAGCGTGTCGGAGCGGGGGTACATGTACGCCTGCAGGATGCGCTGTTCGAGGATCCGCTGCCGTTCGGTGAACTCGGTGCGCGCCGTGTCGAGCTCGTCGTTGAGGGCTTCGCTGCGTTCCTGGGCTGCCTGTAACTCTGCCTCGGCGGACGCCGTTGCGGACTCCAGCGCCGCGATCTGTCCTGCGAGTCGGTTGGCTTCTGCTTGCAGTTCGAGGTCGGTGGCCCGCAACACGTCGAGTTCGCCGGCGATGGCGTTCTGGCGGGCACGGCGGGCACCCGCCTCGGCGCGTTCAGCCTCAGTCAGCCATTCATCCTGGGCTGACGAGACCCCCGACGCCACCGGGACAGACCCGGCGATGAGGGCCGCGGCAACGACAAGAACTCCAAGGGATCGCCGCAAGGCGAAACGGAACGAGCAGGGATGGTGGGACACGCTGGACATGGGCGACCTCAGCCGCACTCCACCCGCACGAACAGAAGATACCAGCACCTTCGCCCAAAGGGAACCACCCCGGGGCCGCGGTGTTGTGGGGTCGCCTCTCACACGACGAGTGCGAGTTGGACGACGAACGCCACCAGGATCGCCACACCGCACAGAAGGGAGAGGATGATCAGCCGGCGGGTGCTCACTGGGGGCGACTGTAGCGGCACAGCGACCCCCGCTACGGTCCCGCTGGTTCCCGATCGCCATGCCGTCAACCATCATCACCGGGCCGGTCGGGAATAGACGGCGGCTGCGCCCTGTTCCACGTTTCGTGAGGTCAGGCTCATCCCCCCGAGCCTCGGCCCACAAACGCAGCGGAACCTTCCGGGTCCGCAGGCACTCACCCCATGAGGAGCACCATGGACATCGTCGTGACCGGGGCATCCGGGCTGATTGGCCGGGCGTTGACCACCGCCCTCACCAACCAGGGGCACCGAGTTGTTCCCCTCGTGCGACGGTCCCCCCGTCCGGGGGAGGACGCCATCGCATGGAACCCTGAGGCGGGCACCATCGACGCCGACAGTCTTGAGGGATTCGACGCCGTGGTGCATCTCGCCGGGGAAGGCATTGCTGAGCGCCGGTGGACCCCGCAGCAGAAGTTGCGCATCCTCAACAGCCGGGTTGATGGCACAACTCTTCTCGCCACGACGCTGGCTGGCCTCACCGACAAGCCATCGGTGCTGCTGAGTGGTTCCGCCATCGGTTTTTACGGTGACCGCGGCGATGAAGAACTGACCGAACAATCAGGACCCGGCGCGATCTTCCTGTCCGAGGTGTGTGAGGCCTGGGAGCGGGCCACCGCGGCGGCCGAAGCGGCAGACATCCGGGTGACGCATCTCCGCACCGGCATCGTGCTTGACCCTTCGGGAGGGGCGCTGGCCAAGACGCTGCCACTTTTCAAACTGGGCCTCGGCGGCCGGCTCGGGTCGGGTCGACAGTGGTGGTCGTGGATCAGCCTTGAAGATGAGGTCGGAGCGATTCGGTTCCTGTTGGATCACGATGTGCGTGGACCCGTCAACCTCACCGCACCTCACCCCGTCACCAACGCCGAGTTCACCAAGGTGCTCGGAAATGTGCTCGGCCGCCCCACGTTGCTTCCCGTTCCCGCCTTCGGTCCCAAGTTGCTGCTCGGGGCCGAACTCGCCGAACAACTGCTGTTCACCAGCGCACGGGTCCTCCCCTCCACGCTGGTTGACGCCGGGTTCGAGTTCACGAGCCCAGATCTTGATGGGGCACTACGCAAGGAGCTGGGCAAGTGAGTGACGTCGTCTGGGGCCATCGGGCCGTTTCGGTGAGCCGCACCATTGAGGCGCCGGCCGCTGACGTGTTTGCCGTGTTGCGCAACCCTGCCCTCCACCCCGTCATCGACGGGTCCGGGACGGTCAAGGCAGCGAGGGAGGATTCCGGCCCGCTGCTCGAGTTGGGAAGCCGTTTCGGCATGGACATGAAACTCGGTGTCCCCTACCGGATCAGCAACGAGGTCGTGGAGTTCGAGGTCGACCGGCGCATCGCGTGGCGACACATGGGTGGCCACCGCTGGCGCTACACCATCGAGCCAAGCGGTGAGCAGTCCTGCACCGTCACGGAGACCTTTGACTGGTCGACGGCCCGGATCCCACTTCTCATCCAGGTCCCCGGCATGGATCGAAAAGCCGTTGGGAACATGCAACAGACGCTCGAGCTGCTCGATCGCTACATGACATCGAGCAACTGACCGGTCTCCCTCTGGGCGCGACACGACCCGCCGGGCGGACACCGTGGTGCCGGCGGGCGGGTCGTTGTCAGGCGCCGCACGAGGCGGCTGAAATCACTTCGGGGCGAGACGGGCCGCACCGTCGAGACGGATCGTCTCGCCGTTCATGTAGCTGTTGGTGATCAGTTCGGCGGCAAGGCTGGCGAACTCCGTCGAGTAGCCAAGACGCTTGGGGAACACCACGTCCTTCTTTAGGCGGTCCTTGAACTGCTCGGAGGCGTCGCCCTGGCCGTAGATGGGGGTGTCGATAAGGCCGGGGGCGATGGTGCAGCACCGCACCCCAACGGCGCCGAGATCCCGGGCGATGGGCAGGGTCATCCCCACCACGCCACCCTTGGAAGCCGAGTAGGCCGCCTGGCCGATCTGGCCGTCGAACGCAGCGAGCGACGCCGTGTTCACGATGGCCCCCTTCTCGCCGTCCTCGTTGACAGCCTCTTCGCGACCCATGGCCGTGGCGACGAGGCGAATGCAGTTGAAGGTGCCCACGAGGTTCACCTCGAGGACCTTGCGGAAGATATCGAGATCATGGGCCGACGAGTACTCGCCGTCCTTGCCGACGGTGCGGGTGGCCCAGCCGATACCGGCGCAGTTCACAAGGGCGCGCACCGGGCCCAGATCCTGGGCGGCGGCGATGGCGGCGATGACCTGATCGGAATCGGTGACGTCGGTTCGCACGAAAGCCCCACCAAGTTCGGCGGCGAGGGCCGTGCCCTTGTCATCGTTGAGGTCGGCGACGACGACCTTGGCGCCTCGCTCGGCGAGGGCGCGGGCCGTGGCCTCACCAAGACCTGAGGCGCCGCCGGTGATGATTGCTGATGCTCCAGAAATGTCCATGGGCGCAGCCTATTGACCCGTCGGTCAAGGAGGAAATCGAACGAATCCCGGCCTCTCAGAGGCCGTGGAGACCGGAACGGCCGCATTGGGACTGGGCAGCCTCGACGGCGAGACCGTCCACGAAATCGTTCCCGGGGTCCTCACTGTGACCCTTCACCCACCGGAAGGTCACCCCACCCCGGGACACGACGAGGTCAATCAACGGCTCCCACAGGTCCCGGTTGGCCACCGCCTTGCGCTGGGAGTTCTTCCAACCCCTCCGGACCCAGCCCTCCCACCAGCGATCGTTGAAACAGTGAACGACGTAGGTCGAGTCACTGACGATTTCGACGTCGCCGGCCTCGGGGCCGAGCGCCACGAGTGCCTCAAGGACCGCAGTGACCTCCATGCGCTGGTTGGTTGTGGCTGATGCCGCCCCTGACGCCCAGGGACCGCCCACTGCAGCCCACGCCCAACCGCCCGGTCCGGGGTTTCCGAGACAGGCCCCATCGGTGTACACCTCGAGAGTCACGACGCAGATGCTGACACACACCGGAGGGGTAGCCTCACAGCCATGAGCACTCCCGCTATCCGAGTCACCGGCATCGACGAGGCCGACGAGTTGGTCAGCACCGATCCACTGGCCCTCGTCATCGGCATGTTGTTGGACCAGCAGATCCCCATGGAGTGGGCCTTCAAGGGTCCCGCCACGCTCGCGGAACGCCTCGGCGGGCTGGACGCATCCGCAATCGCCGCCATGGACCCCGACGCGTTCGCCGCAGTGTTCTCCGCCAAGCCCGCGCTCCACCGCTTTCCGGGGTCGATGGCCAAACGCACCCAGGAACTGTGTCGCCACATCACCAACGAATGGGGTGGTGACGCTGGAGCGTTGTGGGCCGGGGTTGGCGACGCCGACGAACTGATGACCCGGGTGCGCAGCCTGCCCGGTTACGGCGATGAGAAGTCACGCATTCTCGTGGCCATGCTGGCCAAGCGTCTCGGGGTCCGCCCCAAGGGCTGGGAGCAGGCCACCGCCCCGTTCTCCGATGATCAACCACGCTCGGTCGCCGACATCGACTCGCCGGAGTCCCTCGCCCGGGTGCGCGAATGGAAAAAGGCCA
>CAMAQM010000049.1 GCA_945860545.1 Bifidobacterium breve | reverse complement strand
GGCGCGTCTGGAACGGCTGTACCGCAACGCCTCGTGGCGTCAGGCCACCTCGCAACTTCTGCTGCCCGTCACGTCCCCTGATGCCGCGCCCGCAGAGTTGCTTGACGCCATGGCTGACCTGCTTGACGACCTGCCCGCCTAGTACGCTTCGGTCTCCTGTGGCCTCCCTGAACGCTCCCCTCACGTCCCGCCGTTTCCGACCTGCCCGTCGTCGCCGCCTCGGTGCCGTTGTGACCGCACTCGCGGTCGCACTCGTGTCGACCAGCTGCGCCTATGGCGGAACCCCGCTCGATGCCGGTGCGCTCGAGGTTGGCGATCGTCGCCTCTCGGTGAGCGAGCTCACCGCCGAGATCGATTTCCTGATCGACAACCCGGCCCTTGCCGGCACCCTGGTGGGGGCCGACACGTCGGGGATCGCGGCAGGAGGGGAGGCCGCTGCCGCTCAGAAGCGTCAACTCGCCGTGACGCTATTGAACCTTCACGCCTACAGCGGTCTGTTGGTCGAGGCCGTCAGCGCCGAGGGTGCCGAGATCTCCGAGAGCGCCCGCAGCAACGCCGTTGGCCGCCTCGCCGAAGCCACCGAGGCCCAGGCTCTCCCCGTCTCGCTGTCAGACACCCTTGTTGACCTCATCGCCGCCCAGGAAGTGCTCGTGGCCACCCTCGGTGAGCGGGCGGGGTCCATCACCGACGACGACGTCCGGGAGGCCTACGACCAGGTCGTGGCCGACGCCGCCCGTTTTGAGGACTACACCTGTTCGAGCCACATCCTGTTGGCGTTCGATCCGGCGGACCCCGGGAGTGGCGAACCGACCGCCGATCAGGAGGCCGCCGCGCTCGCCGGTGCTGAAGCCGCCGCCGCCCGTCTCGCCGCTGGGGAGTCGTTCGAGACCGTCGCCGCTGAGGTGTCCAACGACACCGCCTCGGCCCGCGATGGCGGGTCTCTGGGGTGCAACTTCGGTGGCTCGTTCGTGCCCGAGTTCGAGGCAGCCCTCGCCTCCCTCGAGGTGGGCGCGGTGAGCGCCGTGGTCCGCACCCAGTTCGGGTTCCACCTCATCCGCCTCGACGCCCGAGGGGTGCCGGCGTATGAAGACATCGCCGAGGACATTCGAGCCGAGCTCGAGCAGGCCGCCCAGGTTGACGAACAGGACCTGACCCAAATCGTCGTGGAGACCGCCGGTCGCACCACGGTCGTGGTGAACCCCCGCTTTGGCACCTGGGACGCCGAACAGGCAGCCGTGGTGGCGCCCACGGGTGCTGCGCCTGCCCCGGGGAACACCCAGGATCTGTTCCCCGCGTTCGACCCAGACCTGCTCCAGGGGCAGTGAGGTGGTGGCGCCCGGCGCCGTCCCCCGTGTCGTCGTGGTGGGCCTCGGTCCGGCCGACGAGGACCTGCTGACTGGCGCCGCCGTCGCCGCCATTGAACAGCAGCCTGTCCGGTTCGTGCGGACCTTGCGTCACCCTGCAGCGGCGCACCTCGCCAGCCGCTTTGCGTTCAACTCGTTCGACGAGGTGTACGAGACCGCCGAGCACATGGAGGACGTGTACACGACCATCGTGGAGCGACTGGTGGCTGCGGCCATCGAGGAGCGCAGCGTGCTCTACGCCGTCCCCGGCTCGCCGGTGGTCGCCGAACGCACCGTTGAGTTGCTTGTCGCCACCGAGGACATCGAGGTGGTGCTCGTCCCGGCACTGAGTTTCGTGGACCTGGCCTGGGTGCGGCTCGGCGTCGACCCCGTCGCCGTGGGGGCACGCATCGTCGACGGTCACCGTTTCGATCTCGAGGCGGCCGGCTCCATGGGGGCGCTGCTGGTGGCCCAGTGTGACCGGCCTGAGGTTCTTGAAGCGGTGAAACTCGCCGTTGGGGACGCCGTGGATCGCAGCGTGGAGGGGGACGAGGCACCCGAGGTGGTGGTCCTGTCAGGCCTCGGAGGACCCGACGAGCAGGTCCGTCACGTGGTGTGGCACGAACTCGACCGGGTGGAACCCGATCACCTGACCTCGTTGTGGATCCCGCCTCTGCGCCTCGGGGTGGCTGCGGAGATGGCTCGACTCGCCGAGTTGGTCGCCACCCTGCGGCAGGCGTGTCCGTGGGACCGGGCCCAGACCCACGGATCGTTGCGGCCGCACCTGCTGGAGGAGGCCCATGAGGTGCTCGAGGCGCTCGATGTGCTCAACGCCTGTGCTCCCGACGACCCCAGTGTCGATGACGCCTACGACCACCTTGAAGAAGAACTCGGTGATCTCCTGTTCCAGGTGCTGTTCCACGCCACCCTCGGGGCCGAGGCTGGTCGGTTCACTCTTGCGGACGTCGCCGCCGGCATTCACGACAAGCTCGTGGCCCGTCACCCCCACGTGTTCGCAGACACCCCCGAGACGACCGCTGAAGAGTTGGCCGGGTCGTGGGAGCGAGCCAAAAAGGACGAGAAGAACCGCGACAGTGTCTTTGACGGGATCCCTGTCGGACTTCCGGCGTTGGCCTACGCCGCCAAGGTGCTGCGCAAGTCCGAGTCGGTGGCGGCCACCACCGGTGTGACCGCACCGCCCCCAGACGAGCCCACTGACCCTGAGGTGATGGTCGGGATGGCGCTGCTCGACATCGTCGATCATGCCCGACAGCAGGGGATTGACCCCGAGTCAGCCTTGCGTCGGGTGGCGCGGGCCCGAGCGGAAGCGTTCCGGCGCATCGAGGCTGACTGCCAATGATCCGCGGAGGGTGTGCCCTGCGGTGGCAGAATCGACGGTACCCTCATCACGAGGTTGGGCCGCGCGCGTTCCGGCGGGACGTGGCGGTTCGAACCTGACCACGAGAGCGGAACGAGTAGACGTGAGCATCATCGAACACATCGACGCCCGGCAGGTGATCGACTCCCGAGGCAACCCGACCGTCGAGGTTGAGGTGTACGTCGAGACCGGGGACGTGGGGAGCGCCATCGTCCCCTCGGGTGCCTCCACGGGGCAGTTCGAGGCCCACGAGTTGCGCGACGGCGGCGCTGCGTGGGGTGGCAAGGGCGTCTCGGCGGCCGTTGAGCACGTGCAGGGCGAGATCTGTGACGTCCTCGTCGGGCTTGACGCACTCGACCAGCGTGGCATCGACCTCATGTTGTTGGACCTTGACGGGACCGACAACAAGTCGCGGCTTGGCGCCAACGCCGTGCTGGGGGTTTCCCTCGCCGTGGCCAAGGCCGCCGCAGCCAGCATCGAGATGCCCTTGTACCGCTACGTGGGCGGGGCCAACGCCCACGTGCTTCCCGTACCGATGATGAACGTCATCAACGGAGGGGCGCACGCCGACAACAACGTGGACATCCAGGAGTTCATGATCATGCCCGTCGGGGCAGGTTCCTTCAGGGAGTCGCTGCAGTGGGGGGTGGAGACCTACCACGCCCTGCGGGCGGTGCTCTCAGAGCGTGGTTTGGCCACTGCCATTGGCGACGAGGGCGGTTTTGCCCCGAACCTCGGTTCCAACGAGGAGGCCATCCAACTGCTGCTCGAGGCCATCGAACGCGCCGGCCGCACCCCCGGCGATGAAATCGCCATCGCCCTTGATGTGGCGTCGACGGAGTTCTTCGCTGACGGGGTCTACACCCTGGCGGGCGAAGGCCGGCGTCTCGACAAGGACGAGATGGCTGCCTACCTCACCGGTCTCGTGGACCGCTACCCGCTGGTCTCCATTGAGGACGGCATGGCCGAGGAGGACTGGGACGGCTGGGTGGCCCTGACCGAAGCGCTCGGGAACCGGGTCCAGCTCGTTGGGGACGATCTGTTCGTCACCAACGCGATCCGGCTGGCCGACGGCATCGCCCGTGGTGCAGCGAACTCGGTGCTGGTCAAGGTCAACCAGATCGGCACGCTGACCGAGACTCTCGACACCGTCGAATTGGCGACGAGTCGGGCGTACACGTCGGTGATGTCGCATCGGTCCGGCGAGAGCGAGGACACCACCATCGCCGACCTTGCTGTGGCCACCAACTGTGGCCAGATCAAAACCGGTGCGCCGGCGCGGTCCGACCGGGTGGCCAAGTACAACCGCCTGTTGCGCATCGAGGACGAACTCGGTGACACCGCCGCCTACCGGGGCATTGCTGCGCTCGCCCCACGAGGTGGCCGGTGACCAAGGCCGGGAACGTCCGCGGGCGTGACCCGGGCCGCCGCAACCCGGCGGTCAAACCCCGACGCGCGCTGCTGGGGTACGGAGGGTCGAGCCGCAGCGAGTCGACGAATGTCGGCTCGGCGGGTGGATCGCGGCTGCGACGACACCTTCCGGTTGCCCTCACTGCGGTGGTCGTGCTCGGGATCCTCGCATTGGGGATCGGTCCGGCGCGTATGCATCTCGAACGGGAAGGGGAGGTCCGTGCGGCCGAGGCGGAACTCGAGCGCCTCTCCGGCCTCGTCGAATCCAACGCCGCCCAGATCGAGGCGCTCGACACCGATGCCGAACTCGAACGGGTGGCGCGCCGGGACTTCCGTCTGGCCCGCCCGGGAGAAGAGATCTACCAGGTGCTCCCCGCGCCACTCGATCCGTCCGTGATCCCACCGGGCTGGCCCTTCACCGGCCGCGCCCCACGCGACGACCTACCCTGACGTTCGGCGCCGGCGCGTGCCGGCAGGAGGACCACGATGTCCCTTCCCATTCAGGCCGCAGGCCTTCGCCGTTCCTTCGGGGACCTCGTCGCTGTCGACGGGGTCGACCTTGAGGTGCGCGAAGGTGAGATCTTCGGGTTCCTTGGGCCCAACGGCGCCGGGAAATCCACCACGGTGCGGATGCTCACCACCCTGCTGCGACCTACCGGCGGCTGGGCCCGTGTGGCCGGCCATGACGTCGTGACCGACGCCGACCTGGTGCGTCGTTCCATCGGGGTGGCACTCCAGGATGCCGCCATCGACCCGTTGATGACGGGGAACGAACTGCTGCGGTTGCAGGCGACCCTTCACGGCATCGGACGTATCGAGGCCAAACGACGCGGGGCCGAGTTGCTTGAGCGGGTCGGGCTCACCGCAGCGGGTGACCGTCGGGTCGGCGGCTACTCCGGTGGCATGCGCCGACGACTCGATCTGGCGCTGTCGCTGGTGCACGCACCGGCCGTGTTGTTCCTCGACGAACCGACCACCGGCCTTGACCCCATGAGTCGGATCGCCCTGTGGGAGGAGGTGCGTTCACTCAACGCCGAGAACGGCACGACCGTGCTGCTCACCACTCAGTACCTCGAGGAAGCCGACCAGCTCGCCGGACGGATCGCCATTATCGATCGCGGCCGAATCGTGAGCGAGGGCACCCCCCAGACCCTCAAGGCACAGGTCGGCGCCCCGACCTTGGTGCTGCGGGTCGACGCCGGGCACCGAGACGAGGCTCGGGCCGTGTTGAGTGGGCGTTTCGGGACGGAACGGCCGGCCCCCACACCTGAAGCAATCGCCGTGGGCCTCGACGGTGGCGCGGGGGCGGTGGCTGACGTGGTGCGTGTGCTCGATGAACTCGGGGCGGAACTCGAGGCCATGGAACTCCACGAGCCGAGTCTCGATGACGTGTTCGCCGAGGCCACCGGTCGGAGGTTGGAAGGTGCCGAGGAGGCCACCACCGATGGAGACGACGAGGGTGGCACCGAGCCCGCCGCCGAGGGCCGCCGTGGCCGGCGCAGACGGGGTGGCACCTCGTGAGCGGTCCCGGTGCGGTCGCCGTGACGACCCCGGCGCCGGGGCGGGCAACGGCGTTGGTGCCGGCGACGGTGGCCATGGGTCGCCGCGCGTTGTTGTCCATCGTCCGTCAGCCCGCCACCTGGGTTCCCGGGTTGGTGTTCCCACTGCTGATCGCAGCGGTGAACGCCGCTTCGTTGTCCCGCACGGTGGACCTTCCCGGGTTCCCACCGGTGGATTCGTTCCTGCAGTTCCTGTTGCCCGCCACGCTGATCCAAGGGGTCCTCTTCGGAGGCATCGTGGGTGGGGCCGACATCGCCCTCGACATCCAGGACGGCTTCTTCGACCGGCTCATGTCGTCGCCGGTGGCCCGTCCCGCCATCCTCCTCGGCCGTCTCGGCGGGGCGATGGTGCTCGGTGTGGTGCAGGCCCTGTTCTTCATCGGTGTGTTCACCCTCTTCGGCGCCCGGGTGGAGGGCGGCCCTGTGGCGGTGGCGGTGCTCGTGGTCGTCGCCGTGTTGTTGGCCGTCAGCATCGGTGGGTTCGCTGCCGGCATCGGGTTGCGCACCGGTTCCCAGGAGGCGGTGCAGAACTTCTTCCCGTTGGTGTTCGTGCTGCTGTTCATCTCGTCGGCGTTCTTTCCCACCGCGCTCATGACCGGCTGGTTCCAGTGGGTGGCGGAACGCAACCCACTGTCGTGGATGATGAACGCCGCCCGCGATCTCGTCATCTCCGACCTCGCCTTCGACGACGTCGTGCGGGCGGTGGGGATCGCGTGCGGCTTCGCCGTCGTGACGGTGAGTTTCGCCGCAATGCAACTCCGACGCCGGGTGCGCATGCCATGACCGCCACGTCCCCGACCCCGACGGCCGCTGGCCTCACCCGACCGGTCGGTCCTGCCGCTGGTGTGGTCCCGGTGGCGCTGGCGCTGATCCGCCGGTCCCTGCTCGGCACGGTACGCATCCCGGCCACGTTCATTCCCATGATCGTGATGCCGCTGTTCTTCGTCATCGCGTTCGGTGGTGCGTTCAGTTCGGTGACGCTGCTTCCCGGGTTCCCCACCGACAACATCCTCAACTGGGTGGCACCCTTCTCGGTCCTCCAGGGCGCATCCTTCGCCGGATTCGGGTCGGCGTTCGGGGCGGGACGGGACCTCGAGAACGGCTTCTTCGACCGCCTGCTGCTCGCCCCGTCCCCTCGTCTCGCCCTGATCCTTGGTGCGCTCGGTTACAGCGCGCTGCGGGCGTTCGTGCCGACGGTGATCGTCGTGAGTGCGGTTCTGCTCACCGGGGCGACGGTGCCCGGCGGGGTGCTGGCCATCGCCGTGTTGTTGCTGGCCGCCATGGGAGTGGCGGTCTCGGCGGGGCTCTGGGGCCTCGGGGTGGTGTACCGCACCCGCACCCAGCGATCAGGCGGACTCATCCAGGTCGGCATCTTCACAGCCATGTTCCTCTCGGTGGGGCTCGTCCCGCTCTCACAGATGGAGGGCACCTGGCTGTACTGGGCGGCTCGGGTGAATCCCATCACGGCGGTGCTGGGCATGGCCCGCTCAGGATTCGTGGGCGACGTCACGGTGGACGCCGTGCTTCCCGGGGTGGGGGCGCTCGCAGCCATGATCGGCCTGCTCGGGTGGTTCGCCTGGCGGGGGTTCCGGCGGCTCGAGGGCTGAGGATGCGCCACCTCCGCCCATGATTTCTCTAGTGTCGGGGCGCTGCGCCCACCTCTGGCCGCAGTTCGATGTTGTCCCAGGTACCCGTCATTCAGGAGGTCCACACCGTGTCCCGTCGTCCCCTTCTCGTCCTTGCCGCGGTGGCGGCCCTTGCGCTCGGCGCAGCGGCATGCAGCAGCAACGAATCTTCCTCCAACAGCACCACAACGGCTGCGCCTTCCACCACGACCGCCGGCGAGAGCACGACCACCACCGCTGGTGGCGTTGGTGGCGACTGCACCCGTGGGGCGATCATCTCCGCCGCACTGACCCAGGTCGACCCGAAATTCGATCTCATGGACAGCTTCGGCTGTGAGGATGACTACGCCTGGGCGTGGCTCGCTGACGACAGCACCACTCCCCCCACCCTGAAGTCAGTGATCCTTGAGGAGCAGGACGGCGTCTGGGTCCCCCTCGACCTTGGCAACATCTGTGGGGCGGCTTCGGCCGGTTACCCGCCCGAGGTTCTCGAGAAGGGCTGCGCCTACCAGACCCCGGCCCAGCCGACCTCGACGACCTCGGCCTCGTAGTCCCCTCATCGGTGCCCACTGACACCTTTGACGCTCCGGGCGGTCGCCCGTTGCGCAGGGTGTCGGCGCCGCTGACCGAGAACGATCGCCCTGCGGTGGAGGCCCTGTTGGGTCGCCCACCGCAGGGCGATTTCTCCGTTGTGGTCCGCGACGCCCACAGTGGCGCTCCGGTCGTGTTGTGCAACACCCCGTTGCTCGATGACGGAACCCCCATGCCGACGCGGTACTGGCTCGTCGACCCTGAGCTCAACCGGCTGGTGGGCCGCCTCGAGTCCGCTGGTGGCGTGCGCGCCGCCGAGGCGGCCGTCGACCCGGTGGAGCTCGCCTCGGCCCACGAGCGGGCCGCCGCCGAGCGAGACGCCGCCCTGCCCGCCCATCACCGGGGCCCGACGCCGTCGGGAGGGGTAGGCGGCACCCGGCGCGGGGTGAAATGTCTCCATGCCCACTATGCGTGGTGGCTGGCGGGGGGTGAGGACCCGGTGGGGGCATGGGTCCACGAGCGCCTCGGTGTCGGAGACGACGAGTCACTGGCCTAGCGTGACAGTGATGTCCGACGCACCCGAACTGGTCGCCGCCATTGACTGCGGCACGAACTCCACCCGCTTGCTGGTGGCGCGCCGCACCGCTGAGGGGTTCGACACCGTCGACCGTCGCATGACCATCACCCGCCTGGGTGCCGGGGTGGATGAGGCCGGCCGGCTCACCGAAGACGCGATTGCGCGCACGGTGGCGGTACTGGCCGACTACCGGGCGGTCATTGACGAGCACGGACTCACGCCCTCGGTGCGGACCGTGCGCGCCGTGGCCACCTCGGCGGCCCGTGACGCCGCCAATCGCGATGAGTTCTTCGATGCCGCCGAGACACTCCTCGGCGTGCGACCCGAGTTGCTCAGCGGTACCGACGAGGCGGCCCTTTCGTTCGCCGGGGCCACCGCCGACCTCGATCCCGCCGATGCCCCGTTCCTGGTCGTCGACATCGGGGGCGGCTCCACCGAGTTCGTGTTGGGGTCACGCACCGCCGACGGGTACGAGGTGTCGGGCAGCCTGTCGGTGGATCTGGGATGTGTCCGGGTGACCGAACGTTTTCTCGCCGGTGACCCACCACGGCCCGAGGAACTCTCCGCTGCGTTGTCGGTGGTGCAGCTGCATCTCGACGACGTCATGCGCGAAGTGCCCGGTGCGGTCGATGCGCACACCCTCGTCGGTCTCGCCGGCACGGTGAGCGCCACCGCAGCGGTCGAGTTGGGTCTCGCCACCTACGACCGCGACGCCATTCATCATTTCGTGTTGACCAAGGCGGCCGTGGAGGACGTGTTCCGCACTCTCGCCACCGAGCGGGTTGATGACCGACGTCACAACCCTGGTCTCGAACCGGAACGAGCCGACGTGATTGTGGGCGGGTTGTGCGTGCTGGTGCAGACCATGCGGACCCTCGGGTTCGCCGAGTGTCTGGTCAGCGAGGCTGACATCCTCGACGGACTGGCCATGTCGCTACTCAACCGCAACTAGCGTTGACGACGTGAGCCAGATGGATCGTGTCCTCATGGGTCCCGGACCGGGCAACCCCTACCCGGAGGTGACCGAGGCGCTGGGTCGGCCGCTCATGGGCCATCTCGACCCGGCCTTCCTGGCGCTCATGGACGAGACCAACGAGCGGCTCCGGGCGGTGTGGCGCACGACCAACCCGCTCACCTTCGCCCTGTCGGGCACGGGGTCGGCGGGGATGGAGGCGGCGTTCGTCAACGTCGTTCGCCCCCGAGACGTGGTCGTGGTCGGGGTGAACGGCGCGTTCGGCGAACGGATGTGTGAGGTCGCCCGACGCTGTGGCGCCGAGATTGTCCGGGTTGAGGCGCCGTGGGGTCAGCCGCTCGACCCCGAACAGTTGCTCGCCGCCCACCCGTCCCCGGCGGTGATCGCCGTGGTGCACGCCGAGACGTCAACGGGGGTGCGCAACGACGTGGGGTGTCTGGGGCATGGCAAGGGCGATGCGCTGCTGGTCGTGGATTGTGTGACTTCACTGGGTGGGATGCCGGTGGAGATCGACGGGTGGGGTGTGGACCTGGCCTACTCGGGGACCCAGAAGTGTCTCGGGGTGCCTCCGGGCCTCGCCCCGTTCACGGCGAGCGAACGGGCACGGGAGCGGTTCGTGGACCGCCCCCAGTCGTGGTACCTCGATCTTTCGATGATCGCTGACTACGTCAGTGCCGGCGGCTCCCGCGCCTACCACCACACCGCCCCGATCTCGATGGTGTACGCCTTGCACGCCGGACTCGGAGTGCTGCTCGGGGAAGGCCTCGAGGCGTCATGGGCCCGCCACGCCGAGTGCGGCGAGGTACTCCAAGATGGACTGGCTCGTCTGGGTCTTGAACCCTTCGCCGCCGAGGGACACCGCCTCGCCCAGCTGACGTCGGTGGTGGTGCCTCCCGACGTGCTTCCAACAGGACTCGACGAGGCGGCCTGTCGCCGGCTCCTGCTGGACCGTTACGGCATCGAGATCGGTGGTGGGCTCGGTCCGGTGGCGGGCAAGGTGTGGCGGGTCGGGCTGATGGGTCACACCGCCCGTCTGCGCAACGTCACCCTGCTGCTCGCCGCACTCGAGGAGTTGTTCTCCCCGTGAGGCGACGGCACCCTTCCGCTCCGCTGCAACTGCCCGGTCGGCGGGTGTCGTTGCGGCCGCTGGTGGCGGGTGACTTCCTCATGTGGCGTGAGGTGCGTCGCGCCAACGCGGAGTGGCTCGGACCGTGGGAACCCGCCCGGCTCCCCGGGCAGCCCGACGTGGTGGAGGACCCGCAGTCGTTCGGTGTGCGCTGTGACGCCCGGCAACGGGAGTTCCAGTTGGGCACGGCGTTCGGGTTCGGGATCTTCGTGGCCGGCCAGCTCGTGGGGGAGATCAATCTTTCCTCGGTGCAGCGCGGGGCGTTTCAGAGCGCGTACGTCGGCTACTGGATGGATCATCGTCACGCCGGTAACGGCTACATGCCCGAGTCACTGGTCACCCTTGCCCGCTGGGCGTTCGGTGAGCTTCGCCTGCACCGGCTCCAGATCGCCATCATTCCCCGCAACGACCGCAGCCGACGGGTGGTGGACAAGTTGGGCGTTCGCAGCGAAGGGGTGGCCGAGCGTTACCTTGAGATCAACGGGGTGTGGGAGGACCACGTCCGTTACGCCATCACCGCTGAGGAGTGGGCTGAGCGCGGCGATCAACTGGTTGCGACGTGGCTGTTGGACCCCGCCGGAGCCGAGTCCTCCACCCCGCTGAACTGAACGACTTCCGGCTGGTTCAGTCGTTGCGGATGCGCGATTGCAGGGCGGCGAGCCGCTCGGCGAAGGCAGGCTCGTCCATGGACCACAGTTGGGTCACCAGTTCTGTTTCCAGCGCAGAAGCGTGCGTCCCGTGCGCCGTCGCAGCCAGGGTTGCTTTGGTCCGTCGCAGCAGTTCGGCTGGTGCCGAGGCTGCACCACAAGCGAGCCCGGTGGCGGTTTCCAACAACTCGTGATCGTCGGTGACCGTCCACACGAGGCCCACCCGGTGGGCGTCGTCGGCGTCGAGTATCTGCGAGCAGAGCACCATGGCGGCGGTGGTCTGGGGACCGGTGAGTCGTTGCAGCCACCACGTGTGTCCGCCACCGGGGCCGATACCGAGATGCAAAAAACGCGTGTCGAAACGGGCGGAGCGACCCGCCACCCGCACGTCACACGCCAACGCCAGGTTCATGCCCGCCCCAACCGCTGGACCGTTGACCGCCGCCACGGTGACCAGCGGAGAGTGGGCGATACGAAGGAACCCTTCGTAAATGGAGCGCAGCCCCGCCTCACGGGACTCGCCGAGTTGACTCAGGTCGGCACCGGCACTGAACGCCTTGCCTGCACCGGTGACGACCAGCGCCCGGGTTGTGCCGTCGGACTCGAGGACGTCGAGCGCACGTGACATCTCGTCCACCAACTCGAGACTGAGGGCGTTGC
>CAMAQM010000048.1 GCA_945860545.1 Bifidobacterium breve | reverse complement strand
AAGCGTACTAGGCGGGCAGGTCGTCAAGCAGGTCAGCCATGGCGTCAAGCAACTCTGCGGGCGCGGCATCAGGGGACGTGACGGGCAGCAGAAGTTGCGAGGTGGCCTGACGCCACGAGGCGTTGCGGTACAGCCGTTCCAGACGCGCCTGTTTCGACGCCCGCAACACCACCGGTTCGAGGCGTGCCATCCACCGCGGTCCCGAGATGGCCTCAGCCCGGGTCACGGCCACCTCCCGCACCCCGGTGCGCAACGCTGCGGCCCGCAACCGGGCGATGGCCAACAGGACCTGGGCGGCGGCGGGCACCGGACCGTACCGGTCGATCCACTCCCGTTCGATGTCGTCGACCTCTGTCGCCGTGCGCACCGTGGCGAGTCGCCGGTACGCCTCAAGGCGCAGGTCCTCACGCTCCACGTAGGCGGTGGGCAGATGAGCGGCCACCGGCACCTCGACGGTGACTCCGGTCTCGTCGGGGGGCACCTCGCCCCGCAGTTCGGCGACCGCCTCGGACACCATCTCGCAGTACAGGTCGTACCCGACGGCGGCGATGTGCCCCGACTGCCCGGTCCCCAGCAGGTTGCCCGCCCCGCGGATCTCAAGGTCCCGCATGGCGATACGGAATCCCGAGCCCAGCTCGGTCGCCTCGCCAATGGTGCGCAGCCGCTCGTGTGCCTCTTCAGTCAGGACCTGATCGGGGGGGTGGAACAGGTAGGCGTACGCCCGCTGGCCGGCCCGTCCGACCCGGCCGCGCAACTGGTGCAACTGTCCGAGTCCCAACCGGTCGGCGCGGTCCACCACGAGCGTGTTCACCGTCGGCATGTCGATGCCTGACTCGATGATGGTGGTGCACACCAACACGTCGTAGTTGCCCTCCCAGAAATCCACCACCACCTGTTCAAGGGAACCCTCGTCCATCTGGCCGTGGGCGACCGCCACCCGCGCCTCGGGCACCAGTTCACCAATGCCCGCCGCCACCCGGTCGATGTCCGCAATCCGGTTGTGCACGAAAAAGACCTGACCCTCGCGGAGCAGTTCGCGACGGATGGCCTCAGCCACCGCCCGGTCGTCGTAGGGCCCGACATAGGTGAGGATCGGTTGGCGATCCGTTGGCGGCGTCTGCAACAGCGTCAGGTCACGAATGCCTGTGAGGCCCATCTCGAGAGTTCGGGGAATGGGTGTGGCGGTGAGGGTTAGGACGTCCACGTCGGTCCGCAGCGTCTTGATGCGCTCCTTGTGACTGACGCCGAAGCGCTGCTCCTCGTCGACGACGAGCAGGCCAAGGTTGGCGAAACGGATGTCTTCACCCAACAGGCGGTGCGTACCGACCACCACGTCGACCTCGCCCGAGGCCATGCCGGCGAGCACGGCTCGCACCTGCGACGCGGTGAGGAACCGGCTCAACACCTCGACGCGGATCGGGTAGCTGGCGAATCGGTCGGCGAAGGTCTGGTGATGTTGCTGGGCCAACAGCGTCGTGGGGACCAGCACCGCTGCCTGACGACCGTCCTGCACACATTTGAACACGGCCCGCAACGCCACCTCGGTCTTGCCGAACCCGACGTCGCCACAGACCAGTCGGTCCATGGGGTGGGCTTGTTCCATGTCGGCTTTGACCTCGGCGATGGCGGCGAGCTGGTCGGGGGTTTCGGTGAAGGGGAACGCCGCCTCGAACTCCCGTTGCCACTCGGTGTCCAGCGGGAATGCGTGCCCGGGGGTGTGCAGGCGGGTCTGGTAGAGCACCACCAACTCCTGGGCGATCTCGGTCACCTCGGACCGGACCTTGGCCCGCGTGCGCTGCCACTCCCCACCTCCGAGGCGACTCAGTTTCGGGGCGTCGCCCGAACCCCACGGACGCACCAGATCCACCTGGTCGGTCGGGACGTACAACCGGTCGTCACCCCGGTACTCCAACAAGAGGTAGTCGCGCTCCACCCCGCCGATTGCCCGGGTCGCCATCCCCGCATAACGGGCCACCCCGTGATGGGCGTGCACGACGTGGGAACCGGGCACCAGATCGTCGAACACCACGGCACCCGTGCCCCGTCGGGTCCTCGGCCGGGCCCGACGGTGCGTGCGTCGACGACCAGTCAGTTCAGCCTCGGTGAGCACCGCCACCCCGACGGCGGTGAGGATGGCGCCTCGCTCGACGCCAGCGACCACGACACGCACCCCCGCAACCGTGAAGTCAACGTCCCCGTCGTCGACAACCACGGCGTCGACACCGGCCGCAACCAGCAGCTCGGTCAGGCGGGCCGCCGACCCGGCGCCGTCGGCGGCCACCACAATGCGGTACCGCTCCCCCGACAACTGCCGCACCTGGTTGATGAGTCCCCCCGGGTCACCGTGGACCGCGGTCCAGCCGGTGGCGGCCACCGCCGGGGTGTCAGGCGACGGAGAGGCCGACGGCAGATTCCACACCGGCGCATCGGTCCCGGTGAGAAGCCGGTCGAATGGCAGGTGGAGTCGGGGCAGGTCCGGCGCGTCAGCATCACCTTGGGCGGGGACTCCCCACGTCCTCGCCAGGGTCTGGGCGAGGTCCGCCTCCTCGGCCAGCAGGTCGGCGGCCCGGTCACGCATGCGGGCAGGATCGATCAGCAACACGAGACCATCGGCGCCGAGCAGGTCACCGACGACCACCTCGTCGTCAACGAGCCACGGCAACCATGACTCCATCCCGTCGAACAGCTGCCCCTCGGCCAGACGCTCCCAGTGCTCCGCCCCCCAACGTTCGCGCTCCACGAGAGCACCAGCGCGGGCCCGGACCGCATCGTCGGCCACCAACTCCCGGCAACCGAAGATCTGCACCGAGGCGAGGTCCGCACTTGAGCGCTGGTCGGCCACCGAGAACTCGGTGAGCCGGTCCACCTCGTCGCCCCACAGGTCGATACGCACCGGGACGTCGGCTGTGGACGGGAACACGTCCACGATCGAGCCACGCACCGCAACCTCCCCACGGTGCTCGACCTGATACTCCCGCCGGTACCCGCGGGCCACGAGGCCTTCCACGAGGGCAACCGGGTCAAGGTCGTCACCGACCCGCACCTCAATGGGCGCAAGGTCTGCCACCGGCCCGAGTCGCTGGATCAGGGAACGCACGGGTGCAACCACCACCGAAGGCACCCGATCCGGGGCGGTCAGCCGCCACAACGTGCGCAGGCGCCGACCCATCGCCTCAACGCCGGGACTCACCCGCTCGAAGGGCAACGTCTCCCACGCCGCGAAGTACTCCACCTCGTGGGGGCCCAGCCATACCGACAGGTCGTTGACCAGTCGCTCCGCCTCGGCCGAGGTCGGAACCCCGACCAGCAGCGGCCGGCGATCACTGAGGTGGGCGAGCCGCGCCACGCTGAGCGCCCGCGCCGCTTCAGGAACCACCAGCGACGCCGAACGGGAACCGAGAACGTCGACCATGGCCGGGTCCGGGTCGAGGAGTCGAATGAGGCGGCGAAGGGCGCCGGAGGGATCTGAGGGGGTGCTCACTCCACGACAATCCCGTTGAACCGTTCGGCGGCCACGTCGGGGCCGTCGCTGGCGAGACACTCAAGGGCGTCGACCGCATGGGCGACGACGGCGTCGAGCAGGCGGCGCTCGGCGGCCGGTACCCGTCGGAGAACGTGGTCGGCGCCCCGGGAGGGGTCGGGGGGCTTGCCGACCCCGATGCGGACCCGGATGAACTCGTCGGTGTGGCAATGGGCGCGGATGCTCCGCAACCCGTTGTGGCCGGCGAGACCTCCACCCACCTTGACCCGAAGGCGTCCTGGTGGAAGGTCGAGTTCGTCGTGGACGACGACCAACCTGGTCGGGTCGTCGATGCCGTGACGACGCATGAGTGGACCCACCGCCAGGCCGGACTCGTTCATGTACGTCGTGGGTTCGGCCACGACCACCCTCGAGGTCCCCACCCTGACCTCATCGGCCAGCACGGGGACACCCTTGACCGGTCGGAGCCGGCCACCGAAACGGTCGACGAAGGCTTCCACCGCATCAAACCCGACGTTGTGCCGGGTACCGACGTAGTCCCGGCCGGGGTTGCCCAGACCAACGACCAGCAGGTCGGCGGGAGTACCGCGCCGCTCAGTGTTGCGACTGCGCCTGACGCCCACCTCAGTCCGACTCAGTCGGCGTCGCCGCCTCCGGCTGCAGCGGCGAGGTCTTCCTCGGTGGCTTCGCCAGAGGCGATGCGGGCGGCTCGGGCCTCTTCCTGCTGCATGATCACCGTCGAACGCGTCGGGCTGCCCATGGCCACCGGTTCGTCGGTGTCGATGGGGGTGGTGACCCCGTCCGGCAGAGGAAGGTCGCCGACGGTGAGGCTGGTGCCGATCTCAAGGCCTGAGATGTCACCTTCGATCTGGTTGGGGATGCCACCGGGGCGGGCGAGCACGGTGAGGGTGTACATGATCTGGTCCACCATGCCCTTGCGGTGCTCGAGTGCCTCGGAGCGACCCGACAGGACGATCGGCACGTCGACGGAAAGTGGCTTGTCGGGGTCGATACGCAGGAAGTCCACGTGGATCACGTCACGACGCACCGGGTGACGCTGGAGTTCGGTGACGATCGACAGGTAGGTCGAGCCATCGATGTCGAGTTCGATGAGGGCGTTCTGGCCGGCATCGGTGGACAGCGCACGGCGAAGGTCGGGCCACGGCACGGTGACCGCAACGGCCTCCGACTCGAGGCCGTACACCACCCCGGGGACCTGCCCCTCGGTGCGCACTCGACGGGACGGGCCGGTGCCGATGGCACGGCCGGTGGTGGCCGTCAGGCTGATGTCGGTGGTCTTCACTGCAGGACTCTCCTGATGGTGGCCGGTGGGCCGGATCTCGAACAGGCCCGGGGACGCCCGGACCTCCGGCGGTGACGCCGACGGGCAATCCTACCGGTCAGGGGGCGCCGAGGGAAAAGCGACGCCGGTTCCCCTGCGGGAGTCAGCTCTGGTTGGCCCCGCCGAAGATCTCGCTGACCGAGGTGTCCTCGAACACGGCGTCGATGGCGTCGGCGACCACACCGGCGACCGAGAGCACCTCGATCTTGTCCAACGGCAGGTCGGCGGGCATGGTCAGCGTGTCGGTCACAAATAGCCGGGAGATCGATGATGCCCGGATGCGATCCATGGCCGGCCCGGAGAAGACCCCGTGGGTACAGGCCGCCACCACCTCCGCCGCACCCTTGTCCCGCAGCTGGTCGGCGGCGGCCACGATGGTTCCGGCGGTGTCGATCATGTCGTCGATGAGCACACATGTCCGCCCATCGACCTCACCGACGACGTCGAGGGCCTCCACGGTGTTCTTGACCCCCTTCAGGCGGCGCTTGTGCACGATGGCGAGATCGGCGTGGAGCTGGTTGGCGTAGCGCTCGGCCACCTTCACCCGTCCGGCGTCGGGCGAGACCACCACGAGGTCACCCTCAAGGGCAGCGAGTCGCTCCACGAGCACCGGCATGGCCGTGAGGTGGTCAACGGGGCCGTCGAAAAAGCCCTGGATCTGTCCGGAGTGCAGATCGATGCTGATGAGCCGGTCCGCTCCCGCAGCGGCGAACATGTCGGCGATCAATTTCGCGGTGATGGGTTCGCGACCCTCGGACTTGCGGTCCTGACGGGCGTAACCGAACGCCGGGCACACCACGGTGATCCGTTTCGCCGACGCCCGCTTGGCGGCGTCAACCATGATGAGTTGCTCCATGATGGCGTCGTTGACCGACATGCCGGGCACCGTGCCGTGACTCTGGATGATGAACACGTCGGTGCCTCGCACCGATTCCCCGAAACGGCAGTGGAGTTCACCGTTGGCGAACTCGGCGATGTTGGCGTCCCCGAGGGGCTCACCGAGTCGCTCGGCGATCGCCTCGGCGAGCGGCAGATTGGATCGACCCGACACGAGGTGCAGTCGCTTCTTGCTGACGAGTTCCATCAGTCCCTCTCCCCGGCAGGGGTCCAGCCCCCCGTTCCGCCCGGCGGCGCCAAGTCTGTCATGCCGCCGTCCCGGGCCGGAACCACCCGGTGGCCTCTCACCGCCCGCCGGGGTCGATCACCACGAACGAACCGGTTCGGGTCCCATTGGCGAGCGCTGCACCGGCGTTGAGCACCACGTAGGGGCCAACGACGCAGCCGTCCCCGATGGTGGCGTCGGTGCCGTTGGCATACGACACCGTCACGTCCGACCCCACCGAACAGTCCGTGAGCCTCACGTCGGGTCCAATCTCGGTACCGCTCCCCACCACACACCGGCCCTGGAGCATCGTGCCGGGAAACAGGGTGACGTCCCCGGCGAGTTGCACCGTGGTGTCGACGTAGGTGGTGGCGGGATCGACCATCGTGACCCCGGCGCGCATCAGCTCGTCGTTGGTGCGTCGCCGCAGTTCGGCTTCAGCCGCAGCGAGTTGGAACCGGTCGTTGACGCCCTGGGTTTCGGCGGCGTCGGGAGCGGTCACCGCTCCGACGAGGTAGCCGGCCTCAGCGAGAACTTCCACGACATCGGTCAGGTAGTACTCGCCCTGGGCGTTCTGGGGCTCGAGGCGACGCAACGCCGGGGCGAGCTCGGCGAGACGGAGGCAGTAGATGGAGGTGTTCACCTCACCGATGGTCAACTCTCCGACGCTGGCATCGGCGTGTTCGACGATGCGCCTCACCGCGCCGTCAGGTCCACGCACCACCCGGCCGTACCCGGTCGGGTCGTCGGGGACGGCGGTGAGCACCGTGCAGGCCGCCCCGCTTTCGCGGTGGTGATTGACGAGGCTGGCAATGGTGGACGGTCGCAGCAGCGGGGTGTCACCGGGGAGGATGATCACGTCGCCGTCGCCGTCGAGTTCCTCGTCGCTAAACGACGTGAGGCCAACACGCACCGCATCCCCCGTCCCGCGCTGCACCGCCTGTTCGACGAAGTCGAGGCGCACCGAGGGGTCCTGTTCGCGGAGCTTTTCGGTGACCCGCTCGGCCTCGTGCCCCACCACGACCACGGCGCGACCCGTATCGCAGTCGGCGAGCGCGTCGAGCACGTAGACCAACATTGCCCGACCGCACAGCAGGTGGAGCGGCTTGGGTCGAGCGGAGCGCATGCGGGTCCCCTCACCGGCAGCGAGCACAATCGCTGACAGCGGCCGGTCACCCATGCCATGTTTCTAGCGCGTCGCGCCGCCGAGTCGGCGACGACTCGTCCCGGTGACGCACGTGCCGCCTCGGCGACCCCGGTAGGGTGGGAGCACCTTCGGGGGTGATGTAATCGGCAGCATGCGAGGTTTTGGTCCTCGACGTAGGGGTTCGAGTCCTCTCCCCCGAACCACACCCAGCCCGCTGCGGGGCCCGGGTTGTGAACGGTCGTCACAGCGACCGGTCCGGGCCAGCGGGTTGCGGCGAGCCCCGTTTCGCACCGAGGTGGCCCATGTGGGTAGGGTGACGCCCTCATGGGATCGCTCATCAAGAAGCGCCGGAAGCGGATGCGGAAAAAGAAGCACCGCAAGATGCTCCGACGCACACGCTTCCAACGCCGCGCACAAGGCAAGTAGCCCGACGCTGCTCCCCGACGCTGCGCGTCCGGGGATGGTTCAGCCGTCGGTGCCAGCCGGGTGCCAACCTGCAGGCACGGTCCGCACCACCACCCTGCCCGGGCCCGGGTAGTCACCGCGCACGAACCACGTCGAGCCACTCCCCGCCAGCAACGGCACCTCACCGGTCGCTTCCGCCAGTTCGTCGCGCCACACCCCCAGGCGCGGTTCGACGACCAGAGCCGCCGGTTCAAGGTCGTTGGGGCCCTCGGCGGTCGGACCGCCCATCTCGTCCCACGCGGCGTACACCGCCGGGGTCGAGCACCCAAACGGTGGGGTGAGCAGCGTGAGGGTCTCCTCGCGGTAATCGAGCGGGTCGACCACCTCGCCAATCCCCGAGACCCTTGCCCGGCCGCCAACGACACAAAACGGCACATCCGCACCAAGCCCGGCCGCCTCGTCGAGGTCGGTCCGTCCCGCCCAGCGCAACACCGCGGCAGCGTCAGCGGACCCGCCGCCGAGACCCGCTCCCGCAGCGATGCGTTTACGCAGGGTGACGCGAGCGTTCACCTCAGCCACGTCAAGGGCCCGCACCACCAGGTTGTCGGCGCCGACTGGCACGGCGTCGAACCCCCCAACGGAACCATCAGGCTCGGCGGGACTCACGGTGACCGACGTGCGCTCGCCTGGCCCGCAGAGTTCGAGTTCGACGACGTCGATGAGATCCACGGTGACCATCTCGGCGTCGATGAGGTGATAGCCGTCGCTGCGGCGACCGGTGATGCGCAGCGCCAGAGTCACCTTGGCGGGAGCGGCGAGCAGCACCATGACCCGACGCTACCGGCCTGGGACACAGGCGTCGGCCAGACGCCCCCACGCCACCACGTCGAGTTCCTCGGGGCGCTGAGACGGCTCGACGCCCGCCGCCGCGAAGGCTCCTTCGGGCACCACCCCGGCGAGTGATCGGCGGAGCATCTTGCGGCGCTGGTTGAACGCGGCGCGCACCAGCGAGAACAGGACTTCGGGGTCGGCGTCGGTGCGCGGCCGGGGTCGACGGCGTACCTCCACGATGACGGACTCGACCCTCGGTCGGGGCACGAACACCGTGGCGGGAATCCGTGCCACCACAGCCGCATCGGCCCAGTAGGCCACCTTCACCGACGGAATTCCGTAGGCCGCCGACCCTGCAGCCGCCGCCAGTCGCTCACCGACCTCCCGCTGCACCATGACGACCATGCGACCGATCTGGGGGGCCGTGTCGAGCAGGTGCAGCACCAGGGTGGCCGCCACGTTGTAGGGCAGGTTCGCCACGAGCACCCACGCCCCACCGGGGTCGAGCACCTCGGCCCAGTCCACCTCGAGGGCGTCTGCGGCCACAATCCGCACCTGTTCACGCACCTCGGCGGCGACCAGGACCTCATCGAGAACGGGCAGTAGTCGGTTGTCGGCCTCAACGGCCACCACCTTGGCGCCGGTCTCACACAGGGCAAGCGTCAGCGACCCGAGACCCGGTCCGATCTCGACGACCTGGTCGTCAGCCCCCAGCGAGGCCAGTCGGACGATTCGACGCACCGTGTTGGGGTCCGCCACGAAGTTCTGGCCGAACCCTCGACGGGGGTCAATGCCGTGTGCGCTGAGCAGTTCGTTGACCCGTCGGGGTGAGAGCGTCACGGACCAACCATCTCCACGCCCCCGACACTAGGGCCGTCACCGGTGATGGGGGGTACGGCTCAGGGGTAACCGACGGCGGCGAGGCAACCCCACGCCGAGTACCCGACCGGGCCGAGGCCGTTGTAGCCGAGGGTGGCGATGCGGTTGGCCACGATGATCTGCTGCTCCCGGGTGGCCTGTCCGGCCTTGGGGGCGAACTCACCGCCGCCCCAGCCGAGCCACGTCTGGTTGTAGATCCCGAGACCACCGGTCCAGGTCCCGTAAGGGAAGTGGGCCCAGTTGCCGGCCGTCTCGCAGTAGGCCATGCGGTCCCAGTACGAATCTGGGGCGACCGGCGGGCCGGAGAGGCGTTCCCACCGGGCACGCTCCTCCGCTGCTGCCCGCTCGGCGTTGGCCTGGGCCTCTGCGGCGGCGAGCGCCTCGAAGTACGCGACCTGCTCAGCGGTGAACTCGACGACCACCGGTGCGGGGGGAGCTGCGGGGAGCGGGGCCTCGGTGGTGGGAGGTGCGGTGGTCGGCGGGGCGGTGACGGGCACGGTGGTGGTCGACTCCGCCGGAGCCGCAGCGAGGGCGGCGGCGGGTTCGGCGGTCTGGGCGGCGACGAGGTCAACCACCGTGTCGACCATGCGGTCCACGAGCGGCACCGTGGTGGCCGACTCGGCCACCGCACGGCCATCGGGGAAGTCAGAAGCGTTCACCACCATCACGACCGGGGTGGCCAGCGAGATCACGGCGAGACCGCTGAGGAAGAGTCGACTCCGCAGGGGGGTCGACGCGGTGCGGGATGTGTCTGAGGGGGTGAGGGACGCCGAGCGGCCCTTTCCTGATTTCGACATGACGACAACGCTAAGCAGTTTCGTAACGCGTTCGCAACCTTTGTCATCTCACCGTCATGGTCTGTGGCGGGCCGACCACGGGAAAAGCCTCGTATTGCAGGCGATGCGCCGAACTTCGGAAATCGAAGAAATTACGTCGTTGTCACTCCTGGAACCCTCCAGATGGTCCCAGTCACTCCCCGAGGCCGAACACGGAGATGGCGTTGCGGGTCGTCTGGTGGGCCAGCTGTTCGACCTCCACACCACGGACCTCAGCCACCACCGCCCCGACGTGAGGCACCCACGCCGGCTGGTTCCGCTTCCCCCGGTGCGGAACCGGTGCCAGGAACGGGCTGTCCGTCTCCACCAGCAACCGGTCCGCCGGGCCCAGGGCGGCCGCCTGGCGCACCTCTGGTGCGCTGGGGAACGTCACGATGCCACTGAACGAGAGGTAGGCCCCCAGATCCAGGCAACGTTGCGCCTCGTCGGGCCCGCCGGTGAAACAGTGCATCACCACCGGTGTCGCCCCGGCCTCGCTCCCAAGGATGTCAAAGGTGTCAGCCCATGCCTCCCGGCTGTGGACCACCACCGGGAGTCCCCGATCCACGGCCAGTGCGATCTGGGCGGCGAACACTTCCCGCTGGGTCTCGCGGGGCGAGTGGTCGTAGTGGTAGTCGAGGCCGCACTCACCAATGGCCACCACCCCCGGCAACGACACGAGCGACTCGAGGCCCTCGAGGCCCCCTGAGGCATCGTGGGGGTGGACGCCGACGGTCGCCCACACCCCCTCGTGGACCGCCGCCACATCGATGGCTTGCTGGGATGAGGCCACATCGGTGCCCACATTCACGAGGTGCACCACCCCTGCGGCCCGTGCCTCGGCGATGACCGAAGCGGGATCAGCGTCCGGGTCAATGTGACAGTGACTGTCAACCCAGCGGGCACCGGTCACGGTCAACCCTCAACACTGAGCCGGGGAAACAGCGGGTCCCCCTTGACCACCGTGAGACCACCGGGGTAGCCACCCCAGGCGGCGGCAGCGGGGAGTCGTTGGTCGTCGGGGCGACCCGACAGCCCGATCCGACGCCAGATCTCCGCACAGGTCTGTGGGATCGCCGGTGTGGCGAGGACAGCCACGATGCGCAGCACCTCAAGGGCGTCGCCGAGCACGGCGTCAAGCTCGGGGCCGGGAGACATCTTCCACGGCTCGTTGGCCTCGAGGTAGGCGTTGGCATCCCGGACGAGCGACCACGTGGCCTCAAGGGCCAGCGACGGTGCGACGCTGTCCCAGTGGCGACTGGTCTCAGCAAGGACGCGGCTCGCCTGAGCGGCGAGCGGACTCCCCGCCGCGGGGGCAGGCCCGACGCCTCCGCACGCCTTGTTCACGACCGTGGCCACCCGGCTCAGCAGGTTGCCGAGGTTGTTGGCAAGGTCCGTGTTGTACCTCGTGACCATCCCCTCAATCGAGAAGTCACCGTCAGGGCCGAACGGCTGGTCGCGCAGGAACTGGTAGCGGAACCCGTCCACTCCGAAGGTCTCGACCAGATCGGCGGGAAAGATCTGGTTCAGACCGGTCTTGGCCATCTTGGCCCCGCCGACGAGCAGATAGCCGTGGACGTGGATGTTGGCGGGGGGTTCCTCCCCGGCGGCGAGGAGCATGGCCGGCCAGTACACACAGTGGAACCGCAGGATGTCCTTGCCGATCAGATGGTGAACGTGGGGCCACCAGGTGTCGAAGCGGTTCCGGTCGGCGCCGTACCCGATGGCGGTGGCGTAGTTGATGAGGGCGTCGTACCAGACGTAGAAGACCTGCTTTGGATCCCACGGCACCGGGACGCCCCAGTCGATGGAGGTGCGCGAGATCGAGATGTCCTCGAGTCCCTGACGGATGATCCCGAGTGCCTCGTTGCGCTTGCCCCCCGGCGTCACCGCCCCCGGGTGGGCCTCGTACCAGTCAAGTAGCGGTTCGGCGAACGCAGAGAGCCGAAAGAACCAGTTCTCTTCCTCGAGGTGCTCCACGGGACGATTGTGAACCGGGCAGCAGTCACCATCCACGAGATCGGCAGGGGCGTAGTAGGCCTCACAGGACACGCAGTACAACCCCGAATAGGTGTTCTTGTAGATGTAGCCGTTGTCGTAGATGCGCTGCAGCAGGGCACACACCGCAGCCTCGTGACGATCCTCAGTGGTGCGGATGTAGTCGTCGTAGGAGATGTCCAACATGTCCCACACCGCCCGGAAGCGTCCCGACGTCCGATCCGCCCACTCCTGGGGGGTGCAATTGT
>CAMAQM010000047.1 GCA_945860545.1 Bifidobacterium breve | reverse complement strand
ACAGCGCCCTCACCGTTCGTCTGGGTGACCGTCACCTCGTAAGTGAACCCGTCGACCTTTGCGGTGCAGACTGTTTCCGTTCCGGCCGCAGCAGCGATCTCACCCGGACAGGTCACCGTCACCGAAGGTGCGGGAACACCGACGCGGGCCGCGATCTGCTCGGCGAGTTGGTTCTGCAGGGTGGTCGAGTTCAACGTTGTGGAGCACCCTGCGGCGACGAGCAGGATCGTGGCTGACAGAGCCGCAACAACAAGGGATCGTTTCGGGTGCAACGGGATGTTCCTCATCGTTTCGTCGTCGTTCGGTGCGGGCAGGACACTAGTGCGCTCCCCGACCCCCGGTGTGGCTTCACCCTGTGGTTGATGTGCTGCTCGCACCGGCATTGAATCCGGGCAGCAACTCGTCGATGAAGGCGGAGCCGGACGGTCGCTGGGCACCGGGCCGGATGAACCACTCGGTGCCGAACGCCGCGGTGAACGCCTCGTCGGGGAGGGTCAGGAAGAACGAGTCCGCTGCGATCTGTGAGGCGTGCGCAGCCATGGCGGCGCGTTTGGTGGTGATGACCGACTGCACGTCGATGGCGTGGGTGATGTCGTCCTCGTGGGAACCGAAATCGGGTTCGCCGGCTTCCTCGGCGGCGACCGCCTCGGCGGCGGAACCTCCCTCACCGAGCAGCTCGGCCTGGCGCTTCAGCAACTCAGCAATATGGGTCCGGTTCATCGTCGCTTCAAACACTCCCCCGGCTTCCGGCGACCCCACCGGCACCCGGGACCCGGCAAGATGGCCGACCCGATGGACCTGAATGTGGTCGGGGTGGCCGTACCCGCCGTGGGCGTCGTACACGGTGAGCACATCGGCGCGCACCTCATCGAGGATTGCAGCGAGACGGTCGGCTGCCTCGTCCACGTCCGCACGCCAGAAACAAGCCGGGTTGTCGTTGGCGGCGTCGCCCATCATCCCGGAGTCCTCGTACCCGAGGAACTCCACTCGGGTGACGCCGAGGTGCCGGGCGCTGGCGTGGGTCTCTGCGATCCTGCGTTCCCACAGAGGTTCACCCGGCTTGAGAATTCCGGGAACCGGTTCACCCTGCTCACCGCGGGTCGCCACGACGAGAATCACCTCGTGGCCCGCCGCCGCGGCGCGCGCCATGGTGCCTCCCGTGGAGATGGCCTCATCGTCAGGATGGGCGTGGAAGAAAACCAGTGTTGCCACGACGTCAGGCTACCGGCGATCGCCGCGACCCGGAGGCCCGGACGTGACGGTGACCGTCAGGCGATGGCGCCCGATGCCCGCAGTGCCGTAAGCCGCTCAGTCCCGATTCCCCAGTCGGCGAGGGCCTCATCGGTGTGTTGGCCGGGGTGGGCTGGTGGCATCGCCACTGCAGGCGCCGTCCGGCTGAAGCGCGGTGCCGGCGCAGGCTGCACGACGCCACCGACGTCGACGAAGCTCTCGCGTTCCACGTTGTGGGGGTGACGCGTCGCTTCCGACATGGTCAACACCGGTGCGAAACAGACATCGGTCCCTTCGAACAGTTCACACCACTCGTCGCGGGTCCGCGAGGCGAAGATGGCGGCGAACCGCTCCTTCATCTCCGGCCACGCCGACCGGTCGTGTTGGTGGGGAAGGGCGGCGGGGTCGAGCTCGAGCAGTTCGAGGAGTTGCGCGTAGAACTGCGGCTCAAGGGACCCGATGGAGACCCACTTGCCGTCAGATGTGGCGTAGACGTCGTAGCACGGGGCTCCGGTGTCGAGCAGGTTCGTGCCTCGCTCCTCATTCCACATCCCCATTGCGGCGAAGCCGTACATCATGGTCATCAGTACTGACGCGCCGTCGACCATGGCGGCGTCGACGACCTGGCCTTGACCTGATCGTGCGGTCTCAAGCAGGCCGCACACCATGCCGAACGCCATCAACATGCCACCGCCACCGAAGTCACCCACCAGGTTGATCGGCGGTGTGGGTGGCTCACCGGCCCGACCGAAATGGGCGAGCGCCCCAGACAGGGCGATGTAGTTCAGATCGTGGCCCGCCGTTGGGGCGTACGGCCCGTCCTGGCCCCACCCGGTCATGCGGCCGTACACGAGTTTGGGGTTGCGCTCAGCGCACACCTCGGGACCGAAGCCGAGCCGTTCGGCAACCCCCGGCCGAAACCCCTCAATGAGACCATCGGCCCCTTCGACGAGGTCGAGCAGCAACGCCACACCCTCTGGGGACTTCAGATCCACGCCAACCGATCGGCGCCCACGGGCGAGCAAGTCGAGGGGCGGCTGCTGCGGGTCGCCTCCGCGGACCGAGCCGGCACGGTCGATGCGCAACACCTCCGCACCCATGTCGGCCAGCATCATGGCGGCGAACGGGCCTGGACCGATCCCGGCAATCTCGAGGATCTTCACCCCGTGTAGTGGACCCATGTTCCCTCAGACCTCCTTGGTCATCGTCATCTGTCCGACACCGGCAGCCCGGCTCATCAGTTGAACGCTGCGACGCGTTCCACGATCGGCCCCCAGAACTGCTCGGGCAGATCGTGTCCCATCCCCTCACACACGAGAAACTCCGATCCGGTCAGGCACTCGTGGGTGCGCTCACCGCCGGACACGTCAATGAGGCGATCCTCGTCGCCGTGCACGACGAGTGCCGGAATGTCGAGGCGGCGCAGGTCGTCTGAACGACTCGGCGAACTCACGATGGCCAGCATCTGGCGTGCCACGCCGAGAGGGCTTGCCGCACGCTCGGCTTCCTGCATCGCCCGCTGCCGAGCCTTCGCCTCGTTGAACATGGTGGGACTCCCAATGGTCCGGGAGAGTTCAATCCGTTGGGTGAGCGCCTCGTCGGGGTCGTCGGGGAGCGGCTTGATGAGCGCCCCGAACACCGACGGGTCCGCTTTGCCGACGTCGCGGTCCCCGGTGGTCGACATCACCGACGTCAGCGACCGCACCCGGGTCCGGTGACCAATGGCCAGCGACTGGGCGATCATGCCGCCCATGGAACTACCCAGAACATGGGCGGACTCGACCCCTAACGCGTCGAGGAGTCCGGCGGCGTCGTCGGCCATGTCGGCGAGCAGGTACGGCGGCGTCGCATCACCGCCCGACAGTCGGTCGGCGATGAGCTCCATTGGGGGGCGGGGATCCTCGATGATGGTCGACTGCCCCACGTCACGGTTGTCGAAACGCACCACCCGAAAGCCCCGATCCACAAACGCGGCGCAGAACTCGTCGTCCCACGACACCCGCTGGGCGGAAAGCCCGGAAATGAGGAGAAGCACCGGCCCAGCGGGATCACCGAGTGCTTCGTAGTCGAGGGTGACTCCATTGGCTTGGGCCTTGGGCATCGGGTGATCTTCACCGGTGTGCCGGTTGGGGTCAAGCGACCGGGCAACCCGAACCCCTATCGGCGGTAGTTTGCGGGCATGGCCGGCAACGAATCACCCCGGGGGACCCACAGTGCCCGTGTCGATCCGTTGACCGGTGAGCGTACGACCATTGTCTCCCGACGACAGTCACGCCCCAACCTCCCCGACGGCGACTGCCCGTTCTGCCCTGGGGGCCTCGAGGCGCCCGAACCCTACGAGGTTCGCTGGTTCGCCAACCGCTGGCCACCGCTTCCTGGCGGACGTGCGGAGGTCGTGCTGTACACCGATCGCCACGACGCAACGTTCGCCTCACTCGGGGTTGGGGGTGCCCGGCGCGTCGTCGACCTGTGGGCCGAACGCAGCGAAGTCCTCGGAGCACGACCCGACGTGGACTACGTGCTGGTGTTTGAGAACCGGGGCCCGGCGGTGGGTGCCACCATCGCCCACCCGCACGGGCAGATCTACGCCTACGACCACGTGCCGGCGAGAGCGGCCACCGAGTACGACCGGTTCAGCGAACACGGCGAAGATCCGCTCGACGCCCACGCACCGGGGCCGGACCTGGAGCGTCTGGTGTGCCGGGCGCCGGGTTGGCGTGCGTGGGTACCCGACGCTGCCACGTGGCCCTACGAGCTTGTCCTCGCTCCCGACACGAATGTCGCCGACCTGCCCTCGCTCGACGCCGAGGGGCGCGACGGGCTCGCTGCGCTGCTCGTCGATGTCCTCAACCGTCTGGACATGCTCTTTGGCGCCCCGATGCCGTACATGCTGTGGTTCCACCAGCGCCCCTTCGACGGCGCGTCGTGGCCGTCGCTACGAGTCCACGCACACATCGTCCCGCTGTGGCGTGACGCAGGGGTTCAGCGCTACGTGGCTGCCGCCGAGTTGGGTGGTGGCGAATTCTTCAACCCGGTCGACCCCGTGGATGCAGCGGCGGCACTGAGGAACTGCGTGCGGTGAGCGGCACCGCAATGCACCGAGTGGTCGGCCTTGAACACTCCAGCGTGCCCGACGGCGTCGAGGTCGAGGCGTTCGCTCCCGGACGGGTGAACCTCATTGGTGAGCACACCGACTACTCGGGTGGGTTGGCGCTACCCATGGCGATCCAACTTGGAACGACTGTCCGGGTGGTGCGCACCGGTGCTGATGTCGAGCTCGCCTCAACGGACCTGCCCGGGGTGGTCCGGCTCGCTGACGTGGCCGACGGTGTTGCCGATGCCACGTCGGTCGCACCGAGTTGGGGCACCTATGTGGCGGGCGTCGTCGTCGAACTGGCGCACCGAGGCGAGGTGCACGGCGCCGTTGGGACGGTGAGCAGTTCGCTGCCCGTTGGGGCGGGACTGTCCTCGAGTGCAGCCCTGGAGCTGGCGGTGGCGCTGGCGATCGGGTTTCGCGGGCATGCCGGAGATCTCGCCCGGCTGGGTCAACGTGCGGAGCAGGCGGCGTCAGGTGTGCCCTGTGGGCTCCTTGACCAGTTGGCCAGCGCCTGCGGCACCGCCGGTCACGCACTCCTCATCGACTTCTCGGCTGACGGCGACGCGGAACCGGTGGACGATCTCGTGGCCATCCCCGACGATCTCGAGGTCGTGGTGCTGCACTCCGGGGAGTCGCGCACCCTCGCCGGGTCGGCCTACGCCGACCGGCGCAGCGAGTGCGAGCGGGCAGCGGAACACCTCGGTCCGCTACGCCACGCCGATCCTGACGCCGTCGAGCGATTGGCCGATGCGGTGCTGCGGAAGCGGGCCCGACACGTCGTGAACGAAAACGCCCGGGTGTTGCGCATGGCCGACGCCCTGCGTCGAGCAGATCTGGTTACAGCCGGCGAGTTGTTGGGGTCCAGTCACGCCAGTCTGCGCGACGACTTTGAGGTGTCGACCCCCACGTTGGACCGTTTGGTTGCGGAACTCGACGCCACCCCCGGGGTGTTCGGCGCACGGCTCACTGGAGCAGGGTTCGGGGGATGCGTGGTGGCGTTCACCACGCCCGGGACGTTCGCGGCGTCACCTGGGGTGTGGCCGGTCACCGCCACCGATGGCGCCACGGTGAGCCTCACATCCGGTTGAGCAACTCCGCCTTTTTCGTCTGGTACTCATCTTCACTGATCGCTCCCGCAGCGCGCAGTTCGTTGAGTTGCATGATGCGATCCGCAACGTCGTCCCCGCTCCCCTCCTCAGCGCTCAGCGGAGCTGCAGCACGGCGGCGACGGCGATGCTCGAGTTCTTCTTTTTGGATGTAGATCTCGTTTTGGATCCGAGCCGGGCGCTTCATGTTCATGAACTCCTGAGCGCCGGTCGCCGAGGCCGACTCCACGGTGAGATCCCCGACCCCAACCAGCCGTTCCCAGATCCGCTGGTTGAAAAAGATCGTGTTGATGCGGTCGATGGGGATCTCGATCCCGCTTTTGGCGATCACCCCCGAGCGGTAGATCAGGCGATCGGTGGTGAGCACCAGTTCGGTGGTCGCCCACTGCACGTAGCGGGCCACAAACCAGACCAGACAGACGAGGACGGCGAGTGCGGCGATGATGCGCATGGCATCGCTATCGGTGGCAATGAGAACCCACACCCCGAAGGCCACTGCGGCGATGAGTGCGAGCAACGAAGGGGTGTACGTCCACCAGTGCGGTCGTAGGTCCAACACCAACTGCTCGTCGTGATGGAGGTTCTCTGGGGGGTAAGCCATGCTGAAACCCTATGCCCAAGAGCCGGTCCGGCGGGGACCAACACGTCGCCGTACGGGGTCAGTCCCAGCCCAGCTCGGTCAGTCGGTCGTCCTCAATGCCGAAGTGGTGGGCGACCTCGTGGATGACTGTGACACGCACTTGGTGTACGACCTCGTGTTCGTCGGTGCACATTTCACAGATCGGTAGCCGGTAGATCGTGATTCGGTCAGGCAGGGCGAGATCCCCGTATCCGGCGGCGCGCTCAGTGAGGGGAATCCCTTCGTAGAGACCGAGAAGACCGCCGCTGACATCCCGGTCGGCGATGGTGACCACGACGTTGTCCATCAGGCGAGCGAGGTCGTCAGGAATGGAGTCGAGCGCCTCGACGACGAGTTCCTCGAATCGGACAGCATCAATCTGCACGGACTGAACCGTACCCACTGGGCGCCGACCGGGCGGGACCGATGTCAGAAGCCACCGGTAAGGTCACCATGTGGACTCCGCCCGGCTCGTGGCCGACCTCGACAGTCTCCAGCGACGCGCCGTGACGACCACGGCCGCGCCGTTGCGGATTCTGGCGGGTGCCGGCTCGGGCAAGACCCGGGTGCTCACGAGACGTATCGCCCACCGTGTCGCCACCGGTGAAGCCGATCCGCGTCATGTGCTGGCACTGACGTTTACCCGCAAGGCCGCCGGGGAGATGCGTTCCCGCCTCCGCCAGTTGGGCCTACGTGACGAGTTGGCGGCGGGGACGTTCCACGCGGTGGCCTACGCCCAATTGCGCAACCTGTGGGCGGACCGCGGACAGCGTCCGTGGGAACTCGTCGACCGCAAGGTCCCACTGGTGGCGGACCTTCTGCCGCGAGGCGGCCGTGGTGGGATGACCGCTCTCGACGTCGTCGGAGAAATCGAGTGGGCGAAAGCGAGACAGATCTCTCCGGAGGCGTACCGGGCAGCGGTGACCGAAAGCGACCGACGACCGGGAGTCGACCCGACAACGGTGGTCGAGGTGTACACCCGCTACGAGGAACAAAAGAAGCGACGCCGACTCCTCGACTTCGACGACCTCCTCGACGGCTGGCGGCGCGCCATCGAACGGGGCGACGACTTCGCACAGGCACAGCGTTGGCGATTCCGTCACGTCTTCGTCGACGAGTTCCAGGACGTGAACCCACTCCAGCACGCCGTGCTCAAAGCCCTGCTCGCCTCATCGGTGGATCTGTGCGTGGTTGGTGATCCCCGTCAGGCGATCTACGCATGGAATGGCGCCGACGCCGGCTACCTCGTGGATTTCGATCGGTGGTGGCCAGGTGGCGCCACCGTGGAGCTCATCGACAACTACCGGTCCACGCCACAGATTCTCGCCGTTGCCGCCGGGGTGCTGGCCGGCGGCGCCATCGGTGGGCGTGGGGCCGGGCGACGCAAAGGGAGCGGAGTTGAGGACATCACCGGAGGTGCCTCCCTGCAACTCCGGGCGCACCGCCCCGACGGTCCTCCTCCCAGCATCGTGGCCTTCCCCGATGACGCCACCGAGGCAGCTGGCGTGGCCCGCCGAGTGCGCGACGCCCACCAACCCGGTGGCCGTTGGGGGCGTCAGGCGATCCTCGTTCGAACGAACGGCCAGAGTGCCCTCATGGAACAGGCACTGCGGGCCGTGGGAGTCCCGTGCAGGGTGCGCGCCGGAGGCGGATTCCTCAACCAACCCGAGGTTCGAGCAGCGCTGCGCGAGATCGGCCGCACCTCAGGCCCGTTCACCACGGTGGTCGCTGACCTCGGCACCATGGCCGATGCCGCCCGGCCATCGGCTTCGGATGAACCTGACCTGACAGGATCGGAATCCAGTGACGACGCCACGGCCCGGGACGGGTCCCGCCCGCCGCGCCGTGCGGTGACGGCCCCTGTCGGCTCAGACGACCGGGCTGCCAACATCGAGACCTTGCAGCGCCTCGCACGGGACTACGCGGCACTCGTTCCCGACCCCAGCGTCGGCGGCTTCACCAGTTGGCTCCGGACGTCCACTGGCGCCGATGAGGGAGGAACGTCGGACGCGGTCGAGATCGCCACGTTCCATGCTGCCAAGGGCCTCGAGTGGCCCATCGTCCACCTCGCCGGCCTTGAAGACGGACTCGTCCCCATCGGCCACGCCCGCACCCCAGCGGAGATCGCCGAGGAACGGCGGTTGTTCTACGTGGCGGTGACCCGGGCCGAACAGGAACTGCATTGTTCGTGGTCGCTGGAACGCACCTTTGGTGAGCGCACGGTCAACCGTCGTCGCTCGCCGTTCGTCGACGAAGCGGAAGCGGCCGGCGGATTAGGTGCGACCCCGACGCGTCGCGGTGCGGCCCGGGCCGGCGATGCCACCTCCCAGCGACCACCGAGGCGCCGCCGACGCAACGAAGCCGGGGAGCAGAGTGCGTTGCACGACGCGCTGCGGGAGTGGCGACGAGAGCAGGCCAAGGCGGCTCGCGTGCCGGCGTACACCGTGTTCAACGATGAGACCCTTGACGATCTCGTGGCACAGCGACCCTCGAGTCCGGGTGAACTCCTCAACGTCCGGGGGATGGGCCCGGTGAAGGTCAGTCGGTTCGGCGACGAGATCCTCGCCATCGTTGCGGCCGACGACGGCGAGTGACGGTTTGCCCAGCACACGTGGAGGTGGCCGACCGCACCCGGGCAGCGTGGCAGGCTAGCGACATGGAGTTCACGCTCGTTCAGCACTTCGACGCCCACCTCGCCGAGGTTGTTGCCCTGTACAGCGACCCCGGGTTCTTCACCTCGTTGCCGCCCACCACACGCCTGGCAACCCCGGAACTTGTGATGTGCGAGGAGTCCGAAGAAGTCGTTCTGCTGAGACTCCGGCACCGACTCACCGCGGAACTGCCCGCCATGGTGACCAAGTTCGTTGACCCGGCGAAACTGACCTGGGTGGAGACGACGACCCTTGACCTGTCCACTCTCCGGTCGTCGTCGTCGCTCAGTCCCGACGAGTACCCCGACCTCCTGCGGGCATCGGCAGAGGCTGTGTTCACTGCCGTCGACGAGGGGACGACCCGGGCCGTGACCGGCCGGGTCGAAGTCCCCGTCCCCATCTTCGGCGGCAAGGTCGAGGCGGCGATCGTTGAGGGCCTTGAGGAGCACCTTCGGGGCGAGGAGACCGCAGCCCGCCGACGCCTTGACGCCTAGTCGGCCTCAGTCCTCGCTCTGGGCAGACTGGCGCTGCGCGATGAGTTCGGCGAAACGAGTGGCGGGAACCGAGACGAAAATCCCCTCAGCCTCGGCACACAGACGGTCACCCGCCCACAACGAACCCGAGGTGTAGACCCGCCTTCCTTCCGTGCGCACGTACTCCCCGACCATGCGCAACTCGGTGTGCAACGGAGTGGGGCTGCGGTACTTGATCGTCAAGGTCCCCGTCATTCCCGGGTTGCCCGAATAGGTCTGCGCAGCACCGAGCACCTCGTCGAACGCTCCGGCGATGTAGCCGCCGTGCACACAACCGGGAGGCCCTTCATAGGCGGCGCCGAACACCACCACGGCTTCCACTCCGTTGTCACCACCCCAGAGTTGCAACGGGGGTGAGAGCGGATTGGCCAACCCGAAGAACGGGGAGTGCTCAAAGGTTGACGCTGCGTCCCCTGCGGTGTTGGCGATCTCGGCGTAGCCCTCGTACACCGAGTTGCGCCCGGCCTCACCGAGCCGTGCGACGATCCGTTCGATCTCATCGGCTGCGTCAGCGAGAACCTCAGCTGAGGCAACGGTGCCCACGAGTTTGTCGATCACCTGCCGGGTCGCCGCAGCCATGCGCCGCATCTGGCGGCTTCGCTCGCTGACCTGGTCATCGGGGGCGCCGTGCCAGCGCACCATGAGTGCCCGTCGGGCCAGGCTGTCATCAGGCTCATCAGCCATTGAGTCCCTCCAGATCGAAGGTGGCCATCACCGGGGCGTGGTCGCTCGGCGTCGGCTTGCCCTTGCGGGCGTCTCGGTCAACGGTCACCGACTGGCAGCGACGCGCCAGAGACTCGGTGGCCAGGACGAGATCGATTCGCATCCCCTGCCCCTTGTGGAACGAGCCACCGCGGTAGTCCCACCAGGAGAACAGACCTGCCTCTTCGTGATGCAGCCGGAAGGTGTCGACCAGCCCCCATGACACGAGGGCATCCAGCGCCTCTCGTTCAGGGGCGCTCACATGGGTGGCGCCCACGAACGCCGCCGGGTCCCACACGTCACGGTCCTCGGGGGCGATGTTGAAATCACCGGTCACCACGAGAGGCATCGAAGGATCGGCGTGGGCCACGAGAGTCGAACGGAGACGATCCAGCCACGCCAGTTTGTACCGGTAGTGATCGTGGTCAAGGGAGCGGCCGTTGGGGACGTAACAACAGGCCACGCGCACCCCGCCACAGGTCGCCCACACCAACCGGGCTTCAGGGTCAGCCGGTTCGCCATCATCGAAACCCGCGTGGACGTCGTCGAGTCCCACGCGGCTGAGGATCGCCACGCCGTTCCATCGCCCCTCCCCGACGTGAACCGACTCGTACCCCATTTCGGCGAACGCCTCGGTGGGGAAGACATCCTGAGCCATCTTGGTCTCTTGGATGCACAGCACGTCGGGTTGCTGCTCAGTGAGCCACGGCACGACCCGTTCCATCCGGGCCTTGAGGGAGTTCACATTCCACGTCACCAACAGCACCCGCCCGACACTACCGGCCCATCCGGGGTCACGACGCCCCACCTCGGACGACTACGGTCTCCCCGTCGCCCGGTCATCACCGCACGGGACCGAGACACATTCACGAGGGGGGGAAGGTCATGGACGGCTGGGCTCGACTTGGACGCTGGTTGGCACGTCGCAGCGGCGTGGTGCTGGGCGCGGTTGTCGCCCTGACGGTGCTGCTCGCCCTCGGCCTGCCGCGACTCACCTTCGCCACCGGTCAGGACAGCTACCTCAACGCCGACACCGAGGTCTACACCGACAACATCGAGTACCAGAACCTCTTCGGTGGGCAGGCCATGCTGACCTTGTTCACCGCCGAGGACGGCCGCACCGTGGCCGACCTGTTCACTCCCGAGAACAACGCCGCCATGCGAGCCCTGGCCGAGCGCATCAAGACCAATGAAGGCGTGGCAGGGGTCATCACCCCGCTCACCGCACTTGAGTTCACCAACAACCTCGTCACACCCCAGACCCCCGGCGACCCGCTGTCGAGCGTCGCCGCCTCCATCCTGTTGGGCGCACAGGAGACAGCGGCGACATCGGGCGACACCGCCAGCGCCGACGTCCGGCTCGCCGATGCAGCGAAGACCCTCGAACGCCTTAGCGCCGTCCCGGAACAAGAGCGGACCGTCGACAACCCGGTGTGGGCCGAGTTCCTGCTGACGGACTCCGCAGGCATGATCCGCCCGGCGCTCCGACCGTTCTTCCCTCCCCCTCCGGGTGGTGAGCCGACCCTTGAAAATGCCCGCAACGCCCAGATGATCACGCGGCTGGCCGGCAACGCATCCATTGAGGCTGAGGGCAGCGCCGCCACCGCCGTGCAGGAGGCCACCGCCGCCACCTCCATTGAGGGATTCACGCTCTTGGCCACCGGGGCACCGGTACTCCTCAAGGACATCAACGACTACCTGCGAGGCGGGATGCTCACGCTGGGCGGCATCGCGCTGGTGGTGATGTTGGTCGTCCTCGCCGCCACGTTCCGGGTGCGCACACGCCTGCTCTCCCTTCTCGTCACCGTGATCGCCATCGTGTGGATCTTCGGTCTCTTGGGCTTTGTCGGATTCGACCTGTCGTTGGTGACGATCGCCGGGTTGCCGATCCTCATCGGCATGGGCATCGACTTCGCCATTCAGGTGCACAATCGGGTTGAGGAGGAACTCGCCGTCGGCAGTGCCGATGATCCGTTCGGCACGACGGCACGCTGGCTCGGGCCGCCACTCGTGGTGGCTGTGGTCGCCGCCGTGATCGCCTTTGTGAGCATGCAGGTTTCCGAGGTCCCCATGGTGCGCGACTTCGGGGTGATGCTTGCCGTCGGCATCGTGTTGCTCCTCGTCGCCGGCGTGGTCATCACCATTGCTGTCCTCGGTGGCCGGGAACGGCGTCGCCCGTCCCCCCGACACGACTTCGGGGACGCTCCGACGGAAAAGGCCGTGGCATGGCTCGGTTCGCTGCCCCAGGTCACGGTGATCCCCCTTGTCATCGCCGCCGTCGCCCTCTTCGGGTTCGGCCTCGTCGCCGAGGACGCGTTCGAAATTGAGAGCGACCCTCGTCGCTGG
>CAMAQM010000046.1 GCA_945860545.1 Bifidobacterium breve | reverse complement strand
CATCACCACCTGGGTGACACTCCAGGCCGTGGTGAACCTCGGGGTCGCCGTCGGGGTCCTGCCCATCACCGGTGTTCCGCTTCCTCTCGTGTCCGCTGGTGGGTCGTCCCTGGTGGTCACCATGGTGGCCTGCGGCTTGCTCATGAACGTGGCGCGGCGAGCGTCGTGACCGACGAGTCGCCGGCGACGACGTTCGCCGTCATCGCGGGTGGTGGCACCGCAGGGCACGCCCTCCCCGGTGTCGCCGTCGGACAGGCGCTCGTCGCCGTCGGCCACGACCCCTCCACCATCCTGTTCATCGGGTCCGAACGAGGCGTGGAGGGCCGGATGGTTCCCGCCGCAGGTTTTCCCTTCATCGCCCTGCCAGGACGGGGCATTGCCCGCCGCCTCACGCTCGACAACGTCGGGGCGGCTTTCGGACTGGTCCGGGCGTTGGGCAAGGCGTTCGCTCTGTTGCGGGCCCGACGACCACGGGTGGTCCTCTCATTGGGGGGTTACGCCAGCGTGGCATGCGTCGCTGCGGCGGCGGTGCTGCGGATCCCGGTGGTGGTCACCGAACAGAACGCCACCGCCGGTCTGGCCACCCGACTCGCCGGTCGAGTCGCCAGAGCCAGTGCCGTGCCATTTCCCGGGGTGGATCTCCCTCGTGCGGTGGTCACTGGCAACCCCGTACGCACCGAGGTGGCCGCGCTCGCCGACCCTGCGGTGCGCGAGGCGGTGCGTCTCGAAGCTCGAGCCGCTCTCGGTGTCGAGGGCGATCGACCCCTGGTGCTGGTCATGACGGGCTCGCTGGGTGCGCAACGCGTCAACCTCGCCGTCGCTGAGATGTTGGGCCTGTGGCAGCAGCGTCCGGTAGCGGTGTGTCACATCACCGGGACACGCGACTTCGAGATGGTGCGTGCACGCGTCGGCGCACTGAGCCCGTCGCCGGGAGGACTTGAGGTCCACACCGTGGCCTACGAGGATCATGTCGACCGCCTGCTCGCCGCTGCCGACGTGGCGGTGTGCCGAAGCGGGGGAACGACGGTCGCCGAGTTGGCGGTGGCTGGTCTCCCCGCCGTGCTCGTCCCCATGCCGACCGCGCCACGCGACCACCAGCGGGCCAACGCCACACCACTCGTCGCGGCGGGTGGGGCGGTGCTGCTCGACGACGAGGCGTGCAGTGGGTCCACCCTCGACGCGGCGCTCACCCCAATTGTCGCCGACCCACAGCGTCAAGCGGCCATGGCTGCGGCCCTGCGTTCGATCGGTCGACCGCTTGCTGCCGCCGCGGTGGCGGCACTCGTGGAGGAGCACGCCCGTGTGGCCTGATCCCATTGATCTCGCTGCTCCTCGGGCGGTCCACATCGTGGGCGCCGGAGGGGCGGGCATGAGTGCCATTGCTGCCACGCTTGCCGCCATGGGGCACCAGGTGTCGGGCAGCGACCTGAAAGAAGGTCGATCCCTCGACCGTCTGCGGGCCGCGGGCGTTCGTGTGACGGTCGGTCACGACGCATCGAACCTGCCCGAGGACCTGGCGCTCGTGGCCATCTCGACCGCCGTGCCGGCCACCAACCCCGAGGTGGTCGCCGCAACCGAGCGGGGGGTGCCGGTGGTGCGTCGGGCACAGGTACTGGCGGGGATCGCCGCTCGCCGGGACACCGTGGCGGTTGCGGGAACCCACGGCAAGACCACCACCTCGTCAATGCTGGTGCTCATCCTCGTTGAGGCGGGACTGTCGCCCTCGTTCATCGTTGGCGGTGACCTCAATGAGATCGGGTCGGGATCTGCGTGGGATGACGGCCGATTCATGGTTGTTGAAGCCGACGAGAGCGACGGCACGTTCCTCGAACTCCCGCGCACCGCAGCGCTCGTCACCAACGTGGAGCCAGACCATCTCGAGCATCACGGATCATGGGAGGCGCTGCAGGCAGCGTTCGTCACGTTCGTGGCCGACACCCCAGGTCCGGTCGTGTTGTGCGCCGACGATCCCGTCGCCGCCGGCCTCGCCGAGTTCGCAGGGGGACGCGCCCGCACATACGGCACCGGTCCCGGCGCCGACTACCAGATGGTGAACGTCGTTTCAGGGCGTTCGGGGTGTTCGTTCGAACTGGTGCACGAGGGCCGGTCCCTTGGTGAGGTCAGGCTCCCGGTTGCCGGTGTCCACAATGCGCGCAACGCCGCCGGTGCGTTGGTATGCGCCATGGCGTTGGGGGCTCCGTTCAGCGACGGGGTGTCCGCACTGGCCCGTTTCGCCGGTGTGGCCCGCCGGTTCGAACACCGCGGGGAGGCTGGCGGCATCCACTTCGTCGACGACTACGCCCATCTGCCCACCGAGGTCACCGCTGCGGTGGCCGCAGCGAAGGACGGGTCGTGGGACCGGGTGGTGTGTGTGTTCCAACCGCACCGCTACAGCCGCACCGCAGCACTGTGGCAGGACTTCGCTGACGCCTTCGTTGATGCCGACGTGGTGGCGGTCACCGACGTGTACGCCTCGGGGGAGGCTCCTCGGCCAGGGGTTTCGGGCAAGTTGATCGTGGACGCCATCCTCTCTGCCCACCCCCGAGCACGGGTGGCGTACCTGCCCGGCCTCAACGACGTGGTCGGCTGGCTTGGAAGCGAGTTGCGGCCGGGGGACCTGTGTCTGACGCTCGGCGCCGGAGACCTGACCACGGTGCCGACCCGGGTGCTCGCTGCACTCGAGGGCGGAACGGTGGGGGAGACGCCACCGTGACGACGCCGGCACCACTGCCGGCGGCGGGCGGCGACGAGCTCACGGCGTTGGCCGAGTCGCTCGGGGACCTCGTGACCCGTGACGAGCCGTTGGCGGAACGCACCACCTACCGGGTGGGTGGGTCGGCCGCACTGTTCGCCCGACCCCGCTCGGTTGGTGACCTTACGCGCATCGCCGAGGCGTTGCGGGCGACGGCGGTGCCGGTGCTCGTCGTCGGGCGCGGGTCCAACCTTCTCGTCGCAGACTCGGGCTTTGGGGGTCTTGCCGTCGCCCTCGAGGACGGTTGGGACGAGATCGTCATCGACGGCACCCGGGTCCGCGCCGGTGCGTCGGCTGCTCTTCCGGTCGTTGCCCGCCGCAGTGCTGCTGCGGGCCTCACGGGGTTTGAGTGGGCGGTGGGCGTGCCGGGTTCGGTGGGCGGGGCGGTCAGGATGAACGCCGGCGGCCACGGCTCGGACATGGCCGCATCACTCGTCGAGGTCCGCTTGTTCAACCTCCGCAGCGGCGAGGATAGGGGGGTGCCCGCAGCTGACCTCACCCTGTCATACCGCCATTCGTCGGTGTCAGATGACGAGGTGGTGCTGTCGGCTGACCTGTTGCTCGCCGCCGGAGAACGTGGCACTGCCGAGGGTGCCATTGCCGACATCGTGGCGTGGCGCCGGGCGAACCAGCCCGGTGGCGCCAACGCCGGCTCGGTGTTCACCAACCCGCCGGGTGAGGCTGCGGGTCGGCTCATCGACGCTTCGGGCGCGAGGGGACTCCGACTCGGAACCGCTGAGGTCTCGCCCCGACACGCCAACTTCATTCAGGCCGACCCCGGAGGTTCCGCCGATGACGTAGCGGAACTCATGGGCGCCGTTGCCCACCGGGTCCACGACGCGTTCGGCGTGCGGCTCGTCGCCGAGACCCGTCTGGTGGGTTTCCCTGGAACGCTCGGCGGTCCGGTCGTGACATCGCCCGCCGGCGAGGAGGGGTCGTGACCACCGGCACCGCGGAGCGGCCAGACACCCGGCCCGATCCACGGATTGCCGAGAGGCGTCAGCGGGTCTCGGCCGACCGACGTTTCCGGCTGCGGCGCAGGATCGCTGCGGCGCTCGTCGTCGCCTCCCTCGTTGGCCTGACCTGGTACGTCGCCAACAGTCCCGTCGTCGACGTCGACGAGGTGGTGATCAACGGGGTGGACGACCCCGCACGGCGTGCCGAGGTCCTGGCCGCGTCGGGTATCACGTTGGGGGACCCACTCCTTTTCGTGTCGTTGGACGGCACCGCCGCAGCGGTGGAGCAGGTGCCGTGGGTGGACATCGTGCGCGTGACGAGGTCGTGGAATCCGGGGGTCGTCGAAGTGTCGGTCACGAACCGCGAGGCGATCGGTGCCGTCGCCGACGGTGACCGGTGGCTTCTCATCGATTCCTCCGGTCGAACCGTGGGGACAGCGGACGACCCGGCGGGCCTCGTGGTGGTCGGCGGGGTGACCCCAGCGCCGCCCGGGCAGCGACTCGCCCCGGTCGATCTGCCGCTCGTGGGGGTGCTCGCGGCGCTGAGCGAGGGGGTGGCGACCAGGGTCGCCGAGGTGCGCCCCGGCTCGGAGGGAACCGTTGAGCTCGTGCTCCGAGGGAGCGATGTCGATGGGGCAGTCGTGGTACTCGGCCAGCCGGCCGATCTGGTCCCCGCCGAGGTTGCAACCAAGGTCCGAACCCTTGCGAATGTGCTTGCGACAGTGGATCTGAGCTGCCTCGCCACCATTGATCTCAGGGTTTCTGATACGGCGGTGTTGACCCGTGGGGAATCGTGCGCCTAGCCTTTCCACCCGTACCTGAGGTTGAGGGTTTGATCCTCGACCTGAAGTTCACCTTCAGTCGCTCATGCGACTGGTCGGCGTGGTCCGCTGGGCGGTCGGACCGGGCGGGCACCGGAGGTCGCCGTGAGGCGGGCCTGGTGCGCTGCCAGCGTCAGGTGGCGGCATCCTCCTTTGGTGTCCCATGCCCCCGTAATCTCTTTGGGAGTCTGGTGTCCCCAACGGAACCCCGTCCCCAGCGACGACATCGTCGCAGTCTCAGCAGCAGAGCCAACCCACAGTGATGGAACCACCCAAGGTGGAGGGAGAAACCACGATGTCAGCGAACCCGCAGAACTACCTGGCGGTGATCAGGGTGGTCGGAGTCGGCGGTGGTGGCTGCAATGCAGTCAACCGCATGATCGACGCCGGCCTCAAGGGTGTGGAATTCGTTGCGGTCAACACCGATGCCCAGGCACTCATGATGAGTGACGCGGACATCAAGATTGACCTCGGCCGAGATCTGACCCGCGGCCTTGGCGCCGGTTCGGATCCCGAGGTGGGTCGTGAGGCCGCCGAGGCGCATCGTGACGAGCTCGAAGCGGTGCTCAGCGGCGCCGACATGGTGTTCATCACGGCCGGCAAGGGTGGTGGCACCGGTACTGGCGCCGCACCCGTCATCGCCGAGATCGCCAAGGGCCTCGGTGCACTGACCATCGGTGTCGTGACCCGTCCGTTCGGCTTTGAGGGTCGCCGCCGTTCGGTGCAGGCCGAGCAGGGCATTCAGCGCCTCAAGGAGAAGGTCGACACCCTCATCGTCATCCCCAACGACCGACTCCTCACCGTCTCCAACGACAAGACCTCGGTCCTCAACGCCTTCCGCATGGCTGACGAGGTGCTGTTGCAGGGCACCCAGGGCATCACCGACCTCATCACGACCCCGGGCCTCATCAACACCGACTTCGCTGACGTGAAGATGATCATGACCGACGCCGGTTCGGCGCTCATGGGCATTGGCTACGGCTCAGGGGAGGGTCGGGCGCTCAGCGCTGCCCGCAGCGCCATCTCCTCGCCACTGCTTGAAGCTTCCATCGAGGGCGCCCGGGGAATCCTGCTCACGGTGTCAGGTGGGAGCGATCTCGGTCTGTTCGAGGTCAACGAGGCCGCCGAGGTCATCCACGGCGTCGCTCACCCCGATGCCAACATCATCTTCGGAACGGTCATCGACGACGAGATGGGTGACGAGGTCCGGGTCACGGTGATCGCTGCGGGCTTCGACCGTTGGGATGGTGACAGCGGATCGTCGCGGTCTCGGACCACCGGACGCCGTGACCCCGAACCCGTGACTGACGTGTTCGCCAGTAGCGACGAAGGTTCCGACGAGGGTGACGACGACTTCGACGTCCCGTCGTTTCTGAAGTAGTCGCCGTCCTTGGCAGCGGCACCGGGCGCAAACGACCAGGGGTCGCTGGACGAACAGGTTGCCTACGCGCTGGCGGAGGCTCGCCGACGCATTGAGGCGCGTGCAGGAGGCCGTCACGTTGCGGTCCTTGCGGTCACCAAGGGCTTCGGGCCCGATGAGGTCCGTGCTGCGGTCGCTGCGGGTGCCGACGGGTGTGGGGAGAACTACGCCCAGGAACTCGTCGGCAAGGCAGAAGCGCTCGGTGATGTCCAGCCGGTGTGGCACTTCATTGGGCGCCTGCAGCGCAACAAGGTCCGTCACATTGCGCACCTCGTGTCGGTGTGGCAGTCGGTCGATCGGTTGTCGCTCGGGGCTGAGATCGCCCGTCGCGCCCCCGGGGCGCGGGTGATGGTGCAGTGCAACATCTCGGGTGAGGAGGCCAAGGGCGGATGCCGCCTGGCCGACGCCCCGGGCCTCGTGACCGACCTGACCACCATGGGCCTCGAGGTGATCGGACTCATGGGTGTTGCTGCGGACGCACCGGCGAACATTGTCAGACCGTCGTTCCAGCAACTCGTGGCACTTGCAGACGATCTCGGGCTTGCGGAGCGGTCCATTGGGATGAGCGGCGACTACGAGATGGCCGTGGAGGTCGGGGCAACGGTGGTCCGATTGGGTACGGTGTTGTTCGGCCGTCGTGGGCCCGGCGGCACCGAGGGTGCGGCCGGCGTCGAATTGCCCGAAGGTCAGGATTCCGTGGGACAATGACCCCCAACCGGGGAGGAACAATGGCGAGCATGTGGCGCAAGGCCATGCACTACTTGGGTCTTGGACCCGATGACGAATACGAGGACGACACTGATGCCGGCTACGGCGCCACCCCCGCAGGGCGCGGGCCGGCTGCCGGTGGGTACGGTGCCTCGGCCACCCGTGGTCCGGCGGCGTCGGGGAGTTCGGTCACCCGGGTGACCTCGTCCCCGTCCAACGACCGTCCGCTCCCGCCTCCGCCGCCTCCGCCTCCACCTCCCAGTGGGACTGGCGCCGTTGCGACGGCACCAGAGGTCTCAGGGGTGCGCCCCGTCCCTGCGTCCCCGTTCGGGGCGGAAACGGGTTCGGGTTCGGTGCGTCCCATCCCCGCGTCGGCCCGCGTCACCGAGATCACCCCGGTGGCTTTCAACGACGCTCAGGCGGTGGGGGACCGGTTCCGGTCCTCGAACGCCGTGGCCATGGACCTCGGCTCGGTTGACCGGGACCTCGCCCGCCGGCTCATCGACTTCTGCTCAGGGCTCTGTTACGGCCAGGGCGGCAAGATGGAGCGGATCGCCGGCCAGGTGTATCTGATTACCCCCGCCGGGGCGGAGGTCAGCGCAGAAGAGCGTCGCCGCCTCGCTGGCGACGACTGATCCTCACACCGTGGGCATCGTCTGCACCATCCTCGAACTCTGGCTGTTCGCCATGTTCGTGCGCATCGTCCTGTCGTGGTTCCCGGTGAGCGAGGGAGGGGCCATGGCGACGGTCACCAACGCTCTTGGAGCCATCACCGACCCGGTTCTCGACCCCGTTCGGCGGGTGCTGCCTCCCGTGCGACTCGGGACGATGGGCCTTGACCTCTCTCCGATGGTGGTGCTGCTCGTCGGATCGCTGCTGATCAGCGTCATCTGCTGAGCGCGGCGACCCAGCGTGTGGGGTCCCGCCCCCGGCCCTCCCCGGGGTCGCTAGCATCGCGGCATGGAAGGTTCCGTCAGCAACGTCCAGTTCACCGTGAGCCGCCGGGGGTATGACCCCGAAGAAGTGGCGAACTACCTCGCCCAGATCGACGAGAAGATCGCCGGTCTGCGCACCATGGCTGCTGAGGCTCTCGAGCGGGCGGAGCGGGCCGAGGAGCAGGCGCGCCACACCACTCCGGATGCCGGTCTGTCCGAAGATGAGGTGGCCTCCCGTGCCGCAGGTGTGCTGGCTATGGCGCAACGGACCGCCGACGCTGCGCTCGCCACCGCACGCGAGGACGCCAACCGGATCAGGCTGTCCGCCGAAGCCCAGGCAGAACAGCTTCGTGCTGACACCCAGCACGAGCTCGAGGCCCGTCGTAGCGAACACGTGGCCGCACTGCGACGTGAGACCGATGAGCTCGTTGCGGTGCGAGACCGGATCAGTGAGGACATCATGTCGCTCCAACAGCAACTCGACGAGGAGCGAGCCAGGGTCATCGGGATCGTGGATGCGTTGTCGTCGGTGGCCAACGACGAAGGTGGTCTCGGGCGGGCGGCCACGACCCCTGCGGGGGCCGCCCCCGTGGTTGCCGTGGTGCCAGACCTCCCGGACGCGGTGGATGAGCCGCTTGACGAACCGGTGGAGATCGCCGTGGCCGTCGAGGAGATCGAGCTGGAGGATCCCGCTGGTGGGGACGAGGGCGCAGACGTGCTCGGCTTCCCCGCTCCCGTGAGCCGCACCGAACCGGTGTGGGCCGAGGATCCGGACGCCACCTCACCCCTGACGAATCTCTTCGGGGACGACGTGGTTGTCGGCGGCCCACCGGTGGATCGTGACGACCCACCGTTTGGTGCAGAGGAACCGCTTTTTGCTGACGCCGACGGCCCCGTTCCTGTCAACGACCCGTCAGATCCCTCCGGATCGGCTGACGGGTCGTTCGACGAGGAGGACGACGACCCTGCCATGCGGGCCTTTTTTGACGCTGACGACGACGAGGATGGGAGTCGCGGGTCTCGGTGGGGGTTCCGTCGCCGCTGAGCGCCGTGACCCGGGGGTCAGCGGCGACGCAGGATCACACTGATTGTCCCGCCATCGATCTCAATCCCGGTTGCTTCATCGGGTGGGACGTCGACTACCTCGAGTGACGCAGCGAGGACCTCGCCACTGATCCAGTCGTGGTGGGCTGAGATCGCAGCGAGGATCGCATCGCTGCCGGCGAGGACGACCTGTACCCGGTCGGCGATCGCGAACCCTTCGGCTTTGCGGAGTTCGTTCAGCGTCCGGACCACCTCTCGTGCCAACCCCTCAGCACGCAGGTCGTCATCGACCTCGAGGTCGAGTGCCACCGCCCACCCGTTCTCCTCTGCGAGCGCGAACGCCTCATGCCGTTCGGCGCGAACCTCGACTTCGGTGGCGTCAAGGGTGACACCGGCGATCTCCACCGAGCCCGACGCGTCGAGGGCAGCCTTGATTGCGTTGCCGTCGGCGGTGGCGAGAGCTTGTTTCACCTCGTTGACCGCGGAGCCCAGGCGGGGCCCGAGCGCGCGGTAGTTGGGGAGCACCTGCCACCCCATGAGCCCCGAGAGGGTGTCGATCTCCTCAAGCGCCCGCACGTTCAACTCGGTGCGGATCTCGTTGGCCACGGCCTCGTCGAGCTCCGGCCCGTCATGGAGCACCAGTGCACGGGCCAGCGGCTGGCGAACCTTCACCTTGGCCTCGGTGCGCGCCGAGCGACCAAGGCTCACGAGGCGTCGGGCGGCAGCCATCTGGCCGGCCAGGGACTCATCGAGCCAGCCCTGCGGTGTCGGCCAGTCCGTGAGGTGCACCGAGGTCCCCTCACCATCACCCACCAGCGTCGAGAAGATCTCGTCGGCGAGGAACGGGCAGAACGGTGCCAGAAGCTGGGACACGGTCACCAGGCAGTGGTGCAGCGTGCGGTGGGCCTCAGGGTCGCTTGCCTTCCAAAAACGCGGTCGGGAGCGTCGCACGTACCAGTTGGACAGGTCGTCGATGAAATGGGCGAGGGCGGTGCTTGCGGTGAGCGCATCGAACGCCTCGAGCGCCTCAGTGACGGTGGTGGTCGCTCGGTCGAGTTCCGACAGCACCCAACGATCGAGGACGTGGGTGGGTTTCGGCGCGGTCCCGTCAGCGACGAATCCATCGAGGTCGGCGTAGGTGGCGAAGAAACTGAACACGTTCCACAGCGTCAGCAGTGTCTGTCGAGTCGATTCGCGGATTCCATCATCGAAGACCCGGCGGGTCGTCCACGGCTGGCCCTGGGAGAAGAAGTACCAGCGCAGGGCATCGGCGCCGTGGGTGTCGAAGATGTCGAAGGGGTCAATGACGTTCCCGCGCGACTTCGACATCTTCTGACCGTGCTCGTCAACCACCAACGCCAGACACACCACGTTGCGGTAGGGGGAGCGGCCGAACACGAGTGAGTTCACCGCCAACAGTGAATAGAACCAGCCACGGGTCTGGTCGATCGCTTCACAGATGAAGTCGGCGGGGAACGCCCCGGTGAGGGCCTGCTCACCGTCGAAGGGGTAGTGACACTGGGCCGATGGCATGGCCCCCGAGTCGAACCAGGCGTCGAGGACCGGTGCCACACGACGTGCGGTGCCACTGCAGTTGGGGCATGACAGTTCGATCTCGTCGATGTGGGGGCGATGAAGGTCGAGTTCGGACAGGTCGCGGCCGGCGAGCTCGGACAGTTCGGCAACTGATCCGACACACGTGTCGGTGCCGCAGTCAGCGCAGCGCCAGATCGGGAGTGGGGTGCCCCAGTACCGGTCGCGCGACAGCGCCCAGTCCACGTTGGTTTCCAACCAGCGCCCGAACCGGCCGTGCTTGATGAACGGGGGTTGCCAGTTCACGGTCTCGTTCTGGTCGACCATGACCTGCCGCTGTTGGGAGGTCCGGACGAACCACGAGTTCTTGGCCCAGTAGATGAGGGGTGTGGAGCAGCGCCAGCAGTGCGGATAGCTGTGTTCCCATGGCTGGTGTCGAACCAGGAGGTCTCGGGCGGCGAGTTCGTCGATGATCACCGGGTCGGCATCCTTGACGAACGTGCCTTGCCACGCTGGGACTGTGGCGTTGAAGGTGCCATCGGGGTCCACCGGGTTGAGGACCGGCAGTTGGTGCTCGCGTCCGATTCGGGCGTCGTCCTCACCGAATGCGGGGGCGAGGTGCACGATGCCGGAGCCGTCGGTGGTGGTTACGAAGCCGTCAGCCACCACTCTGAACGCCCGTGCCGCCGCCTCGCCCTCGACAGGCAGGGTTTCCCATGGCCGCTGATAGGCGAGGCCCACGAGGTCCTCACCGGCGAACCGCGGGGTCGAGGCCGTGTCCACCCCGTCGGGAACGAGGTCTTCGGCAACGATCAGGTCCCGTCCGGTGGAGCCGAACGCCGAGGCGGGAACCCGCACGTAGGTGATTGCTGGTCCGACGGCGGCGGCGACGTTGGATACGAGCGTCCACGGGGTGGTCGTCCACACGAGCAGGTCCGCCCCGTTGGTGCTCGAGTCATTGTCGACGAGTGGAAACCGAACGAAGACGGACGGGTCGGTGACATCGCGGTATACGTCGGGTTGACCGAGTTCGTGGGATGAGAGCGCAGTGCCGCATCTGGCGCAGTACGGAGAGACGCGGTGACCCTCGTAGAGGAGATCCTTGTCCCAGAGTTGGCGCAGCAGCCACCAGACGGACTCGATGTAGTCGTTGTCGAGGGTCCAGTAGGCGTCCTCGGTGTCGATCCACACGCCAGCGCGGTGAGTGAGCTCGGTCCAGTCGCTGACGTAGCGCTGCACCGAATCGCGGCAGCGCTGGTTGAATTCGGCAATCCCATACCGCTCGATGTCGTGTTTGGAGTGGAGCCCAAGCTCCTTTTCGATGGCGAGCTCCACGGGAAGGCCGTGGCAGTCCCACCCCCCCTTGCGTGGGACGCTGTATCCCTGCATTGTGCGAAAGCGGGGGTAGAGGTCCTTGAACGCCCTCGCCCAGACGTGATGGAGCCCAGGGCGGCCGTTTGCGGTCGGAGGGCCCTCGTAGAAGATCCACGGTTTGCCACCGTCACGCAGATGGCGGGCCGAGGCTTCAATGTCCTCGGCCTCCCAGCGGCCACGAACCCTGCGCTCGATCGAAACCAGATTGAAGTCGGGGTCGACGGGACCGAATGGCATGGCGAGAGCCTATGTCCTCGTCCAGTGGACCCTTGCCCGGGTTCCTTGGTTGACGCTCGCGTGGGTGACGCCTACCATGCGCCACCTTTCGCCGCACGGTCATGGGGCCCAAATCCCGCCTGATTGTGATGCGTCGATCCGAATGAAAGGCCACAGCGTGCCCACCAAGTCCACTGCGAAGAAGGCGCCCGTGAAGAAGGCTGCGCCAACGAAGAAGGCCCCGGTGAAGAAGGCTGCACCGGCCAAGAAGGCGCCAGCAAAGAAGGCTGCGGTGAAGAAGGCTGTACCGGTCAAGAAGGCGCCAGCAAAGAAGGCGCCAGCGAAGAAGGCTGCACCGGTCAAGAAGGCCCCAGTGAAGAAGGCCCCAGTGAAGAAGGCTGCACCGGTCAAGAAGGCCCCGGTGAAGAAGGCCCCGGTGAAGAAGGCCATGCCGCCCGCTCCGCCGAAGAAGAAGGCGAAGCCGGAACCGAAGCGACTGACTGCGTCACCTTTCGACACCACGTTCCTTGAGGCCCAGCGCGCCGAACTGCTGCGGCAGCGTGCTCGTTACACCGAGCACGCAGAGTCCCTGAAGGCGGAGGCCGATGCACTCGCTGCCGAACGCGAGCCGGGCGACGTGCAGTTTGACGATGAGTCAGGCGAGGGCGACACCCTCGCCGTACAACGCGATTTCGACCTCGCTGCAAGCGCACAGGCTCGTGACGCCGTCGACCAGATCGACCACGCGCTGGCCAAGATCGATGGTGGTATGTACGGGATCTGTGAAGTGTCAGGTCAGGCCATCCCCAAAGCGCGTCTTGAGGCCATTCCGTGGGCCCGCGAGCGCGTGGAGTACAAGGTCGGGGACTTCGGCCGACGGTGACTGAACAGGAGCCCCGGGAACGCCCGTCGTGGCTCCTTCTCGCATCAGTGGTGGTGGCGGTCCTGGTTGTCGACCAGTTGTCCAAGGCCTGGGCGGTCGAGCGACTCGTCGATGGCCCCATTGACCTTGTTGGTTCGCTGCGGCTTCGTCTGGTGTTCAACGAGGCAAGCGCCTTCAGTATCGGTGGGGGGAGCGCGTGGGGGCCGCTGGTCTCGGTGGTGGGGCTCATGCTCATCGCCGGCCTGTTGTGGTATCTGCGGAGTCTCCCCGGGCGACTTCCGGTTGTCGCCGTCGGACTGATCATTGGAGGAGCGGTCGGAAACCTCATTGATCGCGCCGCTCGCAGCGACCGCGGGTTCATGGGCGGTGGTGTGGTCGATTTCGTGGACCTGCAGTGGTGGCCGGTGTTCAATGTCGCCGACGCTGCCGTTGTCGTCGGGGTCCTCTTGTTGATCGGGGTCACCTTGTTCGGCGGATCGTCAGATACTCGAGCGCCCCAGCACCCCTCAACAGAGTCTGGCGCTGCCAGTGTCGACGATGCGTGAGCCGGTGCCCCAGGCTCTCGTCGGTGAGCGGCTGGACCGGATCGTGTCAATGATGACGGGCTGCAGTCGG
>CAMAQM010000045.1 GCA_945860545.1 Bifidobacterium breve | reverse complement strand
GTCAATGGCCACCGGAATCGGCTGGATGGGGTCGTACTGCGGATCGACGAGTTTGCGTTCCAGCCGCAACACCTTCGTCGGCACGCCGAAAGCGGTCAGTTCGGTGGCGAGCCTCGTGAGGTACGCACCCCGTTCGTCACCGTCAAGTTCGGCGATCTGGTCCCGGGCGACCGTCACGACGCGAGAGGTGCGGTTGTCGACGATGACCCTGCCGCGGACATCAAGGATTCGTCCACGTGGGGCTTCCTCGGCGATGACTCGCACCCGATTGGCCGTCGAGACCTGCTCGTAACGCTGCTGATCGAACATCTGCAGCGACCACAAGCGGGCGAACATGGCGACGAACAACGAGATGCCGATGATCCCAACGATGCCGAGGCGAAGGCGCGAACGGTCTGGACTCACCCCCCCATTCTTCCCTTCGCGGAGCAAAAGGTCAGCGCGCCCATGCCGAAACTCTCTCAGGCGAACCCCAGACCCACCCCATGACCCAACGAGCCGGGATGGCGACGAGGGCCGTCCATCCGGCGAGCACGAGCGCCACGACGGGTAACGACCCGGCCAGCACGGGACTCCCGGCGAACATCCGCGCCCCGAGGTCGTAGGCCAGCACCGCCACCACGGCAGCCAGCGCCGCCACGAGGGCGTCTCCCCCAGACGAGCGCCGCACCGACGAGGCCTGGTAGCGACCGACCAGGAACCCGATGAGGGTGAACACCAGCATGCCCAGGCCGAAAGGGCGGCCGTAGACCAACAGGTCGAGCGTCAGCCCAGCGAGCGCACCGGTCACGCTTCCGCGCCACTCACCTCCCACCAGTCCTCCAGCGACGGCGAGCGCCAACAGCAGATCGGGAGCCACCCCGACCACCCGAAGGTGAGCGAAGATCCCCATCTGGAGAGCGGCCGCGGCGATGAGCACCAGGGCGAAGCGCACGTACCACGAGGACCAAAGGGTCACTGGGGCGGCTCCCACATCAGCACGGTGACATAGCGAAGGTCGTTGAAGGGTGCCGACAGTTCCACCTCGGCCTCGCGCTCGAGACCGGCGCTGTCACCGGTCACCGATACCACCCTCCCAACGGCAAGGTCTGGCGGGAACAGGCTGCGCGCGGCTCCGCTGGTCACGAGGAGGTCCCCTTCGGTCAGGGAGGTGCTGCGATCGAACGAGCGGGCCACAGCCCGGGCGGTGTCGCCCTGGCCGGACAGCACGCCGAGGCCGGTCCCACCAGCGACACGCACGCCAACACTGAATCCTGGGTCGGTGACCGGGACCACCGTGGCCCGATTTGGTCCGACCGACACCACCCGCCCGACGAGTCCCCCGCCTCCGACGACCGGCATCCCAACGGCGATTCCGTTGTCACTCCCCCGGTCCAGTTGGAGCCCGCCGTCGAAATTCCCAATGGGACCGGCCACGACACGGGCCACCACCGAATCCACCGAGGTCAGCAGATCGATGTTGAGATCGGCGGCGAGTTGGTCGAGTTCACTACGAGCCCGGGCCGCCTCAGCCTCACCCTGCTCGAGTTCCTCGATTCGCTGCCGGAGCTGGTCGTTCTCAGAGCGCAGATCCTCCGAGCTCCCAAGGCCCCCGAAGGCGTCTCGCACCGGGCGGGTCACCGATTCGAGAGCGCCGCCGATCGGGGCGAGAACCGCCGAAACCCCTGATCGCAACGCCCCAAGTGGGCCGAAGTCGCGCCCATCGAGCGTCAGCAGCGTGATCGACAGCAGAACCAGGAGCAGCAGCGTGAGCCGGGTGCGACGACGAGACCCCCGAACCGATGCCACCACAACGACCTAGACCGAAGGGGAGGAACTGAACAGCACGCCCTTGAGGGCGTCGAACTCCTCGAGTGATTGCCCGGATCCGATGGCGACACAATGCAGGGGGTCAGGAGCGACGAGCACCGGCATCCCCGTCTCGTGGTGGATCCGCACATCAATCCCGGTGAGCAACGCCCCACCCCCGGCGAGCACCACGCCACGCTCCATGATGTCGGCGGCAAGCTCGGGAGGGGTGCGATCAAGCGTTGTCTTGACCGCATCCACGATCGCCGACACCGGCTCCTCAATCGCCTCACGGATCTCATCAGTGGCGATGACAACAGTCTGAGGCAAGCCGGTGACCAGGTCCCGGCCGCGCACCTCGGCGTACATCTCTTGTTCGAGGGGCCACGCCGAGCCGAGAACGATCTTGACCTCCTCGGCGGTGCGCTCACCGATGGCGAGGCTGTACTCCTTTTTCAGGAACTGCACGATTGATTCATCGAGCTCGTCGCCGCCGACGCGGACAGACTGCTTGGTGACCACGCCGCCGAGGGAGATCACGGCCACCTCGGTGGTGCCGCCACCGATGTCGACGATCATGTTGCCCGACGGTTCCTGCACGGGAAGACCGGCCCCGATGGCTGCGGCCATGGGTTCCTCGATGATGTACGCAGGCTTGCGCGCCCCGGCGTTCTCGGCTGCGTCCTGCACGGCACGCTGCTCGACAGGAGTAACGCCGGCGGGAACACAGATCACCATTCGGGGCCTGGCGAACCGCTGCTGATGCACCTGCTGGATGAAGTAGCGCAGCATCGTCTCGCACATCTCGAAATCGTCGATCACCCCGTCCTTGAGAGGACGAACCGCCTTGATGTGTGCTGGGGTGCGACCAAGCATGCGCTTGGCCTCGAGTCCCACAGCCACGGGACGACCGTCGCGAACGTTCACGGCGACGACGGAGGGCTCGTTGATGACGATGCCTTCACCACGCACGTACACGAGGGTGTTCGCCGTTCCGAGGTCCACCGCCATGTCCCCACCGACCAGCGAATTGAACGTCGCTCGGGCACGATGGGTCAGGGACACTGGGGCACTCCTCGGGGGCAGCTGGGCGCCCCCAACCCTAGTCCGAAACAGGGATTTCGCAACCGGGCGATTCCGCCGGTTCGGACCGCTCAGGCGATGTGGCCCGGGAACCACAACCCGATCTCGCGCTCGGCGGACTCCGCCGAGTCGGATCCATGGATGAGGTTCTCGGTGAAGAGGATTCCCAGGTCCCCCCGGATGGTCCCCGGAGCAGCCTCTCGCGGGTTGGTCGCCCCCATCATGGTGCGCACCACCTTCCAGGTGTCCTCAGGACCTTCAATGACCGCCACCACCACCGCAGAGCGGGTGATGAACTCAATGAGCTCACCGAAGAAAGGCTTGTCGGCGTGTTCGGCGTAGTGCTCACCGGCCAGGTCCGTGCCGACCTCCCGCCGGTCGAGCGCAGCGATACGCAGCCCCCGACGTTCAAAGCGGGCAAGAATCTCGCCAACGAGACCTCGCTCAACGGCGTCCGGCTTACAGATGACGAGCGTGCTGTCCATACCCACAGGCTACGCGTCGCGGCTCCCCCCAAGCGATTCGGTGATGGCGCCAACGAGATACAGCGAACCGGCGACGATCACCAGATCGTCGACGTCGGCGACGTCGACGGCGCGGCGCACGGCCGACACGGGGTCCTCCACCGCCTCGACTGCAAGCCCACGTCGACCAACGACCCGTGCCAGCTCAGCAGCAGTCGCTGCCCGGGGCGAGTGCACGGTGCAGGTCACGACAGCATCGATCCCGGCCGGTTCGATGGCGTCAAGAAACATCCCGGCATCGCGGTCTGCGAGCATGCCCAGCACGAGGATCCGTCGACCGGTCGTGTGGAAACTCGCCATGAGTGTCTCGGCGAGCGCAGTGGCAGCCGGGGGGTTGTGCGCCCCGTCGATCACCACGAGCGGCTGATGGCCAACGACCTCGAGTCGTCCACGCAGGTGGATCGAACCAAGGACGTCGCTCAGCAACGCGGCGTCGGTGGGCCGACCAAAGAACGCTTCAACTGCCGATACGGCGAGCGCGGCGTTGTCCGCCTGATGGTGCCCGTGCGCCGACACGTACACCTCGGGGTATTCAGCGGTGGGGGTGCGCAGGTCGCACACCACGCCTCCCACAGCGGGCCGAACGGCCTCCGCAGCGAAGTCGTTGTCGACAACCCAGAGTTCCCGAGGTCCCTCGGCAGCGAACGCCCCGTGCAGACGCTGGTCCCTCTCCCCGAGCACCGCGACACCCTCCCCCCGAATGATCCCGGCCTTCTCTTGGGCCACGGTTGCCCGCCAGTCCCCCACCCCGTCGGTGTGGTCACGGCCGATGTTGGTGATGACCGCCACCGAGGCGTCCACGACGTTGGTGGCGTCCCATCGTCCGAGCATCCCCACTTCGACAACCGCCACGTCCACAGCCGTTGTGGCGAACCACGTGAGTGCAGCGGCGGTGACGAGCTCGAACCATGACAGCGGTTCGCCCACCAGGGGCTCGGCGAGGGCGACCTCACTGAGGACTTCGGCGAGTTCGGTGTCATCAATGGGTGCCCCGTTGCGGACGATTCGCTCATTGACTCTCGTCAGGTGGGGGCTCGAGTAGGTGCCGACGTTGAGCCCGTGGGCAGCGAGCAGCGCCGACACCATTGCGGCCACCGACCCCTTGCCGTTGGTTCCGGTGATGTGCACCACGGGGTAGGCGAGTTGCGGGTCACCGAGTTGACGGCACAGTTGTCGCATGCCGCTGAGCGACAACCCATCGGATCCGCCGGCCGTTCCACCGTGCACGAGTTCACGGTTCAGGTGAGCGTCGAGCCACGCCAGGGCGTCGGGAAGTTGCACGTGGCGGACGAGCCTGTCAGGAGGCGGCGCGACGGGGGCGGCTCGAGGAAGAGTCCTCGCTCCGGGGCACCAACGTGGGGTTCACCTTGCTCACCACCACGTCGGTGTCGATCACCACACGACCCACGTCGTCGCGACCGGGCAGGTCGTACATCACACCAAGCAGAACCTCTTCGAGGATGGCACGCAGACCCCGCGCACCCGTGCCACGCAACAGGGCCTGATCGGCGACGGCGTCAAGGGCGCCCTCGGTGAACTCGAGCTCGACGTCTTCCATCTCGAAGAACTTGCGGTACTGGCGCACCAAGGAGTTTCTGGGCTCCACGAGGATCTGCACAAGTGCGTCACGATCGAGGGCGGAGACCGCCCCCACCACGGGGAGTCGCCCGATGAACTCGGGGATCAGTCCGAACTTGAGGAGGTCCTCGGGGAGCACCTGGGCGAAGAGCTCGCCGGGGTCCACCGCGCTCGCTCTACGCAGCTCGGCGGAGAACCCCACGCCGCCGCCGCCGGTGCGGGACTCGATGATCTTGTCGATCCCGGCAAAGGCCCCACCACAGATGAACAAGATGTTCGTCGTGTCGATCTGGATGAACTCCTGGTGGGGGTGTTTGCGCCCGCCTTGAGGGGGAACCGACGCGGTGGTCCCCTCGAGGATCTTCAACAGCGCCTGCTGCACCCCTTCACCGGAAACGTCACGGGTGATCGAGGGGTTTTCGCTCTTGCGGGCGACCTTGTCGATCTCGTCGATGTAGATGATGCCCGTCTCGGCCTTCTTCACGTCGTAGTCGGCGGCCTGGATCAGTTTGAGCAGGATGTTCTCGACGTCCTCACCGACGTACCCCGCCTCGGTGAGAGCCGTGGCGTCGGCAATGGCGAAGGGCACGTTGAGCATCCGGGCCAGGGTCTGGGCCAGAAGGGTCTTGCCGCAACCTGTTGGGCCCAACAAGAGGATGTTCGACTTGGCGAGTTCGACATCGTCTGCGTGGTTGGCTCCGTGCTGCACCCGCTTGTAGTGGTTGTAGACCGCCACGGACAAGATCCGCTTGGCCGACTCCTGCCCGACGATGTAGTCGTTGAGAAACGAGAAGATCTCACGTGGTTTGGGGAGTTCGTCGAAACGCACCGTGGAGGTTTCGGCGAGTTCTTCCTCGATGATCTCGTTGCAGAGGTCGATGCACTCGTCGCAGATGTAGACCCCGGGGCCGGCGATGAGTTTCTTGACCTGCTTTTGCGACTTGCCGCAAAAGGAACACTTCAGCAGCTCGCCACCGTCACCGAACTTCGCCACCTCAGCCCTCCCGGTCTGCGGAGCCCTCGTACCCGACCACGTCGGACCGTGACTGCCCGATCCCGGTCAAGCGACCGGAGCGATCGGACCGCTGCGGTCCTCGGCCTGCCGCCGGGAGATGACCTCGTCGATGAGGCCATAGGCGAGCGCTTCCTCCGCAGACATTACAAAGTCGCGGTCGGTGTCCCGGTGGATCCTCTCCATGTCCTGCCCGGTGTGCTCAGCGAGGATCCGCTCGAGGATGTCGCGCATCCGCAACACCTCGTTGGCCGCCAGCTCGATGTCGGTTCCCTGTCCGTACGCCCGGGCATAGGGCTGGTGCAACAGGATGCGGGCGTGCGGCAGCGCCAGCCGCTTTCCGGGGGTTCCCGCTGCGAGGAGCACCGCTGCCGCCGACGCTGCCTGACCGAAGCAGATTGTGGTGATGTCAGGCTTGATGAACTGCAACGTGTCGTAGATGGCGAGCAGTGCAGTGATGTCGCCGCCGGGAGAGTTGATGTAGAGGTTGATGTCCTTGTCAGGGTTCTCACTCTCGAGATGCAGCAACTGGGCACAGATCAGGTTGGCGATCGTGTCGTCAATGGGAGTGCCCACGAAGATGATGTTCTCCTTGAGCAACTTCGAGTACAGGTCGTACCCACGTTCGCCGCGATTGGTCTGTTCAATGACGGTCGGCACCAGGTAGTTGCGGATCGGATCGATCACTCGTCGTCGCCTTTCGAGTCGTCGGCCGCATCGTCAGCGTCCGTCGTGCCAGCCGTTTCGACTGGTTCATCACTGACGGTACCGGGTTCTGGTGCGTCCAGCGACGCCCGGTCGATGATCGTTCCCGACTCATCGACGATCGTGACCCGCTCTGACACCCAGTCGAACGCCTTGCGCTTGACGATGTCGACCCGGACGTCCCCGACCTGCTCGGTCGCCTCAAAGCGCTCCCGCACCTCATCGGCGCTCACCCCAACCCGTTCGGCGACGTCGGCCCATTCCTGGTCCAGGTCGGCGTCAGTGACCTCGATGCCCTCGGCGGTGGCGATGGCTCGCAGGGCGAGGTCGAGTTTGGCCCCACCATCGGCCGATGACCGGAGCTCGGCAACGAACTCCTCGGGGTCACGATTCTGCATCGCCAACCACGTTCCAAGGTCAATGCCCTGCGCCTGCAGTCGCATGGTCATGTCCTGGAGGCGCTGGTTGAGTTCGGAATCGACGAGCGCGTCAGGGACGTCGTCGGTCACGAGGGCGGCGATGGCCTCGCCGGTGCGTTCGCGCACCAGGGCGGCCGCCTGGGCACGGCGGACCCTCCGCGCCCGATCGACGAGGTCATCACGCAACTCGGCGAGCGTCTCAAATTCGGACACCTCGGCGGCGAAGGCATCGTCGGCCTCGGGGAGGATGCGCTCCCGAACCTCCCGAACGACGATTTCGAACTGCAGGGTGGCGTCCTCACGCACCGGGTGCTTGGCATCAAATGACAATTCGTCCCCTGCCGACGCGCCAGTCAACTGGGCGTCGACCTCTTCGACGATGCCGCCCGAGCCGACCTCATAGGAGTACTCCTGGGCAGTGAGACCCGGGGCGGGTTCGCCGTCGAGCTCACCGGCGATGTCGATCACCGCCGTGTCCCCCTCCGCAGCGGGCCGGTCAACCGGTTCGAAGCTTGCCTGCGTGGACCGGAGGCGCTCGATCTGTGCCTCGATCTCGTCATCGGTGGGGTCGACGGCCGGAATCGTGACTTGAAGCGACTCGTAGCCACCCACGCTGATCTCAGGTCGGACCTCGACGATGGCGTCGAAGGCCACGGGTCCTTCCTCCTGACCGGAGGTGATGTCGATCTCCGGTGCGGCGATGACGTCGACGTCGTGTTCCTTGACCGCGGCGACATACCAGTCGGGAATCCCGTCCTGGAGCGCCTGGCCCCGGGCAACGTCGGTGCCGATGCGGGCTTCGAGCACCTTGCGGGGAACTCGGCCCGGCCGGAAGCCGGGCACCCTCACCTCGCGGGCGATCTTGCGGAATGCGTCCTCGAGAGCCGACTCAAACTCGTCGGCGTCCACCTCGACGCTCAGGCGGACCTTGTTGCCCTCGTCGGGCTGTACGGAGGATTTCACAGGACCGGGAGTGTAACGGGGTGACCGGCCCACCACCGCAACGGGCGATCGGGGCGGCGGCGCGGCGGTCGTGGGGTAACGTGATTCTTCCGGGGAGTAGCGCAGCTTGGTTAGCGCGCCTGCTTTGGGAGCAGGAGGCCGGGAGTTCGAATCTCCCCTCCCCGACCCGCCCACTCGGCGACAGGCGCTGCGGCGACTGACCTGCCAAAGTGGGTTGACTGCGGGTGTAGCTCAATGGCTAGAGCTCCAGCCTTCCAAGCTGGCTATGCGGGTTCGATTCCCGTCACCCGCTCCATGCGAGCAGTCGTGATGGAGGCAATGGGCGAGCCGCTGGCTGCCGTTGACCTTCCCGACCCCTCCCCGGAACCCACCGAGGTCATCGTCGCCGTTGACGCCTGCGGCATCTGCGGCTCGGACCTCCACGCTGCGGTCCACCTGCCCCTTGACGGCACCGTCTTGGGCCACGAGTTCTGCGGAACGGTGGCTGCGACCGGTCGGGACGCCACGACGTTCACACCCGGCAGCCCGGTGGTGGGTCTGTCACTTGTCACGTGTGGCGTGTGCGAGGCGTGTCGGGCAGGACGCATCCGCAAATGCGCCCAGGCGTCGATGGTCGGTTTTGAGCGACCCGGCGCGTTCGCCGAGTTCATCGCCTTGCCCGAGTCCTCGCTCCTCGCCCTCCCCGCACCACTCGATTACCGCCACGGGGCTCTGGTGGAGCCGCTGGCCGTTGCCCGGCGGGCGGTCCAGCGCAGCGCCGCTGCCCCCGGGAGCACCGTCGTCGTGCTCGGTGCCGGTCCGGTGGGTCTTGCCGTCACCTTGTGGCTGGCCCACCTGGGAGCGGAACAGATCGTGGTGAGTGACCCCATCGCCGCTCGTCGCGAGGCGGCGACGCTCGCGGGGGCCACCGCCACCGTTGACCCGACACAGGGCGACACCGCCGGAGCCGTCGCCGAGGCGTGCGGCGGAGCACCACAACATGTCATCGAGTGCGTCGGGGTTCCCGGATTGTTGGACGAGGCAATTGCGGTAGCCGGCGTCGACGCCATCGTGTCGGTGGCCGGAGTGTGCATGGAGCCCGAGACGGTCACGCCGATTCTCGCCATGGTCAAGGAGCTCGACCTGAGGTTCAGCTTCTTTTACACACGGGACGACATGGTGGCGACCATTGACGAGATGGCCGCCGGGCGGCTGGACCCTGTCGGTCTCGTCACCGGTGAGGTCGACCTCGACGGGCTGCCAGCGAAGTTCGCCTCACTGCTCGCGCCAGCGGCAGCCTCCCCTGCTGACGCCAAGGTTCTGGTGCGCCCCCGGCAGGATTCGAACCTGCGACCGTCCGCTTAGAAGGCGGATGCTCTATCCGGCTGAGCTACGGGGGCTCGGCAACATCGTACGGCCCACCCAACCGATGCCGGGGGCCGCTGCGGACTGCCCTACACTCGCGTATCCCATGGTGGCCGTAGCTCAGTCGGTTAGAGCGCCAGGTTGTGGCCCTGGAGGTCGGGGGTTCGATTCCCCTCGGTCACCCCATCGGGGATGTGGTGCGGGTCTGTGGCATGGGCAACGGTGGAATCCCGTTGTTCGTGTGCGGACAAGTAACATGTCGCTCCGGTCATGCGCCTCTAGCTCAATTGGCAGAGCAACGGACTCTTAATCCGCAGGTTCTGGGTTCGAGTCCCAGGGGGCGTACCAGATGCAGCGGGGTCGGGAACCGGCCCCGCTGTCTCGCGTCATGGTGTCGGCGACGACCACCGACTCATCGCGTGAAGGAACTGACCACCTCGACGTGGTGGGTGTGGGGGAACATGTCCACGAGTGTCGAGTCCTGATGGTCGAAACCCCCAGCGCTCAGCAACGCCGTGTCGCGACCCAGGGAGGCGGCGTCGCACGACACCAGCACAATTCCCTCAGCTCCGGTGGCGGCGAGTCGGTCGACCGCCTCGCGCCCCAGCCCCGACCGGGACGGGTCCGCCACCACGACTGACGCCGATCCCAATGTGGTGGTGGCGACATCACCGGCAACGATCTCGACGTCGTCGTGGCGCAGATTCACCGCCGCGTCGTCACATGCGTCCGGGCTGCGTTCGATTCCCGCAATCGGACCCTCCCAGCCGGCGGTGCGCAATGACCCGGCGAGCAGGCCAACCCCGCAGTAGGCGTCGATCAGCCTGCCGCGGCGATCAGCACCATGACCACACAGACGCTCGACGGCGGCGGACACCGTGGCCACGAGCGACTCGGCCCCGTCGGGGCGGGTCTGAAAGAACGACAGCGCCGAAATCCGCCAGTCCCGTCCACCAACCCGCTCACGGATGACCCCACGTTCCCCGTCGGTGCCGCGCACCACACCATCGGATCCGACCACGACGACGTCCGAGGGCACGACAACGTCTGAGAGGACCGCCTCAGGTGACGAACCCTCAGTCGGCTCGACCACGACAAGCCGTGACCCGTCAACGAGTCCCGCCCGGATGGTCACCTGCGCCGCTCCGGGGAACCGGCCGGTGGTGAGCACCTCATCCACGAGAGGATGGGCGACCCCGCAGCGATCAGGAGCGACCGGGGTGTGGGACTTGGACCTGCGGAAACCTGCGACGCCCCGGTCGTCGACAATGGCCCGCACCGTGGTGCGGTACCCCCACGAGGCGAGAGCGTCACCCACAAAGACCGCTTCGGTGCGACGTCCACCAAGGTGCCGCAGCGCATCCCGCACGATCTCGACCTTGAAGCCCGGCAGCGCCGTCGGGTCGGCGTAGGGCAGGTCACACCCACCGCACCCCTTCGCCACCGCCGGACACACCGGGGCGACCCGGGACGCAGCGGGCTCCACGATATGCGTCACCGACGCCACGACCATCCTCGCTGAGGACCTCGACGGCTCGACGGCAACGAGCTCACCGGGGAGCGCCCCCTCGACCAACACCACCCTGCCGTCAGGGTCGGTGCCTATCGCTGCGCCACCGGCGACGAGTTGGCGTGGACGGACCTGGAACGACTCCCCCATGGGGTCGCCCCCGGTGGAGGACGGGCCCTCGAGCGGGTTCGGGCGATGACGCGGTCGCGGGTTCACCGCCCTGAGCCTACGACGCCTCCCACCAACCCTTCCCGAACACGTCGCCGCCGATGGCTACGCTCCCCTGCATGCACGACGCGCTCCCCGGCACGACCCGCCCTTTCGAAATCATCCCCTCGGTGCTCCCCGCCGATTTCTCGCGACTCGGGGACGCCTGTCGAGACCTTGAGCAGGCCGGAGTCGACCGCATCCAGTTCGACATCATGGACGGACGCTTCGTGCCCAACCTCACGTTCGGCCCCGACGTCGTGGCCTCCCTGCGGCCCCATGTCGGCGTGCCGTTCGAGGCGCACCTCATGGTGGAGGAACCGGGCTGGATGTACCGGGCGTTCGTTGACGCCGGTTGCGACATGATCATCGTGCACGCCGAGTCCGTCGGCCACCTCCACCGGGCACTCGATGAGGTCCGCTCCGCCGGTGCGAGAGCGGCGGTGGCGCTCAACCCGGCCACGCCGGTCAGCGACGTCGAGTGGGTGCTCGACCTCGTCGAGATGGTGCTCGTCATGACCGTCAACCCCGGCTTTGGAGGCCAGGCCTACATCCCGACGATGGAACCCAAAGTCGCCGAGTTGCGCAACCTGGTGCTCAGCCGCGGACTCGACGTGGACATTGAGGTCGATGGCGGCATCGGACCGGCGACCATTGCCGGTGCCGCCGCCGCCGGGGCCAACTGTCTCGTGGCCGGAAGTTCGCTGTTCCGCGACCCCGACGGCATGGCGCACGCCGTTTCGGACCTGCGGGCACGCGCCGAGGCCACCCGGCCGTCGTGAGGGGCCCCGCCTCGCCCGTCCACGCACCCGCGTCCTAGCCGAAGGCGGCGAGCGACGCGGCCGCGTCGGGTTGACGCAGGCCCAAAACGGCAGCGCCACCTGAGGTGCTGAACCCATCCACCGGCAGGTCAACGGACTCCGGTGTGGCACCGCGGACGTCCCACAGCAGGCGCACTGCGTCGAGGAACGTCATCGTGTCGTCGATGACGAGACCGGGGGCGAGCGCAGACGCGGAGCCACTCAGCACCGACGGACTGCGAGCCGCCCCCAGCTTGCCCAGCAGCGCCGAGAGGAACACCCGCTGACGTTCGATGCGACCAATGTCCCCGGTCGGGTCGGTGACGGCGACACCGTCGATGATCTCGGTGTACTGACGGGATCGGACATAGGCGACGGCCTGGGTTCCGTCGAGGGTGACCGTCCCGGCGGTCTCGACGTTCAACCCCGACATCTCGTCGTAGGCGGGGTGGTCGAGGGTCACCTCGATTCCGCCGAGGGCGTCGACGATGCCGGCGAAACTGGTGAAGTCGATCTGGAGGTAGTGGTCGACGGGGATACCGAGTTGGGTCACCGCAGCGATGAGTTCGCCGGCACCTAGGGCGAACGCCCCGTTGATGCGCCCCTCCTCGCCGGTGCCGGGATAGGTCACCCACAGGTCACGCGGGATCGACATCATGCGTGCCGGGCCGTCCCCGACCCGCAGCACGATGATGGTGTCGGCCCGCTCACCTGCAACCGGGGTGGCGAGGAACGCGCCGGCATCGTCCCCCGTCGGGTCGACGAGGGCCCGACTGTCCGAACCGACGATGAGGTAGTTCGTTCCTGCGCTGGCGGGCGTGAGCACGCCCCCGACGTCGACCCGTTGGATCTGTCCGAACTGCCACCAGGCGAACACCACGGGCGACGCCACGACGACCAACAGGAGGACGACGACGACGGCGAACACCGTCGAGGGGCGCCATCGCCGGCGGGACGTCGGGGGGCGACGGCGCTGAGGCCCCGGTGGTGGTGCCCCGGGGACGCTGGCTGGTCGCCGAGGGGCACCTGGGGGTTCGATCGGTGCCGACGCCCCGGGCGGCACCACGGCCCGTCCGGCTGCGGGTCCCCCGGCGGTCTCGCCGCCCACCACCACCTGTCGACGGGGCCGACGGGCACCGCCTGGGGAACCCTCCCCGAGGGGTCCGAGTATGCGGGTGGGATCGTCCTCGGACACCCTGCCGATGATACGGGGAGGATCGGGCACCGGCGGGTCGACCACCGTGGCCGTCACGCTCCAGCGGTTCGGGGGCCTCCCCTACACTGCTGACGTCTCGCCGCCCGGTACCGGAGGTCCACGATGTTCAACGTTGCGGTGCTTGCCGATGCGACATCGTCGAACCTCATGGCCGCTCGCCAGATGATGGCGTTCACCCTCGGGACCCACATCCTGCTCGCCTCGTTCGGGGTCGCCTTCCCGGTGGTGGTGTTGGTGGCGCACCTGCGTGGCCTGCGACGCGGCGACGCCGAGGCGCTGACACTGGCCCGAAGGTGGTCGAAGGTCATGGCCGTGCTGTTCGCCGTCGGTGCGGTCACCGGCACGGTGCTGTCGTTTGAATTGGGGTTGTTGTGGCCTGAACTCATGGGCCGCTACGGCGAGGTGTTCGGCATCCCCTTCGTCTTTGAGGCGCTGTTCTTTTTCACCGAGGCCA
>CAMAQM010000044.1 GCA_945860545.1 Bifidobacterium breve | reverse complement strand
GTACCCCGGGGATAACAGGCTCATCTTCCCCAAGAGTCCATATCGACGGGAAGGTTTGGCACCTCGATGTCGGCTCATCGCATCCTGGGGCTGAAGCAGGTCCCAAGGGTTGGGCTGTTCGCCCATTAAAGCGGTACGCGAGCTGGGTTTAGAACGTCGTGAGACAGTTCGGTCCCTATCCTCTGCAGCCGGAGGAGACTTGAGAAAGGCTGTCCCTAGTACGAGAGGACCGGGACGGACGCAGCTCTGGTGTGCCAGTTGTCCTGCCAAGGGCACGGCTGGTTTGCCACCTGCGGAAGGGATAAGCGCTGAAAGCATCTAAGTGCGAAACCCGTTTCAAGATGAGGTCTCCCACTGGGTTAACCAGGTAAGGCCCGTGGCCAGACGACCACGTTGATAGGCCGGAGGTGTAAGCGTGGTAACACGTTCAGCCGACCGGTACTAATCGGCCGAGGGCTTGGATTTCATCGAAGCTCGTGCTCGCTATGGAGTACTTGAGGGGGCGGCAGTATGCCGCGACCGACGCCTTGCGTCGGCGACCCTTGACAAGATTTCCGGTGGCTTTAGCGGAGGGGTCACACCCGTTCCCATTCCGAACACGGCCGTTAAGCCCTCCAGCGCCGATGGTACTTGGGAGGAGACTCCCTGGGAGAGTAGGACGCCGCCGGGATTTCTAAGGTTGAGAGGCCCCCTCGGGGGCCTCTCGCCGCGTCCGGGCGTAGGTTCTGCGGTCAGGTGCCCCCACGGGATGCATGTAGGGTCAGTAGTCGTGCCCGGAAACCCGTCCTCCCCCCGTCGATCACCCCAGCGTTCATCAGGCTCCGGCCCGAGGCCGACGAAGGGCTCCTCGTCTCGAAGTCGCGGCAACGAGACTCGCAGCGGTGGGCCGCAGGGCCAGCGTCCGAGCGGGGACCGCTCGGGTTCGGCATCTTCCCGGCAGAACGGTAGGGGGGCAGCAAGCTCAGGAGGTAGGGGCAACGGCCGCCCCAGCGACGGGCCGGCGCGATCCTCGGGGGGTCGGCCTGGCAGTCGACCAGCGAGTGACCGGAGTCGTGCAGCAGGCGGTCTGAGCCGGGGAGGTGGCTCCCGGGCTGGTGGACCGCCCCGGGCCGTGCGGGCTCGGAGTGCCGATGCCGGGGACCCCCGCCGCCGGGAAGAGGCAACCGTCCGACCTGCGCCCACCGAGCGAACCCCCTATCCAAAGCGGCAAAGAGGCCTGCCGCCCTTTGTGGATCACGAGACCGAATCGCTGGTTGCCGCCGAGCGGGTGAGTAACACGCCCAGCCGTCAGAGTTCGACCAAGCGGGGCGCACGGGGAACGACTGGGGCCCGCCCGTCGCGGAACCGCCGTGCGCGTCGTATGGCCGATGACGTGGCCGGGCAATTCGCTGCAGCGACGAATCCGCGCCGGGCCGAGCGGCTGGCCGGTCGCCTCGCCGAAGCGGCTGAAGATTTTGCCAACGACCACTTTGATGACGCCGCGAGGATCCTTGCCGGGATCGCGCGTGAGGCTCCTCAGGTGCCGGAGGTCCGTGAACTGTTGGGACTGGTCCGGTATCGACAGGGCCGCTGGCGCCCTGCAATTCGGGAGCTCGAGGCCTTCCGGCAACTCTCAAACTCCGTCGAGCAGAACGCGGTTCTGGCCGACTGCTACCGCGCCGTGGGCAACCACACGCTTGTCGATGAACTCTGGCAGGAGCTACGAGACGCATCCCCCGACGCTGCCCTTGTCACCGAAGGGAGAATTGTCGCTGCGGGCGATCTCGCTGATCAGGAAAGACTTGGCGAGGCCATTTCACTGCTCGCACGCGGCTGGAGGTGGCCGAAACGCCCGCAGGATCACCACCTTCGACGCGCCTATGCGCTTGCGGACCTCTATGAGCGGGCTGGAGACCTCCCCGCTGCCCGCTCTCTCTTTGAGCGGGTTGCCTCAATCGACCCAGAACTCGGCGACGCCGCCGTGAGAGCGAACGCACTCACCTGAGCGTCGAGCGGGGGAGTGGTCTGCGTTCGCTAGATTGTGTTCATTGAGTCACCCACCACAAGGGAGCCAACGTGACTGATATCGCCGCACTTCTCGGAGACGAAGCAGACAACCTCCTGAACTACCAGGTGACCGGGATCAGTCGTGATGCCCTCACACTTCCAGGCCCTGATTCCGTGGAACGCGTCTACGCGTACAGCGATCGAAGCCCTCAGGTCCTCCGAAGTCTCCAGAGCCTGTTCGACGCGGGTCGGCTTGGCGGTACCGGCTACGTCTCCATCCTTCCGGTGGACCAGGGAATCGAGCACACCGCTGCTGCGTCCTTCGCCCCGAATCCGGACTACTTCGACCCGGAGAACATCGTCCGGCTGGCCATGGAGGGCGGATGCAACGCTGTCGCCACCACCTTTGGTGCTCTCGGCCTCATGTCCCGGCGATATGCGCACCGAATCCCGTTCATCGTGAAGCTCAACCACAACGAGTTGCTGACCTACCCCACTTCCTACGACCAGGTGATGTTCGGGTCGGTCGAGGAGGCATGGAACCTCGGCGCCGCTGGCGTGGGTGCCACCATCTATTTCGGCTCTGAGCAGTCCCGTCGCCAGCTGATGGAGGTAAGCGAGGCCTTTCAGCAGGCTCACGAGCTCGGCATGTTCACCGTTTTGTGGTGTTACCTCCGTAATGGAGACTTCACCGTGGACGGCGTCAACCACGAGGACTCAGCAGACCTCACGGCGCAGGCCAATCACCTCGGGGTCACCATTGAGGCCGACATCATCAAGCAGAAGCAGCCCACGAAAAACGGCGGTTTCCCGGCGGTGAACTTCGCCAAGACCTCGCCCCTCGTCTACGACACGCTCGTGGCCGATCACCCCATCGACTGGTGTCGTTGGCAGGTCGTGAACAACTACATGGGTCGAATTGGTCTGATCAACAGCGGTGGTGAGTCGAAGGGGTCCAGTGATCTCGCCGACGCTGTCCGGACAGCGGTGATCAACAAGCGTGCGGGCGGCTGCGGGCTCATCTCCGGGCGGAAGGCCTTCCAGCGTCCAATGCCCGAGGGTGTGGAACTCCTCCACGCCATTCAGGACGTGTATCTCGACCCGTCGGTCTCCGTCGCCTGACCTTAGGTCGATGCACCTGGGTGTCTAGGTGAGAGGCCGCAGCACCATTCCCGTTGGGGGTTTGGGCGAGAAGAACGTCGACTTCGGCGGCATGCGTTCGCCTCCCGACGCGACGGCCATGATCTGCGTAATTGTTGGGGGCCGAACAATGACGGCCGCCGCTGCGTGTCCGTTGAGGACCTCGTTCGTGACGTAACGCTCTGAATGGTGATACTCGACATTGGTGACCCCAGCGTTCTCGAGTGCCACCCGCAGCCGGTCCGTGTCGAAGTCCCCAAGGTTCGAGCCCGAGTGCGCCCTCAGCAGCCATCGTCCCGTCGGCGTCACCAACGCCATGGCGTCGGCGTGCTCGAGACGTGGAGCCACCAGCTCATCATCACTGAGAGCCTCCGCTTCGAACCACGTCTCCAATGTCGCCAGAGGATCCTCACCGGCCGGCCAGCGCCGGATGAGTCGGTGGATGCCGTGTAGTTCCACTGACTCAGGTTCGAGTTCCGTCACGAGGGCGAGCACGCGTTCCATTCCCGGCAGGCTTCGACCGGCAGCGACGAGTTCATCCCGATACGTCAGAGCGACACCGAACCGGTGATGCCCGTCTGCGATGACCACCGGGTGGGGCTGAAGCGCCTCTCGAATCGCGCTAATGGACCCATCATCGCCCACGACCCACAGACGCTGGCGGGTGCCATCAGCGGTCGTCGTGTCCATCACCGGCTCATCGGACTGCTCGAGGATCTTGGAAAACCCACGTGATGGAGTGAGGACCCAGATCGGAGAGAGGTTCGCCTCCGTCGCACGTGTCAGTTCGAGTCGATCGGTGCTCGCTTTAGGTGTCGTGTGCTCATGGGGGAGAACGTCTTCAGGTCCTGGGGGCATCGCTGCGCTGGAATCATCTCGCCGCGGTGGAAGTGCGAGCGCTCCAATGACTCCGATGGTCGAGCGCTGGGTCCCGTTGCACTCCCAGTCCATGCGGTGGACGTACAGACTCGCCTCGTCGAGCTCAAGCACCCCCTCGGCGATCCATGATCGGAGCCGTTCACCCGCCGAAACGTAGTCGGCGGGTTTGGCGCCGCCGGCGGACATGACTGACGGAGCTACCGGCAGGTCGATCGCTGCGACGTTGTAGACGTTGCGGGCGAGAAGTCCCTCCCGGTCGCTGTCATCAAGCACGTCGTACGGCGGGGCGATGACCGCGCCAGGATCGGAGCGCGATGAGAAGCGCAAGCCCTGGAATGGAGCGAGGTCGGCCATGGCTGTTTCCTATCAGGTCTTGGGACCCCCCCAGTGACGGACCGGACCTGACGGCCTCCACGGGCGTGCGACACTCGTGCCATGGGATTCGCCATCGACCTTGACGGTGTCGTCTGGCTCGGCGGCGAACCCATCGCCGGGGCGGTGGAGGCCATTGGGCGCCTTCGAGCCAACGGTCTGCCGCTGGCCTTCGTCACGAACCACTCCCAGCACACCCAGGCAACGATCGAAGCGCGCCTTGAGAGGATAGGCATCGACCCGAGCGGCGACGTCATCTCCTCTGCCATGGCGGTGGCGCACCTCGTCACGCCGGGGGATCGCGTGTTTGCCCTTGCTGGTCCGGGTGTCCTTGAGGCACTTGAGCAGCGACAGGCCGTCGTTGTTGACACCGATCAGGCGGTGGACGTCGTCGTCGTCGGTCGTCATGAGGACCTGAGTTGGGACCGTCTGTCCACTGCAGTCCGGGCAGTTCACCGTGGTGCTCGCCTCGTTGCCACCAATACAGATCCGGCGTATCCGACCGCTCGAGGTCTCGAGCCCGGGACAGGAGCACTCGTCGCTGCGGTCGAGGTTGCGACCGGTCGGCGCGTGGACGCAGTTGCTGGCAAGCCTCATCCGGCGATGGCCGAGCTCGTTCGCCGTCATCTTGGGTCAAGCGGGTGGGTCATCGGGGACCTGCCGTCAACTGATGGGCTGCTGGCTCGAGCGCTGGGGTGGCGGTTCGCTCTGGTCCTCAGCGGCGTCACCACGGGTCCCGACGGATCCCTCACCCCACCTGCCGATCTAGTCACCGCTGATCTGAGCGAGGCAGTTGAGGTCATTCTCTCCAGCACCGCTCATGGGGCCGGCGTTGAGTGACGACCGAGGCGCGATCGTTGCGTACGTGTGGGCGTGACCGTAGGGTTCAGCCATGCCTTCGTCAGTCATCGCGTTGAGGTGGCCCGCAACGACGGCTGTGCGCACCCCACGCGACGGTTCCGCATGCCCGACGCGGATGCTGTGTCGCTCACTCCGGTTCCAGCTCAGTGGTCCGGATCTCCTCGCATCAGGAGCGCCCTAGTGCCTGCGTTGCGTCGACGACTCGACGTCGAAATGGTTCGGCGTGGCCTCGCCGAATCTCGGCAGGTTGCGCGCCGCCACATTGAGTTGGGGCAGGTTCGCGTGAGCGGGGCTGTGGCTGACAAACCGGGGCGGCTCGTAGCCGTCGGTGAACCAGTAGCCGTCGCCGCCCCACCGCCGCGATACGTGAGCAGGGGTGCGCTGAAGTTGGAGGCGGCCCTCGATGCGTTCGCTCTCGACCCGACGGGACTCGACACGATCGATGTGGGTGCATCCACCGGCGGATTCACCGACTGTCTGTTGCAGCGAGGCGCTGCGCAGGTCGTCGCCCTCGACGTTGGACATGGCCAGATACACGAGCGTCTGCGCGCCGACGATCGGGTCCGCGTTGTCGAGCGGTGCAACGTTCGTGACCTCGCCCCTGAGCGGTGTTCGGAGTCCGACCGCCGGGCCCTCGTCGGGGAGCCCGCGCCCCTCGTCGTGACCGACCTGTCCTTCATCTCGTTGAGAACGGCGGCGTCTGGGATCGTTGGGCTGCTGCAGCCCGAAGGCGACCTTGTGGCGCTGGTCAAACCCCAGTTCGAGGCCGGACGTGCCGTCGTTTCGCAAGGATCTGGTGTGGTGACGTCTCCTGAGGTGTGGCGCTCCACGTTGGTCGAGGTGGTGGGTCACTACGCCAGCCTGGGGTTTGGTCTCAGAGGCGTCATTCCATCGCCGATCCAAGGTGCCCAGGGGAACGTGGAATTCCTGGTGCATCTTGCTCGGGAAGGGTCCAGTGGCTCCGGGGCCTCCGAAGACATCGCTGTGCTGATCGATGGTGCCATGTCCTCGGCCACTGAACTGGTGGGCGGCTCATGCCGGTGATCGCGCTGACCGTGCACCACGCCCGTGCCGAGGCGGTGGCCGGAGGCCGCGACGTTGCGCACTGGCTTGCCGGGGAGGGACACCGTGTCGTGTCGTGTGGCCCTGACGCGGACCTGATCGCAACTGAGGGGACTCCCGTCGAGGCCGTAGGTTCGCTGGCCGATGTGGATCTCGTGATTGCCCTTGGCGGCGATGGAACGGTGCTGCGGACGATCGACCTCCTCGCCGGTGCTCCAGTGCCAGTACTGGGCGTGAATCTTGGACAGCTCGGCTATCTCACCGAGGTTGAGCCCGTCGACCTCCGACGAGCCATCGCTGACGTTCTCGCCGGACGCCATCAGATCGAGCAGCGCATGTTGGTGGAGGTGGTTCTGCCCGGCGGGGAGCGCCACCTGGCGTTGAACGAGGTGACCATCGACCGGGCACACAGTGGTCACACGGTGCGTCTGGACGTGGCGATCGATGGTCGGCCGTTCACGCCGTATGAGGTCGACGCCCTGATCGTGGGGACCCCCACGGGTTCGACGGCGTATGGCTACAGCGCCGGTGGACCGATCGTGGCCCCGACACACCGGCTACTTCTGCTGACGCCGGTCAGTCCACACATGCTCTTTGACCGCTCGCTCATCCTCGAACCGTCCTCGTCGGTCGACATCACTGTGGCTGGGCATCGTCCGGGGGCGGTGATCGTCGACGGACGAGAGGTCGCCACCGTGGACCCTGGGGCTGCGGTGCGTTGCGCTGCCGCCGCCGAGCAAGCCCATCTGGTGGTGTTCGGTCCTCGGGACTTTCCCGGTCTGCTCAAAGCGAAGTTCAAGCTGAGCGACCGCTAGGAGGCCTGCCGGGATGCTCGTCGAGTTACGTGTCTCGAACCTAGGCGTCGTTGAGGAGTTGACCCTCGCGCCCGGGAAAGGGATGACCGTCGTGACCGGGGAAACTGGGGCCGGAAAGACGATGGTGGTCGGAGCGATCGGCCTACTCATCGGCGGCCGGGCCGATCCGGCGGCGGTTCGTCCCGGTGCGACTGAAGCGGTCGTGGATGGCCGCTTCGTCGTCGAAGACGAGGAGATCATCCTGACCCGAGTCATTCCGGTGGAGGGCCGGAGCCGCGCCTATCGCAACGGTCGCCCGATCACCGTCTCGGAACTGAGTGAACTCGGGAGCACACTCATTGAGATCCACGGACAGCACGCCCATCAGCAGTTGCTCTCCGGCGCTGCGCAGCGCAGGGCGCTCGACACCTTCGCCGAGATTGATCTTGGACCCCTGACCGCAGCGGCGCGAGAAGTCCGGCGCCTCGAAGCGGAACGTGACGGCCTTGGTGGCGACGAACGCTCCCGATTGCGTGAGCTGGACGTGTTGCAATTCCAGCTCACGGAGTTGGACGAAGCCTCCATCGACGACCCCGAGGAGGACGAGCGGCTGCGCGTGCTCGAGGCGCGGTTGGCCTCAGCGGGGGAACTGCGATCAAGCCTCAACGCGGCAGTCGTGGCCCTCGGTGGTGACGGAGGCGCACGAGACAAGGTGGCGCACGCCGCCGCTGCACTCGACGCCGCTCGTGACGACCCGGTTCTTGCAGCGATGCGTGAACGCCTCAAGTCGCTCATCGCTGAGGTGGCTGACCTGGCGGGCGACCTTCGTGCAGTGGAGAGCGATCTCGTGGATGACCCGGCTGCGCTGGCCGCCGTCCAGCAACGGCGAAGAACACTCACGACCATTCGACGCAAGTACGGAGCGACTCTCGCCGAGGTCATCAGTACCCGCGAGCGACTCCACGCCGATCTGTTGGCCCTTGAAAACTCGTCCGAGCGTCGTGCGGCCATCGATAGGGAACTTGCCTCGGCTCAACAACGCTGGGCCGAGGAGTGCGAACGGGTCGGTGCCGCCCGACGCTCCGCAGCACCTGCCCTTGCCGAGGCCGTGAGTTCCCATCTCGCCGCCCTCGGCATGCCCCAGGCACAGTTCGCCGTGGCGGTCGGTGGTGGTCGGGACGACGAGCCGGATTCGGGTTCGGAGGTGACATTCCTCATCGCTGCCAATCCCGGAGTCCCCCTCGGACCGCTGTCCAAGGTGGCATCCGGTGGTGAGTTGTCAAGGACGATGCTGGCCCTTCGCCTGGTCCTCTCAGAAGGCCCACCCCTTGCGGTGTTCGACGAAGTCGATGCGGGTATCGGTGGGGAGGCTGCGCTGCGCGTCGCCGACGCCCTCGGAGGCGTCGCCGACAACCGCCAGGTACTGGTGGTAACCCATCTCGCCCAGGTTGCGGCTCGGGCGCCCACCCACGTCCGACTGACGAAGAGCGTTGTCGACGGGATGACGCTCACCTCCCTCGAGGCCCTCTCGACCCTGGCCGATCGTGAAGCTGAGATTGCCCGGATGCTCTCGGGATCCCCGGGGAGCGAGACTGCCCGGCAGCACGCTGCTGAGCTTCTCAGGTCGGGAAAGTAGTGGGGGCCATGCGCGAGGAGGGTGCACGGCTGCGCTACGGTTCCCTCGTCGTGGGTGGATTGAGAGCCTCTGTTCCCGGGTTCGATCGGGATGGCACGGCCGGGTGGAGTATCCCGGCCATTGAGGCGCCCCATCGAACGGATTCCATCGTGAGGTACGCCCCGTGACCAAGCACGTCTTCGTGACTGGTGGGGTGGCGAGTTCACTCGGGAAGGGCCTGACGGCGTCCTCACTCGGCAGGCTCCTCAAATCGAGGGGCCTGCGAGTCACGATGCAGAAACTGGACCCGTATCTCAATGTCGATCCCGGGACGATGAATCCGTTTGAACATGGAGAGGTCTTCGTCACCGATGACGCGGGTGAGACCGACCTCGATCTCGGTCACTACGAGCGCTTCATTGATGAGAATCTGTCGCGGGATTCCAACGCCACCACCGGCTCGATCTACTCCTCGGTCATCGCCGCCGAGCGGCGCGGCGAGTACCTCGGGCGGACCGTGCAGGTCATTCCGCACATCACCGACGAGATCAAGCGGCGCATCTCCAAACTCGCCGGTGACGAGGTCGACGTTGTCATCACCGAGATTGGCGGAACCGTCGGTGATATTGAGATCTTGCCGTTCCTCGAGGCGATCCGACAGTTCCGCCTCGACGTCGGCCGCGACAACGTGTTCTACGTTCACGTCACCCTGGTGCCCTTCATCGGACCCTCGGGCGAGCAGAAGACCAAACCCACCCAGCACTCGGTGACGGAGCTGCGCAGTCGCGGCATCCAACCCGACGCCATCGTGTGTCGGAGTGAAGCCCCGATCTCAGCGGACCTGAAACGCAAGATCTCAAATCTGTGTGACGTGCCGGTCGAGGGAGTCGTCAACGCTGCAGACGCCAGAAACCTCTACGAGATTCCTCTCGTTCTCCACGAGGAGGGCCTCGACACGTTGTTGTGTCGTCAGCTGGGCCTCGCCGGGGACCCCATCGACCTTTCCGACTGGGAGGCGCTCGTCGCCCGGGTTGAGAACGCCACGACCCCGGTTCGCATCGGCGTCATCGGCAAGTACGTGAGCCTGCCCGACGCCTACCTTTCGGTTGTCGAGGCGCTCAAACATGGCGGCTTCCATCACGGCGCCGATGTCGACATCGAATGGATCCAGGCTGAGGAGGTCGAGGGGTTGCTCGCCGCGGGTCGGCTGCGGGACCTCGACGGCATCGTGATTCCCGGTGGTTTCGGCGAGCGCGGGGTGGAAGGGAAGATCGCTGCTGCGGCGCATGCGCGGGTCGAGGGCGTTCCCTGCCTCGGGCTGTGTCTCGGCATGCAGGTCATGGTGATCGATGTCGCCCGCAACGTGGCGGGCATGACCGGAGCCCACTCAAGCGAGTTCGACCCCCAGACACCCCACCCGGTGATCGATCTGATGGCCTCCCAACGCGATGTGACCGACATGGGCGGCACCATGCGTCTGGGGGCCTACATCGCCGAACTGCAGCCAGGGTCCCGGGTTGCGGAGATCTACGGTCGGGAGGTGGTGAGCGAGCGCCATCGCCACCGGTACGAGTTCAACAGTCGCTACCGTGCCCGTCTCGAAGAGGCGGGTCTGGTGTGTTCGGGCACCTCGCCGGACGGGCGGCTGGTGGAGTTCGTTGAGTTGCAAGGGCACCCGTTCTGGATCGGAACGCAGGCCCACCCCGAGTTCAAGAGCCGCCCGGACCGTCCTGCGCCGCTGTTTGAGAGCTTCGTCGCTGCAGCCCTCGACCGGGCGGAGGGGCGCAACCCCCATCTGATCACCCTTGACGATGACCAGTCCGTGACCCACTGAGGTCCCCGTGGCCGACTTCACGATCTCCGAGAGACACCGGGTCCTCACCGGGCCGGTCATCAACGTGGACGACCTCGTCATCACGGATCCATCCGGGGAGCAACATGCGCGGCAGGTGGTGGTCCACCCCGGTGCCGTGTCAGTCGTGGCCGTGGACGACCAGCGACAGGTCACACTCATCCGTCAGTACAGGGCGGCCCTTGGCGTGGAACTTCTCGAGATACCAGCAGGCAAACGGGACGTGCCAGGCGAAGATCCTGTCCTGACCGCTCAGCGGGAACTCCTCGAGGAGGTCGGACTGGTCGCCGAGGAGTTCTCACTTCTCGGCGAGTTCCACAATTCGCCGGGATTCAGCGATGAGCACTCGTTCGTGTTCCTTGCCACTGGGCTGCAGGAGCGACCCCACAACCGTCAAGGCGCCGAGGAGCAGCACCTCTCCGTCCTCACCATCGGGCTCGACGATGCTCCCCGCCTCATCAGCAGTGGGGAAATCAGGGATGCCAAGACCATCATCGGACTCCTTTTGGCCCGGGAGCGGCTAGGGGAGTGAGCGTCCGGGACGACCCAACGCCCCACCCGCCGCCGGCCGGCTCCGATGGCACAACAGTCCCGGTGTCGCTCAGCGCCGACGCCGAAGAGTTTCTCGTGTGGCTGTCGGCGGAGCGGGGGCGCGCACCCGCCACCATCGCGGCCTATCGACGGGACCTGACGGCGTGGGAGATGTACCTGGGCGGTGGCGACACCGGGACGGCCGTCCTGCGGGAACCGTCGGTCATCGACGACTGGGTGGCCCAGATGCGAAGCGTTGGTCTGGCGCCGTCGACCGTCGCCCGACGTGTGGTGGCGGTGCGTTCGCTCTATCGATTCAGGGTCGCCGAGGGCCTCATCACGACCGACCCGACCCTCGATGTCGAACAGCCACGGGTGCGCGCCGGTCTCCCAAAGGCTCTCGACGAACGTACCGTGACCGCGCTCATGGACGCACCGCAAGGGGATGGTCCCGCTGCGAGGCGCGACCGGGCACTGCTCGAAATCCTCTACGGAACAGGGGCGCGGGTTTCAGAGGTCATCGGGATATCCGTCGGCGACATCGACCTCGCCGGGGGCACCCTGAGGCTCTTTGGAAAGGGGTCGAAGGAGCGCATCGTCCCCCTTGGGGGTGCTGCCGCCCGGGCGGTTGCGGTGTGGCTCGACGACGGGGGCCGCCCGATGTGGCTCAGTGACGACTGGTCGCGCCGCGACGACGCTGAAGCCGTCTTCATAAACCAGCGCGGTGGGCGTCTCAGCCGGCAGGGTGCGTGGGGCATCGTGAAGCGGCACGCTCGATCGGTTGGGATCGGAGGGGAACTAAGCCCACACGTCCTAAGGCATTCGTGTGCGACCCACATGCTCGATCACGGCGCCGATGTCCGTAGCGTCCAGGAGTTGCTGGGACACGCCTCGATAGGCACGACACAGGTCTACACAAAGGTCTCCGCCGCCCATCTCAGGGCCGCTTACGACCTCGCCCACCCTCGGGCGCGTCTGGTCCAGAGGAGGGAGTGAGGCCGAACGACTCGTCACGGGGCGGGCTAGAGTCACCTGGTGGCCAGTGACGCGCAACCCCAACCTTCCGACACCTCAGGCGGTGACCGCGAGGCGCTCTTTGATCGTCTGCGGTCCGATCTCGGTGATGAGCAGGTCGCCCTCGCCCACCAGATCGAGCGTCTCGAGGACGCCGAGCAATCCCTTGGGGCCGATGAGGGCTTCGCCGACACGGCACAGGTGACCGCCGAGCAGGGCGAATCCCGTGCTCTCGCCTCGCAGCTGCGTGACCAGCTCGACGACGTCGAGGCCGCCATCTCCCGTCTTGCCGAGGGTTCCTATGGGCGTTGCGTGATCTGCGATGAACACATCGCAGACGACCGGCTTGAGGCCATGCCTGCGACGCGCTACTGCATCACCCACGCCAGCGGGAGCTGACTCGCTACCGGGCGGGCAGCCCGAGACGCTCACGCACCAGGGCCATCTTCAATGCGGCGAGTTCACGTGCCCGCTCGGCCCCACGCACCAGGACCTCCCGGGTGCCGGCAGGGTCGGAGGCGAGCTCGGCGTAGCGGGCCTGTATCGGTCGTAGGTACTCGACGACTGCGTCGGCCGTATCGGCCTTGAGGGGACCGTACTGGGTGTAGCGCGAAGCGAGCTCTTGGGGTGCGACGCCGGTGCAGGCGGCCAACACACCGAGAAGGTTCGACACGCCGGGCTTGATCGCCGGATCGAAGCGCACCTCATTTTCGGTGTCGGTCACGGCTCTGCGGATCTTGCGGGCGACCTGGTCGAGATCCTCGAGGACGAGGATCGTGCCTTGGGGCGACTCGTCAGATTTGGACATCTTTCGGGTGGGGTCCTGGAGGTCCATGACCCTGGCCGCCACACGGGCGACGGTGGCCTCGGGCACCACGAAGGTTTCGCCGTACCGGGAGTTGAAGCGGGTGGCCAGATCCCGGGTGAGCTCGAGGTGCTGGCGCTGGTCCTCTCCAACGGGGACCTCGTTGGTGTCGTACAGGAGGATGTCGGCTGCCATGAGCGCCGGGTAGGTGAACAGTCCACCGGAGACGAACTCGGCATCTGCAGACTTGTCCTTGAACTGGGTCATGCGCCGGAGTTCCCCGAACGACACGGTGCACTCAAGGATCCAGGAAAGTTCCGTGTGTTCCGGGACGTCACTCTGCACGAACAGCGTTGCCACGGACGGATCGATACCGACGGCCAGCAGCAACTGGGCGAGTTCCATGGTGGTTCGTCGCAGAACCTCGGGGTCCTGGGGCACGGTCAGCGCATGAAGGTCCACCACGCAGTAGATCGACTCCGCCCGGTGCTGATCCTCCACCCAGGTGCGCAGCGCCCCGAGAAGGTTCCCCAGTTGGACGGGGCCGGTCGGTTTGATCCCCGAGAACACCCTTGTCACGCTCAGTGATGCTAGGGCAGTGTGCCGGGTCAGCCCGACACCACCGTCATGCGCTGGCAGTTGCCCTGCGGCCTCTATGGTTGGCCCCGTGGGTTACGAGGTGCAGACGCCGGTATTCGAGGGTCCGTTCGACCTCCTTTTACACCTGATTCTGCGCGACCAGGTCGACCTCTACGAGGTTTCCCTGACCGAGATCGTCGACGCGTTTCTCACTGAACTCGACCGCATGGAAGTGCTCGACCTCGAAGTGGCCACCGAGTTCCTGCTCATTGCGGCCACGCTCGTTGAGCTCAAGGCCCGACGCCTCCTGCCCGGCGACCCTGATCCTGATCTCGACGACGAACTCGGGCGTTGGGAGGAGCGTGATCTGCTGCTGGCCCGGCTGCTCGAGTGCAAGACGTTCAAGGATGCGGCGAGGGCGTTCGAGGCGCTCTCAGACAGCGCCGGTCGCTCCGTTGCTCGACGAGCCGGACTCGAGGACCGATTCATCGGCCTCGTTCCCGACCTGCTCGAAGGAGTGACGGCGGCTCAGCTCGCCGCTGCGCTCCAGCGCGCCATGACCCCACGGCCGGTTCCCACCGTCGACATCAGCCACCTGCACATGGTGCGGGCGAGTGTGTCCGAGGCGGTCGTCGAGCTCGCCGACGAACTGCCCCGGGTCGGCCGAATCGGCTTCCGTGCACTCACCGCCGACCTCGTGGAGCGACTCGAGGTGGTGGTGCGGTTCCTTGCGTTGCTCGAATTGTTCAAACAGGGACTGGTCGACCTGGCGCAACCGGAGCCGTACGGGGACATTCAGATCGTTTGGATGGGGTCGAGTGGCGGCAGCGCCGACCTCGATCTCGTGGACGCCTACGACGGGTGACCGTCCCGCTCACCGGAGGAATGCTGTGACAACGCCGATCGACCTCGTTCCCGACCCATCTCGTGTCGTCGAGGCAATTCTGATGGTCGCGACCGAACCCGTCCCGGCCAGCACGCTGGCGTCGCTGGTCGATCTCGCAGTCGAGGAGATCG
>CAMAQM010000043.1 GCA_945860545.1 Bifidobacterium breve | reverse complement strand
CCCAGACGAACGGTGAGGGCGCTGTTGAGTGGCAACTCGGGGAACCCTCCGAGGACGCTGCCACGTCCACCACCACAGCCGGCTGAGACCCCAGCCCAGGTCGGGCCCGGGTCGTCAGTCTCCCGGCAGGGTCAGGATTTCCGCTCCGTCGTCAGTTACGACGAGCGTGTGTTCGAACTGGGCCACCCGACTGTTGTCGACGGTGACCGCCGTCCAGTCGTCATCCCAGATGTCGTGGTCCCATGAACCGGCCGAGATCATCGGTTCGACCGTGAAGGTCATTCCCGGTTCCATGACGGTACGTGCCCGTCGCTCGTAGTAGTGCGGAATCTGCAAGTTGGTGTGGAACTGTTCGCCGATGCCGTGACCGATGAACGCCCGCACCACCTCGAACCCGTTGGCCTCGGCGTGGGTCTGGATGGCTCGGCCGATGGCGTTCACCGGCTGGCCGGGACGGACTGCGGCGATGCCGAGTGCGGTGCATTCCCGAGTCACCTCGATGAGCCGCAGCGATCCAGGGTCGACGGTGCCGACGGGAACCGTCAGGTTCGTGTCGCCGTGCACCCCGTCGAGGAAGATCGTGACGTCGAGATTGACGATGTCCCCGTCCTCGAGCCTTCGGTTGTCGGGGATGCCGTGGCAGATCACCTCGTTGACCGAGGTGCACAGGCTCTTGGGGAACCCGCGGTAGTTGAGGGGACTGGGGTAGCCGCCACGTCGGATGCACTCGTCGTGGACGAAAGCATCGAGTTCATCAGTGGTGATGCCCGGTTTCACCAGCGCGGCGGCGTCACGCAGGACCTCGGCCGCAGCCCGGCCGGCGCGTCGCATCCGTTCGATGACCTCAGGGCTTTTGACCAGTGGCTCATCCCAGTCTTTGGGGATCCCGGTCTCGGCGTAGGACGGTCGAGGGATGTGGGCGGGGACGGGTCGGGTGGGCGACAGGCGTCCGGGCCGGACCCGTTCGGTGCTGGCCCGGTGGCAACGCTTGAACTTGCTGCCACTCCCGCACCAGCACGGGTCGTTGGGTTTGAGGACGGGAGCGACCATGGTTGTCACCTCGCCAGTGTACGAGTCATGAGAACACGATCGTGCGGTCGCCAGCCACGATGATGCGGTGCTCAAGGTGGGCGGCCACGGCGCTGGCGAGCACGGTCACCTCGAGTTCCCGGCCCCGACGCACGAAGTCCTCGACGGTGTCGCGGTGGGTGACCCGACCCACGTCCTGGGCGATGATCGGCCCGGCGTCGAGTTCGGCGGTGACGTAGTGGGCGGTCGCGCCGATGACCTTGACGCCTCGTGCATGAGCCTGACGGTAGGGGTCGGACCCGGCGAACGCCGGCAGGAACGAGTGGTGGATGTTGATGCACCGTCCCGCCCACCGATCGCAAAAACCGGGGGACAGCACCTGCATGTACCGGGCGAGCACCACCAACTCGGTGTCGGCCTCGACCAGGAGTTCCTCGAGGTGGGCTTCTTGGGCGTCGCGGCCCTCGGCGCCAATGGGGACATGGTGGAAGGGGACATCGAACCAGGAGGTGAGTTCGCCAGCCTCGGGATGGTTGCTGGCCACCAGCACGGGATCCATGGGTAACTCGCCGGCCCGGTAGCGGTGGAGCAGGTCGATCAGGCAGTGCTCCTGGCGGGAGGCGAGGATGGCGACGCGCAACGGCCGATCCGTGCGGTGGAACTCAACGGTCATGTCGAGGGCGTCGGCCACCGGGGCGAACGCCGACGGCAGGTCCTCGGGGGCGACGTCGAGATCGTCGAGTTCGATCACGAGACGCTGGAAGAACTGGTTGGAGGACCGGTCCGTGTGCTGCTGGGCGTCGACGATGTTGCCCCCGCGCTCGGCGATGAACCCCGCCACCGCGGCAACGATGCCCGGGGCGTCCGGGCACCGCAGCAACAGCACCCCTGTGCGGGGTTCATCGCGGCGGTGATCAGCGGCTGCGGCCAGGTTGGTCATTGGGTCCCTGAGGCTAGTGGGGGTCGGGGCCGCGACCCACCGGGTTGGAGGCCGACGGTAAATGTGGGGATGATGGAGGCATGACTGTGATCAAGATCAATGCCATCACCGTGCCGGCCGACAGCGGCGAGGAGGTCGCCCGACGGTTCGCCGCCCGGGCGGGTTCGGTGGATGGACACGACGGCTTTGAAGGATTCGAGCTCCTGCGGCCCACCGATGACCGCTCCACCTGGTTGGTCGTGACCCGCTGGCGGGATCAGGAGGCGTTCGATGCGTGGGTGAGTTCTCCGTCGTTCGCTCACGGCCATCAGGGAGCGACCTCGGCTCCCGGCGGGCACGCCCGTCCCGACGGTGGTGGTGACGCCGCAGCGCCTCAGGGCGGTCCCCCGATGGGTCTGCAGGCCGAACTGTGGTCGTTTGAGCCCGTGGTGGGTTCCGCCGGCGGTCACTGAACCATCGTGGAGCTGTCCTCGTTGCATTCGGCGCTCGCATGGGTGCTGGTGGCCGCCAACGGACTTGCCGGTCTGTGGGCGCTCGGTGCGCAGTGGTGGCCGCCTCTGCGGGTGGGGGTGCTGTGGTGGTTCATCACTGCGGCGCAGTCGCTGCTGTTCGTCGAGGCGGTGAGCGGGGTGGTGCTGTACTCGTCCATCAGCGGACCTTCACCGCGGCTCCACATGTTCTACGGGTTTCTCACCTTGGTCGCCGTGGCTGTCCTCTACGGCTACCGGGTACCGCTCGGGGAGCGTCGCTACGTGCTCTACGGGCTCGGAAGTCTCTTCATCATGGGTCTGGGTCTGCAGGCCATGGCCAACTCGGGCCAACTGGCCTGAGTCAGAGGTTGACGACGGGGCACGTCGTCGTCCGAGTGATTCCGGCCACGGACTGCACCCGGCTGACGACCATCCGGCCGAGCTCGTCAAGGGTCTCCGCCTCAGCGCGGGCGATCACGTCGTAAGGACCGGTCACCCCCGACGCGGTCACGACACCATCGATCTCCCCGACGGCGTTGGCCACACGCTCGGCGCAGCCCACTTCGGTCTGGATGAGCAGGTAGGCCGTGACGGGCATCGTCAGCCTGCGGCCAGCCGATCCTCGAGCTCGTCGAGGTGGCTGGCCACCCCGGAGGGAAGCCGCTCCCCGATGAAGGCGAAGTGCTCGGCGATGAGCGGGATCTCGCCCTTCCACGAGTCGCGGTCCACCTCGAGGATGGCGGCCATGGTCGCATCGTCGAGGTCAAGACCGCTGCGATCGATGGCGCCCACGGTCGGGACCAGCCCGATGGGGGTGTCCACTGCGTCGGCCTCGCCGTCGAGGTGCTCGAGCACCCACTTGAGGACCCGGATGTTCTCGCCGTAACCGGGCCACATGAACTGGCCGTCCTGGTCCTTTCGGAACCAGTTGACCCAGAACAACTTGGGGAGCTTCTCGGCGTCGGACGATGCCCCGATGCTGAGCCAGTGGGCCATGTAGTCACCGGCGTTGTACCCCATGAACGGAAGCATGGCGAAGGGGTCAAAGCGGACCTCTCCGATGGTTCCCGCTGCGGCCGCCGTCTTTTCCGACGACATGATCGAAGCCAGAAACACGCCGTGATCCCAGTCGCGCGCTGCGGTGACCAGGGGCACGTTGGTGGCCCGACGGCCGCCGAAGAGGATGGCCGAGATGGGGACACCCGCAGGGTCCTCCCACTCGGGGGCGATGGTCGGACACTGGGCTGCGGGGGCGGTGAAACGCGCGTTCGGGTGGGCTGCGGGGCCGTCGGCGCCAGGGGTCCAGTCCTCACCCTTCCACGAGGTCAGATGCGCTGGCGGCGTCGACAGGCCTTCCCACCACACGTCACCGTCATCGGTGGCGGCCACGTTGGTGAAGATGCAGTTGGAGCCGACCGTGGCGAGCGCCGCCGGGTTCGTGTCGTCGCTGGTTCCCGGGGCCACGCCGAAGAAACCGGCCTCAGGGTTGATGGCCCGGAGGCGGCCGTCGGCGTCAAACTTCATCCAGGCGATGTCGTCGCCGACCGTCTCCACCTTCCAGCCGGGCAGCGTCGGCATCAGCATGGCCATGTTGGTCTTGCCGCACGCCGAGGGGAACGCGGCCGCCACGTAGCGCTTCTCTCCACCGGGAGGCGTGACACCCAGAATCAGCATGTGCTCAGCCATCCAGCCCTCGTCGCGAGCCATGGTCGAGGCGATGCGGAGGGCGAAGCACTTCTTGCCCAACAGCGCGTTGCCGCCGTACCCGGACCCGTACGACCAGATCTCGCGGGTCTCGGGGAAGTGGACGATGTACTTGTTCTCGGCGTCGCACGGCCACGCCACGTCTTCAACGCCATCGGTGAGCGGAAGGCCGACCGAATGGACACACGGCACGAAGTCGCCGTCGGTGCCGAGCACGTCGAGGGCACCTTGGCCCATGCGGGTCATGATCCGCATGTTCACGGCCACGTAGGCCGAGTCGGTCAACTCCACACCGATGTGGGCGATCGGCGAGCCGAGTGGACCCATCGAGAACGGAACGACGTACATCGTCCGTCCGCGCATGGCCCCTCGGTACAGCTCAATCATCTCAGCGCGCATCTGAGCGGGGTCACGCCAGTTGTTGGTGGGGCCAGCGTCAATCTCACGCTCGGAACAGATGAAGGTTCGGTCCTCCACACGGGCGACGTCGCCGGGGTCGGACAACGCGAGGTAGGAGTTCGGCCGCTTGGCGTCGTTGAGACGTGCGAAGGTGCCACTGTCGACCAGCTGGTCGCAGAGGCGGTCGTATTCCTCCGCCGACCCGTCGCACCATTCGACGCGGTCTGGCTGGAGGATCGCCTCCCACTCCGCAACCCAGTTGAGAAGCTTGCCGTTCTGCGTGGTCCCTGCCATGTCAGCCTCCGGCTTGTCGGGAACCGGGCTCCGTTGCCCAATTCCTGGCGGCAGCCTATCGCCGCTCCGCGGGGGGTCGCGCCGTCGGAGACGAAGGCGGGAAGTGCAACGGCGGGCGCAGGTTGCGCCTTCGGACGGTTCAGTCGTTGTGGATCGGAGGCCCGAACCCGGGAGTGCCCATGTCGACCTCCGAACCCATGCGGACGGTGGTGGCCATTCCCGACTCGTCGAGCTCGAAAATCACCCGCTGGCCCTGACGCAACATGCGAAAGATGGAGCCTTCGAGGGCGTCACCGGCGAGTTCGTACTCGACCATGTCGGTGTCGCAGATGACGACCCCCACGCCCGAACCCGGGTCGAAGGACTTGATGACTCCCTGCATGTCAGCGCCCTGCTGCGCCGGGCACCTTCACATTCTTGACGACCTTGTTGGCCTTCAGACATGAGGTGCACACGTTGAGACGCTTCGGGGCACCGTCGACGATCGCCCGAACACGTTGGATGTTGGGGTTCCAGCGGCGCTTCGTCCGACGATGGGAATGGCTCACCGACATGCCGAACGACGGTCGCTTCCCGCAAACCTCACATACAGCGGCCATGTTCGAAGAACCTTCCCTCGTAGACGTCTCTCACCATCTCGCCCGGGCAGACCCGGGTCAAGACACGCTCTGTGCAACGGTTCGGGGAACCGCCGCAGACGTCGCAGGCTAGCAGTCGACCCGTGGCGGCCCCAATCCCCGCTGATCGGTAGCCTTGCGGCGATGGCTCGGACCCTCTCACAGCTTGCCGGACTGGGAGTAACCGTGCTCGATGGGGTCGGCCCGGCGCGGTCCAAGGCCTTGGCGGCAATGGGGATCGAGTCGGTGCTCGATCTCCTGTTGCACTATCCCCGCCGCTACATCGATCGGACCCGCCAGGCGCCCATTGAGGCGCTTCGGGTTGGTGACGAGGCGACCGTTCTGGCTCAGGTGCGCACCTGTTCGTCGAGGGTGGTGGGGGGTCGGCGGCGCATGGTGACCGCCTCGGTGACCGACGGTTCAGGGTCGCTGGCACTCACCTTTTTCAACCAACCGTGGCGTGAGCGCCAGCTCGTCGCCGGGACCGAATTGATGTTGTTCGGCAAGGTCGAGGAATTCAGGGGCCGACCACAGATGACCAACCCGGTGGTCGATCTCATTGGCGACCGAACCGGTCGGATCGTTCCCGTCTACCCCCAGTCGGAAAAGGCTGGGGTGATGACCTGGGAGGTGGTCCGCATGGAAGCCGAGGTGTTGAGGCGGGCAGGAGTCTTTGCGGACCCGGTGCCGCCAGAGGTGCTCGACCGGTTCGATCTGGTGGACCGCACCACGGCGTTCACGGGGATTCACACCCCCGGTTCGATGGAGGACGTCACCCGGGCCCGGGCGCGTCTGGTCTTTGACGAACTGCTGCGTCTGCAACTGAGGCTCGTCCAGCGCAAACGGCAACTCGAGTCATCGGCACCCGGGGTGACGCACCGTGTGGACGGGCCGTTCACGCAACGACTGATCGAGGGCCTCCCGTTCACGCCGACCGACGCCCAACTTCGCGTCATGGAGGAAATCTCCTCCGACCTCGCCGCACCTTGTCCCATGCATCGCCTGTTGCAGGGCGACGTCGGATCGGGCAAGACCCTCGTCGCACTCGTCGCTCTGCTCACCGCTGTCGACGGTGGACACCAGGGGGCGCTGATGGCGCCGACGGAGGTCCTCGCCGAGCAACATGCACTCACCCTGGGGCAACTGCTCGCAGGGTTCGAGGTCCCCGATGACGTGTCGGACACGTTGTTCGCCGCTGCTGAGGATGCCGGGGACGCCCACCGCCCGCTGCGGGTCGAACTCCTCACCAGCCGGGTCCCAGCCGCCCAACGACGACGGGTGCTGGCCGGACTCGCCGAGGGCACCGTCGAGCTCGTGGTTGGCACCCACGCGTTGTTGTCCGATGAGGTCGACTTCGCGGACCTCGGGGTGGTGGTCATTGACGAGCAGCATCGTTTCGGTGTCGAACAGCGCGCTGCTCTGCGCAGCCCGTCGTCGACCGCGACCGTTCCTGACGTGCTGGTCATGACCGCCACACCGATCCCGAGGACCGCAGCCATGACGGTCTACGGGGATCTCGACGTGTCCGTCCTCGACGGCAAACCGCCCGGACGCACCCCGGTGCTGACGTCGTGGACCCGCACCTCGGCGGAACTCGACGCCGTGTGGGGAGAGCTTCGCCACGAGATCGCACAGGGGCGCCAGGCCTACGTCGTGTGTCCCCTCATCACCGAGAGCGACAAACTCGACGCCGCCTCGGCGGAGCAGACCTTTGCTGAACTCACCGTTGCGGGCGGTCCGCTCGCAGGTTTGCGTGTCGGCATGTTGCACGGCCGCATACCAGCCGCCGAACGTGATGAGGTGATGGGTGCCTTCCGGTCCGGGGCGATCGACGTGCTCGTCGCCACCACCGTGATCGAGGTCGGTGTCGACGTTCCCAACGCCACGGCCATGGTCATTCTCGACGCCGACCGGTTCGGCATCGCCCAGCTCCACCAGTTGCGCGGGCGGGTGGGCCGTGGCGCCGTCTCGTCCCGCTGCTGGCTGGTCGGTGACCCCGACAGCCCTGACGGGATTGCACGGCTTGAGGCCCTCGTCGGTTCGGAGGACGGCTTCGCTCTCGCTGAGGTGGACCTGGACCTCCGAGGCGAGGGCACCGTGATGGGTGAGCGGCAGAAGGGCCGAAACGATCTTCTCCTGGCCTCGCTGCGGCGGGATCGCGACTGGGTGGTGCGGGCTCGGGAGGTGGCTGAGGATCTGGTGGGGGCGGACCCTTCGCTGTCGGCCCATCCCGGACTCGTCGACGATCTCGACACACTCCTGCCGGTCGGTGACGACACGGATTTCCTGCTGAAAGGATGACGACCCATGACCACCGCTGATGCTCCCCACGGAGACGAAGGCGCCGGCCCGCCACCGAGCCCTGCGGCGGCCGCACCCAACTGGCGGGTGGTGATCGCCGCGGACGCCGCCCTCGGGGTTGGGGTCGTCGTCGTCGGGGTGGTGCTGGCGGTGACGTGGCAGCCGGTGGTGGGCTCGGGGCTCGCCTCACTCGGGTTCGTCTACGTGGCGCTGGGTCTGCGACGCGCCACCCGTTGGCGCGCATGGCGGCGCGCTGTGGGTCTCGATGGGGGAGGTCGGGATACGCTGCAGCCATGACTGCAGTTGAGGTAAACCCGGTCGTTGCCGCCGCCAGGAGTCGCGAGCTCCGCATGCCGCTCCCGCCTCAAGGCCTGTCCGTTGAACAGGAACGCCAGCACCGCAAGGAACGTCTCGCCGGAGCGTTGCGGATCTTCGGGCGCTTTGGGTTCAGCGAGGGTGTGGCGGGTCACATCACAGCCCGCGACCCCGAACTCGACGATCACTTCTGGGTGAATCCGTTCGGCGTGAGTTTCAGCCGGATGCGGGTCAGTGACCTCCTGTTGGTCAACCACGAGGGAGTCGTCGTGGAGGGCGATCGTCCCGTCAACGCCGCGGCGTTCGCCATCCACTCCGAGATCCACAAGACCCGACCCGACGTCGTGGCCGCCGCCCACGCCCATTCCGTGCACGGCAAGGCCTTCTCATCGCTGGGCCGGCTCCTTGACCCCCTCACCCAGGACGCCTGTGCCTTCTACGGTGACCACACCCTCCACGCCGATTTCGGTGGGGTCGTGGTCGACCCCCAGGTGGGGGCCGAGCTCGCTGAGACGCTGGGGATGCACAAGGCGGTCATCCACCAGAATCACGGGCTCATCACGGTGGGTCACAGCGTTGACGAAGCGGCGTGGTGGTTCATCACCATGGAGCGGACCTGTCAGGCGCAGTTGCTCGCCATGGCTGCCGGGCGACCAATCTCGATCTCCCACGAAGCCGCCACCATCACCCGTGAACAGATCGGCGGGCATGCCGCAGGCTGGTTCCAGTTCCAGCCCATCTGGGATGACATCGTTGCCGAATGCCCCGACTTCCTTGACTGAACCACTCGGGTGGGATCAGTAGGTGGGGTCGGGTTGATCCTCTTCGTCGTCGTCGATGACGAGGTCCCACCGGTCGAGGCAGTCTGCGCATCGGTAGGCGACGATGTCGCCGGGTTTCCACGGCTCGTCGGGTCGGGGATAGCTGAGCAGGTGGGCCGTCCCGCCGCAGTCCACACAGATGATGGTGTCGGGAACGTCCACGGGCTCGAGTGTGGCACTACTTTCGCCACGGTGAGTGGCACCCAACGGCACACAGGGACGGCGATGGCGTGCGCGTGATCGCCGGGACCGCTCGTGGCCGACGCCTCGAGGCACCATCGGGCAGCGTCACCCGGCCGACCTCTGATCGTGTTCGGGAGTCGGTCTTCAACGCCTTGGGTTCGCTCGGGGTGATTGAGGACTCGCTGGTGGCTGACCTGTTCGCCGGGAGTGGTGCGCTCGGCATCGAGGCCCTGTCCCGTGGGGCGCGCCACGCCGTGTTCGTTGAACACGACCGTCAGGCGTTGACGGTGGTGCGGGCAAATCTCGCCTCCACCGCGTTGGCGGACCGGGCCGAGGTGGTGCCCCGCCGGGTTGAGGTGTGGCTGGACGAGTGTGCACGGGCCGGTGACGAGGCGACCTTCGACGTCGCCTTCTGCGATCCGCCCTACGCCTTTGACGCCTGGGCCGACCTGCTCGCCCGTGTCCCGGCCCGCCTCGTCGTCATCGAATCGGACCGACCCGTGGCGGTCGAAGGTTGGGTCGTTACCCGGGAGCGTCGCTACGGCACTACATTCGTGATGTTCGCCGAACCGTCGGTGGGGCGACCCGATCGTCCGACAAGCCGGTTGGCACCGGAGGCACCGGAGGCACCGTGACCATCGTGTTGTATCCCGGGTCGTTCGACCCCGTGCACAACGGCCATGTCGAGATCGTCGAGACGGCGTCGCGCCTGTTCGATTCCGTCGTGGTGGCCGCCATGCGGAACCCGCAGAAGGGTGAGCCGCTGTTCGATCTCGAGGATCGCCGCGAGATGTTGGTCGAGGCGTTCGACCATCTCGACAACGTCGAGGTCACGATGTTCGCCTCCCTGGTGGTCGACCTTGCCCGTGAGCGGGGGATCCACTTCATCGTCAAGGGTCTCCGGGCCGTCTCGGATTTCGAGTCCGAACTCCAGATGGCGCAGATGAACCACAAGATTTCGGGGGTCGATACCCTGTTCATTCCGTCGGCCTCGGAGCACTCTTTCCTCGCTTCGAAGCTGATCCGTGAAATCGCCCGATTCGGTGGTGACGTGTCCGACATGGTGCCGGACTGCGTCGCCCGTCGCCTCAAGGAGAAGTACGGCTGTGAGTGATCGTCACGACGACATGTACAGCGAGGAAGTCTTCGATGACTTCGACGAGGTGATCGATGACGGGGCGGCTTCACCCTACGGCGATTTCGCCACCGACAGCCTGCTCATCAGCATCCGCGACATCATCGAGTCGGCGGCCAAGGTCCCGTTGTCGGCGAGTGCGATGGTCCCCCGTGACGAGGTGCTGTCACTGCTCGACGAGGCCATTGACCGGCTGCCCGAGGAGATCCGGGCGGCCCGTTGGCTACTCAAGGAACGCGACGAGTTCCTGACCAAGGTGCGTCACGAGGGCGAGGAGATCATCAACCAGGCCCGGGCCCGCGCTGAACAACTTGTGCAGCGAACCGAGGTGATCAAGGCGGCTGAACAGCGGGCGTGGGAGGTCGTGGATCACGCCGAGGCGGACGCCCGTCGACTCCGCCACGAGGTTGAGGACTTCTGTGACCAGAAACTGGCCAGCTTCGAGATCATCCTCGAACGCACCATGGCCATGGTGGGGTCGGGCCGGGCCAAGCTGCAAGGCACGAACCTGACGGCCGGTATCCCCGTCGACGAGGTGGACGGCAACGGTGCCGAGGTCGGCGCTGTCGCCGACGAGGATGACGCACTCGCCTGGGAGGATTCCGAAGACCGCACCTTCGCCGACGAATGGGCTGATTCTGAGGCTGAGGCCGCCGAAGTCGAAGACCAGCGACGATTCGAGCATCTGCCCCCACCTCCATCGTCGGGGTCGTGGTGAGCACCCCAGCGCACTGGTGAGTTCACCCATGGACCGATCGCTGCAACTCTCGGTCGTCGAAGACCTGCGGCATCCCGGCGTGCGTCGGGTCGTCGAGCGACACGTCCCGCTCGAGGGTCTCACCACATCGGTGGCGGCCATCGACGATGGTTCCGATGTCGACGCCGATCTCGTGGTGGAGGTCATTGGGGACGACCTGGTGGTCAGTGGAACCATCCACGCCCATTGGCGCGGTGAGTGTCGGCGCTGCCTCGAGGGGGTGACGGGCGAGCTCGAGGTGTCGGTGAGGGAAATCTTTGAACCTCGGCCCGTCGAGGGAGAGACCTATCCGCTCGTCGATGGGATCGTCGATCTGGAACCCATGATCCGCGAGGCCGTCCTCTTGGCCCTTCCGCTGGCCCCGCTGTGTTCCCAGGGGTGTGCCGGCCCCGACCCCGATCGGTTCCCGACGCTGGGGGGTGACACCCCCTCAGACGCCGAGCGACCTCGGGATCCGCGATGGGCGGCACTCGACGAGTTGCGCTTTGATGTCGCGGTGGATGAACCCGACGAGGCTGACCCGGTGTGAGGGCTGTGGCAGGGCCGATGGGCGGAGATTTCCTGATGGGGACCCGCTCGGGTAACCTTTCGGCTCCGTAGGTGTCGGCCAGAGGGGCCGGCGTTCCCCAAGCGGGGCTGAGAGCAGGACTGGCGTCATGGCCGTACCCAAGAAGAAGACCTCGAAGTCCAAGAGCCGCAGCCGCCGGGCCTCGGCGTGGAAGTTGGCCACCCCGTCACGAAGCGTGTGCCCCCGTTGTGGCGCCGCCAAGCAGCCGCACGTCGTGTGCGGCGCCTGCGGTTGGTACAAGGGCCGCCAGGCCGTCGACGTCGCCTGAGCCCGGGTACCTACCCGAACGGTCCGCCCTTGGCGGCCCCAAAACAGGCAGGATAGGGGCCTGGCGCTGTGCCAACCCTGCGAGAAACTGGAGTCAGTGTGCCTTCCGAAACCCATGTCGAACAAGGTCCCCTCGATCGTCAGGCCATCTTCGAGTTGGTCCGCGACCGCCTCGCCGACATCCTCGAGATCGACGCCTCGGGCATCAAGGAATCCGACTCGTTTGCCGACGACCTTGAGGCGGACTCCCTCGCCCTGATCGAACTCGTCGAGGCGCTCGAGGAAGAACTCTCCGAGCGGGCCGCCGGGTTCCGCATCGAGGACGAGGACCTTGAGGACATGAAATCCGTGCGTGACGCAGTGGATTACGTCGTCGCCCGGGTGGGTTGAGGACCGCCTCATCGCATCGACTGCCGTCCCGTCCGGGCATGCCGCACCGGCCGCCGCCGGTGCCGCTTTGAGTGGAGACGTTCGGGGTTCGGTTGACCCCATGGGGCCCACCGACGCTGATCTTGTTGACCTCGCCCGACGGCTCGGACATGAGTTCGACAATCTCTCCCTGCTTCGCCGTGCGCTGACCCATCGGTCATGGTGCGCCGAACACCCCGGAGAGGAGTCCAACGAACGGCTGGAGTTCCTCGGTGACGCTGTGTTGGGTCTCGTGGTGGCCGATCACCTCTACCGCGACAACCCCGGACTCGCCGAGGGCCAGATGGCGCCCGCCCGGGCCCAGGTGGTGTCCGCAGCCGCCCTCGGTGACGTCGCCACCGAAATCGGGTTGGGTGCAGGCCTGCTGGTAGGGCGCGGGGAGGAACGCAGTGGCGGGCGAGAGAAGCACTCCATCCTCGCCGATGCCCTGGAAGCCGTGATCGGTGCGGTCTGGCTCGACGCCGGCCTCGACGCGGCGGACGCCTTCGTCATGGGTCTCATGGCTGATCGCCTTCGAGCTGCCGCCGCCGGTCCGGGGGTCAGCGACTACAAGACCCGTTTGCAAGAAGAGGCGGCCCGGCGGATCGACGCGACCCCGGAATACCGGCTCACCGGGGAGGGTCCCGACCATGCCAAGGTGTTCACCGCTACGGTTCTGTTAGCCGGCGAGCAATGGGGGGCTGGCACGGGTCGGACGAAGAAGGAAGCCGAGCAGGCGGCGGCCGCCGACGCACTGGCCCGGTTGGCAGCGTCGATGGGTGATCTCGTCGAGGGGGGAGAGCGGCAGGATGCCTGAACTACCCGAGGTGGAAACGGTCCGACGACAACTTGAGCGCGAGGTCGTCGGCAGGAAGATCAAGACCGTTGAGGTCAGCGGGACCCGTACCGTTCGACGGCAACCGAAAAAGCAGTTCATCGCCCGACTCACCGACGCCAAGATCACTGGGGTGCGGCGTCAGGGCAAGTACCTGGCACTGAACCTCGACACTGGCGACATCGTCTACGTCCACCTCCGCATGAGCGGCCAGTTGCGCAAGGCTGCGGCCAAGGATGAAAAGGCGAAGCACACCCACGTGATCGTCACGTTCACCCAGGGTGGCCAGTTGCGGTTCATCGACCCACGCACCTTTGGCGAGTGGTTCGTCACCAACCCCGAGACCATCGACGAGGATGCACCCGAGATCGGTGCGCTCGGGTTCGATCCTCTGGACGAACCAATCTCATGGCGGGCGTTCGCGCAGGTCCTCATGGCGCGGGACACCAAACTCAAGACGTTCCTGATGGACCAGACCGTCATGGCCGGGATCGGGAACATCTACAGCGACGAGATCCTTCACGAAGCCGGTCTCATGTACGACCGTTCGACCCGTTCGCTCACGACCATGGAGATCCGTCGGCTGTACCGATCGGTGGTCGAGATCCTTCACGACGCGGTGAAGCACGGGGGAAGCACCCTCGATGACGAACAGTTCGTCGACCTCGCCGGAAAGACAGGGGACTACGCGCAGTTCCACCAGGTGTACGCCCGCGACCGTCAGCCGTGCCGCCGCTGCCGAGGCACCGTGACCAAGGCCCGGTTCTCCCAGCGCTCGACCTATTACTGCCCTGATTGTCAGATGTGAGCGGGCCTGACGGCCTCTTTGGGCCGTGGGTGTTCACGGGGTGGTCTCAGGGCCGGTACGGTTCCCCAACAGCGGGCACCAGCCGGCGGCCGGCACGACGGGTTCGTGTCGTGGGACGGGAAGGGTTCAACGGGGTGGATAGGCGGAGCAGGGCGTGTACCTCAAGCAACTGACGCTGAAGGGGTTCAAGTCCTTCGCTGACGCAACTTCTCTCGACCTCCAACCCGGCGTCACCGTCGTCGTCGGACCGAACGGTTCGGGGAAGTCGAACATCGTCGACGCCATCGCCTGGGCGCTCGGAGCTCAGGCCCCCAGCACCATGCGCAGTCAGCGGATGGATGACGTCATCTTCGGTGGTACCGACAAGCGGTCGGCGCTGGGCCGGGCCCAGGTGTCGCTCACGCTCGACAACTCGTCGGGCATGTTGCCCGTTGAGTTCAGCGAGGTCACCGTCACCCGCACCCTGTTCCGGTCGGGGGACAGCGAGTACGCCATCAACGACGTTCCGTGCCGACTGCTCGACGTCCAGGACCTGCTCAGCGCTTCGGGCGTCGGACGTCAACAGCACGTGATCGTCTCCCAGGGCCAGATCGACGCCGTCCTCAACGCCCGCCCCGAGGACCGTCGGCTGATCATTGAGGAAGCGGCAGGGATCCTCACCTACCGCAAGCGCAAGGAACGTTCCGAACGCCGCCTGTTGGCCACCGAGGCCAGTCTCACACGGCTACAGGACCTGCTCCGCGAGGTTCGGCGCCAGTTGCGACCTCTCGAGCGACAAGCGGACGCGGCCCGCCGCCACGGAGCGGTGGTTGCCGAATTGACGGCATTGCGCATCCACCTCGCCGGGCGCGAACTCAGTGGGCTGCGCCAGCGCCTCGAAGCCCTGACCGGCTCTCGTGCGACCCTCGGTGGCGATGAGGCGGAACGTCTGACGTTGCTGTCCCGACTC
>CAMAQM010000042.1 GCA_945860545.1 Bifidobacterium breve | reverse complement strand
GCAGGACGCACTCACCCAAATCTACGTTGACGCCTTGGCGTTCGCCGCCGGGGACTCCACGGCAGTTCCGGCCCAGACGGACACGCAGCGTGCCGCGCTGGGTCGGGTCGACGACTGGGCCCGCCAGCGCTGCCCCGACACCCGTTGGTGAACGGCGCTCAGGCCCGGTTCGAGTGGTCCTCGGCCACCTGACGGGCCCAGCGGTAGTCCGCCTTGCCTGCAGGGGAGCGCATCACCTTGTCCACGAAGATGATGTCCTTGGGCAACTTGTAGCGGGCCACGTGGCGTCCACACTCGTCGAGGAGGCTGGCGATCGACACCTCGGCGCCCTCACTCAACTGCACGACGGCCACCACTTCCGAACCCCAGCGTTCACTGGGTCGTCCGGCCACCACCACGTCGTACACGGCCGGGTGGTGGGCGAGGGCCTGTTCGACCTCTTCGGCGAAGATCTTCTCGCCGCCGGAGTTGATGGTCACCGAATCCCGACCGTGCAACTCCAACAACCCGTCGGCGTCGATCCGGGCGCGGTCACCGGGCACGGCCATGCGTCGGCCCTCAATGACGGGGAACGTGCGGGCCGTCTTGTCGGCGTCGCCGAGGTAGCCGAGCGGGACCCGTCCCTCCTGGGCGAGCCAGCCCAGTTCGGTGTCGGTGCCGCCCAGGATCCGGGTCATGTCCTCGTCCACCACGCACATCCCCGGTTCCGGAGTGAACGTGCCGGTGCTCGTGGTCTGCCCGGCGCCCACCACCTGTCGGGCCTGGGTGCCGGTCTCCGATGATCCCAGCCCGTCCATGATCGCCATCTGGGGGATCGAGTCGAGGAACCGGGCCTTGAGCGGAGCACCAAGCGCGGCACCTCCACTGACGAGCATGAACATTGACGAAACGTCGTAGTCCCCACGGTCGAGCTCGTCGAGCAGGGGGCGGGCAAACGCGTCACCCACGATCAGCATGACCGCCACCCCTTCGGCCTGCACCGTCGACCACACGTCGGCGCTGTCGAGGGTGGTGGGGTTCGACGGGATGACGACGGTGTTCCCGCCGGTGAGGGCATTGAACGCCAGCCAGTGGGCGGCACCATGCATGAACGGCGCAGCGGGCAGCACCTTCATGCCGCCGTTGACCGCAGCAGCGGCAATTTCGTCGAGGCTCGACCACTCCTCGGTGCCGTTGCGGCCACCGAGCGACGCACAGAAGATGTCGGCTTGGCGCCACAGGACACCCTTTGGCATGCCGGTGGTGCCGCCCGTGTAGAGGATGTAAAGGTCATCTGGCGACGGGTCTGCGGGCATGTCGGCGGAGGCCGCAGCGAGCGCCGACTCATAGTCAACCGCACCGGGCAGCAGGGCCTCGCCGGACCCGTCGTCGACCTGCAACAACAACTCGAGGGACGGCACCTGGGCGGCGACGGCGGCCACCCGGGGGGCGAAACATGCGTGGTAAACGAGGCCCCGGGCCTTGGCGTCGTTGAGGAGGTAGACGAGCTCCTCCTCCACGTAGCGGTAGTTCACGTTGAACGGTGCCACCCGGGCCTTGTACGCACCCAGCATCCCCTCGAGGTACTCGTTGCCGTTGTGGAGGTACAGACCGATCTGGTCCTGGCCGGATTCGTGGCCGGCGAGGGTGTCGCGTTCGGCGTCCACCCTGAACCGGTGATCGATGAGGACGTTGGCCAGACGGCGGGTGCGTTCGGCGAGCTGGGCGTAGGTGAAGCGGCGGTCCCGCCACACGATGGCTTCGCGGTCGGGAATGGCGGCCGCCACCGCCTCGTTGACGATGCCAAGGTTGAACTCCATCGGAAACCCCCGACGACAGGCCGGGGGAGAGCACCCTCCGGCGACGCTGTTGTGGCGGTGACCCTACCGGGCCGGTGGGGTGGTGGTCGTCTCAGGGGTTCACGGCACGCTGGGGGCGGCGGCGGCGCCAACGCAGCGACTGCGAACCGGGGGAGGGTTGCCGGACACGATGGCGTCGACCACGAGACGTTGCACGCACGGGCTGGCGTCCAAGGAGGTGTGCCCGTCGGCCTCGTGGACGATGAGTGAACTGGTGCGGAGCGCGGCGTGCACCGCTTCGGCGGCCTCCAGCGGGGTGGCGCGGTCCCCGGTTGCGCCGACCACGATGACCACCGCCGGGCTGTCAGCGGTCGTCGCCTGCCACGGGGTTGTCTCTCCTCCCGGCCACAGTGCACACCCGGCCACCTCTGCGGCGATGGCCGCTCCGAGTCGTGGCGAGACGTTCGTGATGCGTTCGGCGAGGGCGGCGTGTGCAACGGGGTCCGGCGGGTGGGGAAGGTCGCTGCACAAGGTGCCGAGGTAGGCGGTGAACGAGCCGCCGTTGAAGTACCGGTCGGCGAGTCGGACGAGGGCGGTCGGGTCTCCGGCGATCGCCGAGTTGAGCGCCACGCGCAGCTGTCCGGCGCCTGAGGGCGAGTACGTAGTGGCGATCGTGGCGAACGCCAGGGTGGTGGGGTCAACCCCGGGGGTTGCGGCGGCGACGTCGAAGAGGTTCGGGCCCCCGGGTTGCGCTCCTGCGATCGTGACGAACTCCTCCATCGCTGCGGCCTGGGATCCGAGGAGCGCCTCGAGATCGTCGGCGGGGTCAACGACCCCGTCGAGCACCATGGTGCGCACCGCGTCGGGGTACTGGCGCAGGTAGGCCAGACCGAGGTAGGTCCCGTAGGAGAAACCGAGGTAGTTGATGCGATCGATGCCGAGACCGACGCGCAAGGCCTCAAGGTCGGCGACGCCTTGCGCCGTGCCGAGGTGATCAACGAGGTCGGGTGACCCCGCCGTGCACGCCGCCACGAACCGTTCGAGCGCGGCCACGTCGGTGGGGTTGCGGTGGATGTTCGTGCCGTTGCGTCCACCTACCCCGGCGCAGTCGAGATTGGTGCTCCGACCCACACCGCGCGGATCCCACGACACGAGGTCGAACCGCTCGAGGAGCACTGCGGGCCAGGCGCCGGACACGACACGGTCGACCGCTGTGCCGCCCGGCCCGCCAGGGTTCACGAACAGGGTGCCGGCCGACTCGCCGGTGGCGGGGCGTCGGGCGACGGCAATGTCGAGCGTGGGCCCGTTGGGCTCCGTCCAGTCCGCCGGGACCACCAAGGTGGCGCACTCAGCCGCATCCCCACAGGGTGACCACACCAGTGGCGTGGTCACCTCGCTGGTCGGTGGAATGGACGTTGAGGTCTGACCGACGGTGGTGTCAGTGGGCGACCCGCACCCCGAGGCGGCAAGAACGACGACTGCGACAAGGGCCACGACGGGCCGCAGCGGTGATGACGAGGCCCGGGTCCGTTCGCTTCGGGGCCGTCGCGGTCTCACGCCGTCACGAGAACCAGATGCGCTGATACTGGCGGCTCATGGGGTGGACCAACAGGACAAAGAGCGCCACCGGGAACACCAGGGACATGAGCAGCGCCAACTGGAACAGCGATCCGAGACCGTTGGACACCACGTAGGCGGCGAACGGAACCAGCGACAGTCCGGCGGTCCCCACCCCGAGGTAGTACCCCCAGCGCTTCTCGTTGGCGATGCCATAGCCACCGGCGGCCATGCCGAGGGTGAGGACCAGGCCGGGCAGGAACCCGAAGAAGAACAGCGGACTGCTGCCGAACAGCAGACCGAAGGCGGCGTTGAAATAGAGCAGGAACGTCGCGATGTAGAGGGTCTGGGGCTGGGATGGGTTGACGAACCGGCGGGTCTTCACCCCCACAGTGTGGCACCGCGAGGCGCCGCATCCCCACCCCGGTGGTCGCCGGTGGTCCGTGACCGAGCAGGTGGGTCATTGAGGCAGATCGCAGGGGCTGGGAGAGTGGAGCCATGACGGGGGCGGACGAACTGGCCGGGGTGGTGCTCGCCGCAGGGCTTGGCACCCGTTTGTGGCCGCTGACCGCCGAGCGTCCCAAGGCGTTGTGCCCGGTGGGGAACGTTGCACTGCTCGACTGGGCGCTGGCCCGCCTCGACGACGCCGGGGTCGGTGCGCTGGGGGTGAACGCCCACCACCACCCAGACGACATTGTTGCCCACCTCGGTGCCTCATCCCGCTGGGGTGGCCGGGTGAACGTCTCGGTCGAGTCGGCGGCGCCGCTCGGCACCGCTGGTGCACTGCGAGCCATGTCGGGATGGCTCGACGGGCGTTCGGCGCTGGTGGTGAACGCCGACGCATGGACGACAGCCGCGGTTTCGGCTCTCCTCGCCTCGTGGGATGGCGGATCGCCGGCGATCCTGGTGGCCAACGGCGGTTTCGGCCCCACCGCATCCGTGGCGGCGGCGGTGATCCCCGCACCGGAAATCGCTCGTTTGCCCGACGGGCCCAGCGGCCTGTGGGAACAGGTGTGGGCCCCCCACCGAGCCGCCGGCACACTGCAGGTGGTCAGCGCCGACGCCGTGTTCGTCGACTGCGGCACCCCCGAGCGTTACCTGCACGCCAACCTAGCGGCGTCGGGTGGGGTGTCGGTGGTGGGGGAGGGCGCACGGGTGAGCGGCACGGTGCAACGCTGCGTGGTGTGGCCGGGGGCAGTGGTGGCGGCGGGCGAGCACCTCGTCGATGCCGTGCGCACCACCGCTGGTCGCACCGTGATGGTGCGTCGGTATTCAGGGTGAGCGGCGGGTCGGACCGAGCTCGACGGAGGTGTCGGGTCGGGCAGGGGTTGCGGCGCTGAGTTGCCCGCAGGCGGCATCGATGTCGGTGCCGCGGTTGGCCCGCACGGTGGCGTTCACTCCGAGGCGGCGGAGGCGGTCGGCAAAGGCGGCGACCCGCTGGGGAGGTGAGCCACGGGTGGCGAATCCGCCGGTGGGGTTCAACGGGATGAGGTTCACGTGCGCACGCAGCGGCTGGCACAACCCGGCGAGTTGTTCGGCGTCGCTGAAGCGGTCGTTGACCCCGTCGATGAGCGCCCATTCGAAACTGAGCCGACGACGTCTGGTGGTTACGTACTCGGCGCAGGCGTCCATGAGCTCAGCCAACGGATACCGCCGGTTGATCGGCACGAGCTCGTCGCGCAGGGTGTCGTCGGCGGCGTGGAGGGAAACCGCGAGATTCACCGGCAACGACTCGGCGGTCATGCGGCGGATCCCGGGGATGAGTCCCACCGTCGAGATGGTCAGCGAGCGCGCCGACAGCCCCATGTCGGTGTGCAGGCGCTCCACCGCCTCCCAGGTCCGGTCGAAGTTGGCCATTGGTTCACCCATGCCCATGAACACGACGTTGTCGACCCGCCGGGGCGCGGCGTGCTGGCGTGCCCGCACCACCTGTTCGAGGATCTCCCCGCTCGTAAGGTTGCGCGTGAACCCGGCCTGTCCGGTGGCGCAGAACCCGCACGCCATCGCGCAACCCGCCTGGGTGCTGACACACACGGTGGAACGCTTCGGGTAGTGCATGAGCACCGTCTCGACCTGGGCCCCATCGGCGAGCGCCCACAGCCACTTGACCGTGTCCCCGTCGTCGGTCACGGACGCTCGGATCTCACCAAGTGCGTCGGGATGCTCAGCGGTGAGACGGTTGCGCAGCGCGGCGGGGAGGTTGGACATCTCAGCAACCGGGGAGGCGTGTCGGTAGAGACCCTCCCACAGTTGATCCACCCGGAACCGGGGCTCATCGGCGAGCAGCGCACCGAGGGCGTCACGATTGAGGTCGTAGAGAGTCACCAACGCCACGCTACCGTGGAGGCGTGGACGCCCCTGAGACAGAAAGCGCCGCCGACCCGGGTCTGGCCGCGCTCACCCCTGAGCGTCGGGCCAGCCTCCTGCACTCCCGCTCGCACCGTCACCGCGACGTGCAGGGCGGTGTGGCGCGCGCCAGCGTCTTTGGGGTCAGCGACGGGCTCGTGTCCAACGCGTCGCTCATCTTGGGCGTGGCGGGGGCGGACGCGTCGTCGTCGGTGGTGCGGCTGGCGGGTATCGCAGGGTTGATCGCCGGTGCGGTGTCGATGGCGGCCGGCGAGTACGTGTCAATGCGCGCCCAGCAGGAACTGTTCCAGCGTGAACTGGAACTCGAACGTCTCGAGCTGGAACGCAACCCTGAGGTCGAACTGGCCGAGCTGACCCAGCTGTACCGGTCCCGCGGGCTCAGCGAGGAGGTGGCGCAACTCGCCGCCCGCCAGATGATGGCCTCCCCTGAACAGGCGCTCGAGGTGCACGCCCGTGAAGAACTCGGCTTCGCCCCCGATTCGCTCGGGTCGCCGATCGGCGCCGCTGCGGGCTCGTTCGGGGCGTTCTGCGCCGGTGCGTTCGTCCCGCTGGTGCCCTGGTTCTTCGCCGGCGGGTTGACTGCGGTGATCTGGTCGTTGGTGCTCGCAGTGATCGCCGCTGGTGGTGTCGGGGTGGCACTCGCCTCGTTCACCGGCCGTTCCCGGTGGTTCTCGGCCATGCGGCAGGTGCTGATTGCAGCGGTGGCGGCGCTGGCGACCTACGGGATCGGTCACCTCATTGGTGTGCAGGTCAGCTGACCGAGCGCGCCTTCACGTCTGGAGTTGTCGGCGGTACCAGCGGTGTCGTTCGTGTTCGGTGAAGCCGAGACTGAGGTAGAGCGCCACGGCGGGCTGGTTGTCCGACTCGACGTAGAGCATGCCGGTGGCCACGCCTGTGGCGGTCATGTGTTCGAGCCCGGCGAGCACCATCGCCCGACCGAGCCCCTCGCCGTGACGGTCCGGGTTCACGCCGATGACGAATATTTCCCCCATCTCCGGCTCGTCGTGCGTGGCGGGGTGCACCTTGGTCCAACAGAAGGCGTCGATCTCACCGTCAGGCCCGTCGTGAACGAGGAAACCCGCCGGATCGAACCACGGTTGAGCTCGGCGCTCTTTGAGGTCGGCTGCGTCCCACTGCCCCTGTTCGGGATGCCAGGCGAAGGCTCGTCGGTTGATTTCCAACCACCGTGTGGTGTCGCGCTCAGCATCAAAGGGTCGCACTGTGAACCCTTCGGGGCGTTGGTGGCTCGCCAGGATCGGGAGAGCGCACCGCAGTTGCAACTGGTCCCGGGTGAGCATCCAACCGGCCGCTGAGGCGGCATCGGCCAACCCGGGCAGATCGGGGTGGGCTTCGAGGGTGATGGCCCTGGCGCGGTTGGCTGCGGCCTCTGCGGCCAACGCCCGGAGATCGTTCTCGGTGGGACCGCCGGTGACCCACAGCGTGGGGAAGTCGAGGTGGTCGGCCACCTCGGGCGGGTCTGTGGACACCGTGATCACGTGGGTGAGGCTACGGGGTGGTGGTGAGCAGGTGGGTAACCTTTGTCGATGGCACGACCACGCAGCCCCAAGGGTCGGGCCCGGGAGACCAACGAACGTCTCACCCTTGAGTACCCAGACGCCCGGTGCGAACTGAATCACCGCAACCCCTTCGAGTTGCTCGCCGCCACCATCTTGTCGGCGCAGTGCACCGACGAGCGGGTCAACATGGTGACCCCGGCACTGTTTCGGCGCTACCCCGACCCTGAGTCGCTGGCCGCAGCGAACCCCGCCGACGTCGAGGAGATCGTGCACTCCACCGGGTTCTACCGGGCCAAGGCGGCGAACCTCATCGGTATGGCCACCGGACTCGTCGAACGCTTCGGTGGGGAGGTGCCGTCCGCCACCGAGGACCTCGTCACCTTGGCCGGTGTGGGTCGCAAGACGGCGAACGTGGTGCGCAGCGTGGCGCTCGGGCTGCCCGGACTGCCGGTGGACACCCACGTGGGGCGACTGGTCCGTCGCCTTGGCATCACCGACGAGGAGGACCCGGTGCGTGTCGAGATGGTGCTCAACGACATGATCGCCCCCGACGAGCGCGGGTTGTTCAGTCTGCGACTCATCCTCCACGGTCGCCGGGTCTGCCCGGCCCGCAAACCGCGCTGCGGTGACTGCACGCTGGCGGACTACTGCCCGTCGTCGGAGCTGTAAGGCCTGGGGTGGTGACGTCGCACCTGTGGGCGACGCAGCGTCAGGTTCAGTCCCGGTTCCCGTTGGCCAGCGACCGCACCACAGCATCGAGCCGGCGTGACGCCTGACCGAGCGAGCGCTCCACCTCGTAGAGGTCGGCGGCCTCGCTGGGACGACCACCAACACCGAGACGTTCCGCGCTCGCCGCCACGCGCTCAAGTGCCTCGCTCAACGCTGCGGCCAACGAACTCAACTCGGCGTGTTCCCGCTCCACGCCGTCAGTCTGCCCGCTGGGTCGCCGGGTGACGCACCCCGGCAGGTAAATGGGGCGGTCACTTCGGGGTGGGGGCGGTAGCGTGCGGGGCGATGACCGTACCGACCGGGGCCCCGAGGCCATGCTGAACCGACTCGACCTGCGTGGGGTGGCCGACCCCCGACCGCTGCTGCCCCGACCCGTCGACGGTTCGGACGATTCGACCTCGGGGGCGCTTGGTGTTGTCCGAACCATCATCGCTGCGGTGCGTGCCGAAGGGGACACGGCACTGCGCCGATTCACCGCCGAGTTCGACGGGGTGTCACTCGACGACCTCCGGGTCGCACCCGAGGTGTGCGTCGCAGCGCTCGAGTCCATTGACCCGTCGCTGCGTGCCGCCCTTGAGGTCGCAGCCGACAACATCACGTCGTTCCACCGTGACCAGGTGCGACCCGATCACGAGTGGGAGCGCGGTGGCATCTACGTGCGCGGCCGTACCGTCCCCGTTGCCCGGGCCGGCTGCTACGTGCCGGGGGGTCGCGGGGCGTACCCGTCCACGGTGCTCATGACCGCCATCCCCGCCCGGGTGGCCGGGGTCGACGAGGTCGTGCTGTGCGTGCCCCCCGATCGCGCCACCGGCGCCGTCTCCCCGGTGGTGCTCGCCGCCGCAGCGGTGGCCGGGGTGGACGAGGTGTACGCCGTCGGCGGAGCCCAGGCCATCGCCGCCATGGCGTACGGAACCGAAACCCTTCGTCCGGTCGACGTGATCTGTGGACCCGGCAACCTCTACGTGGCGCTCGCCAAACGTGAGGTGGCCGGCGCGGTCGGTATCGCTGCGGCGTTCGCCGGACCGTCAGAGATCGTGGTGGTTGCCGACGAGAGCACCCCTGTGGATGCGGCAGCCGTGGACGTCATGGTGCAGGCCGAACACGGCCCCGACGGTCTGGCGTGGCTGATCACGTGGTCTGCGGAGGTGGCCGACGCCATCGACACCGCCATCACCACCCGCGTTGCTGACGCCCCGCGGCGCGACGAGATCGCCGCCACGTTGTCTTCCAACGGCTGGCTGGCGATCGTTGACGGCCCCATCGAGGCGGTCGAACTGGCCAACCTCATCGCCCCCGAACACCTCCAACTGATGTGTGAGGGGGCTGACGATCTCGCTGACTCGGTGCGCAACGCCGGTGCTGTGTTCTGCGGGCCGCTGGCCCCGGCGTCGTTCGGGGACTACGTGGCGGGGCCGAGTCACGTGCTGCCCACCCACGGTTCGGCGCGTTTCGGGAGTGCACTGACGGTCGACGACTTCACCAAACAGGTCCACATCGTGACGGTTGATTCCGACGGTTTTGCGACCTACGGCCCGGTGGTCGAGGCGCTCGCCGTCGCCGAGGGTTTCGAGGCGCACGCCGACTCGGTGCGGGTGCGGCGAGAGGCGACGTCCCCACAGGCCCCGACCGAGCCATGAGTCGTCCCGTCACCCCACGCGCCGACGTCGCACTGATCGCCGGCTACCACTCGCCCCAACTCGACGTCGAGGTGCGGCTCAACACCAACGAATCACCCGAGCCGCCTCCCGACGGGTTCACCACCGCACTCGCCGGCGCACTTGGGGACGTGGCATGGAACCGTTACCCCGACCGAGCGGCGACGGAGTTGCGCGCCCGGATCGCTGCGTTCCACGGGGTCGAGCCGGCACAGGTGTTCTGCGCCAACGGATCCAACGAGGTTCTCCAAAGTGTGTTGCTCGCCTACGGCGGGCCGGGTCGCAGGGCACTGGTGTGGGAGCCGACCTACGCCCTCCACAGCCACATCGCCCACGTCGTCGGCACCGGGGTCGTGGTGGAGGAGCGGGCGGCGGATTTCACCATTGACCCCGAGCGCGCCGTCCAACGGGTCGGGGAGGTTCGCCCCGATGTGGCGTTCCTGTGCTCACCGAACAACCCGACGGGGACCGAGGACCCTGCCGCCACCACTGAAGCGGTGGTGGCGGCCGCCACCTCGGCGGGCACGCTGGTGGTCGCTGACGAGGCGTACGGTCAGTTCGCCTCGTCGAGCGCGCTCGACCTCATCGCTGACGACGTCCCACTGGTGGTGAGTCGCACCTATTCGAAAACCTGGTCGCTGGCTGCGTTGCGTCTCGGGTACCTGATCGGGCCGAGCTGGGTGGTCGAGGACCTTGACCGGGTGGCGCTGCCGTACCGGGTCGACGCCGTGAAACAGTTGGCCGGGGTGCTGGCACTCGACCATGTTGACGACATGGAGTCGCGTGTGGCCCGTGTTGTTGGGGAACGGGAACGAATCGTTGGGGCCCTCGGGTCACTCGGCGTGGACCAGTGGCCTTCGGGAGCGAACTACCTATTGTTCCGCCCCCGGTCACAGGACGGGTCGCCCGGCTCGGTGGAGCGCGGCGACGAGGTGTGGCAGGGGCTCGTGGACCGGTCGGTGCTGGTGCGGAACTGTTCGGGTTGGCCCCGACTGGGGGGTTGCCTGCGGGTGACGGTGGGAACACCGGCGGAAAACGACCGGTTCATCGAGGCTCTTGCCGACCTCGTCGGCACTCCATGAGCGTGTCGGGGCCAATCCCGGTGGCCGAGCAACCCTCCCAGCGGGCAGAGTGGTGTCCATGACCGCATCCCGTTCGGCGTCGAAGCGTCGCACCACTGCTGAAACTGACATCGAAATCACCGTCGACGTCGACGGTGGCGGCACCGTCGAGGCCACCACCGGCCTCCCGTTCTTTGACCACATGCTCGCCCAGCTTGGTCGTCACGGCGGCATGGACCTGCGGGTGGTGGCCACCGGGGACCTGGCGGTGGACGCCCACCACACCGTCGAGGACACCGGCATCCTTTTGGGCAGCGTCCTTGCCGAGGCGCTGGGGGACAAGCGTGGGGTGCGCCGGTTCGCCTCGGTGCGTGTTCCCCTCGACGAGGCGCTCGTCGACGTCGCCCTCGACCTGTCGGGGCGGCCGTTCCTCTACTACGACGTCGAGTTCCCCGGGGAGAAGATCCTCGGTGACCCGCCCTTTGATCCGCAGCTGGTCGAGGAGTTCTGGCGGGCGCTGGTGACCTCTGCGGGCATCACGTTGCACATCTCGTTGGTGCGGGGACGCAACACGCACCACATCATCGAATCGTGTTTCAAGTCGGTGGCGCGCGCCCTGCGTGACGCAGTGCGTGTCGAGGGCGGAGGGGTGCCCTCAACCAAGGGAACCCTGTGACCCGAGGGGACGCCGGGGCGCCCCTGGTGGCGGTCCTCGACTACGGCATCGGCAACCTCCGCTCAGCCCAAAAGGCGCTCGAGGCGGTGGGTGCCGACGCCCGCCTCACCGCCGACCGCGGTCTCGTGGCCGACGCCGATGCCGTGGTGCTCCCCGGGGTGGGGGCGTTCGGTCGCTGCGCGGAAGCGTTGGGACGAGCCGGTCTCGACGAGGTGGCGGTCGACGCCATCGACGCCGGCCGACCGTTCCTTGGTATCTGCGTCGGCATGCAGTTGCTCTACGAATCGTCAGAGGAGTCGCCGGGGGTGGCAGGTCTCGGCGTCCTCCCCGGGGAGGTCGGACGCCTTCGCCCAGGGGTCAAACACCCCCAGATGCAGTGGAACGTCCTTGAGCGCCGCGGGGACTCGTTGATGCTCAACGGAGCTGATGATCCGGTGTGGGTGTACTTCGTGCACTCGTATGCGGCGCCCGACGGCGACGCCGTCGTGGCCACCTGCGACTACGGCGGACCGGTGCCAGCTCTTGTCGAGCGGGACAACCTGTGGGCCACCCAGTTCCACCCTGAGAAGTCCGGTGCGGTGGGCCTCGGGTTACTCGCCACGTTCGTGTCGTACGCCGGAGTCCGACGGTGACCCCCGGCTTTGAGGTGTTCCCCGCCATTGACCTGCTCGGGGGTCGGTGTGTGCGCCTCTACCAAGGCGACTACGACCGGGCCACCACCTACGGGGACGACCCCGCCGCCCAGGCAGCGGCGTTCTGTGACGAAGGGGCCCGGTGGCTCCATGTCGTTGACCTCGACGCCGCCCGCAGCGGGTCGCCTGCGAACCTTGCCGCCATCGGCGCCATCGCCGGGGTGGCGGCCGCGGCGGGTGTGCCGGTGCAGGTCGGGGGTGGCGTGCGATCCTCGGATGCGGCGGCGGCGTTGTTCGACCTTGGGGTGACCCGGGTGGTGTTGGGCACGGCGGCGCTCGACGACCCCGACCTCGTCGTCGGACTGGCGGCGTCGCACCCCGTGGCGGTCGGGCTCGACGCCCGCGACGGCGAGGTGGCGGTGCGCGGGTGGCTTGAAGGTTCGGGGCGGAACGTGATCGACGTGGCCCGCGCCTTCGCCAACGTCGGTGTCGACGCACTCGTGGTCACCGACATCGGTCGCGACGGCACCCTCGGCGGACCTGACGTGACCGGTCTGACCGAACTGCTCACCGAGGTGGACATCCCCATCCTCGCCTCCGGTGGGGTTGCCACGCTCGACGATCTGGTGGCGCTCGCAGCGGTCCGCCGTCCCGACGGAACCGGCCTGTCAGGGGCGGTGGTGGGTCGGGCCCTCTACGAGGGGGCGTTTCGTCTCGCTGACGCCATCGCCGCCACCGGTGCAGGGGGTCAGCAGTGAGGACGGCCAGAGTCATTCCGTGTCTCGATGTCGACGCCGGCCGGGTGGTCAAGGGTGTGAACTTCGTGGGGTTGCGCGACGCCGGTGACCCCGTCGAGTTGGCGGCTCGTTACGACGCCGAGGGTGCCGACGAACTCGTGTTCCTCGACATCACCGCCTCGTCCGACCAGCGCGACACCATTGTCGACGTGGTGCGCCGCACCGCCGAGCAGGTGTTCATCCCGTTCACCATCGGTGGCGGCGTGCGCCGGGTGGAGGACGCCCGGACGTTGCTGCGGGCCGGGGCGGACAAGGTGTCGGTGAACACCGCCGCGGTGGACCGCCCGGGCTTGGTGACCGAACTCGCCGACGAGTTCGGTTCGCAGTGCGTGGTGGTGGCCATCGACGCCCGTCAACGCCAGGTGTTCACCCACGGGGGGAGGACCCCCACCGGTCTCGACGTGGTTGCGTGGGCGACGGAGGTCACCGCCCGGGGAGCCGGGGAGATCCTGTTGACGTCAATGGATCGCGACGGGACCAAGGAGGGCTTCGACCTGGCGCTCACCCGTGCCGTGAGTGACGCCGTGGACGTGCCGGTCATCGCCTCGGGCGGGGTCGGGTCACTCGACCACCTCGTCGAGGGGGTCACCGAGGGCGGCGCCGACGCCGTGCTGGCCGCCTCGATTTTCCATTTCGGTTCGCACACCGTCGCCGAGGCGAAAGCGCATCTCGCTGCGGCGGGGGTGACGGTGCGTCCGAACTGAACCTGGCTGGTCGTTAGCGCCGGAGCGCGGCGCTGAACGTCGCCACCGACTTGGCGAGTAGCTGGGTGCGCCCCACGAGAAAGTGGTCGGCGCCCGCCACCACCTCGATTGACGTCTCGACCCAGTGCTCGACTTTGCGTCGGCAACGGTCGGGCGGGTTGAACTGGTCGTGTTCGGGAACGGCGAGGTGTTTGGGTCTGGGGTCCGCACCGGCGACGAACTCGTCGGAGGTGAGGATGCGCAACGGGGGTGCAACGGCGAACCAGCCGCTGATGCGGGGGTCGTCGACCCCGAGGGACACGTCGGCACCGAAACTCCATCCCGACACGACCAAGGGGACGTCGGGGTGACGCAGGGCGAGTGCGTCGATGGCGGCGACGACGTCAGCCCGTTCGGGTTGGCCGCCTCCGTGGGTGCCCGACGAACCCTCCACCCCCCGGAAGTTGAACCGCAACACGGCGACACCGAGTGCGGGAAGCGACCGGAACAGTTCGCTGGTGACCAGGGAACGCATGTTGCCGCCTTGGGCGGGGTGGGGGTGGGCCAACACCACCGCGGCGCTCGGCGGCACCGTCGGGCACTGCCACTCGGCCTCGAGATCCTCATCGTCGCTGGTGGTGAGTCGCAGCGAGATGGGCCCGGTGTCATCGCTCATGGCTGCAGACGGTACCGTCACAGACGTGTCCAGCCCTGCGCCCGCCAAACTGCCGGTCAAGATGCTCAACGACCGCATCCTCGTGAAGATGGAGAACGGGGAGGGTGAGCGGCTCTCAAGCGGCGGAATCCTGATTCCGGCCACCGCCCAGATCGGCAGACGACTCGTGTGGGCGGGGGTGGTGGCGACCGGCCCGAACGTGCGCATCCTCGAAGAGGGTGACCAGGTGCTGTTCAACCCCGAGGATCGCTACGAGGTCGAGGTGGGTGGCGACGACTACCTGATCCTGCGGGAGCGTGACGTGCACGCCGTCGCCGCCGGTCGGCTCGAAGAAGGATCCACCGGCCTGTACCTGTGAGCGGTGACCCGATGATGGTGCGCTCAGCGGTGTCTGATGTGGGCCAACGCGTTCGTCGGGTCTGGGGTGTGGGCCGTACCATGTGGCGGTGACCGACGAGACGAACGCCGCCGAACAGATTCCCGCCACCGACGAGGCGTTGGCTGCGGTCACGTTCAACGGCGACGGCCTCGTCCCCGCCGTGGTGCAGGACAACACCACCGGTGAGGTCCTCATGATGGCGTGGATGAACGTCGAGTCACTCCGCCGCACGTTCGACGAGGGACGAACCGTGTTTTGGAGTCGGTCCCGTCAGGAGCTGTGGCGCAAGGGTGACACGTCGGGCGACATTCAGGTGGTGCGTTCGGCGTGGTACGACTGCGACGGGGACACCCTGTTGTTCAAGGTCGACCAGCACGGTGGCGGCGCCTGTCACACCGGTGCCCGGTCGTGCTTCTTTCGGTCCTTCGACGGGGTGACCGGCACCGGACCGGGTGGCGGAACGGTTGCGGGGGACTCGGCGTGAGTCTCGCCCCCCACCTCGACCGCGAGACATTTCGGACTCTGGCGGGCGAGTACACGGTGGTGCCCGTGTGGCGCGAGTTGGTGGCGGACCTGTCCACACCGGTGTCCGCGTTCATGCGCCTGTGCG
>CAMAQM010000041.1 GCA_945860545.1 Bifidobacterium breve | reverse complement strand
GGGACGCAGGTAGTGGGCGATGTCGAACATCGCCTGTCGGGTCAGTTCGGTCAGCACCGACGGAGCGACCCGGAGGAATCGTTGGCCCCCGAGGACCTCGTCGGACACGCCTTCGATGTCGAGTCGCCGGTACTCGGTGGTGTCAGGCCCGGTTGGAAGAATTGTCGAGTGGACGAACTCCGTCATGGCACCGAGCTCGACGAACTCGACGAGGTTGACGAACTTGACGTTGTTGACGAACTCGACGAGGTGGTCGAGGAAGCCTGGGTGGTCGACGTCGGCGCCGTGGTGGTCGTCGTCGACGGCGGACGCGTCGTCGAGGTCGTCGAGGTCGACGTGGTCGACGTGGTCGACGTCGAAGTCGTCGACGACGACGTGGAGGCGACGATCGCCCATGCACCGAGTCCGATGGCGATGAGCGCAAGCACCACCACGGCAATGATCAGTGGTGTGCGTGAACCGCTGGGGACGTCGTTGCCCGGCACCATCGGCGCGGTCCGACGGGTCCACTCGGTCCCGTCCCAGTAGCGGAACTGGTCGGGATCGTCAGGGTCGGGGTACCAGCCCGCAGGGGCGTCGTCACCGGCGGGGCGAGCCTTGCGGGTCCATGCCGAACCGTCCCACCAGCGCAGGAGCGCCACCGAGTGGGGGTCGGGGTACCAGCCTGGTGGGGCCGGTTCGATGTCGGGGCGGGAACGATCCGTCCAGGCATTCCCATCCCACCATCGCACCAGACCGTCCTGGGTGGGGTGCGGGTACCAGCCCTGTTCCCGACTTCCCGCCGGCCGGGTCCGATCGAGGTAGCGCATCCCGTCGAAGTACCGCTCAAGTCCGGGACGCCCCTTGGGGTCGGGATACCAGCCCGCAGGTCCGGGGGACCCTGCCCCCGCGGCCGTTGGATCCGTCTGCCCGCCGAGGTCACCGCCTCCGGTCGGAGGGGTGGGGCCGGTCACCGGTTGGTGGTCGGGTCGGGTCGGGTCGTCGGACACGGTGATCTCCTCGGTTCAACGGGGCGAGTCCACCAACGGGTCACCCACGGTCTGTCGCTGGCACGCTCGTGTCAGACGGTGCTCAGGTCGGCGACGGCAGCCACGAGCCTCGCTGCGCCGTCACCAATACTGTCACGGCGGATGGCGAGGCCGCCCACCACCTCACCACCGAGTTCGGCCACGAGCGCCTCCATCTTGGACAACGTCCGACCGGGAGCGACGGCGTAGGTGCAGTACAGCGCCACACGTTTGCCTTGCAGCGTCGTGCCCTCAGGGCCCGACATCACACCGAGGGCCCGCTCGAGATTCCGCCGACCACCGGGGCGCTGCCCCACGGCAAACAACCCGTCGACCCAGGATCCGATGATGATGAGGTCCGCCTCGCCAACCGCTGCGGGGTCGACCCCCTTGACTGGATACGTCCGGCAGCGCACCCCACGATCGAAGAACTCGTCACCCATGGCGAGTGCGGCCCGGCGGGTTGTGCCGGTCTTGCTCTCGTACACCACCACGACGTCCATATCTACTCCTCACCCATCGATCGTTGCTCCCTCTGTGATAGCACCTGCCGACCCGTGCCCCGGGCCACCGAGGGTCGGGCCGTCAAGGGCCGGGCCGTCAAGGGAGGGACGTCACCACCCGTCGACGTGGATCACCTCGTCGAGGTTCGACCGGGGGGCCGGACGGAAGTCGGTACCGGTCGTGTACGCCACCGGGGTCAACAGGCCTTGGGCGACGTCAGCGAACGGGATGCCAAGGATGTCGGCCACCGCTTGTTCGTGCATCAGGTGCAGTGTGGTCCAACACGTGCCCAGCCCGCGATCACGCGCTGCCAGCATGAAACTCCATGCGGCGGGGAACAACGACCCCCACAGGCTCGCCGAGGCGAACGACGGAAGATTGTCGACCCGGCCCTCCAGACATGGGATGACGAGGACCGGTACTTCCCCCATGTGGTCGGCGAGGTACTGCGCCGAGTCCACGACCCGCTCCTGTGTGCGTGCCCGCTCAGGGTCGTGCAGTGGCACGCCGAAGGTCGAAAGGGGCGAGTTGCGATAGACCTCAAACGCCTGCCGGTACAGCTCCCCGATCGCCTGCCGCTTGTCGGCGTCGGTCACCACCACCCAGTGCCAGCCCTGGCGGTTCGAGCCCGTCGGGGCCTGCACCGCCAGCTCAATGCACTCACGCACCAACGATTCGGGAACCTCCCGCTCAAGGTCGAGGCGCTTGCGCACACTGCGGGTCGTGGTCAGCAGTTCATCGGAACTCAGCTCAAGACGCATGGAGGGCACATTAGCCAGTGCACCTCACCACCGGTCGGGGCGGAGACCCCACAGCGATCTGTCACAATGACCCCGCTGGACGTGGCGTCGCCCATCGGCGGGCCATGCGAGGAGGAGACCGATGACTGCGACCGACGTACCAAGTCCTGCGGTGAGTGACCTCGTCGCCGCACTCAGCGCCATCGTCGGGGAGGGCCACGTCGACAGCGGTGACGCCATCGCCGAGGACCTCACCCATGACGAATGCCTCACCGTCGCCCCGGTGACCCCCCTCGCCGTCGTGCATCCCGCAACCACCGAGGAGGTGGCCGCCGTGATGTCGCTGGCGGACGCCCGGCGGATCCCCGTCACCGCAAGAGGTTCGGGGACGGGCCTGTCGGGGGCGTGCACACCGCTCGCTGACGGCATCGTCGTGGCCTTCGACCAGATGGCCGCCGTGCTCGAGATCGACACCGAGAACCACCTTGTCGTGGTCCAGCCCGGCGTCACCCTCGCCGCGCTCGACGAGGCACTCGCCCCCCTCGGGCTCGTCTACCCGGTGTTCCCCGGTGAGTACTCGGCGTCGCTGGGCGGGAACGTGGCGACCAACGCCGGCGGCATGCGGGCGGTGAAGTACGGGGTGACCCGCCACCACGTCCTCGGACTCGAGGTCGTCCTCGCCAACGGCGACGTGATCCGCACCGGGGGCAGGGTGGTGAAAACCTCCACCGGTTACGACCTGACGCAGTTGATCATCGGTTCCGAAGGGACGCTGGCCGTCGTGACCGAAGCGGTCCTGCGCGTGTACCCCAGAGCCCCCCACGGAGCCACGGTGCTGGCTCCGTTCGCCACTCTCGACGAGGTGACCCACGCCGTTCCCAAAGTCGTGGCATCCGGCGTCGGCCCACTCATCCTTGAGTACATCGACCTGTTGACGATGGCAGCCGCCACGGCGTACGTCGGGTTGGACCTTGGCATACCCGAAGAGGTGTCCTCTGCGGCGCTGGCCTACCTCGTGGTCTCCCTCGAATCGACCCATACCTCCCGACTCGACGAGGACGTTGCCCACGTCGCCGAGCTGCTCAGCGACCTCGGAGCGCTCGACGTGTACGTGCTGCCACCCAACGCCGCCGCCTCCCTCATCGACGCCCGAGAGAAGGCGTTCTGGGTGGCGAAGGCCAACGGGGCCGACGACGTCGTTGACGTGGTCGTTCCCCGGGCGTCGATGCCCGAGTTCATGGAGTCCGTCCAGCGCATCGCCAACGAGACGGCGTCGTGGATCGCCGGGTGTGGCCACGCCGGTGACGGCAACGTTCACCTCGGTGTGTTCCAGGCCGACCCAGACGTCCGGGCAGGAGTGCTGCGGGACCTGTTCAGTGCCGGTATGGCACTCGGCGGGGTCATCTCGGGCGAGCACGGTCTCGGCCGGGCCAAGCACCACGTGTTCCTCGAACTCGAGGACCCCGCCAAGGTGGCGCTCATGACGCGCATCAAGGCGGCATTCGATCCCAACGGCATCCTCAATCCGGGGGCCGTTCTTGACCCAGGAGCCAGCACCCCATCATGAGCGACGCCTCCCACGAGCCAGTTCCTGCCGCCGACCCGACGACCAACGGGGCCCGTGCCCTCATCCGCACCCTGGTCGATGCCGGGGTCGACGTCTGTTTCGCCAATCCGGGGACGTCCGAGATGCACTTCGTGGCGGCCCTCGACGAGGTCCCCGAGATGCGGGGTGTCCTGGCGCTGTTTGAGGGTGTGGCAACCGGGGCCGCGGACGGCTACGCCCGGATGGCTGGTCGTCCCGCCGCCACCCTGCTCCACCTCGGGTCGGGGCTCGGCAACGGTCTCGCCAACCTCCACAACGCCCGGCGGGCACGGACGCCGGTGGTCAACATCGTCGGTGACCACGCCACCCATCACAAGCGGTTCGATGCCCCCCTCGACTCCGACATTGAGTCGATCGCCCGCGGCGTGTCGTCGTGGATCCGCACACCACAGGCCCCCGGCGAGCTCGCCAACGCTGCTGCGGAAGCCGTCGCGGCCGCCATGGGGCCGGCGGGTCAGGTGGCGACCCTCATCCTGCCCGCTGACGTGTCGTGGGGTGCGGCTCCCGATGGGCCTGCCGTCCCACTCCCCGCACGCACACCCGACCCGGTGGACCCCGCCACCATCGCCGGTGCGGTCGAGGCGCTCGGCTCGGGACGCCCCAGCGTGATGCTCATTGGTGGCCGGGTTGCGGCCAACCCCGAACTTCTCGCCCTCGCTGGCGGAGTGGCCGCTGTTTGTGGTGCCCGGCTGATGTGTGAGACGTTCCCGGCGCGTCTTGCCCGGGGGGCGGGACGGGTCAGTGTGGACCGCCTCAGTTACCTCGCCGAGTTCGCCCAGATGCAGCTCGACGGCACCGAACACCTCGTGCTCATCGACACCCGCTCCCCGGTGTCGTTCTTCGCCTATCCGGACAAGGCCAGTGATCTGGTTCCCGACGGGTGCGTGGTCCACGATCTCGTGCCCCCGTCGGGTGATGTTGTCGCTGCGCTCGAAGCCCTCGCCGGTGGCGTCGGGGCCTCAGGGTCCGACGCCGTGGTGCAACAGCCCGCGGTTGCCGACCGCCCGAGTGGCCCACTGACCGGCGAGTCGCTCGCTGCTGCCATCGCCGTGACGCTCGCCGAAGGCACCGTCCTCGTCGACGAGGGCAACACCTCAGGGTTGTTCCTCGCCGGCACGACGGCCGGGGCCCCGGCCCATGACTTGTTGTGTCTCACTGGCGGAGCGATTGGCATCGGACTGCCGTTGGCCACGGGAGCAGCGGTGGCCTGTCCGGACCGGCCGGTGCTGTGCCTCGAGTCGGACGGTTCGGCGATGTACACCCCCCAGGCCTTGTGGACCCAGGCCCGCGAGAACCTCAACGTCACGACGGTGCTGTGCAACAACCGGTCGTATGCGGTGCTGAACATGGAACTCGGGCGCGTCGGAGCGGGCAGCGGCGGACCCAAGGCCCGCGCCATGTTCAACCTTGCGGAGACACCGCTGGACTTCGTCTCGTTGGCAGCAGCGTGTGGCGTGGCGGCTGAGCGGGTGGACACCGCAGAGGGGTTGATCGCTGCGCTTGAGTGGGCCCAGCGGGAGCCGGGACCTCACCTCATCGAGGCGCTCGTTCCTCCGCTGGTCTAGAGATACGCACCCCCACGGCGCCCCCGCCGTCGCCGTGAATCACCATGAGGTGGTCGCCCTCGACATGGGACGCCCGAAGCGTGCCGCGCAGCGTGGCGAACTCAACGTTGGCCCGATGGGTCTCGCCCCCGTCATCAACTGAAAGCAACCGCAAGGAATTGTCGGCGAGAGGGACGGCGAGGTTCTCGCCGTAGACCACCGCACCGCCCGGTGCGGCCGGTGTGTGCACCTTCCAACGAGGGGCGCCGTTGGCACCGAGCGCCACGAGCGCGTCGTTGGCGCATCGCACCAACACCAACCGTCCGACGACCTCAAGCCCGACCAATCCGGCGCCGACCTCCACGGTGCGTGCCGCAGCGCCGGTGGCAAGGTCCACACCGTGCACCACGCCACCGCTGTCCCCGGTGCCTGCGAACCACACGATCTGTGCCCCGGTGCGTGTGGCCGGACCGCACGTGGCCACCACGGACCCCGCCAGGCGCCGGCGCAGCCACCAGCGGATACGGCCGGTGGCGAGGTCAATGGCGACAACGACGTGTCGGGTGGTGCGCACCAGGACGACGTGCCCGTCGGTGCTGGTGGTCGTGTCGAGAGTCACGAGGTCGCTGACCTCTCCGTCGACGCGCACCGACCACCGTGGCAAGCGACCACCTCCGATACAGACAACCTCGTTGCCGTTCGTCGCAACGAGCACCTGAGCGCCATCGACGGCTCCCGCGGCGACGGCCGTCACCGGGTGGGGCACGGCGAAAACCTCGAGTGTCCGACCTGAGGAGGCGTCGACCGTGTGGCCGGTTCCATCCGCGTTCAGCACACTCAGCACCCCATCGCCGGCTGCTGCGGCGAGCACCGGTGAGGCGAACCCCGCCGCCCACACCAACGTGGCGTCGACGCGGCGGCGGGACTCAAGCACCGAGCCATCCGAATCAGCGACGAACACCGAGGTCCCCGTAACGGCGAGGACCTTCACCTCAGGAGCGACGACCCACACCGGCTCGGCGTCAAGCCAGCCAACGGGCCGTTGGGCGTCCTTCGAGGGTGGCGCCCCGACCCGAGGATCGCCCTGAGCGGTCGTTTTCGGGCTCGCCACCTCAGCGGGGTCGCCCTCGAGCAAGAAGCGAGCCGCCGTCTGGACCCGGACGAACACCGCCGGGTCCCCGCCGACATCAGGATGCGCCCGTCGGGCCGCCCGCCGCCACGCTGCGCGGATCTCCTGAGGGGATGCTCCGTGGGGGACGCCGAGGGTCTCCCACGGGTCGGGACCCTCTCCGCCGCTCGCCGCCATGGCTGATGTCTACCCGCCCCGGCCGCTCACGTCGCCACCCACGCGCCGACACGGCTGCGGTTTCCCGGTGAAGACCTGCCACACTGCACCGCACACCGGCACAACGGGGCGGCAATCAACGCTGCGGGGCGGTGGATCGAACCGGGAGGCGAGGCCATGGACGCGCAGGATCACACGGCGGGAACCTACGTGGAGCAGGGGGCGTTCGAGCGGGACACCAACTACATCACCACACGGATCACCGCTGAGGGGGAAGAGGGGTACCCCGTGGAGGCGGACCGGTACCGGCTGGTGGTGAGCCGGGCCTGCCCGTGGGCCCACCGGACGATCATCGTTCGACGCCTCCTCGGTCTTGAGTCGGTGCTGTCGATGGGGGTCACCGGACCCACCCATGACTGGCGGTCGTGGACCTTCGACCTTGATCCCGGTGGGGTGGACCCGGTCCTCGGCATTCCCCGCATCCAGGACGCCTACTTCGCCCGCTTCCCCGACTACCCCCGAGGCATCACGGTGCCGGCGATCGTTGACGTGCCCTCTGGAGCGGTGGTGACCAACGACTACGCGCAGATCACCCTCGACCTCTCGACGCAGTGGTCCCGCCATCACCGCCCGGGTGCACCCGACTTGTACCCGTTGGCCCACCGTGACGAGATCGACGCCGTGATCGGCGAACTGTTCCATGACGTCAACAACGGGGTGTACCGGTGTGGATTCGCCGGTTCGCAGGAGGCGTACGAACAGGCCTACGACACCCTGTTCGCACGACTTGACGCGTTGTCGGACCGACTCGCAACACAGCGCTACCTCGTGGGTGACACCATCACGGAGGCTGACATCCGACTGTTCACCACCCTGGTGCGGTTCGACCCCGTCTACCACGGCCACTTCAAGTGCAACCGGTCAAAACTGGCCGAGATGCCGGTGCTGTGGGCGTATGCGCGGGACCTGTTCATGACACCAGGGTTCGGGGACACCACCGACTTCGCCCACATCAAGGAGCACTATTACGTCTGCCACACCGACATCAACCCCACCGGCGTGGTGCCCAAGGGTCCCGAATTGACCAACTGGCTTGAACCGCACGGCCGAGAAGCCCTGGGGGGCCGGCCGTTCGGCGATGGCACACCGCCGGGACCCGTGCCCGAGGTGGAGCGGGTGCCGTCGGGACACACGCCACTGCCCGGGTAGGGTGACGTGGGGCACGAGCCCCACCAATGACCGAACTTGGAGATCCCATGCCACTTCTCGCTGCTGACTACCCGCTGTTGGAAATCTTCCTCAGCATCTTCTACTTCTTCATCTTTTTCGTGTGGATCCTGCTGATCTTCAACGTGTTCGTCGACATCTTCCGGTCGTCGGACCTCAGTGGTTTCGCCAAGACGGTCTGGGTGATCGTCGTCATCGTGTTCTGGATCCTCGGACCGCTCATCTACCTCATCGTCCGTGGCGGCAAGATGCATGAACGTGCGGCTGCCGCCGCTGCGGCGCAGGACAAGGCGATGCGCCAGTACATCCAGCAGGCTGCCGGATCGACGGGTACTGCCGACGAACTCGCCAAGCTCAGTGCGCTTCGTGACGCAGGCTCGATCACCCCGGAGGAGTTCGAGGCCGGCAAGGCCAAGATCCTCGGTTGATTGTCCGCCACCGGTCTGGCCGCAGCGTTGGCCAGACCGGTGGCGCCCCGGGGATCGTTGCGCTGCTTGTCGAATTAGCGCAACGGACCACCATGATTGTCGGACTAGTGTCTGGCCATGTCCCCCAGGGCCCAAGCCACCAGACAGCGACTCATCGTGGCGGCCCGAGAGCTCCTGTTGGAACAGGGGTTGACCGTCTCGCTCAGTGAGGTTGCCGAGCGAGCCGGCGTCACGAGGATGACCCTCTACCGCCACTTCGGTCCGCGGCGCGAGCTCCTGTTGGAGGTGCTACTCACCGAGGTCGAGACCATCGCCGCAGCCTGTCGAGCCCTTCTCGGCGACCCGGAGAGATCCCTCGTGGATCGTGCTCATCGCACGATGACCTACCTCGGTGTGGAGTTCAGTTCGGCACCACTGGTGTCGTCGATCGTGGCCGGGTCCACGATGGCCGACCTTGAGGAACTCGATCCCAGCGGCTCGGTGCGGGGCCTCATTTCCGACACCGCCGGCCCCTATTTCCTTGAGGCGTCACGCAGCGACGTCCTGCGAGGCACCGTCGACACTGCGGTGGCGTGGGTGGGCCGCCAGGTACTCGCCATGGTGTACCGACTCCCCGGTGAGCGACGCGACCGACAGGCCATTGCTGACGAGGTGGCCCTGCACTTCCTTCCCTCGCTCCTGCGGGTCTCCAACGAGGAGTGCACCGCGCTCGTTGGCCACTACCCCCTCGACGACGGTCACGAGCACCCTGACGAGACGAGACACCGGGCGGCGGCGGCCGGGTTGAACTAGCGCACCGACGGCCCCGGGCCATCCCCCTACCATGTCCCCCGTGCGCCGAGCGGCGCGACCTGACGTGGGGGGGCAGGATGATTCGACACAGCGTGGTGCGGTCCGCAGTCGTGGCGGTTGCACTGACAATCTCAGCGACCGCGTGTGGGGGCACAACGAACGATGGGGAGAGCACAGTGGGCGCACTCGAGGTGCCGGCGAGCACCACGACCACACTGATCACCGGGGGTCGGCCTCGGGCGTTCACGACCACAACCGAGGTCCTCATTGATCCGTCACGCCCCACCGAACCGGTCGGGACGATGTCCGACGCGCTCAACGAGCGGCGACTCAACACCGTCATCCGGGTTCCCTCAGGCGTCGACGCCGCTCCACTGATCGTGTTCAGTCACGGCCTCGGGGGGAGCCCGGCCAAGTTCACCCAACTCCTCGACAGCTGGGCGGCGGCAGGGTATGTGGTGGCCGCCCCACAGTTCCCGCTCACCAGCGACGCCAACCCCGAGCACCGCACGGAAGCCGGCGACCTCGACAACCAACCCGGTGACGTCAGTTTCGTCATCGACCAGATGCTGGCTGCGAACACCACCGCCGGTGGACCACTGGCCGGACGCATCGATCCTGACCGCATCGGTGCCGCCGGGCTGTCGCTAGGTGGCGGGACGACGTACGGGTTGCTGTACAACGACTGCTGCGCCGACGATCGTGTCGATGCCGCCATCGTGATGGCCGGAGCGGTCCTCGTGTACACCGGCACCAACGATTTCAGCCGGGATCTGCCACTGCTGGCCCTCCATGGCGACGCAGACCTCGCAATTCCCTACGACCTCGGACGCAACGCCTGGGGCGAGGTGGGTGGGCCGGCCTGGCTCATCACCCTAGTGGGCGGCTCCCACGCCGCCCCCTTTGAGGACTTCGAGACGCCATGGGACGCCATGGTCAACGAGGCAACGACTGCGTTTTGGGACACCCACCTGGGCGCCGATGCGTCCGGACTCACCCGGATGGAAACGTCCGTTGCTGCGTTGGGACCACTGGCGTTCATCGAAAGTCGCTGACAACGACAGCACCCCGGACGCGAACGTGGTGCGGCCCGGCGTACCGGACCGCACCACATCACGTTCCCCCCCGGGTGAGGCTCCCTGCGGCGAACCGCAGGGCTCGATTCAGGAGGCGCAGAGGCGGGTGACCGCCGACTGGGCCTGCGTGCGGTACTTGGCCGGAACCTTGGCCAGCACCTTCGACGAGTTGGCACACAACTGGGCCTTCACGGTGCCGCCTGCCGAGGCGAGACGGGCCTTGATGGCCTCAACCCCGCCGGCACGGATGACGGCCGAGTTCACTCGTGACACGAGCCCGTCGATCTGGGCCTGAGTGATTGACGGCACCTTCTTGCACAGCGACACCGACGGGTTCTGGGCACAGAACTGGTTGGCCTTGGCCAGCAGTCCGTTGAGGAACTGGGTGACCTTGGCGGTCTGGTCCGGGTTCAACCCGGTCTGGGCCTCCGCCGTTCCGGTGAAGCCAACAGTCCCGACCAGCAGGGCACCGCCGAGAAGGATTGCAGCGAACTTGCGACGCATGGCGCATCTCCTTTGGTTGAACTGAAAGCAGGGTACTCCACCAGGTGACCGCCGTCACAGAGGGGGTGAATCGCCCGTTATCGCAACGTTCGCGTCAGTTGGCGGCGATGGTTCCACTGGCCACGAGGACCAACAGCACGACCCCGAGCACCACCCGGTAAACGACGAACACGGTGAGGGTGTGGGAGGTCAGCCAACGCAACAACCAGGCAATGGAGGCGTACCCGGCGACGAACGCCACCACCACCCCGACGGCGGTGACCCCCAGACCAGGCCCGTCCCCCGCCCCGATGTTGCGCATTTCGAACAAACCGGAGAGCACCACGGCGGGAACGGAGAGGAGGAACGAAAAACGCGCTGCGTCGGCACGCCGGTACCCGAGGAACAACCCCGCCGAGATCGTCGCCCCCGAACGTGACACCCCCGGGACGAGGGCGAGCGCCTGGGCGAAACCGATACCCACCCCGTCGCGGGTGGTGACCTCATCGATGGATTTCGACCTCGACCCGATCCGGTCGGCGAGGGCCATCACCAGACCGAAGAGGATCAGCATCGTCGCCACCAGTCGCACGTCACGCACCCCGGTTTCGATCTGGTCGGCGAACACCAGTCCCAATACCGAGATGGGGATGGTGGCAATAATCAGGTACCACCCAAGCCGGGTCTGGCGCGTCGAACGCAACGCCGGAGTCCACCACGCCCTCAGCCACGACGAACCGATGTCCCAAAGATCCCGTCGGAAGTACACCAGCACTGCGGCCATCGTTCCGAGCTGCACCACCGCGGTGAACGCCGCACCCGGGTCCTCCCAACCGGCGAGCGCAGGCACGACCCGGAGGTGACCGCTTGAGGAGATGGGCAGAAACTCGGTGAGTCCCTGGACCAGACCAAGGACAATGGCCTCAATTATGGACACGTCAGAGTTTCCCACGTGGGCCGTCACCTGTCGTTCACCGTCACGCCACGGCAACATCATCGGGCCGCGTTAGTGTCCGCCGCACACCACACGACGACCCCAGGGGGACCCATGGACGCCGAGGAACTTAACGCCAGGTATTCGGTCCGCAACGTCGTACCCGCAGGCACCGCCGTCGGCCGCCGCAGGTTCATGGAACTGCTCGCCGGAGCTGGCGCATCCGCCGCGCTGCTGGGCACCATTGACCGTTCCGCCCTGGCGTTCGCCGCCACCACCGCCGAACCCTCGACGTGGGTCCCGTCGTTCCCCGATGGCGTGATGTCGGGCGACCCCTCCCCCGACGGGTCGGTGCTTTGGACGCGACTGGGTGCACCCGTTGAGGAGACGCCCATTGAGGTGACCTGGGAGGTCGCCGCCGACGACGACTTCGCCTCGCTCGTGGCCGGCGGCTCGGCACAGGCCGTCGCCGCCAACGGTTACACGGTGAAGGTAGCCGTGACCGGTCTCGATGCGGACAGCTGGTACCACTACCGGTTCCGCAGCGGCGACACCACTGTCACCGGGCGGACGCGCACCGCCCCAGCCCCGGGTTCGTCGCCGACGCAACTGAAATTCGCTTGGGCCTCGTGCCAGCAGATCAGCTCTCGACGCAACGGTGATCGCAGCCGGTACCTCGCCCACCGGGCCATCGCCGCCGAGGAAGACCTCGACTTTTGGATGCACCTGGGCGACTACGTGTACGTGAGCGACGGCGGAACCCTGACGGTCGACAACTACCGGGGCGTCTACGAACGGTTCAAGGCCGACCCCGATCTGCAGGCACTGCAGGCGACCGTCCCGACGGTCGCCATGTTCGACGACGGGGAGTTCGTCAACGGTGTCCACCGGGGCATTCCCGCTGAACGTCTCGCCAACGCCCTGCAGGTCTGGTTCGAGCAGTTCCCGGTCATCCCGCCCGAGGCAACCCCCACCGAGGCACACCGCAAGTTCGTCTGGGGGGACCTCCTTGACGTGTTCATGCTCGACGTCCGTCAGTACCGCGACGCCGAGGTGCCCGAAGGGAACCCGCAACAGACCCAGGATCGCCAGCGGTTCGATCCGGCGCGCACCACACTCGGCACCGCCCAGCGAAACTGGCTCAAGACCGGGTTGGCCGACACCGAGGCGATCTGGAAGGTACTGGGCAACCCGTACAACATGGCCATGTGGCGCCTGAGCAAGGCCACCCAGCCCGGCCGGGGCCAGACGTTCACCTCGAACTTCCGGGACCTCAACAACGTCCACGTCAACCAGGGCACCTACGCCCCCAACGAGGCGTGGGACGACTTCTGGTGGGAACGCCGCAACATCCTCGAGTCGCTGAGCGCCAACGGGGTGGACAACGTCGTGTCGGTCAGCGGCCACACCCACATCTGGCTCGCCGACGTGCTCATCCCGAACCCCGACGATCCGGCCTCCCCGGTGGTGGCGTTCGACTTCACCTGCGGGTCGCTGACCGCCGACCCGGACTTCACCGAGTTGAACTACGGCGGCATCAACTTCAACGGGAACGCCCCGTTCGCGTACTCGACGTTGCAGACCATCGCCGGCGGTATCGAGGAACTCAACCCGTGGAAGGCGTACTGCAACTTCATCAACCAGGGGTACGGCCTGGCCACGTTCACCCGAGACGAGGCGATCATCGAGTTCAAGTCGGTGGATACCTTCGCCGCCGAACCGGCGACGGACCTGTTGGCACGGTTCACCATCAGATCGGGGGAACGCCGAATGCGGGTCGAGCTGTGGCCCGCCCCCTGCTACCCCAACCCCACCACCCCTCTCACCCCGGTGATGCCATCCCGCCTGTTCCCCCCTGCGGTGCCGTGGTCGAAGTTCACCGACGTCCCCCCATCGGCCTCGCACGCAACGGCCGTGAACTGGATGGCTGCCGCAGGGGTCACCAGTGGCGTGGCGCCCGGCCGCTTCGGGCCTGAACAACCGGTGACCCGCGGCCAGGTGGCCCTGTTCCTGTGGCGGTTCATGGGCAAACCGGTTCCCACCCGCCGGGCCAACTACGCCGACCTGACGACACCAGGTGACCTTCGGGATGCTGTGGACTGGATGGATGAAGCCGGGGTCACCCAGAGCTCATCACCGCCCGGGTCCCGGCGCCGCTTCGACCCGGCGGGTCGGGCCACCCGGGCGCAGATGGCGGCGTTCCTGTGGCGACTGGCGGGAGAACCAACCGGTGCCCCACCGGCGGCGTTCACCGACGTCCGCCGGCCCGGCTGGCAGGCCGACCCCATTGACTGGGCCGCCTTCAACCGCATCACCGTCGGCCTGGGGGGAACGTCGCGATTCGACCCTGAAGGGACGGTCACCCGGGCACAGGTGGCCAGTTTCCTCTACCGGCTCGCCGGTGCACCATCGGCGTGGTCCCCGGAAGTTGCGCTCCCCGACACCGTTCGGCGCCTGCCGGTCTAGTCCACCGGGGTGTTGGCCATCTCCGGCGCCCGACGACACACCTGACCCCGCAGCGCCTCGGCCGGTGGCAGGTCGGCGGGGGCTTCGACCCCGTCCCACACGGGCAACACCAACACCGAAGGGTGGTCAGGTCCGTAACCGACCTGGTGGGAGGCGCCCGACTCGACGGGGTTGTCGAAGCACCAGAACGGGCAGTCCCTGCCCGGCGTCGAGACCGTGATCCGCAGACGGGTGCCGGAGCGGAACACATGAGCAACCGGCATGAACGGCACCCGACAACGCAACCACTCCCCCGGCACCAGCGACTCACGGTGGTCCCGGTGGAACGTGTAGTCAACCCGCAGGTCGTCAGAGCGCTCCGGGTCCTCCTGACGGTGAACCGGCCGGTGCCAACCTGACTGGACCCGCACCTCGGTGTCGTCGGGTCGAATCTCAGTCATGGTCACCTGCACCGACGTGTCGGAGGTGCCCGGACGCAACCACAGGTCAAGATGCCCCTGGCCCATCACCGTGACCGTGTCGGTGAGCGGTGCCGTCTCAAAACGCACACAGTGTCCATCGGCGAACGGCGACCAGTCGTAGGGGACGCTTGGCCGGACGAAGTCGTTGAACTCCTCGGTCAACGCGTACGAGATGGCGCCGGCCTCGAGATCATCGGAGTAGATGAACGCTCCGGAACTGTCTGCCCCGCCGTCGACAAGCACACCACGTGGCCCCCCACCACCAAGATGCCAGCGACGCACCTCGGTCCCCGGGGGCGGGAACGAACTGGCCGTCACCTCAAAGCGGGCCCCGGGGGCACCGGCGACCTCACCTCCAGCACCCGATTCGAACAGGATCCGTACCGGTGGCTCGGTGAGATACCGCTCGAGGGCGGCGTCGAAATCATCGACGAGATCGCCGAACCGGTCGTCTTCAATGTCGGCGGTATACCCGAAATGTTCGGCGAACAACGGCGGCGCGAACTGACGCACGAGCGGGGGCACCACCGGAACGCGACGAGCCACATGGAACGAGAGGAACTCGAACCATCGGGCAATGACCATCGGGCTGTAGCCGTCCGGGTGGTGGCCGTTGAACAGGGTGAACACGACGTGGGGCGACCGGTCGAACTGTTCGAGCATCAGCGCGAAACGGCTGCCGGTCTGCTCGTCCTGCCAGGCGCCGGTGAGGTAGACGGGGACGTCGATCCGGCTCACGAGGTCGGCGGTGCGACGCGCGGCCACGGCGGGCCGGAAATCGCTGATGGCCTTG
>CAMAQM010000040.1 GCA_945860545.1 Bifidobacterium breve | reverse complement strand
GAAGGTTGTGTCCCTCACCGGGGATGTAGGCGGTCACCTCGATCCCGCTACTGAGGCGCACACGAGCAACCTTGCGCAGCGCCGAGTTCGGCTTCTTGGGGGTGTTCGTGTACACGCGGGTGCACACACCCCGACGCTGGGGCGACCCCTTGAGGGCCGGCGTCTTCGCCTTCTTCGGCTTGGTCTGGCGGCCCTTTCGGACCAGCTGCTGGATTGTGGGCACGCGGTGTCCTTGTCTTTGTACTCGTTGTCGGTGTGAAGTCCAGGGGCAGAAACGTCCCCGGAGGCCTCGTGACCGGCCTCGGGGAGCCCGGGAGGGCGCCGCAAGGCAGGTTGTGAAGGGTAACGGTGGCCGGGGGACGGAGGCAAGCCGCCGCCCCGGACATCGTCAGGTCATGCGTCGTCGCCGGCGCCATCCTCTCCCACAGGTGCATCGTCGCCCTCGGAGGCTTCCTCCTCGGCCGCTGCGATGAACGGGATGATCTCGGCGTCAGGCCCTTCCTCGGCGACGGGTGCCTCGGACTCCTTGGGCATGAGCAGATCGGACCGGGCCGCCATCTGGGCGGCGTAGTCGACCTCGTCGTCATCATCAGTCGAAAAGAACGGCAACGGCTGGTAGTCGGGTGCGTCCACCGTGATGTCGCGGTAGCGCTCCATGCCGGTACCAGCCGGAATCAGCTTGCCGATGATGATGTTCTCCTTGAGACCCACCAGCGAATCGCTGCGGGACTCAATGGCCGCCTCGGTGAGGACACGGGTCGTCTCCTGGAAGGAGGCCGCCGACAACCACGAATCGGTGGCCAGCGACGCCTTGGTGATACCCATGATCTCGGGACGGCCCTCAGCGGGTGTCCGCCCCTCGGTCACGAGCGACCGGTTCACGTCGGTGTAGGCACGCTGGTCGACGCGCTCGCCAGGGAGGAACTCCGAATCACCGGGCTCCTGCACGGCGATGCGCCGCGTCATCTGGCGGACGATCAACTCAATGTGCTTGTCGTGGATCGGCACACCCTGGTCCTGGTACACCTTCTGGACTTCCTCGACCAGGTACTGCTGGGTCTCGCGCACGCCCTTGATCTCAAGAAGTTCCTTGGGGTCACGAGGGCCGTCCATGATCGGATCGCCAGCAGCGATCTCCTGGCCCTCGGTCACCTCAAGACGCGCCAGCGACGGCACCGGGTACTCGGCCTCGCTGCCGTCATCGGCCACCACAGTGATGATCCGGCCACGACCCTCGTCGTCGCCGATCCGCACCACACCCGAAGTCCGGCTGAGCAGCGCCTTGCCCTTGGGGCTCCGGGCCTCGAACAGCTCGACAACACGGGGAAGACCACCGGCGATGTCCGACCCGGCGATACCACCGGTGTGGAAGGTACGCATGGTCAGCTGGGTACCGGGCTCACCGATCGACTGGGCGGCGATCACACCGACCGCTTCCCCCATCTCGATCATGCGTCCCGTCGCCAGCGACAGGCCGTAGCTGGCAGCAGAAATACCCCGATGGCTGTCGTCAGTGAGCGGCGACAGCACGCGGACGCGGGTCACAGCGGGGTCGTTGGCCAGCAGGTCCACCTCGGGTGCCCGGGCAACGGTGCCGGCTGGGAGCGTCACCGAGGCGGTATCGCCCGAGACCTTGACCTTGAGTGGGGTCTCGTTCCACGAGGCCTCTTCGCCGTCCCACACCAACGCCGTCCAGCCCGACTTGCCGTCCTCATCGACGAACGATGTCGCCGGGCCTGACACCTCGACGGCGTCGGCGAGAACCCGGCTGTACAGACGGGTCTCCAACCAACTCCGCTTCCCGGGCTGGTCGGGTACGACACCCTCGATCCAGATGCCACGCACCGCACGACGGTTGCCCTGCGCGTCGGGGCCAAACGGATCCTCATCGTTGATGATGAGCTCCTGGGCGACGTCGACGAGACGACGCGTCAGGTAACCCGAGTCAGCAGTACGAAGGGCGGTGTCCACGAGACCCTTACGGGCACCAGGCGTGGCGATGAAGTACTCGAGCATCGAGAGGCCTTCACGGAAGTTCGCCTTGATGGGACGCGGGATCATGTCGCCACGAGGGTTGGCCACCAGTCCGCGCATACCGGCGATCTGACGCACCTGCATCATGTTGCCGCGGGCGCCCGAGCCCACCATCATGTCGATCGGGTTGAACTTGTCCGCCTTGAGCTCACGCTCCATGGAGCGCTGGACCTCGCTTGTGGCGGTCGTCCAGATCTCAACCTCTTTCTGGCGACGCTCACCGTCGGTGATGATGCCCCGACGGAACTGCTTCTCGACCTTCTCGGCCTCGATCTCGTGGCCGTCGAGAATGTCCTTCTTGTCCGCCGGGGTCTTCACGTCGTCGATCGAGATCGTCAGACCGGACCGGGAGGCGAACTTGAAGCAGAGGTCCTTGATGGCGTCGAGCGCCGTGGCGGCCACGGACTTGTCGTAGGTCCGGGCGAGCCGGTCCACGACACGACCCATCACCTTCTTGTCGACACGCTCGTTGACGAAACCAAAGTCCGCTGGCAGCGCCTCGTTGAAGAAGATCCGACCGGCGGTGGTCGTGTGATACGTCGCCGCCTTGCCGTTGGCGGGGGTGTCGACCAACTCGGCCGAGCGGAACACGATGGGGGCGTGCAGGTCCAACTCGCCCGATTCGTAGGCGCGCTCCACCTGATCGAGGCGACGGAACACCATCCCCTCGCCCTTGGTCCCCTCATTCAACTCGGTGAGGTAGTACGCCCCGATGACCATGTCCTGGGTCGGTGAGACCAACGGACGGCCATCAGCGGGGCTGAGCATGTTGTGGGCGCTCAGCATCAAGACCCGACTCTCGGCCTGGGCTTCGGCTGACAACGGAAGGTGGACAGCCATCTGGTCGCCGTCGAAGTCGGCGTTGAACGCCTGGCACACGAGCGGGTGCAACTGGATGGCCTTGCCCTCAACGAGGATCGGCTCGAACGCCTGGATGCCGAGACGGTGCAGCGTGGGAGCACGGTTCAACAGCACCGGGTGTTCCTTGATGACCTCCTCGAGGACATCCCACACCTGCGGACGACGCCGCTCGACCATCCGCTTGGCCGACTTGATGTTCTGGGCCAGTTCGGCGTCAACGAGCTTCTTCATCACGAACGGCTTGAACAGCTCGAGCGCCATCAACTTGGGCAGACCACACTGCTGGAGTCGCAGCGTCGGGCCCGACACGATGACCGAACGACCCGAGTAGTCGACGCGCTTGCCGAGAAGGTTCTGGCGGAACCGGCCCTGCTTGCCCTTGAGCATGTCGGACAGGGACTTCAGCGGCCGGTTACCAGGTCCGGTCACCGGACGGCCGCGACGGCCATTGTCGAACAGGGCGTCAACCGCTTCTTGGAGCATCCGCTTCTCGTTGTTCACGATGATCTCGGGGGCGCCGAGGTCGAGAAGTCGCTTGAGGCGGTTGTTGCGGTTGATGACCCGGCGATACAGGTCATTGAGGTCCGAGGTGGCAAAACGCCCACCATCGAGCTGCACCATGGGCCGGAGCTCGGGCGGGATGACCGGAACGACGTCAAGGATCATGGCGCGCGGGTCATTGATCCGACGCCCATGGTCGTCACGACGGTTGAACGCTGAAACGATCTTGAGACGCTTGATCGCCTTCTGGCGCCGCTGGGCGGACAGGGGCTTCTGGCCGGCGGGCGGGTCGATGGCCTCGCGCAGCTTCACCTCTTCCTCGTCGAGGTCGAGTTGATCGATCAACTGGGCGAGGGCGTCAGCACCCATGCCGCCGGTGAAGTAGTCACCGTAGCGATCGGTGAGCTCACGCCACAGCAGTTCGTCCTCGATGATCTTGCGCGGGAACAGGTCACGGAACTCGTCGAACGCTCGACGCACCATGTCCTCTTCCTCGTCGTAGCGCTCCCGCACCTCTTCACGACGCTTGTCGGCGGCACGCTGGCGCGAACGGAGATCGGCCTCCTTGGCCCCGTCGGCCTCGAGCTGGGCGAGCTCGGCCTCGAGCTCTTCGGCCACCTCGGCGAGTTCCTTTTCACGGTCGGCGTGGATGGCGTCGATCTCAGCCAGCATCTCCGCCTCGAGCGACGGGATGGCAGCGTGACGAGCTTCCTCGTCCACCGACACGACCAGGTTCGCAGCGAAGTAGATGACCTTCTCGAGCTGCTTCGCCTTGAGTTCCTCGCGGGGCTGGGTGCCCATGAGGAGGTAGGCCAACCACGAACGGGTGCCACGCAGGTACCAGATGTGGACCACCGGTGCCGCAAGCTCGATGTGGCCCATCCGGTCCCGGCGCACCTTGGAGCGGGTGACCTCGACGCCACAGCGCTCGCAGATGATTCCCTTGAACCGGACGCGCTTGTACTTGCCGCAGTAGCACTCCCAGTCCTTGGTCGGGCCGAAGATCTTCTCGCAGAAGAGCCCGTCCTTTTCCGGCTTGAGCGTGCGGTAGTTGATGGTCTCAGGCTTCTTGACCTCGCCGTTGGACCACGTGCGGATCGAATCGGCCGTGGCCAGACCGATGCGCAGCTGGGAGAAATCGTTGACGTCGAGTGTGCTCATGATCGTTCTCCTCAGCCCCGCTCAGCCTGACGGCGGGCGTCTTCTTCATCACTGCCGCGTTCGGGACGGGACAGGTCGATACCCAGCTTCTCGCTGGTCTCGTACACGTCCTCATCCAGTTCGCTCATTTCAATCTGTGCGCCGGTCGAGGAGATCACCTCAACGTTGAGGCACAGGGCCTGCATCTCCTTGATGAGCACCTTGAAGCTCTCGGGAATACCAGGCTCGGGAATGTTCTCGCCCTTGACGATGGCTTCGTACACCTTCACCCGGCCGAGCACGTCGTCGGACTTGATGGTGAGAAGTTCCTGCAGGCAGTACGCCGCGCCGTACGCCTCGAGGGCCCACACCTCCATCTCGCCGAAACGCTGACCACCGAACTGGGCCTTACCGCCGAGCGGCTGCTGGGTGATCATCGAGTACGGACCCGTGGAACGGGCGTGGATCTTGTCGTCGACAAGGTGGGCCAGCTTGAGGATGTAGACCACCCCGACCATGACCGGGCTGTCGTAGGCCTCGCCGGTGCGGCCGTTGAACAGCTGCATCTTGCCGTCGGGGCGAATCAGACGTCCGTTGTCCCCGTAGGACAGGACGACCTCGTTGCCTTCCTCGTCGGTGCCCGCCCACTGCGACTCCGCCGCTTCGGGACGGAGGTTGGTCAGCACCTTCTTGATGGTCGGGTGACGACCGGCGTCCTCCTCCTCATCCCAGTGGGCGCCGTCGAACACCGGAGTGGCCACCAACTGGGCGGGCGGAGTGGTGGGACGGGTGTTGGAACCTGTCGGCAGGGTCGGCTCGTCACCAACCTTGTTGCCGTCAACGTCCCAGCCCCAGCGCGCCGCGTACCCGAGGTGAGCCTCGAGGACCTGGCCAACGTTCATGCGGGACGGCACACCCAAGGGGTTGAGAATGATGTCGACGGTGGTTCCGTCAGCCATGTACGGCATGTCCTCGACCGGGAGGATCTTGGAGATGACGCCCTTGTTGCCGTGGCGGCCAGCGAGCTTGTCGCCAACGCTGATCTTGCGTCGCTGGGCGACGTAGACCCGAACCAACTGGTTCACGCCGGGCGGCAACTCATGGCTCTCGTCACGGCTGAACACCTTGACGTCGATGACCTTGCCGGACTCGCCGTGGGGGACCTTGAGCGAGGTGTCGCGCACCTCACGGGCCTTCTCGCCGAAGATGGCGCGGAGCAGTCGCTCCTCCGGGGTCAGTTCGGTCTCACCCTTCGGCGTGACCTTGCCGACCAGCACGTCACCGGGGCCGACCTCCGCACCGACGCGGATGATGCCGCGCTCGTCGAGGTCCGCAAGGATCTCGTCGGAGAGGTTCGGGATGTCCCGGGTGATCTCCTCGGGGCCGAGCTTGGTGTCACGGGCATCGATTTCGTGCTCGTGAATGTGCACCGACGTCAACACGTCGTCACGAACGAGCCGCTCGGACAGGATGATGGCGTCCTCGAAGTTGTAGCCCTCCCAGGTCATGAAGGCCACGACGAGGTTCTTGCCGAGTGCGAGTTCGCCACTGTCGGTGGACGGCCCGTCGGCGAGCACGTCACCCTTGCGGAACTTGGTGCCCGCCTGACGGATGACCGGCTTTTGGTTGATCGAGGTGTCCTGGTTGGACCGTTCGAACTTCGCCAAACGGTAGGACCGCTCGCCGAGCTTGTCGTACTTCACCTTGAGCAGGCGCCCGTCGACGTGCTCAATGACGCCGTTGTCGGCGGCCACGATCATGTCGGCGGCGTCGCGGGCCGCCCGGGCCTCGATGCCGGTACCGATGTAGGGAGCCTCGGCTCGCACGAGGGGAACGGCCTGACGCTGCATGTTCGCACCCATCAGGGCCCGGTTGGCGTCGTCGTGTTCGAGGAAAGGAATGAGGGCGGTGGCGACCGAGACGATCTGCTTCGGGGACACGTCCATCAGTTGGACTTCCTCAGCCGGCACGAAGGAGATCTCCGTGGTGGCAGCGAAGTAGACGTCACGCTCGAGCATCAACTTGAGGTCGCCAAGGGTGGCTGCCTGCGGCGATCGCCGCACCAGCACACGGTCCTCCTCGAAGGTCCCGTTGGCCTTGAGCGGGGCGTTGGCCTGGGCGACGACATAGTCCTCTTCCTCGTCGGCGGTGAGGAAGACGATCTCGTCGGTGACCTTGCCGTTCTTCACGACGCGGTACGGCGATTCGATGAAGCCGAACTCGTTCACGCGGGCGTACGTCGACAACGCACCGATCAGACCGATGTTCGGACCTTCAGGCGTCTCGATCGGGCACATGCGGCCGTAGTGGCTGAAGTGGACGTCGCGAACCTCAAAGCCGGCGCGTTCACGCGACAGGCCACCCGGGCCGAGAGCCGACAGGCGACGACGGTGGGTCAGGCCCGACAACGGGTTGACCTGGTCCATGAACTGGCTCAACTGGCTGGTGGTGAAGAACTCCTTGATGGCTGCAACCACGGGCCGGATGTTGATCAGCGACTGCGGAGTGATCGCCTCGACGTCCTGGGTGGTCATGCGTTCCCGCACCACCCGCTCCATGCGGGACAGGCCGATGCGCACCTGGTTCTGGATCAGTTCGCCCACCGAGCGGATTCGACGGTTGGCGAAGTGGTCCTGGTCATCGAGGCGGTAGCCCGGATCACGCTTGACGAGGTGGAGCATGTAGGTGGCGGTGGCGAGCACCTCGGCGGGCGACAGCACCGACTGGTCCTGCTCCGGACGCTCGAGCTTGATGCCGAACACCTCTTCGATGCGGCCGAGTTCCGGACCGAGCTTGCGGTTCAGCTTGTATCGGCCGACACGGCTCAGGTCGTAGCGGCGGGATTCAAAGAAGGCGTTCTTGAAGTAGGCGCGGGCCGACTCAACCGACGGCGGCTCACCGGGACGGGCACGCTTGTAGATCTCAAGCAGCGACTCGTCCTGGGTGGGAGCGAGGTCCCGGTCCTTTTCCCACTGGCCTTCGAGGAAGTCGAAGTGGGCGACGAAACGATCGAGGAACCCGGGGTGGTTCTCCTCGTCGTAACCGAGGGCACGCAACAGGGTGAACAGGCTGATGCGGCGCTTGCGGGCGACCCGAGCGCCGGCGGTGACGTCCTTGCCGGGCTTCTGCTCAACGTCCATCTCCAACCACTCACCGCGGTAGGGGTGGATGGTCCCGGTGACTTCCTGGTGCTTGGCGAGGTTCCGCAGGCGATACCGCTCACCCGGCTGGAAGATCACACCCGGCGAACGGACCAGCTGGGAGACGACGACGCGCTCCGTGCCGTTGACGATGAACGTGCCCTTGTCGGTCATCATGGGGAAGTCCCCCATGAACACCGTCTGTTCCTTGATCTCGCCGGTGGTGGCGTTCATGAACCGGGCCCGCACGAAAATCGGCGCGGCGTAGGTCATGTCCTTCTCGCGGCACTCCTCAACGGTGAACTTCGGCGGTGGCCGGAGGTCCTCGTCGGTCGGATCGAACTCGAGTTCGAGCTGGAGGGTCTCGGTGAAGTCCTTGATGGGGCTGATGTCCCGGAAGGTCTCGGCGAGACCCCGATTCACAAACCAGTCGAACGAGTCGCGCTGGACGGCGATCAGGTCGGGCAGTTCGAGAACCTCGTCAAGGTTCGCGAAGGAGTAACGGTCCCGGACGGTCGGACGTGCAGGCAAGGGTGACTCCTGGATTCGGGGCGGAATGGTTCAGGCGGCTGTCAGGACGCGAAAAAGCCCCGGAAGGGGGTCTTCAACGCAGAACAGGCAGCCACGGCAACTGGTCAGACTAGGCGGCCCACGCCACGAACACAACCCGGGGCGCCGTGGACCAATCCCACCGGCCGAGCGGACCTGGTTGCCACGCCCTGACCGGTGAGGCCGACTGCCCATGGCCTCCCGACACCCCGAAGGGTTATGGACCACACTCCGGAACCGGGCGGGGTCACCTGCTGGCGCGGACGATAGGCCCGGGACCGACAGGGGTCAAGCATCCCCCACCCGGCGCAGGGTGAACCGATGTCCACCCGGGCCCGCCCTGAAACCCACCAGCAGGTCATCGCCAAAGGGTTCAACTGCGACAAGGGCCCCGTTGGCCTGCACCCGAAGCGTCAACCCGGGGAGATCCCACCGGCCGGGGCCGACCATCGCCGGGCTCAGCGGCACAGCTCCGCCCGTCGAGACGAGGAACCAGGCGTCGGCAGGTCCCTCACTGCCGGGAGTTGTCCCAATCCGCAACATGGCGTCACCAGCGCGAGCTGACGTCGGATCGTCGCAGAAGAACCGAACGGATCCCACCCCGCAGAAAGACTCCGCCGTATCGACGGGCAACAGCCAGTGCACCGTTGCCGGGGCGAACTGCCCAGCAGCGGGCCGACCCGGCTCTCCCTCCTGCCCACCGAAGGCCAGGTCCGGCTCAAGCCACGCAGAGGCCGAACGGGACGGGTCCACGCCAATCGGTCGGTCGAGCGCTCGCACCCCTTCGAACCGGCGGAGGAACTCCACGGCGTCACGAGGGACCGGTCCGGCGAGCCGGGCGATGAGGGGGCCCACGAGCAGGTCGTGGCCATGGACGATTGCGTCGGTCGCAAGGTCAGGGACCGGCGCCTCGCCAACCCCGAACCCCGGGATCCACCACAACCCAACCATCGCCAGGTACCGGGTCATGTCCATGCCGTAGGTCCGGTCGAACGGTCCGATGACGTTGCGCATCCCGGCGTGGAAGAACATGGCGAGATCCATCCACAACTGCGCTTCAAGGCGTAGACCGTCGCGCTGGAGCATCTCTGATGCCGCACAGGTGCGCCACATGGCCAGGGCGAGCAGGTCCATGCCGTAGTAGGTCGGTGAGTTGTACTCGTCGAGCGCACCGCAGCGGTCAAAGGCCTCAACCACCGCAGCGGCGAGGCGCTCACCCTCCCCGATGAGGCCCGAGTCCCCAGATCGGGAACCGAACTCCACCGCCACGAATGCGTGCATGAGGGCGATGTTTGAGTAGCCCGGTTGGATCCGCCCCTCAGGCTCACCTCGCACGGCGAGATCTATCGAGCAGTCGAGGCGGGAGATGAGCACCGAGTCGATCCGGTCGGCGTGGTGGCGCAGGATCACCAGGAACGTGCTGGCGATGAACTGTCGCCAGTTCGGGTCGTAATCGACCCATTCCCGCGCCCCGTCCGTCGGCTCAGGAGCCTCGGCCACACGGGCGAACGTCCCGTTCCACGGGGTCCCCGGATGGTCGTACTGGTGGTTGAGGACAGCGTCGAGAACCCGGGTTGCCCGATCAAGGTCTCCGGGGCGTCCACGCTCGAGGAGACCGAACGCGTACCACGCCGACTGGGGCAGCAGATGCACGGTGCCGTCGCGCACCGCAGGCGCGAACGACCCGGCCGGGTTCCACAGGAGCCCCACGACCGGGTCGTACCAGCGATCGCCCCATGCGACCGCAACGTTCATCAGTTCACGGCACCGATCCTCAGCCGGAAACCCGGGTCGGGAAGGTGAAGATGGCCGTGCCATGACGGGTTGGTGTACCGGGCCGACCTTTGCCGACCCGGTACCCGACTACTTCAGCTCGACGGTGCCGCCGGCAGCCTCGAGGGCTTCCTTGGCCTTGGCGGCATCCTCCTTGGACACCTTTTCGAGCACCGGCTTCGGGGCGCCGTCCACCAGATCCTTGGCCTCCTTGAGGCCCAGGTTGGTCAGTGCACGCACCTCCTTGATGACCTGGATCTTCTTGTCGCCAGCCGAGGTCAGGACGACGTCGAACTCATCCTGTTCCTCAGCGCCGCCGTCGCCACCGCCACCGGCGGGTGCGGCGACACCGGCGACAGCCACGGGGGCTGCGGCGGTCACGCCGAAGCGCTCCTCGAACTCGCTAAGGAGTTCACTCAGTTCGAGAACGGTCATCGACGAGATGGCGTCGAGGATCTCTTCCTTGGTTGCCATGGTTCAACTCTCCTGTGTTGGCTCGGTCGTCTCGGCCTCGGCCGAGGGGGTTTCGGGTTCCTCGTCCGCGGCAGCGGCTTCGGTTTCGGTTTCGGGTACGGACTCAGCGGACTCGGTATCCGCTTCGGTGCCGGCATCAACAGCCGGCTCATCGGCGGCTGGCGCCTCAGCGGCGGGCTCGTCGACTGGTGTCTCGGCGGCGGATTCCTCCGCAGCAGGGGCCTCCGGCTCAGCGGGAGCGGGAGCACCCGGGGCACCACCCTGTTCGATGAGGGCGGCGAGGCCGTAGGCGAAGTTGCGAGGCAGCGCCTGGAGCAGCGAAGCGAACTTCTGCATCGGGGCTGCGAGGCCGCCGGCGAGTCGGGCCAGCAACTCCTCACGCGGTGCGACATCGGCGAGCGCCTTGGTGTCGGCCTCACTAAGCAGGCGGTCACCGAGGAGGCCACCCTTGACCACCAGCGCCGGGTTGTCCTTCCCGAACTGCTTGAGGGCCTTGGCCACCGTCGCCGGATCAGCACCGTCAACGTCGGGGACGAAGGCGAGCGCGGTGGGTCCGGTCAGCAGGTCGTCGAGGTCATATCCGAGCTCCCGGGTCGCAATGCGCACGAGGGTGTTCTTGTAGACCTTGTAATCACCGCCCGCCTCACGCAGTGAACGGCGAAGTGCGGCGAGGCCGCCAACGTCGATGCCCCGGTATTCGGTCAGCAGCACTGCCTTTGACGAACTGAGACGCTCACGCACCTCGTCCACCACCGCAACCTTGTCGGGCCTTGGCTGGTCCATGCCACCTCCTCTCGAATCGTTCGTGTTGTTGTCGTACGTCGTCTGCCACGTCCGGGAAACGACGCAGGGCGTCCGCAGCAGCGAACGCCCCGTGGTCATCACGATTCGAGGAGTTCGCCTCTTCAGGTGGGGTATCCGTTACGCCCTTGCGGGCACCTGAGGTCTACGGCGACCTGTAATGCTCTTTAGTTGTGGCCGGCCAAGCCGGCGGACCCGTGAGCGTAGCCACCACGACCAGTGGCGGCCAATCCCGCGGGGTTGGCCGGGTTCGCAGGGCCTCAGGCGGAGTCGGCCTCCTCAAAGGAGAGCGCCTGCCCGACATCGATACGGATACTGGGGCCCATGGTCGACGCAAGAGCGACCTTGCGCATGTAACGACCCTTGGCCGAGGCGGGCTTGGCCCGCTCGATCTCCTCGACCACCGCCCGGTAGTTGGCGGTGAGGGCGTCAGATTCGAAGCTGACCTTCCCGATGGGCACGTGCACGTTGCCGTATCGATCGGTTCGGTACTCGACCTTGCCACCCTTGAAATCGGCGACGGCCTTGCCGACATCGGTGGTCACGGTACCCGTCTTGGGGTTCGGCATCAGCCCACGGGGGCCGAGCACACGACCGAGCTTGCCCACCTGGGGCATGAGATCGGGGGTGGAGATCGCCACGTCGAAATCGAGGCGGCCGCCTTCGACCTCGGCGAGCAGATCGTCGGCACCAACGAGGTCGGCCCCTGCGGCGCGGGCCTCGTTGGCCGCCTCACCGGCAGCGAACACCGCCACCCGCACGTCGGTACCCGTACCCGACGGCAACGCCACGGTTCCCCGGACGACCTGGTCGGCCTTTCGGGGATCAACACCGAGACGGACCACGAGTTCGACGGTCTCGTCGAACCCGGCCGAAGCCAAGCTGCGGACCAGTTCGATGGCCTGATCGGGGGTGTGGAACACACCCGCGTCGAAACGCTTCAGCGCGTCAACGTACTTCTTGCCCTTCTTCGCCATGTGAGGCTCCCTCTGTGGTTGTGACCCTGCAGGGTCGATCCGCCCGGGTGAGGTTCTCCCGGCCGCGGAGGTGGTTATCGGTTCAGACGACGACGATGCCCATGGACCGGGCCGTGCCGGCCACCTGGGCCTTGGCGGCGTCGATGTCGTTGGCGTTGAGGTCCGGCATCTTGATCTCTGCGATCTCGGTCAGCTGCGCATCAGTGATCGAGCCGACCTCCTTGCGGCCGGGCTCCGTCGAGCCACCGTCGAGCCCGGCGGCCTTGGCCACGAGCACCGAGGTCGGTGGCGTCTTGAGCTTGAACGAGAAGGACCGATCCTCAAAGATCGTGATCTCGCAAGGGACGATCATGCCCTTTTGCGCTTCAGTGGCGGCGTTGTATTCCTTGCAGAAGTCCATGATCGCTACGCCGTGTGGGCCGAGCGCGGTGCCGACCGGGGGCGCCGGTGTGGCACCTCCCGCCGGGATCTGGATCTTCACCAGGGCCGAAACCTTCTTCTTGGCCATGACGTGCTGCCTCGCAGACTGGATGGGTGGACTTCGTTCGAACGGACTGACAATGGTGCCCGAAGCCGGGTAGGGACCGCCAGTTGACGAGTCCAACCCTGCTGTAGCGGGCGATCAGAGCTTGGCGACCTGGCTGAACTCGAGCTCGACAGGGGTCTCCCGGCCAAAAATGTTGACGAGCACCTTGAGCTTGAGTTGGTCCTCGTTGATCTCGACCACCTCGCCGGAGAAATCGGCGAACGGGCCTTCCTTGACGCGCACCGTCTCCCCCGCCTCGTACTCCAGCCGGGGTCGGGAACGCTTGACGAGGGCCTCCTCGTCAGCGGTCTCCACCTGGAGGAACATCTCGACGTCACGCCGGGGAAGCGGCGACGGTCGCGGCCCCTGGCCTACGAAACCGGTGACACCTGGGGTATTGCGGATCACGAACCAGGAGTCGTCGTCAAGCTTGCAGCGCACCAGCAGGTAGCCGGGGAACATCTTTTTCTGGACGACGACCTTCTTGCCGTTGCGGAACTCGACGACGTCCTCCATGGGGATGACGACCTCGTGGATGCGATCATCCATGTTCATCGACGCGATTCGGGCCTCGAGATTCTGCTTGACCTTCTTTTCGTACCCCGACTGGGTGTGGACCACGAACCAGCGTCCGGGCCGGTCGTAGGGGCTCTCAACCGGTTCGACCGACTCGGCGAACAGGTCGTCCTCGTCCATCACCGAGAGGTCGGCCGCGACGTCCTCGGCGACCGGTGCCGCCGACAGTTCCTCGCTCACCTCATCGGGGCCACCCTCGCCAGCAGCGGTGGTCTGATCGTCATCGGTGAAGCTCATGACACCTCGAAGAGTTTGAGAACCAGGTTGGAGAACACCCAGTCCACGCCGAATACGAATGCGGTCACGATCACGAGCGTGACGAGGACCACAATCGAGTAGTTGATGGTCTCTGACCGGGTGGGCCAGGCGACCTTGCGGAGTTCGCTGCGAACCTCGCGCACGAACTGGCGGGCGCCAGTCCGCTGTTCGGTGGGAGCCGTTTGACGGGGGGCACGGCGCGTCCGGGTGGGCGCGCCCTGCTCGTTGATCTCCCCCTGCTTCTGCAGGAGTCGCTTCTGTTCCCGATTCATTGCCATGGCGGCGTCCTTACGCACATTGTGGAGCAGGGCAGGAGGGACTTGAACCCCCAACCGCCGGTTTTGGAGACCGGTGCTCTACCAGTTGAGCTACTGCCCTCTGCGGACCGCAAACCGGACCGAAGGGGCACGATAGCAAAGCTGCCCCACTCCCCCACAGGCGAGATTTCCGGTCCCCCACCAGCGGGGCCACCTCGGGTCGTCCCGGCGGCGGGAAAACGCTCAGCTGGCGAGGCGTACCCGGCGCCGGGACCGGGAGGCGAGCACGAGCGCCCCACCGGCCGCAGCCGCCGTTGCTGCGGCGGCGATTCCCCCGACGTAGGCGACTCGTCGGCCACGCAGAACGCTGACAATGGCCCCCTGCTCACCCGCCGCGCTGACCGCTGCGAGAACGTCGGTGAGCAGGCCCGGAGCGGGTTCGAGGAGTTCGGTGCGCACCGATCGCAACGTCCGCAACAACCGTCGGTAGTGCACCAGGTCGGCCTGGCAGCGCAAACACTGCTCCACATGGGCGCGTTCGTCCCCGCCGAGGAGCAACCGGCCAGCGGCCACCTCACCAAAGTCACTCGTCACGTCATCACACTGCATGCGCTGCCTCCATCCCTTGGATGGGGAACAGGTCGTCGCGCAACTGCCGGCGCGCACGGTGCAGACGCACCTTGGCCGCCGACTCGGAGATGCCCAGCTCGGCGGCGATCACCTCGTGAGGCATGTCGTAGAGGTCCCGCAGCACGACCACGGCCCGCAACTTCGGCGGGAGTCGGTCAACCGCGTCCTTGACCCGACGGTTGAAATCCGCAGCCTCCGCACGGAGTTCCGGGCTTGCCATGGGTGCATCGTCTGCCACCGGGGCGTCGTCGAAGAGTTCGTCGTGGCGGTGACGTCGGCGACGGCCGAGGTGGGTTGATGCGCAGTTGGCGGTGATGCGGTACATCCAGGTGCTGAAACGCGCCTCCCCACGGAAGCGCCGAAGCCCCTTGAAGGCCCGGATGTACGCCTCCTGCGTCACGTCTCGTGCGTCCTCCTCGTTCCCGACCAGCCGGAACGCCAAGGTGTAGGTCTCGGCGTAGGTCTGGCGGACCAATTCATCAAACGCCCGGTGATCGCCCTGTCGGGCAGCGTCCACGAGCGCGGACAAATCAACCTGGTCTGATGATCGGACCTCGGACACGACAAGGAGGTTACGCGAACCGTGTACCCCGGGTGCGATGGCGCCCGGGGCGAGGCTCAGCGGGTTTCCTTGTGGAGCGTGTGACGCCGCTCCCAGCGGCAGTACTTCTTGAGCTCGATGCGCTCGCGGTCGTTCACCTTGTTCTTCTTGGTGATGTAGTTACGCCGCTTGCACTCGGTGCACTCCATAGTCACCTGGATCCGCTTGTCGCTGGACTTTGCCATGGTGAATCCCCTGCCTCAGTTGATGATCTTGGTGACTCGGCCGGCACCCACCGTCCGACCACCCTCACGAATAGCGAAACGCAAACCCTCGTCCATAGCGATCGGAGCAATCAACTCCACCCGCATCGACGTGTTGTCACCCGGCATACACATCTCAGTGCCCT
>CAMAQM010000039.1 GCA_945860545.1 Bifidobacterium breve | reverse complement strand
CGGTCACGGCACTGGAGGACAGTGGTGAGTACCGGTGGAAACACCACCGGGAAGGCGGGGAACCTCAGCCGAAGATGGGCGGGTGACGATCCGCCCACGGCATCGCCACTTCGAGCTGGCTTGCGAGCCGGATCAGCACGTCCTCGGCGCCGAGACGGGCAACGATCTGCACCCCGATGGGCAGACCCGACGCCGACCAACCCAACGGCAACGAGATGGCGGGCTGGCCGGACACGTTGAACGGCGCCATGAACGGCACGATCGACGCCGAACGCATCAACCCCGCCAGCGGATTGTCAGCGTCATGGAACCCACCGAGCAGCCACGGCAGCTCAGGGGTGGTGGGTGTGACCAGCACATCGATGCCAGCGGCGTCCCACCAGGTCGCCATCCCTCGACGGGCCGACGCAAGACCTTCAAGGGCGGCGTTGTACTGCGTGCCGGTCACCGCACGCCCCATCTCGGCCACCGCCCACGTGCCCGACTCGCAACCTTCCGGTCCGATCGGCGAGCCAATTGCCGCACCGAGCGAATCGAGTTCGGCTGCGGTCCACACCCCGAACGCCGTGATGAAGTGACCGGTGAACGACGCCACCTCGGCGTCGTCCACCCACGGGGCAGGGTCCTGGGCGTCAACGACGTGACCGAGACCGGCGAGCACCCCCGCCACCGCCTCGATAACTCCCACCACCTCGGGATCGCAGGTGACGTTCGGGTCCGGCGGTCGAACCGTCCATGCCACGCGCAGACTCCCCGGATCGGCACCAACCTCGGCGACATACGGTGTGGTCGGCATCTGCAGCGGTGCCGGGTCACCCGGTCCGGGACCACCCACGGCGTCAAGCACGAGTGCGGTATCACGCACCGTGTGGGTCACCGCCAGTCGAGCCACCAACCCACCCCACGGTTCACCAGCTTCCGGACCGGTGGTGATGCGGCCACGTGAAGGCTTGAGACCGACCAGCCCACACAACGACGCAGGCAACCGGATCGACCCGCCACCGTCACCGGCGTGACCTATCGGCACGATGCCCGCCGCCACCGACGCCGCCGACCCGCCCGACGAACCAGCCGCTGAGCGCGACGTGTCCCACGGGTTGTGCACCGGGCCGTAGAGCTCCGGTTCCGTGCTTGGCATCAGCCCGAGTTCAGGGGTGTTCGTCCGGCCGATCACCACGGCACCCGCTTGCTTGAATCGCTCAACCAGCCAGGTGCTGTGTGTCGGCACGTATCCGGCGTTAGCGAGAGCGCGCACACCACCGTGATACGGGGCACCCGCCTCGAGGCCGTCGAGGTCCTTCAACACCATCGGCACACCCCGAAGCGGCCCATCAGGCAGATCCCCCGCAGCTTCGGCGAGAGCCCGTTCGTAGGCGGGATGGATGATGGCGTTGAGTTCAGGGTTAAGTCGCTCCGCAGTGTCGATTGCGGCCGAGACAAGCTCCGTCGGGGTCGCTTCACCGTCACGGACCATTCGGGCCTGCTCAGTGGCGTCGACTGCAGCGAATGGGTTCGAGGGAGCGCTCATACTTCGATGCTACGTGGCGAGACCAGCCAGATGTTCAGTGATGGACTCGGCGATGCACGCCAGCGTGTCTCTCTTTGCCCGCTGCTCGCCGAAACGCTCAACCAGAGAGACCACAGTCACTCCTGCAGAGTCCAAAGTGCCAGACAATGACGCGACCTGAGGAGCATCGAAGATCTCACCGGCGAGAACCAGCCCAGGGACCCCCAGTTCCCCGGCCAGCGCGAGAACCCCGCCGACCACCTTGCCGTCGAAAGACTCGGCATCGACGAATCCTTCACCTGTCACCACGAGATCGGCTGCTTCGAGATGCCCGAAAAGATCGACCTCGTCAGCAACAAGGTCGAACCCTCGCTCCAGCGTTGCCCCGACTGCTGCAAGCCCACCTGCGAGTCCTCCAGCCGCTCCTGACCCCTCAAGTTCGGACACATCAACGCCGTAGTCCTCGTGGTACACCTCGGCGAGCCGCTCGAGCCGACGCCGCAGCAGCTCAACCTGAGACGGGGATGCCCCTTTCTGCGGAGCGAAGACCTCGGCGGCATCGACGAACTTCGTTCGGACATCGCAGGCGACCCTGATGTCGATTCCCCGGAGTCGTTGCAGCGGGTAGAGGGCGCGCAACGCTCCGAAACCACCATCGGTCGTTGCAGACCCTCCCACCCCAACGAGTACCTGCTTCGCACCGGCGTCAATTGCGGCAGCGAGCAATTCGCCGGTTCCATAGGTCGAGGCTGCAACGGGATCACGCGCATCCTCGGGTACCAGCGTCAAGCCCGATGCCTGCGCAATCTCGATGACCGCCCGGCCGCCCGAAAGTCGCCACCCAGCCTTAACGGGGTCACCCAGCGGTCCGGTCGACCAGGACGTGCGATTAGCGCCACCCATAGCCTCGAGGAACCCCTCACCACCATCGGCAACCGGCACCACATGACACGTCCCACGGGCCGCCTCCACCGCGGAAACAACCGCAGCGCCAACTTCAGCGGCGGTGGCAGTCCCCCGAAACTTGTCGGCAGCGACGACGACGTGCACCACACCTGTCTACCCGACCCACTGGACTGCGGACCATGAACGTTGGACTATTGGCCGGGATTCCTGCGTCCCGGTGCACTCTCACCACTCTGTGATTTGCAACTCCGCTTCAACCGCCAAGCGATGGTGAAACCCGCCCACCAAGCGGTCTCCGCCGCAGGCCGCCAAAGGCTGATTCAGCCTCGCAACAGAAGTGATTCGCTGCGGGCAGTCGAGGAGCCGCCGGATGGCTCATTGCGCTGATCCGGGTGGGGCTGAATGACCAGCCGCCTCAACCCCGACACCACTCTCACCGAATGAAAGGTTCCCGACTCCATCACTAGGGCCTCGGGTACTCAAGAGAAATCACCCGTCGCAGAGAAGCCATCACCCGAACCATCAGACCCAGCTGGATACAGATGGCGCGCCCTTCACACAAGGGCGCTAACCCATCACCACTACCCTGTTCATGATGGTTGACCGTTCGCCCTTCCACGACGTGCCTCCGGACGAATGGATAGCTAGCAACCGGAGTGCATTCGCCATCTGGGACCGATATCCGGTCTCACCCGGGCACGCCCTCGTTATCCCATTCCGATTAGTGACGACGTGGTGGGACGCAAGTCCCGAGGAGCACTCAGATCTTCTCGCCTTGTCCTCAGAGGTGAAGCGAATCATCGATGAGGTCCATGGCCCTGATGGCTACAACCTTGGCTTCAATGCCGGGGAAGCAGCAGGTCAGACCGTTCACCACCTGCATCTTCACGTCATCCCTCGCTACTCCGGCGATGTCCCTGACCCGCGGGGTGGCGTTCGGCATGTCATTCCAAGTCGCGGAAACTACCTCGAAGCGGGCATTGATTCGATCAGAGGCGATTCGAGCGTTGACCTCTACGACGCTCTCCACGATGAGACCCGCCTTCGCACTGCACTCCTACGCTCGCTTCGATCACCCGAGTTCGACCGAATCGATCTTCTTGTCAGCTTCATCATGCGCTCCGGCTTAGACCTCATCGCGGATCACCTCGACGATGCACTCAGCCGAGGGGCCAAAGTCCGGGTGCTAACCACTGACTACTTGAGCATCACCGACCCTGACGCCCTCGCCCGACTCCTTGACCGACAAGAGACACTCGCCATCGACGGGCCGTCTGACAGCTCCACGCTCAAGCTGGACGTCCGGGTGTGGCAAGACTCCGGCGTCAGCTTCCATCCAAAGGCATACCTCTTTTGGAGCGATAGCACCGACGTAGCCGCCGGCTTCGTAGGCAGCTCAAACCTCTCGCTATCCGGCATCAGCACCGGAATCGAATGGAATCTGGGGATCAGCCGGATCGAAGAGCTCAGGGCGAGCTTCGAGAAGCTGTGGGTAGATGAGCGAGCAGTGCGACTGGACCACCAGCTGCTGCGAAACTACCGGGCCCAGCGCCGAGAGGACCTTCCACACATCTCAGTCGCCAGATCGGGTGTTGCACTTGAAGCACCGACTCAACCAGTCGCCCCGACAGAAATTCAGCGAGAGGCACTTGTAGCGCTCGAGGCAACCCGTACCGAGGGCCACGCCTCAGGGTTAGTCGTCATGGCGACCGGCCTCGGCAAGACCTGGCTTGCGGCGTTCGATTCCACCCGGCCTCAGTTCAAACGGACGCTCTTCATTGCGCATCGCGAGGAAATCCTTCGTCAGAGCCTCGAGGTGTTCCGCAAGGTTCGTCCAGACGCAGAACTTGGAATGTTCATCGGGTCGACGCGACAACCAGACGCTGACGTCATCTTCGCCTCAATTCAGACACTGAATAACCACCTCGGCACCTTTGATACCGGCGAATTCGACTACGTCGTCGTGGACGAGTTCCACCACGCGGCAGCATCGACGTATCGCACAGCGATCAACCACTTCGAACCGAAGTTCCTGCTCGGTCTGACTGCCACGCCCGAACGCATGGACGGTGCTGATTTATTGGCTCTGTGCGGAGACAATCTTGTCTTCGAGTGCAGCCTCGTCGAAGGAGTCCGCCGAGGTGAACTCGCCACGTTCAGCTATCAGGGCCTCAAGGATCTCACTGACTTCGAACCGATCCCATGGCGGAATGGTCGCTTCGAACCGGAGGCCTTGACGAGAGCTGTCGAAACCAGGGAGCGCGCCAATCAGACGCTCGATGCCTGGCGCGAGTTTGGCGGAGGGCCAACCCTTGCATTCTGTTGCTCCATCAGCCACGCCAACTTCATGGCCCAGCACTTCAGAAGCCACGGCGTAACGGCTGTTGCCGTCCACAGTGGAGCAGATTCGTCCCCGCGCCGTGATTCCGTGCGGCAACTCAGCGCTGGTGAACTCGACATCATCTTCACCATCGACATCTTCAACGAGGGCGTCGACATCCCTGAGATCGAAACCGTCATGATGCTTAGGCCCACTGAATCACCGGTCATCTTCCTTCAACAGATTGGCCGAGGTCTGAGGAAGACCGGCGTCGAGAAGAGTCATCTACGGGTTGTTGACTTCATTGGAAACCATCGCAGCTTTCTCGCAAAACCACGGGTGCTCCTCTCGCTCGGTGGGGCGCTGGTATCGAGCGATACCGAAGCCGTTGACGCGGCACGCCACGGTGACTTCAACCTCCCACCGGGCTGCACAGTCGCCTATGACCTCGAGGCTGTCGATCTCCTAGCTGCAATGATCCGAACAAGTCATGGAGACACGCTCGCCGACTACTGCCGGTCTTACACCGAGGATCTCGGACTTCGTCCGTCGGCGGTCCAAGCCTTCCGAGCAGGGCTCAACCCTCGATCGGCCCGCTCACGCCATGGCAGCTGGTTCGAGCTACTCGATCACCTGGATCTCTTGAGCGAGTCTGAGAGCGCACTGATCACCTCCCACGCAGCGCTTCTGCGCTCCATCGAGAAGATGACCATCACAAAGTCGTTGAAGCTCGTCACCCTTCGAGCAATGATCCAGCGCGGCACGTTGATTGACGGCGACGATGTCGATGCACTGGCCTTCACCTCTAGGCAGATCGTATGCGCCGACCCAAGGCTCGTCGACGACGTTCGGAACGACGAGCTCACCGACCCCTGCTCGGCCGCTGACGATCTCTGGCTCGCCCACTGGGAACGGTTTCCGGTCCACCATCTCACGACCGGTGACGCCCCACTCTTCACCGTGAGCGAGGGACGCCTCTCACCCACATTCGAAGTGCCTGAAGAACTCCGGCACGCCGCTGCGGCTCTCATTGCTGAGCTGGTTGAGTGGCGTCTTGCGGAGTATCTCTCTCGACGCTCAAGGCCGAGTACGACCGCGATCCGCTGCAAGGTGAGCCACTCGAGCGGAAACCCCATTGTGTTCATCGACCGTGAACGGCATCCTGAGATCCCCGACGGACCCACATCGTTCACAGCCAACGGAGAGCATTTCGATGGCAACTTCGTAAAGGTCGCACTCAATGTTGCGACCCGCAACGGCGAGAAGGGAAATGCACTCCATGATCTGCTCCGCGGATGGTTTGGACCTTCCGCTGGACTGCCCGGCACCAATCACCAGGTGACTCTGGCGTTCGAAGACGGGCAATGGGTTATGCGCCCGGTACGTCTTCCCTCGCTGAGCGAAGGCGACGTGATCCCGCTCTTCCAGTCGTACTCGGTGGCATGCGGCGTTCTCGATGCTCCGCAAGACATCGCCAGTGCCTCAACGTTCACTGTGCTCGCCACAGCAGATACTGCCCTCGACCCCACTCGGCACTTCATCGCGTTTGCAGACGGTGAATCGATGAACGGTGGGGTGACCCCGATTCAGACCGGCGATCCTCTCCTATTCCGTTGGGCTCGGGATGCTTCAAGATCGGACTTCGTTGGTGAGCGGGTGCTGGTGCAGGCATTGATCGACGGCCAACCGGCGGGCCTACTCAAGCGCCTAACGAGAGATGGCGCGACCTGGGCTCTCCAATCCGACGCCGCGGGCTACGCCCCCATTCCTGCGACTTCCAACATGCGCATTGTGGGAATACTGGATCAGGTGCTCGATCAAGCTCAGGTGAATCCACTCAGCACGTTCATTGACCAAGACTTCACCCGACAACAGGTGGCTGCCCTATTCAACGATGACTTCAACTTCGGGAAGTGGGGCCAGTCCGGGCATGTCACCCATGGCAACCACGAAGTGTTCTTCGTCACCCTCGAGAAGCAAGGAATGGCCACAGGCACGGAGTATCACGACGTGTTCACCAGCGCCGATAGGTTTCATTGGACTTCACAGAACACGACTGGTCCGGATACCCCCAAGGGTCGGAAGGTGCTGGCCTCCCCCGGGAACGGGCATCTTGTCCACCTGTTTTGCAGGCGAAAGAACAAGGGGTCGGCAGGCTCGCTCCCGTTCACCTACTGCGGAATCATCGTGCCCCTTTCCCATGCCGAAGGTAAGCCGATGTCAGTCGACTTCCGTCTTCTGACTCCGCTTGAGGGACATGCCCGATCACTACTCAACGAGCCGCAGGGCACATGACGCCTCATCAGTCGGGCTGGTTCGCCACGGCTTGTTGCCCCAGTTGTCTCCTCGGCACTTCCTGCCTGTGGCAGATGACCAGCCGGTAGGGTGCGCGCATGGCCGCTCCCGGAGATGTCGTCGTCGTCTCCAACCGGGGGCCGGTTTCGTTCACCCGCGCTGACGACGGTTCCCTGATTCCCCTTCGGGGTTCGGGCGGTCTGGTTTCGGGTCTCAGTCCGGTGGTGGCGAGCACGGGGGCACTGTGGGTGGCTGCGGCCATGAGTGACCCCGACCGGGAAGCGGCTGCGCAGGGCACGATGGATGTTGACGGCCTGCGGGTCCGACTCGTGGACATTGACGCAGTCACGTTCACGGCGGCGTACGAGGTGGTGTGCAACGCCAACCTGTGGTTCGTCCACCACGGACTGTTCGACGCCACCCACCGACCCGCCCACGATCACCGATTCGATGCCGCGTGGGCGTCCTACCGACACGTCAACGTCGCCATGGCCGACGCGGTTGCCAAGGAGGCACCCGAGGGTGCGGTGGTGCTGGTGCAGGACTACCACCTGACTCTTGTGGCGAGGTTCCTTGCCGACCTTCGGCCGGATCTGCGGTGTGTGCATTTCACCCACACCCCGTTCACCGACCCTGACGGGCTGCGGTTGTTGCCCGACGCCGCCGCCACCGAGATGCTCGCCGGTCTCGGGGCGCACGTGGCGTGCGGGTTCCACACGCAACGGTGGGCGGACCGGTTCGTGGCGTGCTGCACCGAACGGGGGGTCACCGCACCCCCAACGTTCGTGGCACCACTCGGACCTGACCCCGACGACCTCGCTTCGTCGGCGGCGTCCCCGGCGGTCGCCACCGCGTCGCAGGCCATCACGTCGTTGGCGGGGGGGCGCCGGTTGGTGGTGCGGGTGGACCGGATCGAACCGTCGAAGAACATCGTGCGTGGTCTGCGAGCCTTCGATCTGTTGTTGACGCAGTATCCGCAGTGGCGTGAGAAGGTGACGTTCGCAGCGTTCATCTACCCGTCGCGGGAAACCTTGCCCGAGTACCTCGCCTACCGACAGGAAGCCACGTCCACGGTGGCGTGGGTGAACGAGCGGTGGGGAACAGCGGACTGGGTGCCGGTGGTGGCCAACCTCGGTGACGACTACCCCACGTCGCTCGCCGCTCTCGGCGCCTACGACGTCCTGTTGGTCAACCCGATCCGTGACGGGTTGAACCTGGTGGCCAAAGAAGGCCCGTTGCTCAACGGCCACGACGGGGTGCTGGTGTTGTCCTCGGAAGCCGGGGCGGCCGACGAGTTGGGTGACGCAGCCCTGGTGGTGAACCCCTTTGACCTCGCCGCCACCGCCGAGGCGTTGCACCGGGCACTCACCATGGGCGACCCCGAACGGGCCGAACGTGCCACGGCGTTGCGATCCTTGGCGGCAGCACACTCCCCGCACACCTGGTTCGACGCCCAGGTGGCCGCCGCCGAACCCAACGGCCCCTAACCGCTCCCGGCAGCGTCGGCGAGTTCGTTGAGGTAGGTGACCACCGCTTTGGGACCGTCGAGGGTCACGTCGGCGTGTGCCGCCAACACCGGGTCCGTTTCGTCGCTTCCCACCACGCACCGCGCCACCGCCACGCCACTCGTCGCCAGCTGTTCAAGCACCCGGAACGCCGGGAGGTCACCAACGTCGTCCCCGATGAACCACACGGCGTCCACGTCACCTGCCGCACCGGCCAGTGCCGTGCCTTTGTCGACGTCCACCGGTGGATGGAGTTCCACCGACTGGCGGGCTGGCCGCACCACCAGACCCGACCGTTGGGCGGCGTCGGTCGCCCACGCCACCGCGGCGTCGGCCCGTTGCGGGTGACGCCGGTAGTGCAACGTCAACGACAGCCCTTTGTCCTCAACGTCAACGTCGTGTGGTCCGCCGCTGCGGGCGTCGGCAACCACCGTCGCCACGACGTCACGCCAACGGGCACCGTTCGGTTCGTCGCGTCGACGACCGTGGTCCCGCACCTCGAGTCCGTACAGTCCGGCGAGGAACACGTCATTGGGGAACAGCGGTGCAAGGAACGTCAGCGGCCGGCCAGACAGCACCCCGACCCGGCCGATCGAGGTTGCGAGACGCCCCAGCGCCTCAACCGCGCCGGGCAGGGGCGTGGCGGAGGCGGGGTCGTCCACGATGGCTGCGAGCGTGCCGTCGAAATCGGTGAACACCGCCACCCGTTTCGGTGCGTGACGCAACACGGTCACGGCGGCGTCGACGGAACTCACGGACACCGTCGGAAGGGTACCGGTCTCACTCCGTCGCCGTCGGGGTGCCGTTCACCCCACGGCGCGGCGGACGGTCACTCGGTGGGGGTGGTGAAATCGGCGCCGAGGACGACGACGACCTGGGCGGTGCCGACGGACGCCACCGGGGCGGGGTCCGGCAACGGCTTCACCGCGGTGGCGCCGAGGCCCAACGCTGCGGCCACCTCGGTGGCGGCGGGTTCGGAACCGGGGGTGAAGTACACCGACGACGTGGTGGCCGAACTCGTGGCGTCGGTGGGGGCGAGCACCTGGTACCCGGCGGTGGTGAGCAGCTCGCCGGTGCGCGCCGCCAGACCGGTGATGCCGCTGCCGTTGGCGACGACGACGATCACGTCGGCGGGAGCGGGCGCTTCGGAGGTGGTGGTCTGCAAGGCGTCGGTGGGGGGTGGGGCGTCACGGTCCACGGTGGTGGTGGTCTGCACCGACGGGTCGGACGACACCTCGGTGGCGGTCTGGCCGGAAAGACCGCGGAACACGAGGATCACCCCGATGAGCACGGCGAGCACGATGATGAGCACCCCGAGGATGCGTTGACGGTCCGGATCAACCGATCCCGCACCGCCCCCGCCGGGCCGTGACCCCTCAGCGGCGGTCACGACACCTCACCGTCGGAGGGTGGCGACTCCACCGGGTGCGACTCGGAACTCTCCCCCACAGCGGGGGCCCGCACGTCCGCCGCGGCCTGACGGGCACGGTGGCGGCGGTCACGTTGGCGTCGCAGGCGACGCACCACGAGCGGGTCGTGGGCGTAGGCGGCGTCACTGTCGAGCAGTTCGCCGAGGATCTGGTAGTACCGCCCGGCTGACAGGTCGAACCTCTCGGCGATCAACGTCTCCTTCGGGCCCCCTTCGGACCACCACGAACGCTCGAACTCGAGAATTGCCTTGTCACGCTCAGTCAGTTCCATCGGGTGCCAGCCTTGCCTCCCCCACCACCAGTTGCAAGGACCCTCGCCCGTTTCAACGCAGACCCGCCACCGCCGCCACCGTCGCCCCCCGGTAGCTGCCACCGAACTTGACGGCGTGCACCACCAGCGGCGCCAACTGGTGCAGCGACACCCGGTTCTCCCAGCCGTCGGCGAGCGGGAACGCTGCGTCGTAGGCGTCGAACGCGGCGGTGCCGAACCCGCCGAAAAGTCGCATCATGGCGAGGTCGAACTCGCGGTGGCCGCCGTGGGCGGCGGGGTCCACCAGCCACGAACGCCCGGTGCGGTCCACCAGCCGGTTCCCCGCCCACAGGTCCCCACCGTGGACGGGACGCATCGACACGACGCCGGCCCCCAACGCTTCGCCGATGGCGGTGGCGACAGACGGCGACGTCACGTCAACACCACGGTCAGTCGATCGACCCGTCATCGGCGGTGCGGCGCGCCACCACCCAGCTGAACTGCTGCACCGCACCCGACGGGGTGGTGTGGAGGTACCGAAACCTCACCCGGGAAAGTCACGGACCGGGGGACGGGTAGGGGGGCGCCGGATAGGGTTTGAGCACTCGCCCGAGTAGCTCAGTGGCTAGAGCAGCTGTCTTGTAAACAGCAGGTCGTGGGTTCGATCCCCACCTCGGGCTCTGGTTCATCATCTGTGAGCGCACCCATGACGGGACGCACAACCACGACAGCAACGTCACTTTTGGCGTCGGCATCGCCTCGGACGAACGAACCGAACACAATCACTCTCACAGGCGGTGGCACGAACCCAACAACCAGTCGACCCATCTCCACCCGAATGGTTTCCGCCGACCGGTTGAGATCCGACAGCAGTCGGGCAACGACGTGCTCGGGCACAATCCGAAACAACGAGGACGGTGGGACCTCACGTCGCTCAACGACGCCGAGTCGGACGAGCTCGGGAAGCACCCTCAACGCCTGTGCCTGTCACCCCGGCCAGCTCCGCCAGCGTCCGCAGGTTCAGCTCGCCAGTAGTACCAGCGAGCGTTGCCAGCACTCGGCCCTGTGCTCTGGGGATGCGTGCCGCGACCGGCCGCTTGAAGTCCACAATCGGAACCCAGCCAATACCACCCATAAACGAAAGGGCTCTTTCATTCATGCGGGCAATGCCGTGGCCTTAGTCCACGGGTTCCCACCCAACTGGGCGGGCTGGCCATGACCTCACGACGCTGCGGGCACCTCCGCCGCCTTCGGTTTCGCCGGCAGGAACACCGCGACGAGGACCGCGCCGAGCAGGGCGACTGCCGAGGCCACGACACAACCGAGCACCAGGCCGTCGATGAAGGCCTGCCGGGCGGCGTCCGCCAGCTGCGCAGCTATCTCCGGGCCGACCACCGCCACGGACGCCTCGACCACGCCGAGTGCGAGCCCGATGCCCTCCGCCGCACGTTGTGACAACTCCTGTGGTGCACCCGCCCACACGGCGCTCGAGGCGATGGCGGCGGTATACACCGAGGCGAACACACTGCCGATCACCGCCACCCCGAGCGTGCCGCCCACTTCGCGGGTGGCGTCGTTCACCGCCGACCCCTGCCCGGCTTTCTCCTTGGGAACCTCGCCCATGATCGACTCGGTGGCGGGGGCGGTGGTGAACCCGAGACCGAGGCCCATCATGACCATCTGTCCAATGATCACCGAGTACGGCGTCGAGTCGGTGATGACGATGGCGATCCAGGCGAACGAGCCACCCAGCAGCACCAAACCGGTCCCGACCACGAGACGGTTCCCAAACCGCACGGCAAGTTTCGTCCCCGTGATGGCCGCCACCGCGATGGAGATGGCGACGGGGAGGGTGCGCAGGCCGCTCTCAAAGGCGCCGTAGTTGCGCACGAACTGGAAGTACTGGGTGATGAGGAAGATGAACCCGAAGAGTGCGAAGAACGCCAGGGCGATGGCGCCGCTGGCGGCGCTGAAGCGCGGGTTGCGGAAGAACGACACCTCGAGCATGGGGTGCGGGCACCGGCGCTCCCACACCACGAACGCTGCGAGGAAGACCAGTGATGCGCCGAACCCGGTGAGGGTACGTCCACTCGTCCACCCCCAGTCGGGGCCCTGGATGATGGCGATGACGAGGGCAGCGAGGCCGGCGGTGGACAGCAGCACCCCCCAGCCGTCGATGGGCGGGTGGGTCGGGTCGGCGCTCTCAGGCACCACCAGCACGGCGGCCACCAGGGCCAACACGGCGGCACCGACGATGAGGACGAACACCGACCCCCAGTAGAACGATTCGAGGAGCCAGCCACCGATGATGGGGCCCGACGCAACACCGATCCCGGTCATCGCCCCCCAGATGCCGATGGCCTTGGCACGTTCGGCGCGATCGGTGAAGGTGTTGGTGATGATCGACAGCGTGGTGGGGAACACGAGCGCCGCACCGACGCCCATGACCACGCGTGCGGCGATGAGCGCCTCCGTGGAACCTGCAAGGGCCGCCAGGACGTTGCCGAGACCGAAGATGATCAGCCCGATGATGAGCGAGCGCCGGCGCCCGAACCGGTCGCTCAACGTGCCGCCGACGAGCACCAGAGCGGCGAACGCCAGGTTGTAGGCGTCCACCACCCACTTCAGCGCCGTGGTGTCGGCGCCCAGTTGGCGAACGATGCTCGGCAGCGCCACGTTGACGATTGAACCTTCGACCAGCACCACGTAGGTGGCGAAGCAGGTGACCGCCAGCGTCGCCCAACGGCGGTCGACGGTTCCGCCCCCGGTTTGAAGACCTGCAGGAGATGTCGACTCCATGGCTCCTCCTCAAGAGTCAGTTAGTCCGCTAACATAGCGTCCTAACGTACCGGTGTCTAGGCTCTCGTTGGTGAGCACCCGTCGTCGCAACCCCCGTGGTCAGGGCGCAGCCCTGCGAGACGAACTTCTCGACGCCGCCGAGGTGTTGCTGCGGGAACGGGGCGACGAGGACCTCGTCTCGGTCAACGACGTCGTCGGTGCTGTCGGCGTGACGCCCCCGTCGCTGTACGCCCACTTCGCCGACAAGGCGGCCCTCTTCGTCGAGGTGCACGCCCGGCTTATGGCGTCGTTCGGTGACCAGCTCGCTGCGGCCACCGCCGACATTGACGAACCCGTCGAACAACTCCGGGTGCGCGGACGTGCCTACCTCGACTTCGCCCGCACCCACCCCGAGTCGTACCGGGCGCTGTTCATGTCGAGTGCGGCGGCCGCCGCAGGTGACGACCTACCTGAGCGGATCATGACCGCCACGTCGTACGCCGACCTGCTCACCAACGTGGAAGCGTGCATCCGCTCAGGCGACATCAACGTCAGCGCTGCCGATGCCGACCAGGTGTCCCGCGTCATCTGGGCGATGGTGCACGGCATTGCGAGCATGGCGATCACCATGCCTCACGCATGGGAGCCCTACGGCGCCGACGCCGTGCTCGATTCGGCCTACGAAGCGCTCATCAACGGCTACCGCGGCGCGTAAACAAGCCGGAAACCTGCGGCCACCTCACCGGGACCAGCGGCGGCAATCGCATCAAATAGAAGCCCTGCCCCCACCATCCGATCACTGGCTCGAGCAGCGGACCGGCGGACACCAGGCCATGGGTTCGACCTCGGTCTCAACGCGACGGGTCGCGCCGTCACAGGTGATGCATCGGGCCCGGGCCTCGCCGGCAGCAACGGTGCCACCATGCCTGCGCCGCATAGAGCCACGAATAGGGCCAGCACCGTCCGACTGGCGGTGCGCTGCTCGCCGGCCTGGTGACGTCGAACTCGGTCCGGTCGCGCCACACGTCCCACGGGCGTTCCCGCTCCCCGGTCCAAAGGCCCACCGCCACCTCGGTCACCCCGCGCGCTCGACCGGACCAACTGAACGAGCGATGCCGAGCATCTCAACGGAACTGAGAGGACATGTTTGGTGAGGTATTGGTAAGCATCGTGGGCGAAGCACAAGCAATCGCAACCACAGGCGTCTAGCCCGCGAACAATGAAACCCGACCTCGTGCTCAAGATCACCCTGCTCGTAGCGGCATTTGCCAGTTTCGTGCTCAGCGTGACGCTCTACTTCCAGGCCGAGGACGGTGACCTCAGCGGACGTCTCAACGGCATCTACGTCGGGATCTGGGTCCCGTCGATCCTCGCACTCGGTGCATTCATCCTGTCAGGTGATCGGAGGAAGAAGCATGAGTGAAACCAGCCTGTTCATCGCCGGCGCGATGGTGAGCGCCATCGTGTTCACCGGTCTGTTCCTCTATCTCATGCTCGTGTTCAGCAAGAGAGCCGAGCGCTCGGGCTTCGGTACCGGCCAACTCAAGGACTGACCGACCCCCCGGGTCGCCGGTATCACCAGGCACCACAGGGCTCCCCTCAGGAGCCAACCCGGACGGGCGCGCCGAACACCGTGTGGACGCCGGGTGCGTACATGGTCGGAACGTCCGGAGGTCCGGCGACGCGCAACCCCGCTCCGGTGACGAGTTCGTCATCGAGGTGGGTCACGGTGGCCGTGTGGAGGGACCATGGTTCGTGGTGGTTCGGCATCCACCATGTGCGGCCCGCCAACCGCGTGTGCAGCCCCCATCGCGAGGTCAAAAAGAGCGACAGGTCGTCGGGCTGAGGCACCGGATCGCCCACCTCCACGATGATCTCGCTGTGCAGACCGCGCTGGGGCCAACGCCGACGTGTCGACCAACTTCGACGAGCGCCGCTCACCGAGGCCCGCTGGCGGGACCACGTGTAGCGCACCCCCACCGCCGCCCGGGCGATGAGGGCGATGAGCAGGCGGCTCGTTTCGGCACTGGCGAACACGACGCCGTGGCGGCCGGCGGCATCCACGGAATACATCCGAACGTTGGTCTCGAGGAAGTCCCCGAAGTAGGGGACGGGCGGCAGTCCCAGCACCGCTGCGGAACGCATTTCGAAGGGCACCAGCGCCACGAACGAGTCACCGTCGAATGTGTCGGGCCAGGTACCCGGTGGCATGAACGGCGCCACCAACGCCGGATCCACGCGCCAGTGGATGAACGTGACGTCCCGCCAGTCCTGGGCGAACAACACTCGACCGGCGAGTGGCGGCGGGTCAACCGGGAAGCCAGCGGGCAAAGACACCTTTCCATCTTGGTCCCACTGTCACCACCACACCCCACCCGGGTTTCGTAACGTCGGTCCCTCCCAGCGCGACGCCACGACACAAGCCATCGGGGAGCGGCGGGACGCACCCAGCACGATGTCGGCACCCACCCACGTCGATCAGTGGAAGGCGCAACTGACTGGCGAACAGGTCGTGCTGGGTTGATCCCAGATTTGGGCTCTATGGTCACGGCCAATCCGGAGAGCGGACTGAGCCGGCCCCAGACGTTGACGTTGGTTGACGCCGTCAGTGTGGTTCGGGGTGCTCGTCAAGAAAGCGGCAGGGTGTTCTGGCGGTTGAGGAACGCCGCCATCTGCGCCCGGGTCACGACGTCACCCGGCGCGTACGGGTTGTTGGCGGTGACGCCGGTCGCCTTCAACCAACACGCCCCCTGACGGGCGTAAACAGGAATCACTGCGGCGTCGGTGAACCCGCACGACGTCGCCGCCGGTGGTGACCCGGCGGCACGCCACAGGAACGCCGCCATCTGCGCCCGGGTCACGACGTCACCCGGCGCGTAGGGGTTGTTGGCCGTGATGCCGGTCACCTTCAACCAGCACGCCCCCTTACGGGCGTAGTCGGGGATCGCCGCCGCGTCGCTGAAACCACACGAGGTCGCCGCAGGAGGTGACCCGGCGGCACGCCACAGGAACGCCGCCATCTGCGACCGGGTCACCGGGTCCCCCGGCGCGTACGGGTCATTTGCCGTGATGCCGTTCGACTTCAACCAACACGCACCCACCCGGGCGTACTCGGGGATGGCGGCCTCATCGGTGAATCCACATGAGGCCGTCGAGTCGGGAGCGAGACGGATCTTGACCATCTCGACCGGCGCGGTGAGCAGCGCGACGTACGCCTGGGTGGCGTCCGCCACCATTGATGCCGGGCTGATCTCCCCGGCATTGAGGGTGAGGACGTTCAGACGCGTCATGTCGGAGAGTCGGACCTTGACGATCTTGCCCGGTCCGCTGAACAGACCGAAGTAGCCGTAGGTGCCATCGGTGGTCCCCGAGATGATCTGGTTCTCACCGCTGTTGAGCGTGAGCGACCCGACACGGGTCATGTCCGACATCCGGACCTTGACGATGCGACCGGGGAGGGTGCTGGTCCCGATGTAGGCGTGGGTGCCGTCGGTGAGGACCTCGGTGACGAAGTCCTCACCACTTTGGAACGTCAACGCCCCGACGCGGGTCATGTCCGACAGACGAACCTTGACCAGACGTCCCGTCTGGGTGGTGGTCCCGAAGTACCCGTGGGTTCCGTCGGTCACCGCCGAGGCGAGGTTGCTGTCACCGGCATTGAGGGTGACCGCGCCGACACGGGTCATGTTCGACAGACGGACCTTGACGACCCTGCCCGGGGCCGTCTCGGTGCCGAAGTATCCGAAGGTGCCGTCGGTCGTCGCCGCGTTGGCGACGTTCTCGCCCGGCTCAAAGGTCACGGCCGCCACCCGGGTCATGTCCGACAGACGGACCTTGACCACGGTGGAGGGTGACGTCCGGGTGGCGAAGTAGCCGTGGGTCCCGTCGCTGACGGCGGAAACCGGGGCGTTCTCCCCGGCGTTGAGCGTGACACCCCCGACACGGGCCATGTCTGACAGCCGAATCTTGAGGATGCGAGCGGGGGAGGTGAACGTTGCGACGTAGGCGTGCACACCGTCGGTGATCTGTGTCGTGGCGTTGTCCTCACCCGACAGTCCGGTTGAGGCGATGATGCGCTGGGGTTGGGTGGGCGCCGGCGCTGAACCGGCGGGGGCGACGGTCATGGCGACCACGGCAACGCCAGCGAGCAGCGCCCCACCGATGCGACGATGTCTCTGACCCATGTCGTCCCCCCGGAGCGCCACTGCCCGAGGTGATCGGGTGGACGCTGGTGAATAGTTTCAACTGTAACCCGGGAGTGCCGCGCTCTCCCCGCGCCCCACCGTGACGAGCGATGACCCGTCTCGGTCCCCTTCGTGGAGATGGCGATGGGGGGGAACCGAATGTCGCCCCGAGACCGAAGTCAGCTGGTCAACCCGTGAACGCAGGAACCACGA
>CAMAQM010000038.1 GCA_945860545.1 Bifidobacterium breve | reverse complement strand
CGGGGTTCGGGCGCAGGCGGGTGCCGGCGAGGTGACTCTGACCTGGACCCCGAGCCAGCAGCGCCTGGGTGGAACCGTTGACGGTTTCCTCGTCGAACAACGCCGTCTGCCTGATGGAGACTGGGAGCGCGTGGACCAGTCAGGCGGCTCGTGTGACACGACCTTCGATGAACCCGATGCCACCGAGTGCGTGGTCGGTGGTCTCAGCAGTGGTGTCGGCTACCAGTTCCGGCTGGCAACACTGCCCGTATACGAGCCCACAGCACTGTTTTCCGAGCTTTCCAACGAGGTCACTCCGTCGACAGCGCTAGTTGTACCGACGTTCACTGGTTGAATCGGCGACACATCTTCCAGCGTCGAACGTCGCGAACCGAACGCCTGTCACTTCTCACCAACGCGCGTTACTTCATCCATTTCAGTACACCCGCCAACCTGCCGAAATGGACGTGGGCGCCATCCCCACCATGGGATCGTCGCCGGCCCGGTGGCCCCTGGTGCGTTGGGGTTCACCGTCGCAATGCGAGGGCTGACCCTCACCCCCGCCGCAGTGGACAGCACAGACCCCGAAGGTGGGAGACTCAACCATGGACCCAAACCCACAGCGCGTCGCCTCAACCGACGGGGTGAGGGTGGCGGTGTTCGAACTCCAAGCCGCCGACCCGGGGAAACCCACGGTGCTCGCCGCCCACGCCACCGGGTTCCATGCCATGGTGTGGAACCCGCTCGCTGAGCGACTCCATCAACGCACCGGCTGTGGTGTCGTGGCGCCCGACCTCCGCGGACACGGCACGACCGCCCTGCCCGACGATGTCGCGCTCGATTGGGACGGATTCGCCGACGACGTACTCGCCACCATCGACACGCTCGGGCTTGTCTCCCCGATCGGTGTGGGGCACTCCAAGGGCGGGGCGGCACTCCTGCGGGCCGAGGCGCGACGACCCGGCACCTTCAGTGCGCTGTGGTGTTTCGAACCGGTGGTGTTCCCACCCGAGTTTGGACGCGCCCGCAACGAGGACAACCCGCTGGCCGCCGGCGCGCTCCGACGACGCGACGTGTTCATGTCCCGGGAGGACGCCCTGGCCAACTACGCGTCGAAACCGCCGTTGGGGGATCTCGATGCGCGGGTCCTCGAGGCCTACGTCGACCACGGCTTCACCCCCGTCGACCCCGACGACCCCGACGGCCCGGTGCGACTGCGGTGCCGTCCCGAGATCGAGGCCGAGACCTACCGGATGGGTGCGGCCCACAACACCTTCGAGTTCCTCGGTTCCGTTGCGTGCCCGACCGTCATCGCCTGTGGCGGTCCTCATCCCCCGGGGCCAGGCACCTTCGCTGACCGCATCGCCGGTTCCATCCCCCTCGGACGACTCGCCACCTACCCCGATCTCGCACACTTCGGGCCACTGACCCACCCTGAGCTGATGGCTGACGACATCGCAGCGTTCATCAGCGACGTGGGCGCCTAGCATCGGCACCGTGAGCGACACCCCTCCCGAACCGCCCGAGAGCGCCGGCACGCCTGGCGACCTCCACGAACCGCAAGCCGAAGGTTTCCTCGACCGCATCGAGGCGATCCGGGAGTTCGATGAGCGTGTCGACCGGGCGTTCGACCGATTGCGGGGCAACCCTGTTGCCGACCGGGCCTTCTACGCCATCACCGAACTCGGGGACTTCGGGTTGCTGTGGATGCTCATCGGGGCGGTGCGCGCCCTGCGCGGCGACGACGAGGTCGAGGAGTTCGTCCGGTTGGCGGTGGCCATGGGGGTCGAGTCCGTCCTCGTGAACGGGGTCATCAAGACGGCTTTTCGGCGCGAACGGCCCGTCAACCAAGAGGAGCGGCCTCACAATCTCCGCATCCCACTCACCACCAGTTTCCCCTCGGGTCATGCCTCCTCGGCAATGACTGCGGCGATCCTTCTCGGACAGGGACGTCGAAGCGCGCCGCTGTACGTGGCGTTGGGCCTCCTTGTGGCGTTCAGCCGCGTCTACGTCCGCATCCACCATGCATCTGACGTCGTCGGTGGATTGGCTGTTGGCGTGGCGCTGGGCAAACTGGCCACGCGCGTCTGGCCCGGCCCTAGGGGTCGTCGGTAGGGGCTGGACGGAGGCGTGGTGACCACGCCCCAGTCGGTTCTCAGTTCGCTGAGCCGGTGACCTCAAGGTCCACGGGCACCTGGGGCTGCAGGTCAGCCACGAGCACGCTCCGCACGTCAAGCAACAGGTTGGCCACCTCGTCGGTGGAGACCAAGCCTCGGTCCAACATGCCGGTGAGGCCCCGGTCGATGAGGGCCACGGCCTCAGTGATCACATCGGTGCGCTCCTGTGTCTGGGTCATCGCTACTCCTGATCTCTGGGCCAATCGGGCATATGCCCGCCAGTCGGGGAACCGACCGTGGGGCCACCGTAGCGCCTCCGGACGTCACTGCATCGTCACCTTTTGTTAAGAGATGTTGACGAACGTCACACCAACCCTCGAGCCACCCACCCGAGGTGACCGGCGTCGGGGTGGACGCCACCGACGACGTAGCATCCGGACATGACCGCTCCCCGGGGTGTCACCTTCGCATCGTTTCAGGCGCTCGGCCCCGACAAGGCGCTGACCGCCGCCCAGTGGGCATCCGAACTGGGCTATTCCTCGTTTTGGACAGCGGAGACGACAGGGCCTGAGGCGTTCTCCACCCTTGCCGCCGTCGGGGCGGCAGCCCGAGGACTTGACCTGGGAACCGGCGTGCTGGCCCTGCAGCTGCGCAGTCCCAGCCTGACCGCAATGGGGGCTGCCACCCTTGCCGCCCTGCACCCCGACCGTGAGGTGCTCGTCGGAGTCGGCATCTCCTCACCGGTCGTCACCTCACGCTGGCACGGCGTCCCCTACGGCGACCGGCCGCTGGGGAGGGTCCGTGAGTTCGTCGAGGTATTCAAGGCGTGCCTCTCAGGCGAATCGGTGAGCCACAACGGAGACCACTACCAACTCAGTCGGTTCCGACTCGGTGTGCGCCTCGGCGAACGCCGACCCCGGATCATCATCGGCGCCCTCAACGAGCGCATGCTCCGTCTCGCCGGTGAGGTGGCCGACGGGGTGCTGCTCAACTACCTGCCCGCCTCGGCGGTCCCGTGGTGCGTCGAGCAGGTTCGGGCCGGGGAAGCCGCCGCTGGCCGGCCAGCCGGCTCATGCACCGTCTACGCCTACGTCCACGTCGGCGTGTGTCACCGCCCCGACGGGATCGACGCCGCCCGCAAGGACCTCTTCTCCTACGTGGTGGTTGACGCCTACGCCAACGCCTTCCGCCGGGCAGGGTTCGGTGACGAGGTCGACGCGGTGGCGGCCGCCCACGCCGCAAAGGACCGAGACGCGGCACTTGCGGCGGTGTCTGACGCCATGGTCGACGCCATCGACATCATGGGCGACGCCGACCACGTGCGCGCTGCCGTACAGGCCTACGTGGACGCCGGCGTGGACCACCCCGTGGTCATGCCGCTGCCGTGGGGTCCTGACCGCATGGCGGTGGTGCGCGCCACCATGGAAGCGACCGTCCCGTGAACGTCGAACTCGCCGGATGCAACGTCGTGGTCACCGGTGGCGGCAGCGGCATCGGTGAGGCCCTGTGCCGTCACGTCGCCCAGCACCGTCCGGCAGCGGTCGCCGTGGTCGACGTGAACGCGCAAGGCGCCCGCCAGACAGCGGCGCGCATCGGCCCGATCGCCCACCCCTTCACCGCCGATCTGTCGAGCGAGGACGGGATGACCGGCGTGATCGACGACATCACCGCCGAACTCGGGCCCATTGACGTCTGGTGTGGAAACGCCGGGATCTTCACCTTCGGCGGGTTCGACGTACCCACCGAGGCGTGGGAACAGTCCTGGAACGTGAACGTGATGGCCCACGTGTGGGCGGCACGCCACCTCGTACCCCAGATGGTTGAACGAGGGGGAGGCACATTCGTCATCACCGCCTCCGCCGCAGGCCTGCTCGCCCAGATCGGCTCCGCACCGTACTCAATCACCAAACATGCCGCGGTGGCGTTCGCCGAGTGGTTGTCCATCACCCACGGTGACGAAGGCATCGGGGTGACGGTGGTGTGCCCCCAAGCGGTCGCCACCGCCATGACCGCCGGTGTGCCAGGTGGCGGGGTGGCGGGCGTCGACGGGATGTTGTCGGCCGACGAGGTCGCCGCCGCTGCCGTCGACGGACTGCTCGCCGGCACGTTCCTCGTCCTCCCCCACCCCGAGGTAGCCACCTACGCCCGGCGGCGGGCAGAGGACCCCCAACGCTGGCTGGCGGGAATGCGCCGCCTCCAGCAACGCTTCGTCGGGGGCGTGGGCGAAACCACCGACCCGGGCGCACCATGACCGGCACTGGGGGGCCGTCGACCGACGTGGACCGGGTGGGCCTCGCTGTTGGCGAACACGTCCGGTTCCGCAGGCGACCCGCGGCGCGCTGGACGACTGGGGTGGTCGAACGCCTCGAGCGTGACGGGTCGGTGGGGCTGCGTGACCCCAAAGGGGCAGCCGTGGCGATCACCGTCGAGCGCATCGAGGTGCAACGGGAGGGCCCCCGGGGTGGGTCGGTGTGGGAGCCGTTGACGGCCCGCCTCGCACGCAACGAACAACTGCGCCTGTTGTAGTTCCCCGGCGGCCTCGACGACGGCCCACTACGGTGCGCCCATGGAGATCCGCTGCGAACCCGCCGACGAGTTCCCTCACGAGGTCGGCCCTGAGGAACACTTCAACGAGTCCGTCTACACGAACTGCTTCGACCCGACGAGCGGCCTCGGGGCGTTCTTCCGGCTGGGGAACCGGCCCAACGAAGGTCGGGGCGAGGTGACGGTCTGCCTCTGGCTCCCCGACGGTCGGGTGGGGTTCAGTTTCGCCCGTCCACGCGTCGACGCCAACGAGTTCCGATCGGCCGGGCTCACCTTCGAGATTGTTGAGCCCTTCGAGCACCTCGAGGTCGCCTACGACGGCGAGGTACTCGTCCTCGACGACCCGATGGTCCTCGAAGACCCCCGCAAGGCATTCACCGAGTCACCCACCGCCCACGTCGAGGCGCGCCTCACCCTGCGTGCGATAAGCACCATGTTCGGTGGAGAACCATCGGAGCGCATCGAACGGCCCGGTGAGGAGTTCGCCAAGGGCCACACCGAGCAACTCGTCGCAGCCACCGGACACGTCACCGTGGATGGCGTGCGCCACGAACTCAATGGTGCCGGCCTTCGGGACCACTCCTGGGGGCCCCGCACATGGCAGGCACCGTGGTGGTACCGGTGGCTGACAGGGAACATCGGTGACGACTGCGGCTTCATGCTCAGTCGCATCGGCCGTCGCGACGGCGACGGGGTCCGTGCCGGTTTCGTATGGGACGACGGCACCCTGCACCTGTGCAATCACGCCGAGATCGCCACCACCTGGGACGCCACAGGACAGTTCCCCGAACGCATCGAGGCGCTGCTCGCCGTCCGCGATGGCGCGGGGAGCACGGTCAAGGAGTGGCGGATCACCGGGGAGTCGTCGCGTACCGTTCCGCTACGCAACCGACGTGAAGGCATGACCACCCGAATCGCTGAGGCACCGACCCGCTGGACACTGGGTGACGGACGTCGCGGCCAAGGCATCGCCGAGTACCTCGACCAGGTCATCGACGGTTCACCCGTCGGACTCAATGAGCGCTGAAACCGTCCGGTCAGAGACGCCGGATGATGTCGACCCGTGTACCCGAAGCGTTGGCGTCCTCGCCCTTCTCCTCGAGAAGAGCTTGCCGATCCGCTTCCGCTTCGGCTGCGGCTGAACTGTCGGCCCGGGCCAGCGCAGCCTCGACCCCGTCGTCGGCGATGATGTGCGCCCATTCCACCAGGGCATCCACCATCTGTTCCTCGGGCACGACCCGCACAACCTGACCCTTGACGAACAGGTGTCCCCGGCGCCGACCCGCAGCGATACCGAGATCCGCCTCGCGGGCCTCCCCGGGGCCGTTGACGACACACCCCATGACCGCCACCTGAATGGGCAGGCCAAGGTCCGACAGCGCCCGCTGCGCGTGCTCGGCCACCTCGATGACGTCGACCTCAGCTCGACCACACGACGGGCAGGCGATCAGGTCAAGGCCCTTGCGCTCCCGCAAACCCATCGACTCCAACAGGAGGCGTCCGGCGCGGGCCTCCTCGACGGGGTCGGCGGTCAGCGAGTACCGGATCGTGTCACCGATCCCCTCGGCGAGAAGTGTGGCGATTCCTGCAGTGGCCTTCACGAGTCCACCGGGAAGCGGACCAGCTTCGGTCACCCCGAGGTGCAACGGGACGGACCGACCCTCGTCATCGAGGAAGTACGGATCATCGGCCATCAGACGGTACGCCTCGATCATCAACGCCACGTTTGACGCCTTGACCGAGATCTTCACATCGTCGAACCCGACCTCACGGAACAGGGCCAACTCGTGTCGAGCGGACTCGACCATGGCCGCAGCGGTGACCTGGCCTCCGTGACGCTCGTAGAGCTCGGGATCCAAAGAACCACCGTTGACGCCGATACGGATGGGCACACCGCGGTCCCGTGCCGCCTCGGCCACCGCCTTGATGTGCTCTGGCCGCCTGATGTTGCCGGGATTGAGCCGCAGGCAATGCACCCCGGCTTCAAGAGCCGCCAACGCCATCCGATACTGGTGGTGGATGTCAGCAACGATGGGAACCGGAGACCGCGGGACGATGTGCGCCAAGCCTTCGGCGGCGTCGGTGTCGTTGCAGGTGCACCGCACGATGTCGGCCCCCGCTGCGGCCAGGGCGTAGATCTGGGCCAGCGTGCCGTCGACATCGGCGGTCTTGGTCGTCGTCATCGACTGGACCGTGATGGGGGCGTCACCGCCCACAGGCACGTCACCCACCATGATCTGGCGGGTGGGACGGCGGGGGAAGGAGGAGGACGCCTGCATGTCAGGGAACGATGCGCACCGGATCGACGATGTCGAGGTACATCGCTGACAACCCCACACCCAACAAGATGAACACCACCACGTAGGTCACCGGCATCAACTTCGAAACATCGACACGGTAGGGGCGCCGGGCGATCGCTCCCCTGATGGCCTCATAGGTCGCAACGGTGGCGTGTCCCCCGTCAAAGGGCAGCAGCGGCAGCAGGTTCACTAGCCCGAGGAAGATGTTGACCATGGCCAACAGGAACACGATCGACTCGATGCCCGACACGCCACTGAGCTGGTCACCAACCTGCACGATCCCGATCAGCGACAGCGGTCGGATCTCCGCCTCCTCCTCTGAGGTGACCTGAGCAGCCGGTGCCCCAGAAGGGGGAGGTGGGCTGCCCTCGAGGGGCTGCAACGGCACGCGCCCGTCAGTGGAAGATGTCGAGGCGCTGTCGTCAGAAGCGGCCCCAACGATCAACTGCCCGTAACGCACAAGACCCGATGGTGAGAACAACCGGCCGAGGAAATCGAACATGCTGCCGGCGACCTCGCCGACCATCCCGACAGCCTCCCCTGCAGCACCGACCACACTGACGGGCTGGGCGGTCTCACCTGCACGTGAGACCCCGAGGAAACCTCGGGCACCCTCAGAGGGCATTTCGACGGGCAGCGGCAACTCGGCTCGATACAGACCGCCACCGGACTCGAAGTCGATGGTGGCCACCCCAGTTCCGGCGAGCAGTTCGGTGAACTCGGCGTAACTCGGCTCGCTCTGGTCCCCGTCGGACAACACCCGACTGCCCACCGGGAGTTGAGGGGAGGTGGGCAACGCCTCCACGCCGGCGGCAGTCAACGCCCATCCGAGCGCTGCGGTCACCGTCAACGTCTCCCCACCGCGCTGCACCTGAAGTTCGACTTGCTGGCCGGCAAGGTTGTCGAGCTGGCCGGTGAACGCGTCCCACGAACCCACCGGTTCACCGTTGACAGCCACAACTTGGTCCCCGGGCTCGAGACCAGCGGCCTCGGCTGCGCCGCCTTCAACGACCCGACCCACCGACCAGTCATCGGGATCGTTGACTCCGGCGAGCGCGAAGAGCCCGAAAAAGAGCACCACCCCAATGGCGATGTTCACCGCAGGGCCAGCCAACACGGTGGCCAGTCGACGCGGGTAGTTCTTGGAACGGTAGGTCCGATCCTCGTCCTCGGGGTCAACTTCCTCGAGGTTGCTCATGCCAATGATGCGAACGTAGGCACCGAGCGGGAACGCCTTCAGTCCGTACTCCACTTCACCCCGACGGAACGACCAGATCCGCGGCCCCATACCGATGAAGAACTCGGTGACCAGCATCCCCGACCGGCGAGCGACGACGAAGTGACCGACCTCATGGAGGAAGATGGACAGGATCAGGGCGACCACAAGGACGAACACCGGCCAACCGAGGAACACCCCCAGTGCCACCAGTGCAGCCACCACCAGGAGAAGCCTGAGCGGGTTCGACCTCACCAGCCTGGTGCCGTCGTCGCCGTTGGGTCCCCCATCGTCGGCCTCGCTGGCAACCGGAGGGGGCTGCAGCCCGGCAAGCCCGGTCACGGCGCGACTCCAGACACGGCCGTCACAACCCGACGGGCCACCTCACGGGCACGGGCGTCAGCGTCGATCACGTCCCCGACGCTACCGGCCGGAGCCCCGTCGTGGGACGTCAGGGTGTCAGAAACCACCGCCGAAATGTCGATCCAGCGCAACCGACCGGCGAGGAACGCCTCCACGGCGATCTCGTTCGCAGCGCTCAGCCACGCCGGTGCCGTCCCGCCGATCCGAGCGGCGTCATAGGCGAGGCCCAGACACGGGAATCGTCCGACATCGGGCGGTTCGAAGTCGAGCCGGGCGAGTGACGACCAGTCGATACGCCCGTTGGCGACACCGGAGCGGTCCGGCCACGCCAGTGCATAGCCAATGGGCAGGCGCATGTCGGGCATTGACAGTTGGGCAATGGTCGACCCGTCAGTGAATTCCACCATTGAGTGCACCACGGACTGGGGGTGCACCACCACCTCGATGGCCTCGAGCGCGACCCCCGGACCCACCGGGGATCCCGGCCCGAACAGTTCGTAGGCTTCAATGACCTCGAGGCCCTTGTTCATGAGCGTCGAGGAGTCCACGGTGATCTTCGGACCCATTGACCACGTCGGGTGAGCCAGCGCTTCCTCAATGCCAACCGTGGCCAGTTCGTCAGCGGAACGGGTCCGGAATGGGCCGCCGCTGGCGGTGAGGACCAGCCGGGAAACCCGATCGGGGACGTCGTTGGCCCGCAGACACTGGTGCAGCGCCCCGTGTTCGGAATCGACCGGGATCAACGCTGCGCCCGGCGTCGCCCATGCCGCCTGGACCACAGGCCCCCCGGCGATGAGGGACTCCTTGTTTGCTAACGCCAACCGCCGACCGGCGTTGAGCGTGGCAAGGGTGACGTCAAGACCGGCGAAGCCGACCACGCCGTTGACGACGACATCAGCCTCCGCAGCGATGCTGGCCAGCGCCCCCGGACCGCCGCGCACCTCACGGCCGCCGAGACGTTCGGCGATGGCTTCGGCGGCGACGGGATCATCAATGGCCACAACCGGAACATCGAACTCTTGGGCCGCCGCCACCACTGCGTCGGGGTTGGCGCCGCCCGCGCCGATGGCCACGAGTTCATAGCGACCTGTCTCGGCCCGCAGCACGTCGAGGGACTGGGTACCGATGGAACCGGTAACGCCAGCGATGGCGACGCGGGGGGAAGTCATGGTGAGCAGATCCTACCGACGCCCACCGACACCACGTCGGCGCAACGGGATTCAGGCAAAAAGGACGAGCGTGACGTAGTAGGCCGCAGGCATCACGAACAGCATCCCGTCGAAACGATCGAGGACACCGCCGTGACCGGGGAGCAGATCCCCCATGTCCTTGACCCCAAGATCCCGTTTGATGAGCGACTCGGCGAGATCCCCGACGAACGCCGCCACTGCGCACACGAAGGCGAACACGACCGCCTGGACGAACCCGAAGGTGGTGAGACCAAAGAGCGGGAAGAACACGGCGATCAGAACCGCCACCACCGAGGCCAACAGGCCGCCGATGAGGCCCTCACGGGTCTTGTTGGGGCTCGCCGCAGACAGTGGGGTGCGCCCGAAACGACTGCCCGCAAACAGCCCACCGACGTCGTAGAACACCGCAGCGACTACCGCCAACAACAAGATGCTCACACCCTGGTCGACCTCGGCGCCGCCGACAGGGCCGAGGCGGAGGATGAGCGCACCGAACGCGCCGAACACGCCGACATGAACCACAGCGAGGAGCATGGTCCCGATGTCGCGCACCGGACGGCCGCCACCGGCCCCGACGAGGAACCAGACCATCGAGAACACCACCAGCAGGACCAGCACCATCGGAAATGCGGCATCCCCGCGGGCATAGGCCACGAGTGGCAATGCAGCCACGGCGACAAGCCCCAGCAGTGTCGGGGGCTCAAGGCCAGCGCGCCGCAGCGCGGAGAGGTACTCCGCTCCGGCCAGCACGATGATCACCTCGAGCAGCACCAAGAGCCACGGGGCGCCGAGCCAGGCCAGAAACAGCCCGACGGCGGCGAGCGCCACACCGACGGTCACGGCCTGACCCATGTCCCGCCCGCCGACCCCGCCGGCACTCCCCCCGCCGTCACCACCACCGCCGCCCGGCCGGACTCGCCGAGGGGCGCCGGGACCCCGGGCGCTGCCACGCAGTGGTCCGGGACGACGGCCGGGACGAACCGCGGCGGCACCTTGAGGGTCGCCCGGCTCGGCGGGCATGTCGAGATCGTCGAACGACGCCGCCTCCGAACTCGACGGACGGCCGGGGTCGAGAGCGCCCACATCTTCGGTTCCGTCGTGAGCGAGATCATCGACGAAGTCGTCGTCGGCGTGTGGCTCGTGCTCACCCTTCCACCGGGGTCCTGCGGCGGCGCCAGCGATTTCCTCCTCATCGCCAGCCGACCCAGCGACCACGCTCGGCACCTGGCCGGTGGGCGGCTCGGTCCAGTGCGGGAGGGTCACGCCTGAGGGCTGTTGGGTTCGTTCCCCGGCAGCGTCCGCACTGACCGGTCGTGGCCGCGACACGCCAGACGACTCCTGGCCAGGAGAGCTCGGGAGGGGGAAACGGGCGGCGGGTGGAGCGGGAGATGCGGATGCCGGAGGACGTCCACCTGCACCTGCAGCCTCAGCACTGCGGCGTTGTTCGGATCGGGCTTGGGCGGCTGCAGCGACCTCTTCGGCCGTCACGATCCGCACCCCCTCGCCTGCAGCAGCCGGCCCTCTGGGCGGACCAGCCTGTCGGTTGACACCACTCGACGTGTCGGCCGTCCCACCACCGCCGGGAGTGTCGGCGTCGCTCGAGTCTGAACCTGTCGTCGCTTCGTTGCTCATCGGTGCTACCTCAGTCCTCGAGCAGTTCTTTTTCCTTGGCGGCGAGCGCCTCGTCAACCTGCTGTTCGTGCTTGCGGGTCATGGCGTCGAGATCCTTCTCGGCACGGGTCAGGTCGTCTGCGGTCAGCTCGCCTTCCTTTTCGAGCTTCTCCAGTTCCTGACGGGCCCCACGACGAGCGTTGCGCACCGCCACCCGACCTTCCTCAGCCATCTGACGCACCACTTTCACGAGTTCCTTGCGCCGCTCCTGGGTGAGCGGGGGGAAACTCAACCGAATGGTGTTCCCGTCGTTGGAAGGGGTGAGGCCGAGATTGGAGTGTTGAATGGCCTTCTCAACCGCAGGCAATGCACTGCGGTCGTATGGCGAGATCAACAGCTGACGGGCCTCTGGCACGCTGAAACCGGCAATCTGCTGAAGCGGGACCTCGGTGCCGTGGTAGTCCACGACGAGTTTCTCAACGAGCGTTGGGGAGGCTCGACCGGTCCGGATCGAGGCGAAATCCGATCGGGCGTGCGCAACGGCCTTGTCCATGCGCTCCCCCACCTCTTCCATGACCAGCGACACGATCTCGTCGTTCACCGTGACTCCCTGCCCGTGGCACTGGCCCAACGGCCCGACTCCACGTTGTCCGCTGCTGACGCTAGCGCCTCAACGAGGCGGCAGCCCTTGGAAGGACCACAGGCCCCCGTCGCCGGGACCCTCACTGCACCAGGGTGCCAACGGCACCCCCCTCGAGCACCGTACGAAGCGTGCCGTCGCCCAGAAGATCGAACATCACGATGGGTAGATTGTTGTCCATGCACAGCGTGATGGCCGTTGAGTCCATTGCCTTGAGCCCCCGATTGAGCACGTCGAGATACGACACGCTGTCGAGGCGCACCGCGTCGGGATTGGTCCGGGGGTCGTCGCTGTAGATGCCGTCGGTACCCGAATGGGTTCCCTTCAACAGCACACCGGCCTCGATCTCAACTGCACGCAGCGCCGCGGTGGTGTCCGTGGTGAAGAAGGGGTTCCCGGTCCCCCCAGCGAAGATCACCACACGGCCCTTCTCGAGATGCCGGATCGCCCGACGGCGGATGTAGGGCTCGGCCACCTGGGCCATGTGGATGGCGCTCTGCACCCGTGTGGGCTGCCCGACCTGTTCGAGGGTGTCCTGCAACGCCAGCGCGTTGATCACCGTGGCCAGCATGCCCATGTAGTCAGCCTGGGCCCGGTCCATGCCCGCACCCGCTCCCGACATGCCACGCCAGATGTTCCCGCCGCCGACGACGACGGCAACGTCGACCCCGAGATCGTTGCGAACCTGAGCGATGTCGGTGGCGACCCGACGGACGACAGCACCATCGATTCCCTGTCCACCGGGGTCGGCGAACGCCTCGCCCGACACCTTGAGCAGCACGCGGCCCCAACGGGCCTCACCACTCACCGTGCTCCCCCCCGGGCCCGGTCGTCCGCTCGCATACCCAGCGTTCCCGTCAGCCGCCGATGAAGACCTGGGCGAACCGCACCAGGGTTGCGCCACCGAGAAGCTCAGAGATGGTCTTCTTGTCGTCTTTGACGTAGGGCTGTTCGAGCAGCACCTGGTCCTTGAACCAGGCGTTCAATCGTCCCTCGACGATCTTTGGCACGGCCTGGTCGGGCTTGCCCTCAGCCTTGGTGATTCCCTCGAGGTTGGCGCGCTCACGTTCGACCTCGTCGGCGGGCACCTCGTCTCGCGTCAGGTACGGAGGTTTGGCGAAAGCGATGTGGACGGCGATCTGATGGGCGAGTTCCCGGTCCCCACCGGCGATCTCGACGAGCACGGCGTTGACCCCCCGACCGTCCTGGAGGTGGAGGTAGGAGTCGAGCACCGCACCCTCGGCGGCCTCGAATCGGACAACCTTGCCGAGGTCGATGTTCTCCCGCTTCGAGATGCGCAACGCATCGAGGCGCTCGTCAAGCTCGGCAACGGCCTCAGTCCCTCGGGCCATGACGGCGTCGGCGAGATCCTGCGTGAGGGACACGAAGTCGTCGGACTTGGCCGAGAAGTCGGTCTCACACTTCAGTTCCACCATGGCGCCGACGTTCCCGTCAACGACCACCGCCACCGAGCCCTGGGAGTTCTCACGCTCGGCGAGCTTGGCGACCTTGGCCATGCCCTTCTCACGCAACCACTGGGCGGCGGCTTCCATGTCGCCGCCGTTCTCCTCGAGGGCCTTCTTGGCGTCCATCATGCCGGCGCCAGTTGCCTGACGCAGACGCTGAACATCCTTTGCACCAAACGTCGACATCGCTCAGATCTCCTCGGTCGCGGGGGCGGGCTCGTCCGCCACGGGCTCGGCGGGGGCAGCGGTCGCGGCGATGCGCGCTTCACGCTCTGCAGCTTCACGTGCAGCCGCCTCACGAGCCTCGGCCTGCATCTCGTCGATGGCAGCCTGCTGCTCGGGCGTGCGGGAAGGTGCGGCGGCGGAGCCACGGCGCGAGGCGATGAAACGACCCTCGTCGACGGCGTCGGCGATGATGCGGCACATCAGGGTCCCGGATCGGATGGCGTCGTCGTTCCCGGGAATCACATGGGTCACGATGTCGGGGTCGCAGTTGGTGTCGACCACCGCAACGATCGGGATCCCAAGCTTGTTGGCCTCGGTGACGGCGATCGCCTCTTTCTTGGTGTCGAGAACGAACACGGCCTGGGGCAGGCGCTGCATGTTGCGGATACCACCGAGGTTCCGCTCAAGCTTCTCGAGTTCGCGCGACACGCGCAGGGCTTCCTTTTTCGGCATGGCTTCGAACTCGCCCGAGTCGCGCATGCGCTCGTAGTCCTTCATCTTGCCGACGCGCTTGGCCATCGTCTCGTGGTTCGTGAGCATCCCACCGAGCCAACGACTGTTGACATAGGGCATGCCGCAACGCTCGGCGTAGGACTGCACCGAGACACCGATCTGGCGCTTGGTGCCGACGAAGAGGACCTGGCCACCATTGGCCACGAGGTCACGAACGAACGTGTAGGACTCGGCAATCCGCTCAAGGGTCTGTTCGAGATCGATGATGTAGATGCCGTTGCGCTCACCGTGGATGAAGCGCTTCATCTTCGGATTCCAGCGACGGGTCTGGTGGCCGAAGTGGACGCCGGCCTCGAGCAGCTGGCGCATGGTGACGACGGGAGTCGACATGTTCTGGTTCCTTCCCTACGGTTGGCGACCCCAGATCCGGCACCGTGAGGCGACCGAGGGTGGATCCGGGTGTGAGTTGCTGTGGACATGCTCTAAGCGAGCCTGCGCAGTCTAGAGAACTGGCGACCTGAGGGCCAACGGGGGTGCCTGCCCCTCCTCAGAGCACTGCGGCCAGCGAGGAGAGCGCCAGTCCGAGTCCGTCGTGGGTTGCGGCAACCCCGTGCCCGGCGGCAACGTCGACCAGCCGGTCCGGGGTGCTGCGGCAGGTGGGGGGAAACCCCCCGACGGCGAGCGCAATCTCGCGGGTCGCCTCCGCCGTGCCGGGAAGGGCGTCGTGGGCTCGGGGACCTGCGACCGACACGGTGGTGTTGAGGGCGTCGGGGGTGTGCGAACGAATCGACGGCACGACGGGGTCGCCCCGAGCCGCCACGGAGGTGAACCGCACCCGATCGGGGAACTTCGAGACGAACCGGCCGTCGGTGTGATCGGGTGGCGGCGTCGAAACCTCTGCCAGTTGGTGGAGGGCTGGCGCGTCGGCGGAAACGGCGAGACCGAGGCTCCCGGCGAGATTGAGCACCGCCCGACCGCCCGGCGACGACGCCACTGCGGTCCCCGCGGTGGCGAGATCGGCTCCTGCGTGTGGGGACCCAAGCGTGACGAGCGTGGCCACCTCCGCCGGCAGCGTGTTACCCGCGGACGCACCAGCCACCGCCCGCCGAGCCACCACGCCACCCTGGGAATGTCCAACGAGATCGATGGGTACCCCCGGTTGGTTGCGAGCGATGTCCGCCAGGAGTTCATCGAGACGGCGGGCGGCAAGCGGAATGTCACCAATCGAGTCGGCGGCGACGTAGTCCCGTGTCGGCAGAGGACCGAGTCGGTGGTTCGGGTGGGGCACCACGCCGCCGCGGTAGGAGAACCGCACGACGTCGCTTGCCTCATATCCCAGTCCCCGAGCGTCGACGCCGTCCACGCCCGTGACCTCCGAGGTCGATCCGTACCCTGCGACGAGCACGAGAATGCGACGCTCCGGTCTTGGCGGAGGCGTATCGGATACCGGCGTGCATGGTCCTTGTGGTGCGAGGGCTTCGGCCATCGCAGCGAGGGCCTGGCGCTGATTGCCTCCCGCCACCACCTCGGTGAGGTAGTGCACGAGTGCCGGGTTCAGGCCGTTGAGGTCCGGGAGCACCGGTAGTGCGCCATCCCCGCTGACCACTCCGTCGATGAGCACCTGCCACAACAACGACCACAGGCCGCCGTCGTCAGGACCTGCGATAACCGTCGCGCCGTCATCACCGCCGGGCACGAGACGGGCCACCGAGACGGCGATGAGCTGGTCGGGGTCAAGGTAGGTGCCGTCGGCAGCGCGGACCCCGAAGTGGAAACGACCGGCGCTGGTCCCAACGACACCCCCGGCTGGCACCTGCTCGCCGGGCGAAACGCCGATCGTTGCGAGGAAGGAGTACGTGGTGCGCAGGCCGTCGGCATGGACGAGGGTCACGTGCTTGTCGGAGGCGACCTCGCCGGCGAAGAGGACCTCACCTGGTGCGGAGGCGAGTACCGGAGCTCCCGGCGCCGTGGAGTAGTCGATCCCTCTGTTGCCCGACGCCCACGGTTGGGGCGGCGGGCGGAACGGGTCGACCACCACCCCCGACACGGGCGGTTGGTACTCCTCCGCTGCAGCCAGCGGGGCGGCGCCCAGCAACGTCACGCAGACCGCCACCGCGGCAAGCACCTTGGTGCGGTGACCGACCACCACGGACCCCCCAAGCGACGTCTCGGGGGAAGTGCGCCACCCGACACCGGGGGTGGATGAGCGACGCTAGCGAGCGCGTCCGCTCACCACCGTGGAAGACCACTGGGGGTGACGGCGAAGGTCGATCAACCGCGGGGGTGGGTTTGGGACACCACGTGCCGAAGACGGTCGCGGCTGACGTGGGTGTACACCTGCGTCGTGGTCAGGTCGGCGTGACCGAGCAACTCCTGGACGACCCGCAAATCAGCGCCGTTGTCGAGCAGGTGCGTGGCGAACGTGTGGCGCAGCGCGTGGGGGTGGGTCGGAGTGGCAGCGCGCCGATCGACAATGCGCCGCACGTCGCGCGGCGTGAGTCGGCGGCCACGACGGTTGACGAACGCCGCCCCGTCGGGGGTCTCGGCCGTCACCATGTGCTGGCGACCATGGGCCACCCACGACGACATGGCCGCCAACGCCGGTTCGCCAACGGGAACGCGGCGTTGCTTGTTGCCTTTGCCGGTGACCGTCACCAGGCCCGCCTGGCGATCAACGTCGTTGACGTCGAGCCCGCAGAGCTCACCGACCCGCAGTCCGGCCCCGTAGAGCAGTTCGAGTACCGCGTCGTCACGTAGCCGGACTGCAGGCTCCTCATCCCCCGCGGCAGCTGGTGGGGTGAGCAGCGCATCGACATCCGACGAGGTGAGGACCCGGGGCAGACGACCCTCCCCCTTGGGGGCGCTCAGCCCCACGGTCGGATCGGTGGGAATGGCCCCCATGCGACAGAGCCAGCCAAAGTACCGACGGATCGAGGATGCCTTGCGGGCGACGGTTCTGCGGGCGTATCCCCGTTCGGCGAGATGCGCCATCCATCGTCGCAACACCCGACGGTCCACGCCGGACGGCCCGTGGTCACTGAGCGGGTCAACCCAACGCACGAACCCTTCGACATCAGCGCGGTAGGCCTCCACCGTTGCTGGTGCCGCCGACGTCAACGAGGAGACGAAGGACGCAACCTTCCAACAATCTTCGGGTTCGGCTGGCGCCGTGGGGTCGACGCCCTTGGCCGATGGTGCCGAATCGTCCACGTCCCAACGCTACGACTCTTGCGTCAATATTCGGCGTACCCCACGCGCCACGGCCGGGTGCTGAGCAATCAGGGCGTGAGCGACTCGCGGGTGTAGCGCACGACGGCGGCGATCTCCTCTGCACTGAGTACCTCGCCAAAGGCCCGCATCGATGTCCCAGACACCCCGTTGGTGACGAGCGCAATCTGGTCGGCCTGGTCAGGGAATCGCTCCACCATCCGGCCGGCGAGCGCTGGTGCGATACCGCCACCGCCGTTGGCGCCGTGACACGAGGCGCACCGGGCCTGATAGATCTGCTGACCCTGGGCCAACACCGGGTCCGACGGTGTCGGGGGCCCACTCGATCCGCAGGCACTCACCACCACGGCGACGATCACGGCAGCCGACCCGGCGAGCACTCGCTGACGCCAACGGGAGCATGACAGCGTCCTGAACACGCCCAAAGCCTACCGCGACCACGCGGCAGGCACGCCCAGCGGCGATACTTGGCGCATGGGTTTCAACCCCCACCGGGTCCACCGACGATCAGCAGCCGATTACTTCATGGTGGCTGGTGCGTTCATCGTGGTTGCAGCACTCGTGGTCTGGGCCCTGGTGGGCTGAGGGGACCCGATGGTGGTGGGTCCTGAAGAGGACGTTGAGGTCCGTCCCGTGCAGCCCTACGCCGCGGTGAAGAATTACCTGTGTCCTGGATGCAACCGGGAGATCCCCGCTGGTACAGGGCATCTCGTCGTCGTTCCCCGGTCGGACCCCGACGCCCGTCGGCATTGGCACCGTGGTTGCTGGCAGGCCCGTCATCGCCGGCCACCTCGGTCCATCGGATGACCGTCACAAGGTGCTTCTACACTTCGGCCCGATGGAACTCCTCCTCGTTCGCCACGCACAACCCGCATGGGCCCCCGATGGGCGCAGTGTCGACAACCCTGACCTGACCGAACTCGGGCACCGTCAGGCCCGTCACCTCGCCGAATCCCTCGCCGGGCTGCGGATCGACCACCTCTTCGTGTCGCCGCTGCGCCGGGCAGTCCAGACCGCCGAGCCGTTGATTCGGACCCTCGGCATCGATCCGACGGTGCATGAGTGGCTGGCGGAGATCACCGCTCCACGTTTCGACGGCACGCCGGTTGAGCAGGTGGAGCGGGTCTTCGCCGAGAGCAAAGGTCGCCCCATCGCCGAGCAGTGGGAC
>CAMAQM010000037.1 GCA_945860545.1 Bifidobacterium breve | reverse complement strand
GCTGCTGAGACTCACGAGTGTGTCCAGCTGGGCGCTACCCCTGCCCCCGAGGGGGTCAGGGGCGGCGACGACATCGGTGAGCGAGCCGTGGCCGTGGTCGCCGGCCATGGCGCCACCGCCGTAGGTGTCCACACCGAGTATCGCGGTCTCGTCGTAGTAGCTGGCGGAATTGAAACCGAGGTCGCAGCGGGCGGCGTCGATGGCGGCCATCTCGGCGGCCATGGCATCCCCGTCGCCACCGTGGCCGTGACCACCACTGGCGGCTTCGGCTCCGGCGTGGCCGTGGCTGGCGGCGTCGGGCGACACGACCGCTGCGGTCGCCACCCCCAAGACGGCGACGGCGGCGAGACCGGCGACGACCGGGGTGAGGCGTGCGTGGAGGCTCCGAGGGGCGGCGAGCAAGGTGGTTGCCACGACGACACCGACCGACTGGAGTGCGACGGTGAGCAGATCGATGCCGCCAATCTCCTCGGGTTCGAAAGCGTGTGCACCAAAAGGCAGTCCCCACACCCGACTCCACGCCCAGGCGCCGATGAGTACGAGGTTGGCAACCACGGCCAGCGTCCACGTGCCCCGACGGGCCCGCCCGGCAACGACCATGGCGGCGATGCCGAACTGCACCCAGGCGGCGAGGACGAATCCCAGCGGGTCGATCAGGTCGCCACCGGCGTGGCCCGGGGCCATGGCCAGATGGATCGCTCCAGCCCCGGCCATCGTGCCGGCGAGCACCCATGCCAGACCGGGCTGAGCCCCTGTTGCGTGTTCACGCGGCGTCGCGTCTGACGGTGTGAGCGTTGCCACCAAAGTCCCCCCATGGTCACGGGCGGATGCTGCCGCCCACACGCCAAAGGGTAGTCGGCGGAGGGTCCCGCAGACAGCGCAGCGGGGGAGGAGTGGGCGATACTGGATTCGAACCAGTGACCTCTGCCGTGTGAAGGCAGCGCTCTAACCAACTGAGCTAATCGCCCCGAGACGGGAAACCTTATCCCTCGGTCACGCTCTCCCACGAACCGCCGGGCGTCCAGCGCTTCACCACTCTGGCCGGCACCCCGACCGCCACGCTGAAGTCGGGAAGGTCGTCGGTGACGACACTGCCGGCCCCGACGGTGACGTGCCGGCCGATGGTCACCCCGGGGAGGACAACGACGTGGTGACCCAGCCACGAACCATCCCCGATGCGGATGGGGGCCTCAGCCATCCACTGACCCGAGATCGGCCGGGTCACATCCTCGTAGCCGTGGTTCATGTCGGCGATGCGCACGTCATATCCAGTCCAGACGTCATCTCCGATCACGATGCTCTTGTGGCCGATCACGCTCGAGCCCCGGCCGATGAGGCAGCGGTCGCCGATGCGGACCACCTCGTCGGGAAGGCCGGGATGCCCCGGGCCCCAGCCGGCCGAGAGGGTGGCGCCCGGACCGATCATGGTGTTGGCGCCGAGGTGAATGTGACGTTCGTTGACGTGGCTGCCGTAAGGGAAACAGATGGCGGTCCCCTCACCGAACGACCCGAAGCGCCGGGCCCGTGGCGAGGCGGGACCGATGTTGCCCAGACGCCCGGCGAGATCCCACAGCCCGCGCACGGTGGCGCCCCCCACCTGTTGGGCGAGGTGTTGGAGCCGGGTGCGGGGTCCGGAGGGGAGCGGCGGTCGGTTGATCATCGGCGAGAACCTGGAGTCACGGTGTGGTGGGCGGGGTCACGCTCTCGAGGACCAACTGGCGGATGGCGGCGACGGGGTCGGCGCCGTTGCGCAGGTCGACGAGGCGGAGCCACGGGGATCGGTCAGGAGCGCCTGCAACGTAGCCCAGGGTCGTGTTGATCTCCGAGGTGCGCCGATCAGCGCCTTCCGACGGAGGAACCGTCGCCGGGGTGGCGGGCAGGTTCACAAGTCCAACGACCGCACCGCTTCGCGCCGCAAGGTCCACGGCGCCACCCATCTCGCCGATGAACCACAGGCTGCCGTAGGCGTCGTCGGGGGTGACCCAGTAGACGTTGTTGGGGTACGGGGAGAACTCGCCGTGCTCCCACACACCAGGGGCCACAAGTACGAGATTGGGGTCGGTGCGCTCGAGCGCGTCGGTGATGGCGGTGCGGTCGTTGCAGGCGCGGGGGACTTCGACGTCGCCGTCGGGAGTGCGCTGCAGACGACTCCGCGCCACGCCGCAGCCCGCAGGCGCCACAACCTCAACGTCGACCTTCGTGCCGGGCGGGAGTACACCTGCCGTCGCCGCCTCCACCGCGGCCACCACCTCGGGGGCACGTGCATCGGACCACACGAGGACCCGGTAGGGCTGGCCAGGCTCCCAACGACGGGGTTGGTCAACGGCGGTGCGACGGGCGATGGCCTCGGCGGTGATTGTGCGGGCCTTGCCGGTGCGCCACGCCTCATTCCAGATTTGCTGCAGTTGCGGGCCGAGGAACTCTCGGGCGACCAGGACCGTGCCCTCGTCGCCGGCATGCACCCCGTCGGGTCGTAGCAGCAGGTCGCGCTCTCCCTGGGCGGCGGTCCACCCGGCGAGATCGACAATGGCCACCCGGCCGGGCCGGAGCTCGGGGAGGCGCTCGAGCAACTTGTTGAAGATGGCGAACCGGTCGGGAGCGAGGTTCGACAGGTCGCCGAGGTTCTCTCGACCGACGCTGGGGGCCGAACCGAGGTTGGCGTTGGGGGGTGGAGCGGTGGCGAACACGGCGAACGCGCCCTGTTCGTTGAGCAGGTCGACCGCCTCGAGCAGCTCGTTGAGGGTCACCTCTTCCCACTCGGGGTCACCGGGGCCGACGAGTGGACCGTCGGGTGTGAACCGGCGCGGGAGCAACTCCCACGGGCCTACCTGCACCAACGCGGTGTTGGGGAGCGAGGCGCGGGTGCGTTCGGTCCAGTAGGTGGGCCACTCCCGACACCAGTCGGCAATCGGGAGGATGCGGTCGGCGGTGTAGTACCGATCGCCGGACCTGTTGACACCGCAACCCACCATTGACGAACCAAGGGCGAACTCTGCGGTGGGGTCCTCGGTGGCCCAACGGCCGATGCCGTACGTGGTGGTGAGTGCAGACGAGTCGCCGTAGACAGCGACTCGTAGCGGCGGGGGCTCAACGGGCAGTAGCGCCTCAATGGCGCTGACCTCGGTGGCGTCGATGGAGAGGTCGGTGGACGCCGAGGGTGGCGGAGTGGCGAACTCCTGGTTGAAGTCACTGAGCTCAGCCTCGCTGCGGGCGAGGTTCAGCGCCGGAGGGGGAGCGGTGGCACTCGTGAGGAACCCGCCGATGACGAGCACGGCGACGGCCACGGGGGCGACGCGCCCCAACGGGCGGAGCGCACCAGCGATCTCGAGGCGACCGGTGCGTCGGATGGGCGACTCGATGAAACGGAACGACAGCTCAGCGAGACCGATCGTGACCGCCATGCGCACGAAGAACAGCGGCCAGCCGTCAAGGCCGGTGTTGGCCGGGGTGATCCACAAAAAGATCGGCCAGTGGAACAGGTACACCCCATAGGAGATTCGGCCCAGGTGCAACATCGGCGGGATCGTCAGCGCCTTGGTGACCGGGCTGCGGTTGTTGTGCACGCTGAGGATGAGCACGATGGACACGATGCTGAAGGCGGCGAAGCCACCCTTGTACACCCACGGGGTGGCAAGGCCCGTGGTGCCCCACAGCCACAACATAACGAGCACCGCAACGACCCCTCCCACCGTGGCCCACGGCACGGCGCGGGCACTGCTCAGCACCTGACGGCGGGTGCCGGGGGCCAAGACGATGGCGAGGAGGACACCCGAGAGCATCTCGGGCAGCCGGGTTGGGGTGGCGTAGTAGAAGAAGTTGTCGCTGATGGTGAAGATGAACGGCAGCGCCGTGGTGGCCACGAAGGCGATCCCGATGGCGATCCCGAACTTCCATAGCAGGCCGCCCAACGGTTTCCCGGTGGAACGTCGACGCAGGAAGGCGAACGCCACGAGCGGGAGCACCAGGTAGAACTGCTCCTCCACCGCAAGGCTCCAGATGTGCAGCAGAGGAGACGGCGCTTCGAACAGCGCGGCGTAGGTCTGTCCGGTGGCGATGAACCACCAGTTGGCGACATAGGCGAGTGACGCGGCGATGTCGCCACCGAGTTCGGCGCGTTGGGTGGCGTCGGCGGCAAAGATGCCAAAGGCGATGGCCAACAGCATCGCCAACAGCGACCCGGGGAGGAGCCGTCGGAACCGTCGCCGCCAGAAGTCCCCGAGGCCGATGCCACCAGTGCCCTTGTGCTCCTCGATCAACAGCGACGTGATGAGATATCCCGACATCGTGAAGAACGTCGAGAGCCCGAACATCGCCCCGGGCACCCAGGCGAACCCGGAATGGAACAACATGACGGGAATGAGCGCGAAGGCGCGTATGCCGTCGAGACCGGGCAGGTAGCCGAGGCCCTTGGAACCGGCGTTGCTCATGGCGTGCTCACGAGGCGCGCTTGCCCAGACGCTCAATGGCCCAGGCCGGGGCGTCCGGGGCAGGGATGTTGGCGAGCCAGTTGGCCCGGTCGGGCGCCATTGCGACCTCCATCACGACGTCATTGATCGACGCAGTGTAGGGGTCGGCCTCACCGGGACTCAGGCCGGTGACGACCACGAACGCTCCGGTGCGGCCGGCGAGGTCGGCGGCGCTTGCGTAGTCCCGCAGGAGCCAGGCTGCGATGAACGGGTCGTCGGGGCTTCTCCACTGATCCCAGTCCGTCCACGGGCGGTGCTCGGCCGCCTCGTGTGCGCCGGGGGCGACAACGACGAGATGCGGGTTGAACGCGGCGAGTTCACTGGCAAGGGGGAACCGATCCTGACAGGCGGGCTCGGCGGGGAGGTCCTCGCCGGCACGTCGACGTTCACCCGTGCGGGCGATCCCACACGAGGATCGACCGAACGTCTTCACCTCGACGTCGATACCGGCGACGCCGGCGCCAGCGGTGACCCCCTCGACAACGGCAGGCGTTCGCTCGTCGGACCACACCGCCACCCGCAACGGTTCGCCGGGGATCACAGGAGGCGGGTCGGGGCGCTGTTGGTGGGCGACCACGCTCTTGGCGATGAGGCGCGGGATGTCCCCCGACCGCCAGGCGACATCGAACTGCCGGGTGATCTCATCGATGAGGAACTCCCGGCCGACGATGGGCGACGCAACACCGCTGAGGTGGACCCCGTCGGGTCGCAGCTCCTCGTCGTCGCTGCGGCCGGCGTGCCACCCGGCGAGGTCGACGACGCCCACCTTGCCCGGCCGGAGCTCGGGCAGTTTGGTGATCAAGGTGTTGAGGTGGGCGAAACGTGCGGGATCGACGTTCTCCGAACCTGCGAAGTGCTCGGCGGCGTTGAGGTTGCGGTTGGGTAGCGGTGCCGTCGCCCACATCGTGTAGGCGCCATCGGCGCTGAGCTGGTCGATGGCGACGAGCATTTCATCGAGCGTGGCTTGATCCCACGCAGGGTCACCGGGTCGGACGAAGGGCCCGCCGGGGGCGACCTGGCGGGTCATGACGTCCCACGGACCGACCTGGACGAATGCCACGTTGGGGGCGTTGGCACGCACCCGCTCGCTCCAGTACGCGGGCCAGGGTCGGCAGCGCCGGGGCACCGGGTCGACCTGGTCCTCGCCGAGCAGTCGAGGGTCGCCACTGTTGACTCCGCAGCCGAGCAGGGCCGCACCCTCGGTGTAGCCCATGTCGCCGGGGCGCTCGGTGATCGCAGCGCCGAGGCCGAATCCGGTCATCATTGCCGTCGAGTCCCCGAACACCGCCACCCGGGGGGTGGGAGGTTCAGCGGGCAGGGAGGCGAGAACGGTGTCGACGTCTCCGGCGACGGTGACGGTGGTTGGTGGGGGACTGGAGGCCCCGTCACCCGCGTCGGCTAGAGATTTCGATGCGAGGTCGAAGTCGATGGCTTTGGGGGGAGCGGTGAGTGACGTCAGTACGCCGCCAGCCACCACGACGACGATCGCCACAGGGGCGAGTCGGCCGAGTCGGAAAAACGAGCCGGGGAGGGGCAGGCGACCCGTCCTGCGGATCGGCATCTCCACGAACCTGTAGGACAACTCGGCGAGTGCGAGGGTGACGATCATGCGTACGGCAAACAGCGCCCAGCCATCGAGGCTGGTGCGTGCCGGGTCGAGCCACAGGAAGATCGGCCAGTGGTAGAGGTACACGCCGTAGGAGATGTGCCCGAGGTGTCGGACGGGTGATGTTGAGAGAAGTCGGGTGAGGGGGCTGTGCGGGTTGTGGGCGCCGACGATGAGGGCGATGGACACGACGCTGAATGCGGGCAGCCCACCCCGGTAGAGCCACGAACTACTCGTCGTCGTTGTGGTGGCAAGGCTCAGCGTGGCAACTAGGGCTGCGATACCGATGATGGTGGTCGCCACGCTGGTGCCTGAGCGCGCTGGGGCACTCGTGAGTCGGTTGCGCCAGTCGCGGTTGGACACGACGATGGCGAGCAGGACCCCGGTGAGGAGTTCAGGCGCACGGGTGGGGGTCGCGTAGTAGATCCAGTCGTCACTGAGGGCGAATACGAACGGGAGTGCAACGCACACTGCGGTGATCGCAGCGATCACCAGCGTGAAGTTCCGCACGGCGTGACGGCGGCGACCGAGGAGCGCGAACGCTGCGAGCGGCAACAACAGGTAGAACTGTTCCTCGATGGCCAGGGACCAGAAGTGCAGCAGGGGAGACGGCGCGGCGAACAGCTCGGCGTAGGACTGTCCTGAGGCAAGGAACCACCAGTTCGCCACGTACGCCAGCGACGCGGTGATGTCCCCGGCGAGCTCAGCTCGCTGGGTGGGGTCGGCTGCGAACACCCCGAAGGCGATGACGAGGACCATGCACACGAGTGACGCAGGGAGCAGGCGCCGGAACCGTCGACGCCAGAACGGGACCAAGGCAATACTCCCGCGTCCCCGACGCTCCTCGAGCAACAGCGAGGTGATCAGGTAACCCGAGAGGGTGAAGAACACGCTCACCCCCAAGAACCCACCGCGGGCCCAGTCGAACCCGTTGTGGAACAACAACACCAACACCACCGCAAGCGCCCGCAACCCGTCGAGGCCTGGCACCACCCCGAGTCGGCCCGCGTCAGGGCCCGCTGGGGGCGCCGCCCCCTCAGTACCAACAACCCCTTGTGTGACGTGCGGAACGTTCATACGCGCCTCCCAAGGGTAGGCGCGTGCGGGTCCCCCCAAACGTCGGGGTCGGTACTTGACCGGCCGGTCAACGGGGGCGACACTTTCGGCCATGTACCAATGGTCTGAAGAGCAGTTGATGATCCGCGACGCCATCCGCCAGTTCGTCGACAAGGAGATCCGTCCCCACGTCGAAGATCTCGAGCACGGCGACCTCCCGCCCTACGACATCCTGCGGAAGATGTTCGCCACGTTCGGCATGGACGCCATGGCCCGCGAGAGGTTCAAGAAGCAGATCGAGCACGCCCACAGTGTCGAGGAGGCCAAAGCGGCCGGCCTTGAACCGCCCGCCAAGCCAGCCCGCGAAGGTGGTTCTGACCCCTCGATGCAACTCATCCCAATCATTGAATTGTGTCGGGTGTGCCCCGGCATGGTGACCGCCATGGGTGTGTCGATGGGATTGACCGCTGCATCGATCATGAGCCGCGGCACCATTGCCCAAAAGGAACGCTGGGTCCCCGAACTCCTCACGATGGAAAAGGTCGGGGCATGGGCGATCACCGAACCGAACTCCGGATCGGACGCCTTCGGGTCGATGCTGTCCACCGCTCGCCGGGACGGTGATGAGTATGTGTTGAACGGCTCGAAGACCTTCATCACCAATGGCCCGTACGCAGACACCATTGTGTTCATCTGCAAACTCGACGAGGGCAACCCCCCCGAGGAACGCAAGATCCTCTCGTTCGTCCTCGATGCGGGCATGCCCGGTCTCGAGCAGTCCAAGCCCCTTCGCAAGATGGGTATGCACTCGTCGCCGACGGGGCAGTTGTTCCTCACCGATGTCCGTGTGGGCCGGGACCGTCTCATCGGTGAGACCGAGGAGGTCCCCTCGGGTGGGCGCGACGGGGCCAAGGACACGTTCTCCATGGAGCGTTCCGGTGTCGCCGCCATGGCGCTCGGCATCATTGAGGAGTGCCTCGAACTGTCGGTCAACTACGCCAAGGAACGTGTGCAGTTCGGCCAGCCCATCGCCCAGTTCCAGTTGATCCAGGAAAAGCTCGCCCGCATGGAGGTGGCCCGTCTCAACGTCACCAACCTGGTGTTCCGCACCATCGAGATGGCCAAGGCCGGAGCGTCGTTGACCTTCGCCGAAGCGTCAGCCATGAAGTTGTACTCGGCCCGGGCCGCAACCGAGGTCGCCCTTGAAGCCGTGCAACTTTTCGGCGGGAACGGCTACATGTCCGAGTACCGCGTTGAGCAACTCGCTCGCGACGCCAAAGTGCTCCAGATCTACGCCGGCACCGACGAGCTGCAGATCGTGGCGATCGCCAAGGACCTGATCCGCCGCTAGACCCCCAAGGATCGACCGACGATCTCTTTCATGATCTCGGTCGTCCCGCCATAGATCGTGGTGATGCGGGCATCGACCCATGCACGCGCCACCGGGTACTCGCGCATGTAGCCGTAGCCTCCGTGCAGTTGCACACAGGCGTCGGCGGTGCGCTTGTGAAGTTCGGTGCACCACCATTTGGCCATCGCCGCCTCCTCAACGCTGAGTTCGTCCTCGTTGAGCGCCTCGACACACCGGTCAATGAAGACCTGGGCCATCTCGATCTCGGTGGCGATCTCAGCGAGTGTGAACCGGCTGTGCTGAAACGAGCCGATCGGTTGCCCGAACGCGTGTCGTTCCTTTGCGTAGGCGAGGGTCTCGTCAAATATCGCCCGGGCGGAGGCAACGCCCGTCATGGCGATGCTCAGTCGCTCCTGGGCCAGATTGTCCACGAGGTGGCCAAAACCGTTGCCCTCCTCGCCGAGCAGGTTCGTCACCGGTACCTCAACGTCGGTGAAGAACAACTCCGCCGTGTCCTGAGCGTGCATACCCAACTTGTCGAGGTTGCGGCCCCGCTCGAACCCGGCCATTGAACGTTCCAGCACGAGCAGGCTCATGCCCCGGTGGCGCTGTTGGGGATCGGTCTTCACGGCGCAGATCACGACGTCGGCGTTGATGCCGTTGGTGATGAAGGTCTTCGAGCCGTTCACCACGTAGACGTCTCCGTGTCTGACGGCGGTGGTCCTCATCCCGGCCAGGTCCGAACCAATGCCCGGTTCGGTCATGGCCACCGCCGTGATCAACTCACCCGCACATATCCCCGGTAGCCATCGGGCCTTTTGCACGTCGGTGGTGAGGTCGGTGAAGTACGGCAGGCAGATGTCGTTGTGCAGCGTGATGCCGAGCCCCGTTCCCGGCACCCCGGCTGCAGCCAACTCCTCACTGATGATCAGGTTGTAGCGGAAGTCGTCGACGCCACCGCCCCCGAACTGCTGGGGTGCAGCCATGCCGAGATAGCCGTGCCGCCCGGCATCGGCGAACACCTCGCGGGGGACGATGCCGTCGAGTTCCCACTGGGGGTGGCCCACGACGAGGACATCATCAACCCACCGTCTGAACGACTGGCGGAACAGTTCGTGGTTGTCGTCGAAGAGGGTTCGGCGCATGGGCGCAGCGTAGTGGTGACCGTCGTGGCGCCGATGGGTGGAGCGTTCCGGTAGGGTGGGCGCGTACCACGGGAGTCCCACTGAGGGGCTGAGAGGGAGGGTTCGCCTCCGACCGTAGAACCTGATCCGGATCATGCCGGCGCAGGGAGAGACCATGGAACGATCCGAGCAACCTGCCGTCACCATCTTCACCGGTGGTCCCGCGCCCGATCCGGTGGTCGGGGCGTGGGTGGTCACCGCCGCCGCCGCAGGTGTGGTGGTGGCTGCCGACGAGGGGGCCGACCACGCGCTCGCCCTGGGAGTGGTGCCCGAGGTTTCCGTCGGTGACTTTGATTCCGTCAGCCCCGACGGGCTTGCTGCGCTTGAAGCCCACGGGACCCAGATCATCAGGCACCCACCGGACAAGGAAGCTACCGACCTTGAGTTGGCACTCGCCATCGCCGTTCGTCTGGCGCAAGGCGGACCCGTCGTAGTGGTGGGCAGCGCCGCAGGCCGACTCGATCACCTCGCCGCGCAGATGTCGCTGTTGGCCTCCCCCGAGTGGGCCCCGGTCCTGCTGACCGCGTACCTCGGATCAGCTGCGTTGCGGCCGATCCACGCAGGCAGCACCCGTGCGTTGCACGGCGTCCCCGGGGGTCTGGTGACCCTGCTTCCCGTCGGTGGGTCGGCGGGCGGTGTCACGACCACAGGCCTGCGCTTCGGACTTGATGGCAGCGAACTGATCCCGTGGTCCACCCGCGGCGTGTCCAACGAGTTCGTCGCACCCGTCGCCAGCGTCACCGTGGGCGCCGGGGTGGTCATGGCCATCGTGCCTGACGAGGCACACCGATTCGTTGACGACACACACGAGCATCAGGAGGCCCCGTGAATCGAATCCTCGCATCAGTCGCCCTTGCGGCCTCACTCATCGTGGCCGGTTGCGGTACGACCAGTGAGCCGTCCAGCGAAAGCGCCAGTGACGACCCTGCGGGGACCACCGTGCGGGTCGTGACCCACGACTCGTTCGACCTGACCCCCGAGGTTCTCGCCTCGTTTGAGCAGCAGACCGGCATCACCGTGGAACTGATCGCCGGGGGTGATGCGGTGGCCATGGTGAACCAGGCGATCCTCACCGCCGGCAACCCCGTGGCCGACGTGCTGTTCGGCATTGATGACAACCAACTCGCCGCAGCCAGGGAGGCCGGGTTGTTCGCACCGTACGTCGCTGCAGCCCGTGACACCGTGCGAAGTGACGTCGCTGCGCCCGAGGGTGACCTCGTGACCCCCATCGACCTCGGCGACGTCTGCGTGAACTACGACCGGGAGTGGTTCGCACAGCGAGGGATTGCGCCACCGGACGGGCTTGAGGATCTCGCCGATCCCGTCTACTCCTCTCAACTCGTCGTGCAGAACCCCGCCACGTCGAGTCCCGGTCTCGCCTTCCTGTTGGCCACGGTGGCGGCGTTCGGTGACGACTACACCAGCTACTGGGAACGCCTTGTGGCCAACGACGTTGCGGTCAGCGACGGCTGGGAAGAGGCCTACTACGGCGAGTTCTCCGGCGGATCGGGTGAAGGGGAGCGGCCGCTCGTGGTGTCGTACGCCACCAGTCCGCCAGCGGAGGTGTACTACTCGGAGACCTACGCCGCCGACGTCGAGGCGGGGACGCTCCCCGCTGAGGCACCCACCGGGGTCGTGGCCGACACCTGTTTCCGCCAGGTTGAGTACGCCGGTGTTCTGGCCGGATCCACGAACGTGGCCGGGGCCGAACTGTTCATCGATTTCCTGCTCTCCGAGGCAGTCCAGACCGACATCCCGCTCACCATGTTCGTCAACCCCGTGCGCGCTGACGTCGCACTCCCCGACGTCTTTGTGCGTTACGCCGGTACGGCGGGAGATGTGTGGTCCCTCCCGGCAGACGAGATCGACGCCGGTCGTCGAGGCTGGGTGGAGGAGTGGCGCAGGATCGTGCTGGGGTGAGCGGCCCGTGACCCGTCGTCGATGGGCCGGCGTCGCCCTCGTCGCCCTCCCGTCACTGTTCGTCGGCGCCCTGTTGGTCTGGCCGCTGGCTGTCGTCGTCGACCGCGCCCTCCGCCCGGGGGGAAGCCTCGACCTGACGCCGGTCACCACCGCGGCGTCTGACCCGTCGCTGTGGGGTGTCGTGTGGTTCACGACCTGGCAGGCTGCGATCTCGACGGTGTTGACCCTGGCGGTGGCGCTCCCCGCCGCATGGTTGTTCGCCCGGAACCGGTTCCGGGGTCGTGGGGTGCTGTGGGCCCTGCTCGTCGTTCCGTTCGTGCTCCCCACCGTGGTGGTGGCTGCTGCGTTCAGTTCCGGTCCGGGATCGTTCGCCGTGCCGAGAGGGACCCTGTGGGCGGTGCTGGTGGCCCACACCTTCCTCAACTACGCCGTCGTGGTGCGCATCGTCGGGGTGGCGTGGGCAGACCTCGCAGACCGTTACGCCGACGCCGCCGCGGTGCTCGGGGCGGGGACGTGGCAGGTGGCGCGCCGCATCACCGCACCGCTGCTCGCCCCCTCGGTGCTCGCGGCCTCATCGGTGGTGTACCTGTTCAGCTTCACCTCGTTCGGTGTGGTGCTGGTTCTCGGAGGCGCACGGCTGCGCACCATCGAGGTCGAGATCTACGAGCGGGTACGCCAGCTGGACCTTGGGACCGCCGCGGTGCTCGCCGTCGCCCAGATGCTCTTGGTGGTGACCTTGTTGTGGGTGGCGGGCCGATGGGCGCAGCGCTGGTCGGTGACGTTGCGACCGACGGCACCCGCACCTCGCGTCACGGACCGTTGGGGGCGACGACTGGGGGCTGGTCTGGTGGCATTGAGCATGATGGTGATCCTCGGGATCCCGCTGGTCACCCTCGTGGCTCGTTCGGTGTGGGGACCTCAGGGCTGGACCTGGTCGTACTGGTCGGCGCTCGACGACCGGCGTGGCGTGCTGCAGGCCGCCCCGCTCGAAGCACTCGTGAACTCACTGGTCGTCGCCGTGGTAGCCACCGCCATCGCCATGGTGGTGGGTGGGCTCGCCGTGGCAGGAATCATGAGCCTTGAGCGTGACCCCCATGGCTCCCGCCTTGCCCGACCCGCCGCTTTCGACGCGCTGCTCATGCTGCCGTTGGGAGCATCCGCAGTCACGGTCGGTCTGGGCCTGCTTCTGGCGTTCGGTCGCCCACCGTTGGATCTGCGCTCGAGCATCGTGTTGGTCCCCGTCGCTCAGGCTCTCGTGGCCCTGCCCTTCGTCGTGCGCGTCCTGCTCCCCGCCGCCCGCTCGATCGATGCATCGATGCGCGAGTCCGCTGCGGTTCTCGGAGCCACGCCGATCTCGGTCGTTCGGCACGTCGATGTGCCGCTGTTGGCGCGACCGATAGCCGTGGCGGGCGGGTTCGCCTTTGCCATCGCCCTCGGAGAGTTCGGTGCCACCCTCGTCGTGGCGCGTCCCAACCTGCCGACGTTGCCGCTGACCGTGGCCCGTCTGCTCGGTCAGCCCGGCGCCCTCAACCGGGGTCAGGCCATGGCGGTGGCGACACTGCTGATGGTGGTCACCGTCGGGGTGGTTCTCGCCGTCGATCAACTGCGCGGTGGTGTGCGTGACTGACGGGGCCCGACTTGATGTCGAGGGCCTCGACGTGCAGCTCGGTGGCGCGTCCGTGCTGGCCGGTGTGTCGCTCACCGCCCCGGCGGGTCGAACGACGGCCGTCCTCGGTCCGAGCGGGGGAGGGAAGTCGACGCTGTTGCGTGCCGTGGCGGGACTGATCCGCCCTTCGACGGGCAGGGTGCTCCTCGACGGCGTGGACGTCACCTCCGTGCCGGCGCATCGCCGCGGCGTCGGCCTGGCCTTTCAGGATCTGGCGCTGTTCCCGCATCGTGACGTCGGGGCCAACATCGGGTTCGGGTTGCGGATGCAAGGCGTGACCGGCGAGGAGATCGCCCGCCGGACCGCCGAGGTGTTGGACCTCGTCGGGCTTCCCGGGTTCGCCCGACGTGGAGTCGACACGCTCTCAGGTGGGGAGGCGCAACGGGTGGCCCTTGCCCGCGCGTTGGCGCCGGGCCCGGGGGTGCTGTGTCTCGATGAACCACTCGCCGCCCTCGACCGTGTGCTCCATGACCGGCTTGTTGGCGAACTGCACGCACTGTTCGCCACCGTGGGAACGACCGTCGTGCTCGTCACCCACGACCAACGCGAAGCCCTGGCGCTCGCCGATCATCTCGTTGTGCTCGGTTCAGGCCATGTCCTCCAAGCAGGCGCACCCCAGCAGGTCTGGGACCAGCCGGCGACCGAAGAGGTCGCCCGTTTCGTGGGCCACGAGGTGGTCGACGACTGGCGGGGTGGGGGGCGCGTCGTGCTCCGACCCGGTGCGATACGGGTCACGGGGGTTGCCGATACCTCCGGTGTGCGGGTCGTTGACGCCGTCTTTGCGGGCGGGCACACCACCCTCACCCTTGACGTCCCCGACATCGAGGGGTTGGTGACCACCGAGGTGACCGACCCCACGGCGCCACAATGGCGAGGAAGGGACGTGACAGTGGAGATCGACGAGTCCCGGTTGTGGCACCTGGGGAGGTGAGGTTCGTTCAGCCGAACAGCCCGGTGGGGCAACTCACCCCGGTGTCGCCGAGACCGCAGTAGCCGTTGGGGTGACTCACGAGGTACTGCTGGTGGTAGGGCTCGGCCCAGTAGAACTCGGGGGCCGGTCCGACCTCAGTGGTGGGTTCCCGGTATCCCGCAGCCACCAACTGCTCGGTGTACACCGCCACGGACCGTTCGACCATGGGTTGCTGGGCGTCGTTGGCCCACCACAGTCCCGAGCGGTACTGCGTGCCGACGTCGTTGCCCTGCCGCATGCCCTGGGTGGGGTCGTGGGATTCCCAGAACGCCGCCAGCGCGTCCGCCAGTGGCAACACGGTCGGGTCGAACACCACCAGCACCGCCTCGGCGTGGCCGGTACGGCCACTGCAGACTTCCTCGTAGGTGGGGTTGGGGGTGTACCCCCCGGCGTAGCCCACGGCGGTCGTCCAGACCCCGGGCAGGTTCCAAAACACCCGCTCGGCGCCCCAGAAGCACCCCATGGCCACCATCAGGGTCTCGTGGCCGTCGGGCCACGGAGGGCCGAGCGGGTTACCGAGGGCGAGATGGGCGTCGGGGAGAGGCATGCGTTCAGCGCGACCGGGGAGTGCCTCATCGGGGGTCACCATTGCGGGTTCACGACCAAACCACATGGTGCGCACCGTACCGGGTTCGCAGTGGGGTCGCACCGCGGCAGACTGTGGGCGTGGATCTCTCCGTTGACCTCGACGCCGACTGCGCCCCTGAGGTGCTGTTCGCCCATGTGGCCGACCTCGGTGCGTACCCTGCGTGGCTCGGCATCGTGGACAACGCCGTGCCCCACCCAGGCCTCGACCTGACCCTCGGGGTGGACGGTGATGGAGATGCCGATCCGGGGGCGTGGCTGGTTGAGCTCCGAGGCCGGCTCGGGCCGGTGGCGCGTTCCAAACGCCTCCGCATGGTTCGCACCATGTTCGACCCGCCGTGGCACGTGCGGTTCGAGCGTGCCGAACTCGACGGGCGCAACCACGCACCGTGGGTGCTTGACGCCCGCGTCGAGCAGCGGGAGGGTTCCGCCCGGCTCACCGTGGACCTCCACTACGGAGGCTCGTTCGGTGGCGCCCTCCTCGAACGAATGCTGTCCGACGAGATCGAACAGTCCCGTCCTCGTCTCGCCGCCCTTGTCGCCGGACCGGCCCCGGCCTGAGCGCTTCCTACAGCAGCGCCCGCAAGAGCGCGACCGCAGCGGCGACGCTTGACAGCACGAGGACGACGACCCGCAGTGTGCGTCGGTTGACCCGTGGCGCGAGGGGTCGTGACAGCAGGTACCCCGCAACGGTGCCGGGTACGAGCAGAAGGCCGGTGGCGAGGTCACCCCACCCGAACCGGCCGACCGCAGTGAGGGCGAGCAACGACACCACTGTGCCCAACAGAAAGAACCGTGACAGCGCAGCGCGAAGCTCGTCACCTTCCGATCCTGCCTGCACCAGGGCGATAGCCGGCCCGCCGATGCCCACCGACGTCCCCATGAACCCCGACAGTGCCCCGGCTGCAGCCATGGTGCGGGGCGTGCGGTGCGGGGCGAATCCACTGGCCCCCAGCGCCACAGCGGCGAGGATCATGACGGCAAAGAACATCGAGAGCTGTTCGGCGGCGATGGCCCCCAACACCAGGGCGCCCGCCACGCCGCCGAACACCTGCCCGACGTTGGCCCACGCCATGGTGCGCCACGGGTTCGTCCCGCGGTTCGCTCCGAGGATCAGCACGTTGAGTGCCACCGCAGCAATGATCAGGGGTCCGGGGACCAGGTCGGGATCGACGATGACGAGCAGTGGTGCGGCGAACAGGTTCGATCCGAAACCGGCCACGCCCTGAATGGCCGAGCCGACGAGCATCACGGCGAACGCAACGAGAAAGACGCTGAGGCTCAGGGGGTCACCTGCTCACCGGCGTGGGACTCCCAGCGGGCCACCACCGAGGCGTAGTAACCGCCGAGAGCGACGAGTTCGTCGTGGGTGCCGAGCTCGGTGATGGTGCCGTGCTCGACCACCCCGATCCGGTCGGCGCGCATGGCCGTGGCGAGTCGGTGGGCGACAATGACGGCGGTGCGGTTGGCCAGCAGCGTGTCAAAAGCCCGCTCGATGCGGCGCTCGGCGGCGAGGTCGATGTTGGAGGTCGCCTCGTCGAGGATGAGCACCCGGGGACGCGCCATGAACGCACGACCAAGCGCCAGGAGTTGGCGTTCCCCCGCAGAGAGCGACGATCCCCGTTCGAACACCGGCGTGTCCAGGCCAGCGGGTAGGCGTGCGACGAGATCGTCGATGCCCAATTCCCGGCACGCCGCCATGATGTCCTCGTCGCTCGTGTCCGGTGCGGCAAAGGTGAGGTTGTCCCGCACGGTGCCGTGGAACAAGAACGGCTCCTGGGGAACGAGGCCGAGCTGGCTGCGCAGCGACGTGAGTGTCACGGAACGTAGATCGTGTCCGTCGATGGTCACCGTGCCCGACGACGGGTCGTAGAAGCGGGCCATGAGTTTGGCAATGGTGGACTTTCCCGCCCCGGTGGGTCCGACCAGGGCAAAGGTCTCCCCGGGGGCGATGTCGAGATCTACCGAGTGGAGCACGTCGCGCCCCGGCTCGAAGGCGAACGTCACGTCGCGCAGCGAGATCGCCCCGTCAATGAGGGGCATGGTGACGGCGTCGGGGTCCTCGGGCACGCTGGGGTCGGTGGCGAGCAGATCCCGGAGCTTGGTCACCGCCGCCTGGCCCGACTGGTAGGTGTTGTACAGCTGAACGAGTTGTTGCACCGGGGCGAAGAACGCCGTGAGGTACAGGACAAACGCGCTCAGTTCGCCGAGGGTGAGTCGGTCGCCCAGGACCATCCACGCCCCGACCCCCAGGACCACGGCTTGGCCCACGATGCCCACGCCGTCCGATGCCGGGCCGTAGATCGCCCCCACCCGGGCGGTGTAGAGGTTGGCGTGCAGGTGGGAGTCCACGATGTCCTCGTGGACTTCGACGCTGCGTCGGCGACGGTTGTGGGCGGCGATGACGCGGATGCCCGCCAGGCTCTCCGCGAGATCGGTGAGTACCTCAGCGATGCGGTCGCGTACCTCGGCGTAGCCGCGCTCTGATGCCGAGCGGAACCACAACGTGAGCGCCAGCATGATCGGCACCACCACACCGATGGTGATGAGGGCCAGCATTGGGCTCATCCACACCAGCACCGCCGTGATGATCACCAGCGTGAAGCCCTGCACGGCGAGGTTCACGAGTCCGTCTTGGAACAGGGCGGTCAGCGCGTCGATGTCGCTTGTCATGCGGGTCATTACCCGGCCTGAGCGCTCACCGGTGTAGTAGTCGAGCGACAGTCGCTGGAGGTGGGCGAACACCCGGATGCGGAGCATCTCCATGAGCCGTTCACCGAGGTGGCCGGTGTAGGAGATCCGTGCCCCCGACGCCACCACGTTCAGCCCGATCGCAGCGAGGAACGCTCCCGCCGCAATCAGCACGACCCGCAGGTCGCCGTTGCTGATTCCCCGGTCGATGCCGATCTGGGTGAGGAGGGGACCGGCCTGCAACGTGGCGGTCTCCACCACGACCAACAACAGGGCCACGAGCGCGGGGCCCCTGACCGGACGGAGGAATGACCGCAGGGTGAAAGGACTCCGGTCGCTCTCGTGGTGGGAGAACGCCACGTCGGGTGCGGGATGCTCAGGTTCGGCATCGAGCACCCTGCGGGCGCGTTCGGCGAGTTCGGGGGGAACCCCGGCGAAGGGCAGACCACCCTGTGGGGCGCCGGCGCCACCGCCGAACGGGTTGCCCGCAGGCGGTCCCCAACTCACAGCATCACCCCACCGAGTCCACCCGGCATGCCCCCCGCACCCGGGGGAGGCACAACCGCAGCCACCCCGGAGGCCTCTTTGAGTTCGCGGGGTGTGTCATCGGTACGCGCCAGCAACGCCCGGTAGCGATTGTCATTGGCCATGAGTTCCGCATGGGTACCCGTGGCCGCCACCCGGCCATCCTCAAGAAGTGCCACGCGGTCGGCGAGGGCGATGGTCGACAGGCGGTGGGCGATGATGAGGGTGGTGCGGCCCTCGAGCAGGGTCTCGAGCGCCTCATGGATGGCGGCTTCCACCCCGACGTCGATGGCACTGGTGGCGTCGTCGAGCACGAGGACCGGCGGGTTGGCCAACAGCATGCGGGCGATGGCAATGCGTTGACGTTGTCCGCCTGAGAGGGTCAGGCCGCGTTCGCCGACCACGGTGTCGTACCCGTCGGGCAGCGCGGCGATGAACTCGTGGGCCTGGGCGGCGCGGGCCGCTGCGACGACCTCGTCACTCGACGCGTCGGGGCGACCAAAGGCGAT
>CAMAQM010000036.1 GCA_945860545.1 Bifidobacterium breve | reverse complement strand
CGGGGACCTCGAACACGTCGCCGGTGGTGAACGACTGCCACTGCGTCGAGGTGGGAAGAAGCACGCTGAACTCGCCGGCGACAACCGTCATCCGCTCCGGGGCGCCGGTGTCGAAACGGAACTCGCCGGGCTCAATCACTCCGACTGTGGCCCTGTGGCCGTCACGCTCGAACCCGAGGCTCTGCACGCCGCCGTCGAAGTAGGTGTTGTGGGAGATGGATGCCATGTGCCAGACCCTAGGCCCCCGTTGCCCCTAGACCGGAACCGTTCCGTACACGTCGAAGAGGTACGTCGTCATGAGCACCAGCATGGCGACTGCATGGGCGGCTACTACCCGGGGAGACCGGATGACGATGCCGACGATGGCCCCGACGAAGACCAACACCCGGTAGACGAGGTCGGCATCGAGGGGGATCGGCTCTCCGGCGATGATCTCGCGCAACACGCTGATTGCCGGGAGCGCCGCCAGGATGAGAAAGAACGGCAACTTCTCGGCCACGAACTCGGCGTATTGGTCGCTTCCCGGCTCCACCGTGGGGCTCGACAAACTCGACAACACCATTGCGCCGAAGGGGAGCAGGAGGAACAGCAGGAACTGGCCGAGACCCATCTCGGTGTTCGACAGTGAGATCGACGCCACCCAGAACTCGATGAGCAGCACGATGAGGAACAGCTGCCACACGAAGACCGTGAGGTTGGGTTTGACCTCGGTTCGTGCCCGCAGCGACCGGGCGATGTAGCGCAGGGGGGAATCGAGTGCGATGGCGACGAGGACGCCGACGAAGAACCAGAGTTGCTCCATGCCGATATTCGACCACGGCGGGCGAGGAGATCCGGGTATTGGCCAGTGAAGCAGTCGGGCTTGCGTGTGGAGGGACCACCACGGTGGCTTTCGCCGATGGCGCCCTCGGCAGGATTCGAACCTGCGCACACGGCTCCGGAGGCCGATGCTCTATCCCCTGAGCTACGAGGGCAGCGAGCAGCACCGTGCACGGTGCCGCCGGGATCCGCAGCCTATCGCCAACGCCGACGGGGTTCGGTAGGCGGAGGTAATACGCTCAGGTTCCTGTGACTGCGACCCCTGAGCAACCTGACGCGTCGGCACCCGTTCCGGCTGCGTTGCTGCCCGACAACGCCACCGTGGGGGCCGACGGGCAACTCCTCATTGGTGGTTGCGACGTCGTTGAACTCGCAGCGGAGTTCGGCACCCCGGTGTTCGTGTACGACGAAGCGCATCTGCGGGCCCGGTGCGCCGAGGCGGTTGCCGCGTTCGGCCCAGGGGTGAACTACGCCACCAAAGCGTTCCTGTGCACCGCCATGGCCCGACTCGCCGTCGAGGAAGGCATGAATCTCGACGTCTCGACCGGTGGTGAGTACGCCGTCGCCCGCGCTGCGGGCGTACCGGCTGAGCGTCTGGTGCTGCACGGAAACAACAAGTCGGTCGGGGAACTCCGCGTTGCACTCAATGACGGGGTGGGTCGCATCGTCGTGGACTCCTTCGACGAACTGGACCGCATCAGCGCGCTCGTTGCCGCCGGGGAGGCCGCCGACACACCCGAGCTCTACGTTCGCATCACCCCAGGTGTCGAGGCCCACACCCACGAGTTCGTTCGCACCGGCCAGGACGACACGAAGTTCGGTTTCGGTGTCGCCTCCGGTGACGCCGACCGGGTCATCGACATGATCGGCGAGCACGCCGACCTCGAACTGGTCGGCCTGCATCTCCACATCGGCTCGCAGGTGTTCGACGCAACGTTCTTCGGGATGGCCGTTGAGGTGGTGGCCCCGTTCTTCCACCGGTTCGACCTGCCCGAGTTGTCCGTCGGTGGCGGTCTCGGTGTGCCCTATGTGGCGGGGGAGTCGGCACCGACGATCACCGAGTGGGGTGAGGTGATCCGCTCGGCGTGTGCCGAGGCGGGAATCCGGGCGTGGGTCACCGCCGAGCCGGGTCGGGCCATCGTGGCGTCCGCCGCCGTCACGTTGTACGAGGTGGGCACCATCAAGGACCTCCCGGGGATCCGGACGTACCTCTCCGTCGATGGCGGCATGAGCGACAACCCCCGACCGGTGCTCTACGGCAGTGGGTACGAGGCGTTCTTGGCCCGCGACGTGGCGGCACGTCGCGAACGGGTCGTGACGGTCGTGGGCAAGCACTGTGAGACCGGCGACCTCATCATCCGTGACGCCCACGTCCCCACTGACACCGCCATCGGGGACGTCCTCGTCACTCCGGTCACCGGTGCGTACGGCTGGTCCATGGGCTCGAACTACAACCGGGTACCCCGACCGCCGGTGGTGTTCGCCTCCGACGGGGACGCCCGCCTGGTCGTTCGACGCGAGACCATCGACGACCTCCTCGCCACCGACCTCGGTGTGCATTCGCCCCGGTGAGCAACGTGGCTGAGACCGCACTCGCCGGGCTGTTCGCCGCCGGCCAGCCGTTGTGGACGGCCCCGGAGGTGTCGTCGGTCGGTCGGTTGCCCATGCGGGCACCGCTGCTCGCCTACTCCGATGATGGTTCGGCGCGCGCGGCGGACCCGGCGGCGGAACTCACCGCCGAGGCGACCGGCTGTGACGACCTCGTCTCGCTCGACGGCGACTGGGAGTTCCGGCTCTACCCCCGCCCCGAGGCGGTTCCCGCTGAAGCCGTCACGGCAGGCGGGAAGCGGCCGGTCGGTGACGGCGTGACGGGCTGGTGCTCTCTGGCGGTGCCGGGCAACTGGCCGTTGCAAGGCACCCAGCAGGGCCGGCCTTGGGACGTGCCGGTCTACACGAACATCCGCATGCCGTTCGACGAGGCGCCACCCTTCGTCCCCTCTGACAACCCCACCGGTGTCTACCGCCGGGACGTGAGCGTTCCGGACTCGTGGGCAGGCCGGCGGGTCGTGCTCAGCGTCGGTGGCGCCGAGTCGGTGGTGTTCGTCTACGTCAACGGTTCCTGTGTCGGGATGGCCAAGGACTCGCGGCTCCACAGCGAGTTCGACCTCACCGCCCACGTCACACCGGGTCGACGGGTCACCGTGGCGCTGGTGGTGGTCAAGTGGTCGGACGCCAGCCACATCGAGGACCAGGACCAGTGGTGGATGGCGGGTTTGCACCGCAGCGTCCACCTTCGCCCCGTCGATCACGTGCACCTCGCCGACGTCCACACGATGGTCGGATGGTCGTCTGACGGCGCTCACCGGGGCGGCGTGCTGTGGGTGCGCGCCACCGTCGGGTTCGACGGCGTCGAACCGGACAAGGGTTGGACCGTGTCGGCCCAGCTCGAGACACTCGGCGGTCGACGCATCACGGTGCTCGACACCCCTGCCCCCACCGGTGGGCGGGTCCCCTCGGCGCGTCACCCCTACATCTTCCGGGGTCACGAGGTCGTCCTCGTCGCCCCGGCGGGGTCGCTTGACGCCGTGCTGCCCTGGTCGGCCGAACAGCCACACCTCTACCGGGTGTTGGTCCGGCTCCACGACCCGTCGGGCGCGGTGCGTTCCGTGGTGGCCCAGCGGGTCGGGTTCCGATCCGTTGAGGTCCGCGACCGGGCGTTGCTCGTCAACGGCGCGCCGGTCGCCATCCGCGGTGTGAACCGTCACGACCATCACCCCGACCGGGGATCGGCCGTGACGGTGGAGGACATGCGGGCCGATCTCGTGGCCATGAAAGCGGCCAACATGAACGCCGTGCGTTGCTCGCACTACCCCAACGACCACCGGTTCTACGACCTGTGTGACGAGTTGGGGCTGTATGTGGTGGACGAGGCCAACGTCGAGAGTCACGCCTGGAACCTGAGCCTGTGCCACGACGAGCGGTACACGTCAGCGATCGTCGAACGGGTCGCCCGCATGGTGCTTCGGGACCGCAACCACCCGAGTGTCATCGTGTGGTCCCTCGGCAACGAGAGCGGGTACGGCGCCGTGCACGACGCCGCCGCGGCGTGGGTGCGCGCCGTCGATCCGTCACGTCCCCTTCACTACGAGGGGGCGATCATGGAAGACATCGATGCGGCGGCACCCGCCACCGACATCGTCTGCCCCATGTACACGCCCGTCCACGAACTCGTGGCGTGGTCGGAGCGCCGTGCCGATCTGCGCCGCCCACTCATCATGTGTGAGTTCTCCCACGCCCAGGGCAACTCCAACGGCGGCCTCGACGAGTACGTCGAGGCGTTCGAGAACTGCGACGGAGTGCAGGGCGGTTTCATCTGGGAGTGGAAGGACCACGGACTACGTCAGGACCTCGGCGACGGACGTTGGCGTTTCGCCTACGGAGGCCAGTTCGGGGACACACCAAACGACGCCAACTTCGTGGCCGACGGCATCGTCGGGCCGGACCTCACCCCACACCCTGGTCTGGCTGAGTGGGCATGGTTGTGTCGACCGGTGGTGTGTTCGCTTACCGGCACCGGTGGGCGAATGCGCCTCGAGGTCCGCAACCGGCAGTGGTTCACCGACACCTCGTGGCTGACGGCCACCTGGCAGTTGCTCGCCGACGGGGTCGCCGTGGCGTCAGGGCCGCTCGGGGTTCCCGCCGTCGGACCTCAGCGCACCGCAACCGTGGCGCTGCCCGACGACCTCCGCAGCGTGTTGCGGGCGGCGTCGGGGTCGCACCGCTGGCCGAAGGCGACGCCACCTCCCGACGGCGCGGAGTTGCATCTCAGCGTCGTGTGGGCCACACGCACAGCGTCACCGTGGGCGCCCCGTGGCCACCGGGTGGGCTGGGACCAGTTTCCCCTGGGCACGTTCCACCGTCGTGGCGACACCACCCCCGCCCGACGAGCGACCCAGCAAAGCGGCAATGCCGACAACGTCACCCGACTCGTGGCCCGTCGCCACGACGGACAGTTTCTCCTCGAAGCCGACCGGCCGGAGGGAACCGTCGTCGTCGAGGTGGACGCCGCGTCGGCAGCGGTGACGTCGGTGCGTCTCGGTGACCGGGACCTCGTGGTGCGCGGCCCGCAACTTGAACTGTTCCGTGCGGGGATCGACAACGACGGGTTGAAACTGGCACTCAGCCTTGACGACCCGTGGTTCCTCGACCAGTACGCCCGACCGTTGCGTCGCTGGGTCGACGCCGGACTGGTCGATCCGGTGCGCACCGGTGTCAGCGTGACCGGGGTTCGCACCGCCGATGACACCACGGCATCACTGCGACTCGTCCGACAACTCGGTCTGGCCAACGAGGTCGCCGTGCGGCACACCACGACGGTGACCATCGACGCTTCCGGGACGGTCACCTTCGACGAAGCCGTGCGGCTCCCCGGGGTACTCGACGACATTCCTCGTGTCGGGGTGTCACTCGAGTTGCCCGCCGACTTCGAACGTTTGACGTGGCTCGGTCTTGGACCCGACGAGAACTACCCGGACCGGTGTGCGTCGTCGGTGGTCGGACGATTCGAGATGCCGGTGACCGACACCTACGTCCCCTACGTCATGCCCCAACACCACGGAACCCGTGGTGGGTTGCGGTGGCTGAGCCTCGAACCGGCGGGCGGTCGTGGTTCGGGGGTGCGCCTGGGCCCGACCGACCCGGCCGACACGTCGTTGTGGTTCACCGCCCGGCGGCTCACCGACGCCGACCTGTGGTCGGCTGTGGACACGGCTGGGTTGCCCGACGAGCCCACGCTCGCCGGTCGTGGCGTCACGGTGCATCTCGATGCCGCCATTCGGGGACTCGGTTCGGCGTCGTGTGGGCCTGACACCGCCGAACGTTTCCGCGTGCGATCGGGCTGGCACCGTTGGTCGTGGCGTCTGAGCGCAACCTGACCTGCACGCGGCGCCGTTGAGCGATCGCTGGTCGTCGCCGCCGGTTGGGTCAACGGCTTCGGGCGTACCGGGGCGGCCCCACTACGGTTGGGTGGGTGGACGACGTCGTCGGGATTGGATTGCTCGGTTGCGGCACGGTGGGTGGCGCCCTGGTGGGCCTGCTCAACTCCGAGGCTGACGTCATCGCGGCGCGCACCGGCATGCGTCTCGAGGTGCGCCGGGTGGCGGTGCGTGACCTCGACGCCGCCCGCCGACGGGTGCCGACACTCGACCCCGACGTGTTCACGACCGATGCCGTCGCCGTCGTTGCCGACCCGACGGTGCAGGTCGTCGTTGAGGTGATGGGTGGGGTGGACGAGGCACGCTCGTTGGTGCTCGCAGCGCTCGACGCCCACAAGCCGGTGGTGACGGCCAACAAGGCGCTGCTGGCCAGCCACGGCCCCGAACTGCACGCTGCTGCGGCCGCCGCCAACGTGGATCTCCTCTTTGAAGCGGCCGTTGCCGGTGGGATCCCGCTGGTGCGCCCATTGCGCGAGTCGCTGCTGGGTGAACCGATCCGTCGCATCATGGGCATCGTCAACGGGACGACCAACTACATCCTCACCCGCATGACCGAGGAGGGCGCCTCCTACGACGAGGCGCTCGCCGACGCCCAACGTCTCGGCTACGCCGAGGCTGACCCGTCGGCGGACGTGGGTGGTGCCGACGCCGCCGCCAAGGCCGCCATTCTCGCCACGTTGGCATTCGGGGTTGAGGTGCACCTCGACGAGGTCCACACCGAAGGCATCGAGGGCATCAGCGCGTCAGACATCGCGTTCGCCTCGGCCAACGGTCAGGTGATCAAGTTGCTGGCCATCGCCGAGGCGGTCGGGGAGGGCCGGGTGGCGGTGCGTGTCCACCCTGCGCTCGTGCCCCGTGATCACCCGCTGGCGTCGGTGCGTCTCAGCTTCAACGCCGTGTTCGTCGAAGGTGACGCCGTCGGACAACTCATGTTCTACGGCCCCGGTGCCGGTGGCGGGCCGACGGCATCGGCGGTGCTCGGTGACCTCATTGACGCGGCGGCGAACCGGCGCCAGGGCTCGAGCGCCCGCCTCGGTGTGCTGGTGCCCGCTGATCTGGTCCCCGTCGACGAGCTGCGCAGCGGTTTCTACGTTGAGGTGCAGGTGGCTGACGAACCGGGCGTGCTCGCCACGGTGGCCGGTGTGTTCGGCGCCAACGGGGTGTCGATCAGCTCAATGGTCCAAGAGGGTCACGACCACGAGGCGTCACTGGCGTTCGTGACCCACACGGCGCTCGAAGCGGACGTGCAGGCGACGATCTCGGCGTTGGACGACCTCGGTTCGGTGCGCCGGGTCGGCTCGGTGATCCGTCTGGTGGGGGATCAGGGGTGACCCACCCGCCGGCGCTCCGCTACGTGTCGACGCGCGGCGCTGCCCCGACACTTGATTTCGCCGGGGTGCTGCTCGCCGGGCTCGCCGACGACGGTGGGCTTTACGTCCCTGAGGCGTGGCCGGCGTTCGCCCCGGATCTCATCGAACGCGTGCGGTCGATGTCCTACGTCGAGCTCGCCACCGAGGTCCTCACCCCCTACGTGGTGCCGTCGATCGACGCCGACACGCTCGCCAACCTGCTCGCTGACGCCTACGCCACCTTCGACGCCCCCGACGTGGTGCCTCTCGTCCCTCTGTGGGCCCGGTTGTGGCTCGCCGAGTTGTTCCACGGCCCGACCCTGGCGTTCAAAGACATCGCCCTCCAACCGGTGGGGCGCCTCTTTGACGAGGTGCTCTCCGCCGACGATCGGCACATCACGATCGTGGGGGCGACGTCGGGCGACACCGGGTCGGCGGCCATTGAGGCCGTGCGGGACCGGGACCACATCGAGATTTTCATGTTCCACCCGGCGGGCCGGGTCTCTGACGTGCAGCGTCGGCAGATGACCACCGTGATGAGCGACAACGTGCACAACATCGCCATCGATGGCACGTTCGACGACTGTCAGGACCTGGTCAAGGCGTTGTTCGCCGACACGTCGTTCCGTCAGCGTCGCAACCTCAGTGCCGTGAACTCGATCAACTGGGCCCGGGTGATGTGTCAGGTCGTCTACTACGTGTGGTCGGCCGGACAACTGTGCGGACCCGGTGGTCCGGCAGCGGGTCAGACCGCCTCGTTCTCGGTGCCGACAGGCAACTTCGGGAACGTGTTTGCCGGGTGGGTGGCGGCCCGCTGTGGTCTGCCGGTGGAGCGGCTCGTGGTGGGGTCGAACCGCAACGACATCCTGGCCCGCTGGTTGTCTGGGGGCACCCTGGACCTCGAGGCGGTGCACCCGACCCTCAGCCCGAGCATGGACATCCAGGTCTCGTCCAACCAGGAGCGGCTGCTGTTTGAGCTGTGGGGTCGTAACGGGGCGCGTGTGGCCGAGTCGATGGCGACGTTGCGCTCCACCGGACACCTCAGTTTCGATGCCGGGGTGATGGCCGACGTGCGTGAACGCTTCGACGGGGCGCGTCTCGATGACGACGAGACGCTTGGGATCGTGACGGAGGTGTACGACCGGCTCGGGATGTTGGTGGACCCCCACACCGCGGTGGGGATCGGCGCCGCCCAACGTTGTGACGTGCCCGGTGACGGCCCGGTGGTGTGTCTCGCCACTGCGCACCCCGCCAAGTTCCCCGACGCCGTTGCGTCGGCGACCGGGGTGCACCCGGCGTTGCCCGAGCGCCTCGGCGACCTGTTCGACCGTCCCGAGCGGTATGTGGAACTCCCCAACGACCTTGGGATTGTGCGCGACCACATCGACGCCACCGGCCGCTGAGGTCGGTTCACCCCGGCGGGCGGTGCGTCACTGGCGCCGGCGGGGCCACAGGGTGCCATGATGGGGCCGTGAAGTACGTGGTGTGTGTGCCCGATGGTTGCGCTGACGAACCGTTCGAGGAACTCGACGGCCGAACCCCTCTTGAGGTGGCGGTCACCCCGAACCTCGACGCCCTCTCTGCGAGGGGCACGCTGGGTCGGGCGGCGGTGATCCCCGACGGTCTTCCCCCCGGGAGCGACGTGGGGAACATGTCGATCCTCGGGTACGACCCGGCCCGTTTCCACACCGGACGCGCCCCGATCGAGGCTGCGGCGCTTGGGTTGCGGTTGGGTCCCGACCAGGTGGCGTACCGCTGCAACCTGGTCACCGTCGGCGCCGACGGCACCATGGAGGACTTCGCCGGAGGTCACCCCTCCACCGAACAGGCCGCCGAGGTTATCGCTGCGCTCGACGCCGAACTCGGCGGCGACGGCATCGAGTTCCACCCGGGGGTGCAGTACCGCCACATCATGGTCGCACCCGCCGACCTTGCCGAGTCGGACTGCGTGCCCCCCCACGACCTCACCGGGAAACCCGCGGTCCTCCCGAGCGGTCCCGCCGCCCGGCGACTCGTGGAGCTGATGGAGGCGTCGAAATCCATCGTGGGTGCCACCGATCTTGGGGCGAACCAGATCTGGTTGTGGGGTCAGGGATTCCAGCCGGCCATGGCGAACTTCACCGAACGTTTCGGGGTCACCGCCGGACTGGTCACCGCCGTGGACCTGGTGCGTGGTCTCGGGGTGCTCACCGGCATCACCGTGCACGATCTCGCCACCGCCACCGGCTGGTACGACACGGACTACGCCGGGAAGCGGAACCTGGCGTTGCAGACGCTGCGTGAGGGAACCGATCTGTTCGTCATCCACGTCGAAGCGACCGACGAGGCGGGTCACGCCGGGAACACCGTGGAAAAGGTCCGGGCCCTTGAGAACTGGGATCGGGAGATCCTGGGACCTTTGGTGGAGGGCCTCGACGACATGGGTGCGTGGCGGCTCCTGCTGCTTCCCGATCACGCCACCCCGCTGGCGTTGCGGACCCACACGTCGGACCCGGTGCCGTGGCTGCTGGTGGATTCCGCCGTTGACGGACCTGGTGGCGTCTACACCGAAGCGGGAGTGGCCGACGCTGACGTGGTGGCCGGCCACCGCCTCATGGACGAACTCCTCTCGGTTCGTTAACCCTCGGGGCCGCACCGGCAGCCCCGGGTTGCCATTTGGGCGTCGCACCCCCTAGGGTGGGCGTTGTCGTCCAGATGCCTTTGTGCCGGACGATTCCTCGTTCCCTCCGAACGATTCCTCCCGGGTGTTGCGCCGTTCCGCCGGACGCCCGGACAGGTCGGAGGAAGCGGATCTGACCTCGGGGTCCCCTGTTTCCTGCCATTTGGCCGCACCCGGTCCCACCGGAATGCCGCCGCCGTCAGGGGGGCGAACCGACGTCGCCGACTGGCGGACACAGCAAAAGGACGTGAGTGTGGAAACCCAATCCCTCGAGAAGTCAGCGCTTGAGCGCAAGGACCGCGAGCAGCTGATGTCGATCGCCACCGCCCTCGGTGGCAAGCCCGGGTCGCGTGCCCGCAAGGCCGAGATCGTCGAGATGATCATGGAACTCGCCAACGTTGGCGCCGACAGCGCGGCTCCGGCCGCTCCGGCGCCATCGGGCAACGGCGGTCGCAGCGCGCGACCCGCTGCGAAGGAACGTGCCGTGGCACCCGTTGACGACGCCGAGGACGTCGGCGAAGCCGTCGCCGTCGGCGGTGACGGTGACGAGGCTGGGACGCAGGCCGATGCCGAACGTGACGGTGGCGAACGCCCCCAGCGCAACGACCGTGGCCGCAACGGCGGTCAGCGTGACACCCAGCGTGACGGTCAGCGTGACGGTCAGCGCGACGGTCAGCGCGAGGACGGTGAGCCCGGAAACCGCCGACGCCGTCGTCGCGGCCGTGACCGTGACCGTGAAGGCCAGCGCGGCCCGGACCGCCCCGAGGAGTTCACCGGCGAACCGGTCGAGGTGTCGGGACTGTTGGACCTGCGTGACGACGGCTACGGGTTCTTGCGACTCAAGCAGTACCTGCCGTCACGCGACGACGTGTACGTGTCGGTCAAGCAGGCCCGCCAGTTCGGGCTTCGGCGTGGCGACCACATCACTGGCGCCAGCCGGCCGGCGAGCCGCACCGAGAAGAACCCTGCGTTGCTGCGGATCGACACCGTCAACGGTGGCGACCCCGAGTTCGCCCGCAACCGTCCCCGTTTCGAGGACCTCACCCCGCTGTTCCCTGACGAGAAGCTCCGCATGGAGATGCCCGAGGACCCGCTGAACATGACGGCGCGGATCATGGACCTCATCTCCCCGGTCGGCAAGGGTCAGCGTGGCCTCATCGTCTCGCCCCCCAAGGCGGGCAAGACCACGATCATGAAGCAGGTCGCCCGGTCCATCGAGACCAACAACCCCGAGTGCCATGTCATCGTGCTGCTCGTCGACGAACGTCCCGAGGAGGTCACCGACTTCAAGCGTTGGCTGATCCGTGGAGAGGTGGTGGCGTCCACGTTCGACCGGCCGTCTGATGAACACACCATGGTGGCCGAACTCGTCATCGAGCGCTCCAAGCGCATGGTCGAGGAGGGCAAGGACGTCGTGATCATCCTCGACGGCATCACCCGTCTGGCCAGGGCGTACAACCTCGCCGCACCTGCGTCGGGTCGGATCATGTCCGGCGGTATCGACGCCGGGGCGCTGTACCCGCCCAAGCGTTTCTTCGGTGCAGCCCGAAACCTCGAGGAGGGTGGCTCGCTCACCATCCTCGCCACCGCCTTGGTGGAGACGAACTCCAAGATGGACGAACACATCTTCGAGGAGTTCAAGGGCACCGGCAACATGGAACTGAAGTTGGATCGTCGCCTCGCCGATCGCCGCATCTACCCGGCCATCGACGTGGACGCCTCCTCTACCCGTCACGAGGAACTCCTCTTTGACCGCAAGCAGCTCCAGATGGTGTGGAAGCTCCGTCGGGTGCTTTCCGGTCTGGGCAGCGAGGGGAACTCGGGGGCCGGCCTTGAGATGCTGATCGACCGGTTGGCCACCTTCAAGACCAACGACGATTTCCTCGCCGAGATCGCCAAGGCCCCCACGGGCACGGCCTGATCAGAGGTCCCCGGGTCGGTGGGTGCGCCCACATTGCCCCCAACCGCCACAGTGGGCCACACTGTCGAGAGTTCGTGAGCACTGGAGAGAGCGATGAAGGCCGAAATCCATCCCGAGTACCAGATCTGCAAGGTTCGCTGTTCGTGCGGCGTCACCTTCGAGACCCGGTCGACCCGGCCCGAGCTCACCGTCGAAATGTGCAGCGAGTGCCATCCCTTCTACACCGGCAAGCAGCGTCTGGTGGACACCGGTGGCCGTATCGAACGCTTCGAGCGCCGCTTCGGCCAGCGCAAGAAGGCCGCCGCGACCTCAGGCGACTGACGCGCCGGCCGCACCCCGTCCCCACAGGGGAGCGGGGTGGCCTGCGGTGGTGACAACGTGACTGCCCTGCCGCCCGACCAGCGCGCCCGACTCGTCGGCGCCAAACTCGCCGCCCTCGTCGACCGCCACAGCGGTGTGCGTCCCGACCCGGTGGCGTTCCCCGGTGGGGCCGCCGCCGTCGTTTCCGACACTGCGTGGGTCCTCCTCGATGACCGACCTGCCACCGGACTGGGTGGGGCTGTGGCCTGGGCGCTGCGTCACGAGGCGTCCCGCCTGGCGGTCGTGGCCGACAGTGACGCCGCCGTCCTGGCGCGTCGGGCCGGCACGTTCCGTTTCCCGGTCACGGTGTGGCAGGTGCACGGCACCGACCTGGTGGAGGCGTCTGCCGCTCCGGTGCCCGACGAGGTGCCGGTCGGCCGCGACGAACTCGAAGCTGCCGGGGTGTTCACCGACATCGGGATCGACGTCGTGATTGAACATGGTGTGGTGAGTGGCGAGGTCCTCGGACTCGAAGTGGCTCGGGTCGTCACCGTCGACGGATCCGCACAGGTGCACCCCGGGGTTGGCCGTAACGATCGCGACGGTCATGCCATGTTGCTCGGCGCCGACGGTGACGCAACACGTGGCGGCGCCGCCCGGGCGGCGCTCGAACGGGTGGCCGCGGACGTTCGTCGGGTTCGCCACGGCGTCAACGCCGACCGTCACCCGCTGGGTCGGATGGCCCGAAGCCGCTGGTTACGCCAGCTGGTGGTCGCCGATCCGGCGCTGGTGGGTGGGGCAACGCTCGAACCGGTGGCGGGCACGCTGGCTCGCACCTCGGTGGGTGACGACGGGCCGGCGTTCGCCGTCGGCACCGACCTCGACGGCGGTTCCGTGGTGGTGGCATGCACGGTGGGTGTCGACCTTGACGTGATTCCCGCCGCTGCCGACGTTCGCCTCGCCCACGACTCGCGCACCGAGGCGACGTCCCGTCTCGTGGTGGTGCTCGCAGAGCGCGACCTCCAGCCGGTGACCCGGCGTCTGGCCGAACAACTGGTCGCTCCGGCCGGGTTCGTGACCGTGGCGGACGACTGGCACGTCTCATCCAGCCCACGGCCGGGCACATGAGCGCCCTAGCCTGCACGTGATGAGGGAACGGCTGGACGAGATCGAACGGGAACACGCCTCCGTTGAGGCGAGCCTCGCCGATCCGGAGGTGATTGCCGATCAGGTCCGCTACACCGCCGCGGCCCGCCGCTACCACGAACTTGAGCCGGTGGTGGCCCTGGTGCGTCGCCGACGTGCGGTCGAAGGTGACCTGAGCGCAGCACGTGAACTGTTGGCCGAGGTCGACGCCGAGGAGCGCGCCGCCCTGAGCGCCGAAGTGGATCGTGGCGAGGCTGAACTCGACGAACTCGACGCCGAGATCCGCATGGCGCTGATTCCTCCCGACCCCAACGACGGGCGCACCGTCATCATGGAGATCCGCGGTGCTGAAGGTGGTGAGGAGGCGAACCTGTTCGCCCGCGACCTCTTTGAGATGTACCGGTCGTACGCCACCCGCAAGGGTTGGCGGCTTGAGATCCTCGAGGCCCACCCGTCGGACCTCGGCGGGTACGGCGAGATCACGTTCACCGTCGCCGGTGAACGGGCGTGGACCCACCTGTGTCACGAGGGTGGCCCCCACCGGGTGCAGCGGGTGCCCGTCACCGAATCGCAGGGGCGGGTGCACACCTCGTCAGCCACCGTGACCGTCATGCCCGAGGCCGAGGAGGTGGAGGTCACCATCGACCCCGCCGACCTCTCGATCGACGTGTACCGATCGTCGGGTCCGGGTGGGCAGTCGGTGAACACCACCGATTCCGCGGTGCGGGTGACCCACCTGCCGACGGGGATCGTCGTGTCGATGCAGGACGAAAAGAGCCAGCTGCAGAACAAGGCGAAGGCGTTGCGGGTGTTGCGCAGCCGCCTGCTCGCTGCCGAACAGGAACGCCAGGCGGCGGACGCTTCGGCGGCGCGTCGCAGCCAGGTCGGTGGTGGGGGACGGTCGGAGAAAATCCGGACCTACAACGTCAAGGAGAACCGGGTCACCGACCACCGCATCGGTCTCACCATCTACAAGCTCGACCGGGTGCTCGCCGGTGACCTCGACCTCGTGGTCGAACCGTTGGTGGCTGACGCCCGCGCCCAGGCGCTGGCGGAGGGGAGCGACGGCGGGACGTCGTCGTGACCGGCGAGGACGCCGTGTCGTGGGGCGAGATCGCCCGTCAGGCTGCGCAACGTCTGGAGCGTGCCGGTGTCGACAACGCCGAACGTGAAGCCCGCTGGCTGGTCGAGGAAGTCAGCGGCATCACCCCCGGCGGGTTCGATGCCGAGGCTGACACCCCCGCCACCACCACCGCCGTGGCACGTTTGGACCGACTTGTTGAGCGGCGCTGTGGAGGCGAGCCGTTGCAGTACGTGTTGGGGCACTGGCCGTTTCGCACACTGGACCTGATGGTGGACTCCCGGGTGCTGATCCCCCGGCCTGAGACCGAGGAGGTCGTGGAGCGGGCGTTGGCCGAACTCGACGCGCTCCTCGGTGGCGACCGGCGGTCAGCGGTGGTGGTTGACCTTGGTACCGGGTCGGGAGCCATCGCGCTCAGCATCGCCTGTGAACGCCTGGCCGCCCGGGTGGTCGCCACCGACGTTTCGCCCGACGCCTTGGCCGTCGCTGCGGCCAACCTGGCGGGGGTGGGGATGGCCGGCCACGGAGTGACTTTGGTGGAGGGGTCGTGGTTCGAGGCGTTCGAGTCCACTGCGGCGGTGACTCCCGGTGGGGTCGACATCATTGTCACCAACCCCCCGTACGTGTCCGCCGACGATCCGCTGCCGCCCGAGGTCGCCGATCACGAACCCCACGGGGCGCTGGTGCCCGGCCCGGTGGGGACCGAGGACCTCGTCGCCATCATCGACGGGGCGCGTGGGTGGCTGGCTGCCGGCGGGGTCCTCGTTGCCGAGTGCGCCCCGACCCAGGCGCGCGACCTCGTCGAGTACGCCCTGGCGGCGGGATATCGGCGGGCCGAGGTAGGCGTCGACCTTGCTGGACGTGACCGCATGGTGGTGGCGTGGTGGGCGGGGGAGTGACCGGCCCGCGACGGTCCGTGCCCCGGTAGGCTCTGCGCATGTTCGGAAAGCGCACCAAGGCCGCCGCTGACGAACAGGCCCGGTTCGCCCTGGCCGTGGCGTTGCGGGACGTGGCCTTCTTCGAAGGGTTCGAACCCGGCGAACTCGAACGGGTGGCCGGACTCGCCGACGAGGTGGAGGCTCTGCCTGGCGCGGTCATCATCGATCAGGGTCGGGTCGGCCAGGAGTGTTTCGTGGTGCTCGCCGGACAGGCGACGGTCTACGTCGGTGACGAGGTCGTGGCCTCAATCGGGCCGGGCACCATGATTGGGGAGATGGCCCTCGTTGACCACCGTCCCCGCTCGGCGTCGGTGGTGGCTGCGACCCCGATGCGTCTCGTCGCCTTTGACACCGACGCCTTCGCCCAGCTGATGACCGAGATGCCCAAGGCCCACGATCGGGTCATCGCCATGCTCGCCGCCCGCCTCGAAGCCAACCGGGAACGCGCCGCCGACTGAATCTCCCAGGTGTGGGACGGTCAGTCGCCGAGGTGCAACGTGCCGTCGCCGTCGACGGTGACGGCGGCCCCGACACACTCCCGTGTTTCGAGTTCGGCCATCAGCGAAGGGTCGCTGCTGCGCACCCAGACCCGCTGCCCGTCGGGGGTCAGGCACGCACCCAACGCCGTTTCGGGGGCTTCGCGGCCGTGCATCACCGTGTAGGTCTCCAAGGTGGCGGCGCCGGCGAACTCCTCGGCAGCGGAGCGTTTCGGCAGGGCGTCGACCGCCCCCTGACAGTTCTCCCAGCGGTAGGGGTTGGCGGGCGGACGGGTGCTGTACAACCCGAAGGAGTGTTTGGTGACGTATCCGCCGTTGCCGCTGACCAGACCCACGGACCCCTCGTCGTTGCGCACCACGTCGGCCATGGTGGCCACCGAATGAGTGACGTAGTTGTTCCACGGTCCACCGGCGAAACTCATGCCGCCGGTCACCGTCAACTGACGGTCGATGCCCAAGCCGAGTTCGCCCGCAGCGATCTGCACCGCAGACGGGAAACACGAGTACAGGTCGACATGGGCGATGTCGTCGGCGCCCACGCCGGCGAGTTCGAACAGGCGGCCCCCCGCCAGACGGACGGCGGGGGACGAGTGGAGGTCCCAGCGCTCGGAGAGGTACCAGTGGTCGTGGGCGTCGGTGCCGGCGTGGGGGAACACCCAACGGTCCGTCGGCACGCCTGCGGCGCGCGCCGCTCCCGCCGAGCACAACACGACCGCCGCCCCCTGCTCCACGTTGTTGTTGGAGTTCATGAGCTTCGTGTACGGGAAACCCACCATCCGGTTCGACGCCGAGGCGGTCGCCACCTCGTCGGGGGTGAACTCCTGTTGGATCCAGGCGTGCGGGTTCGTGGCCGCCACGGCGCTGAACCGGCTCCACAGGTCACCGAGCCGCTGACGGTGTTCGTGAACGCCGAGACCGAGGTGGGCCCGCAACGCCACGTCGAACATGGGGTACACCTGAATGGGCATGAACACCCCGCGTGCCACCTCCGCCGGCGAGGAAAGGTCCGGGTCGTTGCCGCCGTAGATCTCGGTGGGGCGCACGTCGTCGGCCTGGACCTCCCAGCCCAGACCGCCCTCGGCGCGCGCTGCGGAGCGTGAACGCCACGCCTCCGCGCCGCACACCACCACGACGTCGACCGCCCCCGACGCGATGTCGACGCACGCCCGGTTGACCATGGTCTGGGGGTAGTTGCCACCCATCACCGTGAGTCCCGTGTGGGACGGCGACGCTCCGATTCGGGCGGCCACGGCGGCGCCGGGGTCCCGGTACGGCCACGACAGAATGTTCATCACCCGGATGCTGTCCACATTGCGGGCGAGACCCGGAGCACCGGCGTCAGCGAATGCGGTGGTGGCCGCCATGGCCATCAGCTCGGCGGGTTCCACGGCCGGTTCGCCACGGTCGACGCGTTGGCTGATCTGCCCGACCCCGACGAGTACAGGGGTCCGGTCATCAATGTGGTTGCCGCTCACAGGTCCTCCCCGGTCGTCGGTGCCTCCCCGACGTCACGGGTGTCAGGCTACGGATCTGTCCACGAACCGGGGAAATCCCGGCGGTGGCGGTCGGTACACTCACCGCATCGACGCGACACCTTCCTGCGTGATGGGGTCACCCCCGCCCGAGGGGACCGGTTCAGCCACCCCGGAACACTCCAGGATCGCCGGACGCCACACACCCGGTGCGATCCGGTCCATGATGGGAGGAGTTGCTGACCGGCCCCCGACCACTGGAGCGAACACGCCATGACCTGGCCCACCGACCGTGACACCGAGGTGTTCGACCTCATCGACCGGGAGGTCGAGCGTCAGAACACCACCCTCCAGCTGATCGCCTCGGAGAACTTCACGTCCCCGGCGGTCATGGAGGCGACCGGGTCGGTGTTCACCAACAAGTACTCCGAGGGGTACCCGGGCAAGCGCTACTACGGCGGGAACGAGGTGGTCGACGTCGTCGAGGACCTCGCCCGCGAACGGGTCAAGGCGTTGTTCGGTGCGCAACACGCCAACGTGCAACCCCACTCGGGTGCCAACGCCAACATGGGGGTGTACCTGGCGTTGCTCGAACCGGGTGACACGGTGATGGGACTCAGCCTCGACCACGGCGGGCACCTGACCCACGGCTCCCCGGTGAACGCCAGCGGGATCCTGTATCGGTTCGTGGCCTACGGCGTCAGCGCGTCGGACGAACGCATCGACTACGACCAGGTGCGTGACATCGCGCTGGCGGAACGACCCAAGATGATCATTGCCGGCGCCACCGCGTATGCCCGCATCATCGACCCCGAACCGTTTCGGGCCATCGCCGACGAGGTTGGTGCGTACTTCATGTTCGACGCCGCCCACATCGCCGGGTTGATCGCCGGGGGGGCGCACCCCAATCCGGTGCCGTTCGCCGACGTGGTGACCTTCACCACCCACAAGACGCTTCGCGGGCCGCGAGGAGGGTGCATCCTGTCAACAGCTGAGCTCGCCCCCGCCATCGACAAGGGGATCTTCCCTGGCTTGCAGGGTGGCCCGCTCGAACACGCCGTGGCCGCCAAGGCGGTGGCGTTCCGTGAGGCATCCCAACCGGAGTTCGCCGCCTACGCCCGGGGGATCGTGGACAACGCTGCGGCGTTGGCCTCGTCCATGGCTGACGAGGGGTTCCGTCTGGTCTCGGGCGGCACCGACAATCATCTCGTGCTCGCCGACCTGCGTACCTTTGACGACGACCTGACGGGCAAGGTCGCTCAGGACGTGCTCGACTCGGTGGGCATCAGTCTGAACAAGAACACGGTGCCCGACGATCCCCGGTCCCCGTTCGTGACCAGCGGTATGCGTCTGGGCACCCCTGCGGTCACCACGCAGGGGATGGGGACCGCAGAGATGGCTGAGGTGGCATCCCTCACCGCCCGGGCGCTGCGTCATCGTGACGACCCCGAGGTGTTGTCGGGGGTTCGCGACGAGGTGGTGGCGCTGTGTGCCCGTTTCCGTCCGTACCCCGCTGCGGCCACACCGGCGGCGGGTTGACCCCGGGGCTGTCCCGGGTGAACGGATAACACCTCAACGTGCCGACCATTCCCGCTTACCTCGTCGTTGTCGTGGTTGCCGGTGTGGTGACCCTCGGGGTGACGCCGGTGGTGCGGCGGATGGCGGTGCGGGTCGGGGCGGTGGTGCGTCCCGACGAGCGACGGGTCCACGAGCGTCCCACCCCCACACTCGGTGGTATCGCCATGTTCGCCGGGTTGCTCGCCGGGGTGGGTACGGCGTGGGGCATGGGGGCCTTCGACGAGGTGTTCGCCGGCAACACCGAGCCCCTCGGTCTGGTGGTGGCTGCCGCCATCATCTTGTTGGTCGGGGTCATCGACGACATCGTTGAGGTGTCGGCACCGGCGAAAGTGGCGGGCACCGTGTTGGCGGCCAGCGTGCTCGTGCTCTCAGGGGTGAGCATGCTCAACTTCCGCATCCCCTTCGCCGGAATCGTGGTG
>CAMAQM010000035.1 GCA_945860545.1 Bifidobacterium breve | reverse complement strand
CGGACCCGCCATGGCATCGGGCAGCCAGGTGTGCAGCGGGAACTGGCCCGACTTGGACGTGACCCCGGCGAACAGGCACAGCGCACCGACCAACAGCAGGGTTGAGTTCGCCGCACCCGACAGGGCGTACTCGTTGATGTGGAAGACGTTGAAACTGGTGGCACCGGCGGCGAAGAACGTGATGATGATGCCGACAATCAGACCGGTGTCACCCACACGGTTGGTGATGAAGGCCTTCAGCGCGGCGTCGGAGTTCTTCTTCTCCTCCCACCAGTGGCCGATCAGGCCGAACGAACACAGGCCGACGAGTTCCCAGCCCATGAGCATCTGCAGCGTGTTCGACGACAGCACGTAGAACAGCATCGACGCCGTGAACAGGCTCAGGAAGGCGTAGTAGTGGGTATAGCGAATGTCGCCGTGGACGTACTCACGGGAGTACACGTGCACCAACAGCGAAATGCCGGTCACAACGAAGAGCATCATCACCGACAGGCCGTCGACGAGGAACCCGAACTCGAAACTGAAGTCACCGATCGTGAACCACGTGACGGCACACACCACGGGCACCGTGGTGGTGGCTTCCTCCTCCGCTGCAGCGAGAGCGGGCGCAGCGCTCTCGCCCTCGGGGATCCCGACAGGAGCGAGGGCGCCCTCCACGCCGGCGTAGCCGGTTTCACCGGGTTGCTCACCGGCGGCGGGGTTGGGACGGTACTGCTCGTCGCCACACGCAACCACCGAACCGCCGTCGGGCCCTTCGACACGGTTCACCCAACCGAACACGATGACGAGTGACAACAAAAAGCAGAGGCCGACCGCAGCAATGCCGATACCCGACTTGGCCTTCTCCGACATCCGCTTGCCGAACAGCAAGATGGCGAGGAAGGACACAACCATGATGGCTGGCAGAAGCCAGGCACGGGTGAGCATGTCGGTGGCGAAGTCCATCTCGGAGGTCCGTCAGCCCTTCAGTTGATCGACAGCGTCAATGTCGATGGATCGGCGGTTACGGAACAACATGAGCACAATGGCGAGACCAACCCCGACCTCGGCTGCGGCCACCGCGATGATGAACAGCGCGAACGCCTGACCGGTGGCGTCAGAGAGGTACGTGCCGAAAGCGATCAGGTTGATGTTGACGGCGTTGAGGATCAGTTCAATCGACATCAGCACCATCACGCCGTTGCGACGGGTGAGCACGCCGTACACCCCGATGCAGAACAGCACCGCGGCGAGCAACAGGAACTGGTTGAGCAGCATCAGTCCCTCCTCGCCAACACGATGGCCCCGGTCAACGCCGCAAGCAGCAGCACCGACACGACCTCAAAGGGAATCAGGTACGTCAGAAACAGCGTGTCGGCCACCTGGGCGGTGGTCTGACCCAACTCGGCGGTGCTGCGTCCCATGACCTCGAGTTCGGTCGACCCGAAGTAACCCCACAGGGAGTAGGCCATCAGGGCAAACATGGCCACGGCGATGACGAGGGCGGGGGCGCGCATCTTCTTGTTGACCGTCTCCCCTTCACCGAGACGGGCCCGGGTCAACATGATGCCGAACAGGAACAGCACGACGATGGCGCCGATGTACACCAACACCTGCACGATGGCGGTGAACTCGGCCGCCAGCAGGATGTAGAGGCCGGCGATGCCGGCGAGGACCACCACCAGCCACAGTGCGGCGTGGACGACGTTCTCGGTCGTCACGAGTCGTACGCCGGCCACCACGACACCGACCGCAATGATGGCGAAGGCGATGTTCTGGGCCACGAGGACCTCGGTCACGGCGAGAATGCTCATCGGGGCACCTTCTTGCCCTTGGCCTCGCTACCTGCCTCGTACGGTTCGAAGTCGGGGACGGTCTCCATCCACTCCCCCAGCCGTTCCTTCTCATGGAGCAGATCGGCGATGCTGACCTCGGAGAACTCGTATTCGGGACTCCAGAACAACGCCTCAAAGGGGCAGACCTCGACGCAGATGCCGCAGTACATGCACAGCGAGTAATCGATGGCGAAACGATCGAGCTGGTTGACCTGACGGGGTTTGCCGCCGGCACGACGGGGCGGCGCCAACGTCTTGTGCGCCTCGATGTAGATACACCAGTCGGGGCATTCACGGGAGCACAACATGCAGGCGGTGCAGTTCTCCTCGTGCAGCGCGATCACTCCACGGGCCCGCGGGGACGGCTCCTCTTTCTCATGGGGGTACTGCACGGTGGCAGGACCGCCCGAAGGCTTGAGGGTCTCGACCATGGTGCGGAACGTGACGCCGAGGCCCTTGACCATGCCTGGAACCTTGGGCATCAGACCACCTCCTCGGAACACACAACGAACTGGGTCACAACACCACCACCAAGATGCCGGTGATCGTGATGTTGGCCAGCGCAAGCGGAATCAGGTACTTCCAGGCGAAACGCTGCAACTGATCCTCGCGGAAGCGAGGGTAGGTGAAGCGGAACCAGAAGATCAGGAACGCCACCACCATGATCTTCACGAACAACGCGATCGGGCCGACAATGTTGGCCAGCGCCGAATTGGGGTCGATTCCGGGCACCCACCAGCCACCGAGGAACAAGGTGGCGGCAATGGCCGCGAAGGCGAAAGCGGTGGCGAACTCGCCGAGGAAGAAGAACAGGAACCGGAAGCCGGTGTACTCGACGTGGAAACCACCCACCACCTCGGACTCGGCGACCGGCATGTCGAAGGGCGGCTGGGTCAACTCAGCCTGGATGGCCACCATGAAGATGAAGAACGCCACGATCTGGGTGATCACGAATGGCAGTCCGAGACCACCGAACCCGAACATCGATCCGTCGGCTTGGGCCCACACGATGTCCTGCATCGACAGCGAGCCAGCCTGGATGACCACGCCCATCACAGCGAGGATCAGTGGCAACTCGTAGGCAATGAGCTGGCCACCGGCACGCAGGCCACCCATGAGGGCGTACTTGTTCGACGACGACCATCCGGCCATGAGCACACCCACCACCGACAGCGACGACACCGCCATGGCGAAGAAGATGCCAGTCGGGAGGTTCTCAATGATGAGGTCCGGTCCCGCAGGGAGGATCACGTACGTCAGAAACGTGCTGGCCAGAACCACCACCGGTGCCGCCTTGAACACGAACCGGTCGGCACGGTCAGGAATGATGTCCTCTTTTTGGAGGAACTTCAGGCCGTCCGCGGCGAGTTGCAGCAACCCGCGGGGACCGGCTTCCTGAGGGCCCATGCGGCTCTGCATCCACGACATCATCTTGAACAGGAACACGATGCCGAGGATCAAGGCGGTCGTGGGGATCAGCACCGCAGCAACGAGAACCTTGATCAGGGTCTGCTGCCAGTAGGCGAGCTCGATGGCAAAGATGAGTTCGCTCACCGGTCAATATCTCCGAGGATGAAGTACAGCGAGGCCATGATCGTGATCACATCGGGGACGAACACCCCGCGGGTCACCCACGGAACCACGGAAATGTTGTTGAACGAGGCGGACCGGATCTTGACCCGGAAGGGCACCAGATCGCCCTTGGACACCACGTAGTAACCCATCTCCCCGAGCGGGTTCTCCGTGGCCACCCACGCCTCGCCCTCGGGAACCTTGATGATCCGGGGCACCTTGGCCATGATCGGGCCTGCGGGAATCGAGTCGAGCAACTGGTCGACGATGTGGGTCGACTCGCGGACTTCCTGAAGTCGCACCCACGTGCGGGCGTAGGAGTCACCATCGGGATGGGTCCACACCTTCCAGTCGGCGAGGTCGTAGGACAACCCGGGTGGGCAGGCGTCACGACGCAGGTCCCAGTCGACCCCGGTGGCGCGCAGGTTGGCTCCCGACATGCCGTAACTCGTGGCGATGTCGGCGGGGATGACCCCGATGCCGCGTGTGCGGGCCTGGAAGATCTCGTTGCCGAGCACCAGTTCCTCGAACTCGTCGCACAAGCGGCGCATGCGGTCCATGGCGCGGTGGGTCTCGGCGATCCAGCCCTTGGGCAGATCGTCCTTGAGACCACCGATGCGGTCGAAGTTGGGGTGGAACCGGCCACCCGTGGCGGCCTCGATCTGGTTGAGGACGAACTCCCGGTCCCGGAAGGCGTAGAAGCCAATGGTGATACCACCGAGCTGGATACCGAGGTCCCCGAGGAACAACGAGATGTTCCCGAGGCGGGACAACTCAAACAGGATTGTGCGGATCACCTGGGCACGCGGTGGCGCCTCAACATCCATCAACTTCTCGGCAGCGAGGATGAACGGGACCTCGTTGGCGAAACTCCCCAACCAGTCGATGCGGTTGATGAGTGTGGTCACCTGCGGGTAGGTCCGGACCTCACAGAGCTTCTCGTACCCCCGGTGCATGTAGCCGGGGATCGGCTCGCACCGCACCACCTGCTCACCGTCAAGCTGGGCGACGATGCGCAGCGTGCCGTGGGTGGCGGGATGCTGGGGACCCATGTTGAGGGTCATCCCATCCTCGGTCTCAAACTGCAGGTTCACCCGGGCGTCTGCCGCCTGGGCGGCCACGTAGGCCATCTTTTGGGAGTCGGTGACGGTCACGATGCACCTCCCTCGTCGCTGTCGCCCTCGTCGCCGGCCCCGGGCATCGGCTCCACGTCGACGATCCCGGGCCACGGCTTCACCCGACGGGCCAGCAGGGGGAAATCCTTGCGGAGAGGGTTCCCCTCGAACGCACCGGGGAGATAGAGATGCGCGAGGTTGGCGTTACCCGTGAACGAGATGCCGAACATCTCCCAGGTTTCACGCTCATGCCATTCCGCACCGAGGAACGTCCTCGTCCACGTCGGAGCGGACAGATCCTCATCAGGCAGGTCCGCCTTGAACGTCACCCCGATGTGCTCATCCACGTCGAACACTCTGGCCAGCAACTGGAACCGGGTGTCGCCCCCGGCGTAACCGGTCACGATCGGTGCCGGTTCGGCCGCAGCAGCGTCTGCGTCGAGGTCCTCCTGGGCGTCCATGTCACGTCCGAACGGCGAAGGCAGCCAGTCGATCGCTGACAGGAAGTCGAAGAACCGCAGACCCAGCCGGTTTCGGGAGGCGTCGGCAACGTCGGCCCACGCCTCACGGGTCACCCGGACCCACAGGTCGTCCCCGGGCCGGATGTGGCTTTGCACCACGGCATCACCGAGCACCTCGGTGATGCGGGCGAGGAGCGCCTCACGACGCTCGTCGGTCACCGTCTCGACAGCCTCATCAGCCGCGTCGGTCGTGGGGGTGTCAGCCGACGACAATCGGATCACCCTTCCACCGTTCGGCCATGTCCTCCCGGCCGATGCGCTCCTGGAGCAGAACAATGCCCTCGAGCAACGCTTCGGGCCGCGGCGGGCATCCGGGGACGTACACGTCGACCGGGATGATCTGGTCCACGCCCTTGGTCACCGAGTACGAATCCCAGTAGGGGCCGCCGCAGTTCGCACACGACCCCATGGAGATGACGTACTTGGGGTCGGGCATCTGGTCGTACAGACGCTTGACCGCCGGGGCCATCTTGTCGGTCACCGTGCCCGAGATGACCACGAGGTCGGCCTGACGGGGGCTGGCGGGGAACGGGATGACGCCGAGGCGCATCACGTCGTAGCGGGGTGAGGCAAACGCCGACCCCATCTCGATGGCGCAGCAGGCCAAACCCCACTGGTACACCCACAAGGAGTACTTGCGGCTCAGACTGAGCAACTGGGTCAGCGGCTTGGGGAGCTTGCCGCTCTCGACGAGGCCCATCAGTGCCTCCCTCGGTTCGCCACAACTCGGGTCACATCCACCGCAGCACCTTCTTCCGCCAGGCGTACACGAGACCCAACGCCAACACCGCAATGAACAACAGCATCTTCACGAGTCCGTACGAGCCGTACGGACCGAGGATCTCGAACACGTTGCCAGACGAATCCACCAACGCCGTCTCGGAGTCGAGGCGGGTGGCCCACGGGAAGATGAACACCGCTTCCACGTCGAAGATCACGAACAACAGGGCGAAGATGTAATACCGCACCTGGGTCTGGGGCCACGCCTCACCCACCGGGTCCACACCGGACTCGTAGGTGAGGTACTTGCCGGGCTGGGGACGGTTGGGCCGGATGATGGACCCGACGCCCAGCAGCAGGGCCACCATGCCGAGCGCCAACAGACCGAAAATGGCGACAGTGAGGTAGCTGCGCACGAAGTCCGAATAGGACTCGCCGGCTGTCGTCGCCGACAACAACGGGGAGATGTCGGTCAGCAGCATCGGGTCACGACACTAGTGAATCTGCGAACATGCCGGGAAATTCCTGCGGGTGCCATCACGGGGCCCCACCTGCGGGAGTTCCGGCCCCACCGGGGTCAACGGTGAGGGGATCCTGACCGCCTGCGCCGCCCCCGCCGAGGGCGTCGAGCAGACCCGGGGGGAGACCGTCGAGACCCGGAGCGTCCGCCACCTGTTCCACGGGCGGCTCCACCACGACGGGCGGGGCCTCGTCAACGACGGAGGTGAGCGGGCCCGGGGTGATCCCGATGAACAGGGTCACCGCCACACACACCACGAGCGCCACCCCGGTGGTGGCCGGAATGGGCAAACCGGGTGCAGGGGTCTGGTCGCCTGGTGCCACGAACCACATGGTCACCACCAGTCGGAGGTACAGGTAGGCGGCGATGACCGCCGAGAGCATGGCCACCACTGCCAACCACGCCGATTGGGCGTCCACAGCGGCGATCACGGCGTAGAACTTGGCGTAGAAGCCCGAGGTGAACGGCACGCCGGCCTGGGCCAACAACAAGATGGTGAAGGTGCCGGCCAGCGCCGGTGACACCCGGCCCAGCCCACGGTACGAGTCGAGCGAATGCATGCCGTCCCCAGAGCGACCAACGATGCTCACCACCGCGAACGAACCGATGACGAGGAACGTGTACGCCACGAGGTACACGAGAACCGCCCGGGTACCGGTGTCGCTGGCTGCCTCGACACCCAACAGGATGAAACCGGCGTGACTGATCGACGAGTAGGCCAACAGACGCTTCACGTTGGTCTGCACGAGAGCGACGAGTGCTCCACCGACGAGCGACAGGACGGCGAGGACCTGGAGGATGGGACGCCAGTCGGCGGCGAAGGTGTCAAAGCCGACGACGAGCACCCGCACCATCCCGGCGAACGCTGCGATCTTGACGACGCTGGCCATGAACGCCACCGATGATGTCGGGGCGCCGTCGTAGACGTCGGGACTCCACGAGTGGAACGGCACAGCAGCGACCTTGAACGCCAGACCGGCAACCATCAGGGCGATGCCGAGCAGCACCAACACCGACGACGATCCGAGGAGGAGATTGTCGGCGAGGAACCCGGTGATGTTGACCAGTGAGGTCGATCCCGTCCCGCCATAGACGAGTGCGATGCCGTACAGGAAGAACGCCGATGAGAACGCCCCGAGCACGAAGTACTTGAGGCCCGCCTCTTGGGACTGCACCCGCCGAAGATTCATCGCGGCGAGCACGTACACCGCCAGCGACAGGACTTCGAGGCCGAGGAACAACACGATGAGGTCGTTGGCCCCGACCATCACCATGGCCCCCGTGGCCGACAGGATGAGTAGTGCCGGACCCTCGACGTGACGTTCCCCGTCCCGCTCGGAGGTCCCTGCCATCACCAGCGCGCACACCGCGACCGCCAGTGCGATGAGCATGGTGAGCAGGACGCTGAAACCGTCGATGCCGAACGCACCACCGACGGTCGAGAACGCCCCCGCCGGGGTCTGCTCCGGATTCCACCACAGCACCCTGCGGTCCCAGCCCTGCACCTGAGCCCACAACGGCACGGCCGTACCGAACGCGATGAGGCCGGTCATGACCGTCCACCACGTGAAGAAGGGCGTGCCGACCCGCCGACCGAACAGGGAGGCGAAGGTCAGCAACAACAGCCCACCGAGGGCCATCACGATGAGGGGGAGCAGCGCCGGCCAACTCACCACGGGTGTGGGGATCTGCTCGGTGAGCAGAGGCGTCTGGGCGAGAATCGACAACGACATCACTCGCCTCCCTCAGGGCTCGATCCGCTGCCCGCTCCCGAAGCGACGGGTTGCAGTTCCGAACCGTCCTGGGTCCCAGGGGACTCAAAGCCGGGAACCTGACGCTCAATGTGTTCAACCAGCAACTGCACCGACGGTTCGATCCGCTCGAGGATGGGCTTGGGGTACAGGCCGATGAAGAACACGAGTCCGATCAGGGGGACCAGTGGAAGGAACTCGGCCAACTTGATGTCCTTGAACGAGCGGTTCGCCTCCGACGGCTCCCCGTGGAACACCCGCTGGTACGCCCACAGCATGTAGAGCGCAGCGAGGATCACCCCGACAGCGGCGACCACCGCCCACCAGCGATGGGCGAGGAACGTGCCGAGCAGGATGAGGAACTCGCCAACGAAACCGGCGAGGCCCGGGACCCCGATCGAGGCAAGCATGAACAAGGTGAACAGACCGGCGAAGACCGGGGCGACCTTCTGCAACCCGGACAGCTCCGAGATCTCGTAGGTGTGCCGACGCTTGTAGAGGTACCCCAACAGGATGAACAACGCACCGGTGATGATGCCGTGGTTCACCATCTGCATGATGGAGCCCTCGAGGCCCTCCACGTTGAGGGCGAAGATGCCCATCACGGCGAACCCCATGTGCGACACCGACGAGTACGCCACCAGACGCTTGAGGTTGCGCTGCATGGCCGCCACCACGGCGCCGTAGATGATGCCGATCAAGCCCAGCGAGATCAGCGCCGGTGCCGCCCACACCGCCGCCTCGGGGAACAGGTAGAGCCCGTAGCGAATGAAGCCGTACGTGCCGAGTTTCAACAACACGCCGGCGAGGTCGACCGACCCGGCGGTGGGGGCTTCGGTGTGGGCGTCGGGGAGCCAGGTGTGGAATGGGAACACCGGCACCTTCACGGCGAACGCCGCCACGAACCCGAGGAACAGGACCCGTTGCGCCGTCTCTGACAGCACGCCTCCCTCGGCGATCCGCACCAGGTCGAAGGTGACGCCACCCCCCTCCCCCGCACCGTCGAGCACGGCGAGGGCGACGATGCACACCAACATCAGCGCCGACCCGGCCATGGTGAACAGGAAGAACTTGTTGGCGGCGTACACCCGCCGGCCGTGGCCCCACTTGCCGATGAGGAAGTACAGCGGGACCAGGGTCAATTCGAAACCGAGGAAGAACAAGAACAGGTCCCCGGCGAGGAACACCGCCATGCACCCTGCGCCGAGCAGCGTGAGCCAGAAGTAGTACCCCTTCTCGGAATGTTCGGGTTTGGCGGCGAACAACGCAATCGGGAAGAGGATGCCGGTGAGCACGACGAGGAACAGCGAGATGCCATCCACCCCAAGGACGAACTTGATGTCGAGTGCTTCCACCCACATCGCCGACGAGACGAACTGCAGGCCCGGGTTCGACGGGTCGAACGCCACGAGCAGCCACACCGAAAGGGCTCCGAGGACCACAGCGCTGGCGATGGCGACAAGTCGGTGCAGTTCGACGCGCCTGGCCGGCAGGGCAGCAATGATGAGTGCCCCGATGATGGGGATGAACACCAGGGCCGGGAGGATGGGGAAGCTCAGTCCCTGGGCAGCGAGAACACCGTTCATCACCCCACCACCCTCGTGAACATGAACGCCAGGATCAGCAGCGACCCGATGCCGATACCGAGTGCGTACCTTCGGACGTAGCCACTCTGGGTCTGGCGCAACGCCTGACCGGCGCGGGTTGCGACCCCACCGACCCCGTTGACGGCGCCGTCGATGACCGTGCGGTCAAAGGAGGCGGTCGACTCGAACGCGTCGGTGCCCGGACCGGCGACGAAGCGGGAAAGCGCCGAGTCGTAGTACCAGGCGTTGACGAACAGTGCCGGCTGGAACCGGCGGGCATCGATGCGCCCCCGCAACCAGACCGCAGCGGCGAAGGCCGTTCCGATGAGGGCGACCACCGTGGAGAACACGAGCAGGCCCACGATCGTCCCCGAGGAGAGTTCGAGCTTGACCGCTGAACCTTCAAACACCGGCTCGAGCCACTTCTCGAGGTAGTGCATGCTCTTGGGGAACGGCAGGTTCAACAACCCGCCGACCACCGAAAGCACGGCCAACACCACGAGCGGCAGCGTCATGAGCCACGGCGACTCGTGGGGACGGAATCCCTCCGGCACCGGGTGGAACTCGACGTCATCCACCTCGTCGAACCCGCCCTCATCGGCGGCCTCTTCGGCGGCGATGGCCGCCTCGTCGGCAGCAGCGGTGGCCTCAACCATGGCAGGGGTGGCGGTGCCGAGTCGGGCGATGTACTGAGGCCAGCGCTCCTCCCCGAAGAACACCATGAACGCCTGACGGCCGATGTACACGGCGGTGAGGAACGCAGCGATCACGCCGACCACCCACAGCGCCTTGTTCTCCTGGAACGCGTAGGTGAGGACCTCGTCCTTGCCGAAGAACCCGCTGAAGGGTGGGATGCCGGCCAGCGAGAACCACCCGGCGAGGTAGGCGAGGAACGTGACGGGCATGAGCACCCTCAGGCCACCCATGACCCGCATGTCCTGGTTCTCGTGCATGCCGTGGATCACCGAGCCCGCACACAAGAACAAGAGCGCCTTGAAGAACGCATGCACGACCATGAGGAAGATGGCGGTCCAGTAGGCACCGATGCCCACCCCCATGAACATGAAGCCGAGCATCTCAACGGTGGAGTACGCCAGCACCTTTTTGATGTCGTTCTGGGCGACGGCCACCGTGGCGGCCAGCAACGCAGTGATGGCACCGGTCCAGGCGATCAGCATCGGGACCCAGTCGGCGGACACGGCGATGATGGGGTTGATTCTCGACAACAGGTACACCCCGGCGGTCACCATGGTGGCGGCGTGGATGAGTGCGGAAACCGGTGTCGGGCCGGCCATGGCGTCAGGCAGCCACACCGACAACGGCAGCTGCGCCGACTTGCCGATGGCGCCAATGAACAACATGACGGCGATGAAGGTGGCGGTGGTCTGGGCCAGACCACCCGCTTCGGGCAGGAAGTCGGAGTAGTTCAGCGATCCGAACGTGAAGAACACCATGAAGATGCCGACCAGAAAACCCCAGTCGCCGATCCGGTTGGTGACGAACGCCTTCTTCCCGGCGGAGGCGTTGGCCGGCTTGGTGAACCAGAAAGAGATGAGGAAGTACGAGCATGCCCCCACGCCCTCCCACCCGAGGAAGGTGAGCAACAGGTTGTCGCCGAGCACCAACACGAGCATGGAGAACACGAAGAGGTTCAGGTAGATGAAGAACTTCGAGAAGTTGGCGTCTCCGTGCATGTAGCCGATCGAGTACAGGTGGATCAGCGCCGAGATCCCGGTGATGAACAGGATCATGACCCCCGACAACGGGTCGAGGTACAACCCGATGTCAACGAGGAAGTCGCCAGCGGGGATCCAGGTGAACAGCGTCTGGACGAACACGTGGTCCTCGAGGCCGACCAGACCGACGAACGCCACACACGACACCACGAACGAGGCGGTGACCATGAGCGTGGCGATCCAGCCCGCGGCGGGTTCTCCCATGCGGCGGCCAGCGAGGACCAAGATGACGAACCCGGCCAAAGGCAGGGCAGGGACGAGCCACAGAAGTTCAACCATTCCGCTGTCCCCCCTCAGCCCCGGAGGACCCTGATGTCATCGGCGGTCGCTCCCGGACGTCGTCTGGCCATGGCCACCACGATCCCAAGACCCACCACGACCTCCGCCGCGGCGACCACCAGAACGAACAACACGGTGACCTGACCGGCGAGGTCCCCCAGCATCATGCCGAAGGCCACGAATGTCAGGTTCACGGCATTGAGCATCAGCTCGACACACATGAGCATCACCAACGGGTTGCGGCGAACCAGCAATCCGAACGCACCAATGGAGAACAAGATGGCTGCCAGAACGAGGTAGCCGGCGTCAATGCTTCGCATCAGTCGAACACCTCCTCGGCCTCGGGCTCCATCGGTTCCGGCGGTTCCATCGAAGCGTTCTCAGCGGGGAGCGGTTCGACCTCGCTCGGGCGCCTCGACATGACCACCGCGGCGATCACCGCAATGGTGAGCAGCACCGCAGTGATCTCGAGTGCGAAGACGTACTCGGTGAACAACAGGCGTCCGATCTGCTCGATGTTCGACACGTCATCGACGATCGATCCGGTCACCGACCGGGCGCCACTGACGAGATCGGCACCGCCGAGGGTCACCCCGGCAACGACGAGTCCGGCCACACCTGCAGCGATAACGAGCGCGATCACCCGCTGGCCGACGAGCGGTTCCTCCTCGAGGTCTTCCTCGACGTCGACCCCCAACAACATGATCACGAACAGGATCAACACCACGATGGCGCCGGTGTAGACGATGACCTGCACTGCAGCGAGGAACTGGGCGTTCATGTTGAGGAACAACACCGCCACACCAAACAGCGTGGCCACCAGGCTGAGCGCCGCCTGAACCGGATTGCGGAACCAGATCACCCCGAACGCGCCGGCAAGCACAATGACGGCACACAGGGCGAACACCACGTACTCAACGGCGGTGGTCTCCATCACGAGGCCCTCCCCGCCGAACCCGACGCGTCCCGCGACTCCTGATCACCTTCAGGGGCTCGCACGCCGAAGCCGAGTTCCCCCGACCAGCCGACCCGACCCTCATAGGACGCGTCACCGGCCGGTGCGGTCGCCCGAACCCAGCCCGAGGTGAACTCCTCCTCACCGGGACGCCAGTCTTCCCAAGGAAGATGTTTGGGCATGCCGGCCTCATCGACGAGAAGTTCGTCCTTCGTATAGATGGCGTCCGCACGGGACGTGAACGAGAACTCGAACAACTTGGTCTCGGTGATGGCCTCGGTTGGGCACGCCTCGACGCACAGGTCGCAGTGGATGCAGCGCAGGTAGTTGATCTCGTAGACGTAGCCGTACCGCTCCCCCGGCGACACCGGGTCGGTGGGCGGGTTGTCGGCGCCGCGCACGTAGATGCACCGGGCCGGGCACACGCCGGCGCACAGCTCACACCCGATGCACTTCTCCATGCCGTCCTCGTAACGGTTGAGGACGTGTCGGCCGTGCAGACGTTCAGGTTTGGGGGCCTTGGGGCCCTTGCCGATCAGGTACGGCGTGGTGACCGGACGCTGGAAGATCTGTCGGAAGGTGACGGCGAAACCGCGCAGGTACCCCATCAGTCCAACACCTCCTCGGCACGCAAGGCCGCGCCCGAACGCACCGACTTGCGTAGCAGCGCCGCACCGCCGACGAGCACCACCGCAGCAATGGCGCCCACCACCCACCGGTTCCACTGGCGGGCGTCGGCCACCTCGAGGGAGGCGAGCACCAGGAACCACCCCAGGGCGAGAGGGATCAGCACCTTCCAGCCGAGGTCCATGAGTTGGTCGTAACGCATGCGGGGAAGCGTGGCCCGGAACCACACGAACATGAACAGGAAGATGAACACCTTGGCCAGGAACCAGATCACTCCCCACATCCACCCGGGCCCGAAGAAGGCGGGACCCGACGGACCGCCGAGGAACAACGTGACGAAGATCGCCGACATGGTGATCGTGTTCATGAACTCGGCGAGGAAGAACAGGGCAAACCTGATCGACGAGTACTCGGTGTGGAAACCGCCGACAAGTTCCTGCTCGGCCTCGACGAGGTCGAACGGTGGACGGTTCAACTCGGCGGTACCGGCAATCACGAAGATCACGAAGGGCACCCCGAGCGTGAGCAGGATGCCCCAGTTGGGCAACACCCCCCACGGCCCGTCACCCGCCTGAGAGGTGACCATCGAATGCGTGGACAAGGTCCCGGTTACCAACACCACCGCCGCCGCCGACAACCCGAGCGCCGCCTCGTAAGACACCATCTGCGCAGAGGCCCGCACCGAACCGAGGAGCGGATACTTCGATCCCGATGACCACCCGGCCAACATGGCGCCGTACACCGCCAGCGACGACATGGCCAGGATGAACAGCACCCCAATGGGGGGGTCGGCCAACTGGAGGTAGGTATCGCGCCCGAAGATGGTGACCATGCCGTCGTTGCCGCCGTTGAAGTCCCCGCCGAAGGGCACCACGGCGAACAGCAGAAACGCCGGGACGAACGCCAGATACGGAGCGAGAATGAAGACCTTCCGCTGGGACTTGTCGGGGATCACGTCCTCTTTGAAGAAGAACTTGATGCCGTCGGCGAGGGTCTGGAGGATCCCGAACGGTCCGGCGAGGTTCGGACCGATGCGGTTCTGCATGTCACTGATGAGCTTGCGCTCGAACCACACCATGAACATCGTGGCGACGAGCAGCAGGGCGAAGATGACGAGCACCTTGAGGATCACGATGCCGACAGCGACCGCGTCGACGCTGAAAAGCAGTGGATCGCCGGTCTGGCCGACGAGCAGGGACCCTGCGAACGGAGCGCTCACGAACCCGCTCCCTGACCGTTGAGTGACTCGACCTGCAGCACCGTGAGGGGCGCTGTGATGTCGATGAGATCGGCGGCGCACAGACCGTCCTGGTTGAACCAGGCACCCGCCGAACCTCGCGGCACCGCCGGGTCGACCACGACAGGGGCCTCAATGGTCAGTGCCGGCGCAATGACCCGCACGAGGTCACCCTCGGCGACGCCGAGTCGGTCAAAGTCGTATCGGTTCAACCGCAACGCACCACCAACGGGCAGGTTCGTCATCGCAGGTGAGTGGTGCACCGCCGTCCCCTCGTCGTACAACTTGCGCCCCACGACGAGGCGCAGCGAGTACGAGTGGCGGGGAAGCAAGGCGTCGGAGGTCGGCACGGTGAAACTCAACAACGCGTCGGCGGGAGTCGGCCCGCTGAGCGGCACCACCACCCCGTCGGTGTCCGATGAGGACGCAAGGGCGTCGGCGAGACCAGCATGCGACGGAGCCGCCGACGAGATCTCGGTGAGAATGTCCTCAACGGAGGCGAAGCCGAGGTCGACACCAAGTGCTCGAGCCAGATCCGAAGCAATCGCCCAGTCGCTGCGGGCGGTGCCGGGCGGAGTGACCCGCTGACTGAGGACGCTGACCCGGCCCTCGAGGTTCGTGGTGGTGCCCGACACCTCGGCGAAACCGGCGGCGGGAAGAACCACGCCAGCCAGCGAGGAAGATCCGGTCAGGTACGTGTCGGTGGCGATGATCGTTTCCACACCCGCCAAGGCCCGGCGGGCCAGGTCACGGTCAGGGAAGTCAGCCAGTGGGTCGGCACCGACAAGCACAAGCGTGCGCAGGTGACCTTCGGCAGCGGCGGTCAGCATGGCAGTCGTGTCCATGCCTGGGGTGGCCGGCACGGTGGGCCACAGGCCCGACAGGTTCGCACGCCCCCCATCGAGGGTCACCCGTCCGGGAAGCAGGCCCGGGGACAGACCGAGGTCGATCGCACCACGCACATTCCCCCGCCGAAGCGCCATCAGGAACGAGGTGTCGGGGATGCTCGACAGGATCGAGGCCGCCTCAACGGTCCACGACACCGACTCGGCGACCGAGGCCCGACCCAGCACCACCCGGACCGGGCCACCCGCGGCGATCGCCGCCCGGGCAACCTCAAGCGCTGCGGAATTGACCCCGCCGGCGTCAGTACCGAGGCCAGGTTGACCAACGAGCGCACGGGCCACCTCAGCCGTTTCACCGGGGTGGTGGATGAGCGACGCCGTGGCGATGGCGGACAGGCCCGTGGCCGTCGGGGCGATCTCGATGAGGCGCACTCCGTCGTTGAGGACGGCGTGTCGAAGTCGCAGGAAAAGGACCGGCAGCTCCTCTTTGGTGTCGGGTCCGAGGACGATGACGGTCCCACCGGGCGCACACACCTCGTCGATCGTGGCTGATGGAAGGCCCAACACGACCTCGGCGGGAAGGCCGTCACCAAGCTGGGCGTCGACGTTGTCGGTGCCCAGCACGCCTTTGGCCAACTTGGCCCAGGCGTAGGCGGCCTCATTGGTGAGACGAGCGCCACCGATGACACCAATGGCCTCAGGCCCGTGCGCCGTGAGGGTCGACTGCAGCACCTCGGCCGCCGACGCAATGGCCTCACTCCAGCGTGCCGGACGAAGTTCCCCACCGGTACGCACCAGCGGTTCACCGAGTCGCTCATCACCGTTGACCGACTCGAAGGCGAATCGTCCCTTGTCGCACAGCCAGCCCCAGTTCACCGGATCGCTGTCGACACCGACGTAACGCAGCACCTCGTTGCGCGACGACTGCACCGCAACACGGCAACCGACCGAACAGGTCTGACACGTCGACTCGACCTGCTCGAGATCCCACGGTCGCGCCTTGAAGCGGTAGGGCGTGGCGGTGAGCGCACCCACCGGGCAGATCTGTACCGTGTTGCCACTGAAGTACGAGGCGAACGGTTCGTCGGGGAAGGTGTTGACCTCGGTGTGGTTGCCGCGGTTGATGAAGTGGATCAGCGGGTCGCCGGCCACCTCCTTGGCGAAACGGGTGCAGCGGTCACACAGGATGCAGCGTTCGCGGTCCAACAGCACCAGGTCGCTGATGGGGATGGGCTTCTCGTGATGGCGTTTGGATTCCACGAACCGGCTCTCGCCCGGTCCGTAGGCCATGGTCTGGTCCTGCAGAGGGCACTCCCCACCCTTGTCACACACCGGGCAGTCGAGCGGGTGGTTGATGAGAAGGAATTCGAGGATTCCGTCCTGGGCCTTGGAGGTCACGTCGGACTCGGTGTCGACCACCATGCCCTCGGCGCACTCGAGCATGCACGACGGCTGCAGTGTCGGCCCGCGGCCGGTGTCCACCTCGACGATGCACATGCGGCACATGCCCACCGGCCGCATCCGGGGGTGGTAACAGAAGTGGGGGATGTACACCCCGTGACGCTCAGCTGCAGCGATCAGCAGTTCGCCCTTGCGGGCGTCGACCTGGGTGCCGTTGAGCGTGATGGTCAACTCACCCGTGACCTGTGTGGACGTCTCGTCAGCCATGGGAACCCACCGTGATCTCGACTGGGGTGACGGCGGTGCGGGCGGCGACCGCGTCGTCGATCAGTGCCTCGAACTCGCCGCGGAACCTCGTCAGTGCTGACGAGATCGGCGACACGGCCGACGGTCCGAGCGGACAGATGGTGGTCTGCTTGGGCGGCCATGCGATGCCGGGAGAGATGTTGTCGGACACGTCGAGGAGGAGGTCGAGGTCGGTGGGGCGGCCCTGGCCCGAGATGATCCGGGTGAGGATCCGCTCAAGCCACGTCGTGCCTTCCCGGCACGGGGTGCATTTGCCGCACGATTCGTGGGCGAAGAACCTGACGAGGCTCAAACAGGCCCGGACCACATCGGTGGTCTCATCCATAACCACGATGGCACCCGACCCAAGCATCGACCCCGCACGGTCCACCGTGCCCTTCTCGAGGGGGAGATCAAGGTGTTCTTCAAAGAACCAGGGGGCGGACGCCCCACCGGGGATGAACGCCTTGACGGCCCGATCCCCAAGGATCCCTCCGGCGTAACGCGGGTCGAAAATGATGTCGCGGAACGTGGTGGTCCCAAACTCGACCTCGAACACACCGGGATTCTTCACGTGCCCTGACACGGCGAACATCCGGGTTCCACGCGAGGCCTCGGCACCGAGTTCGTTGTAGGCGGCGGCGCCGTTGTTCACGATCCACGGGACGTTGGAGAGAGTCTCGACGTTGTTGACGATGGTGGGCTGCATGTACAGGCCCTTGGCTGCAGGGAAGAACGGCGGCTTGAGGCGAGGCATACCTCTCTCTCCCTCAAGACTCTCGATCAGCGCAGTCTCCTCACCAACGATGTATGCACCCGCACCCCAGTGCAGGATCACGTCGACGCTGAAGTCGCTTCCCATGATGTTGCGCCCAACCAGCCCGGCGGCATACGCCTCGTTGAGCGCGGCGGCGATGCGCTCCTGGGCAAGGGCCATCTCGCCACGGACGTAGAGGAACGCCTGGCCACAACCAACGGCGTAGCACGCCAGCAACACACCCTCGATGAGCTGGTGAGGGTCGCGCTCCATGAGCATCCGGTCCTTGTAGGTCCCCGGTTCCGACTCGTCACCGTTCACGACCAGATACCGCGGCCACACGCCCGGCGGGCAGAAGCCCCACTTGACCCCTGCGGGGAAACCGGCACCACCTCGACCGAGCAGGCTGGCTTCCTTCACCTCGTTGGCCACTGCCTCGGGCGACATCGACAACGCCTTGGCCAACGCCTGATAGCCACCGGTCGCCCGGTAGCCCGAAAGGGTGTGGGCGTCGGGGTTGGCGAACCGGGAGGTGATGATCGGGGCCACATCACTGACCGTCATGAGGCACCTCCATCAGGGTCACCCATCCACTCGGGCTGACGTCCATCGGTCGGTTCGACAGCTCCCGCGACACGGTCGGCGGCAATGACCTGACGCACCCGGGCCAGGGTGCCGTGCGGTGGGATCTCATCGGCGAACGCACCGGCGGCGAGATCGTCGACGAGTTCGTCGAACGACTCGGGGGTCACCTTGTAGCGGTAGCGGTAGTTCACCTGCAGGCAGGGCGCCTCGGTGCAGGCGGCGATGCACTCCACACCTTCGAGGGTGAACGTCCCGTCGGGGGTTGTCTCGCCCACCGTGACACCCAGACGCTGCTCGGCGTGGGACAGCAGGTCGTCTGAACCCATCAACACACATGAGATGTTGGTGCAGATGTTGACGAGGTAACGGCCAACCGGTTCACGCTTGAACATCTCGTAGAACGAGCACGTGCCGAGCACCTCGGCGGCGCTGACTCCCACCAACTCGGCGATGTGGGCCATCGCCTCGTCGGTCACCCACCCATCCTGTTCCTGTGCAAGGTGCAGGAGCGGGATGAGCGCCGACTTCGGTACCGGGTAGCGGCCGATGATGGTCCGGGCCAGAACCTCGTTCTCAGGGGTCAATCGGGCCATCAGCGGTCCACCTCACCCATGATCGGATCCACCGACGAGATGATCGCCACCCCGTCAGCGATGAGACCGTTGTGCATCATGTGCGGCAGCGCCTGAAGATTCACGAAACTGGGGGCTCGCACGTGCATCCGATACGGATGGGACGAACCGTCGGAGACGATGTAACACCCGAGTTCCCCGCGGGGCGACTCAACGGGCACGTAGACCTCGCCCTCGGGGACCTTGAACCCTTCGGTGAAGATCTTGAAGTGATGGATCAGGGCTTCCATCGACTCGTCGATACGGGCACGAGGTGGCGGGGTGACCTTCTTGTCCTGAACCCGGTAGTCACCCGACGGCATGGCTTCGAGGATCTGACGGACCAACCCGAGAGATTCCCTGACTTCGTTGAGCCGGATGGCGTACCGGTCGAAGCAGTCTCCGTAGGACCCGACGATCACATCGAAGTCCAAGGCGTCATAGGCAAGATAGGGCTCGTCACGCCGGAGGTCCCAGGCGTACCCCGTGGAGCGAAGCAGTGGGCCGGTGATGCCCAAGGCGAGGCACTCTGCTGCGGTGATGACACCGACACCCTGCAGGCGCTTGCGGAACAGCGGCTGGCCGGTGAGGAGGATGTCGTACTCGTCAAGTCTCGGCGGAATGGCGTCGAGGAGCGCCAACACGTCGTCACGCCACCCAGGTGGCAGGTCCGCTGCGACACCACCGGGCCGGATG
>CAMAQM010000034.1 GCA_945860545.1 Bifidobacterium breve | reverse complement strand
CACCGGGACGTCGTTGCCGGGCCGGCTTGGGTCGAACTGGCCCCGGTAGGTCAGGCGCCGCTCGGCGTCGAAGACGAAGAAGTCGGGTGTGCATGCGGCACGGTAGGCGTGAGCGACGCTCTGGTCGGTGTCGAGGAGGTACGGGAAGTCCCAGCCGTAGGCGCGAGCTGTGGTGACCATGTGCTCGGGGGCGTCATCTGGGTAGGTCTCGATGTCGTTGGCGTTGATGGCGACCACTGCTGCGCCCTTGGCCATGAGCGACTGGGTGAGCAGCCCGAGTTCACGGCCCAGATGCTTCACGAAGGGGCAGTGGTTGCAGATGAACATGACGAGGAGCGCCGGCGAGCCATCGAAGTCGGCGCGCTGGTGACGGAGGCCGAAGGCGTCGGGAAGGTCGAAATCAGGGGCGTGGGTGCCTAGGGGGAGCATCGTCGATTCCACTCGGGCCATGGGCGCAACCTACCAGCGTCCATCCACCGGTAGACTGCAGTCACAACCTGTGCGGTCCCGATGTCGGGGCCGGGTGCTCTCGGAGGGTCCCATGGCGATCGGTATGTCCAACCCACTACTCAACGAGAATCGTTTCAAGCCTGATGGCGACAACGAGTCGGCTGCGGGCTGGGCCGCTCCTGGGACAGCAACGGCGAGCGGCTTGGCGACAGCGAGGCCCGGTGTGGGTGGCCCCCCCGTCGCTCCACCTTCTGGTGGTCGGACGATGTCCGTGGGTGGCACGGTCAGAGCGACCCTGTTGCTGTGGGCGCTGATCCTCGCTGCCGGGGTGTTCGGCTGGTCCCAGGTGTCCCAGGTCGCCCTCGAGGTCGTCGGTCAGGGGCCTGGGGGCACCGTGCAGGTGGCGCCGTTCCCCGCGGGTACCTCCCAGGAGACCATCAACGCCGCCATCGCCAACGGGACTGCCGTGTCCGAGACGAACTTCCCGGGCTGGGTGATCATCCCGATGCTGGTGGCGGTCGTCCTCGCCTTTGTCGCCATGTTCAAGCCACGTCTCGCTCCGGTGCTGAGCCCGTTGTACGCCATTGGCTACGGAATTGCGCTCGGAGCCATCTCGGCGGTCTTCGAACTGCAGTACTCGGGCATCGTGCTGCAGGCCATCCTTGCCACCCTCGGCGTGTTCGGAGTGATGCTGTTCCTGTACGGAAGCCGGATCATCAAGGTGACCAAGCGGTTCGCCATGGTGGTGGTTGGCGCCACGTTTGGCATCGCCGTGATGTACCTCGCCGGATTCCTCTTTTCGATCTTCGGCGTCGACGTCATGTTCTGGAACCAACCGAACGCCCTCGGCATCGGCATCAGCGTGGTGATCTGCATCGTCGCCGCACTCAACCTCGCCATGGACTTCGCGTTCATTGAGAGTGCGACTGAACAGCGGATGCCGGCATACATGAACTGGATGGGTGCGCTTGGCATCACCATCACCATCGTCTGGCTCTACCTCGAGCTTCTCCGGCTGCTGGCCCTCACGCGCCGCTAGTCCTGAGCGGCCCCACTCGTGGCATCCACCGATAGCGGTTCCGCCTCAACCGCTGAGTCTGCAGACGTCGTTTTCACCGGTGACGATTACGACGTCCGGTTGATCGACTGGAACCAGCGGGTCCTCCCGTGGGTAACGGTCGCCGCCCTCGCCCCCTTCATCGGTTTCTCGAGGGGAACCGGCGTTCACACGTGGATCATCATCGCCATCGATGTGGCGTCGTGGCTGGTGTTCCTGGTCGACCTCATCGTTCGTCGGCGTCTCGTCCCGCGCTACCTCGAGTCGTTGTGGGGGAGGGTCGATCTCCTCATCGTCGTCGCCACCTTCCCCTGGTACCTGCTCGTTACAGGGGGTGGCCGTTGGGTTGTGGTGTTCCGGTTCGCCCGTCTCGCCCGACTGGTGATGATCGCCGCTCGACTGCCGACGGCCCGGCTGCTCATCAAGCGCCTCGACCGTCTTGCCGTGGGTGCGCTGTTGTTGCTTCTGGGGTGTTCTTACGTTGCGCTCGTCGACGATGGGCCGGCCGACAACTTCGACAATTTCGGTGACGCCCTGTGGTGGGGGATCGTGACCATGACGACCACCGGGTACGGCGACATCGTTCCTGACACCACTGCGGGGAGGATCGCTGCAACGGTGCTCATGCTCGGAGGGCTCATCCTGCTCGGTGGCCTCGCCGCTATCGTGTCTTCCTTCCTCACCGCTGGGGACCGTGCCAGTGAGGCATCAGCGCGAGGCGACCTTGCCCCCCAGTCGGGTGATGGCGGGGGTGGGGGCGTGCAGGACGAACTCGCTGCGCTTCGAGCCGAGCTGGTGGCGCTTCGACGGGCCGTCGACCCATCTGGCGCTTCGGAACCACCCGCACCGCAACCGACCACGCCTGAGCCCTGACCTGGCGGGGTCGGACGGTGTGACCGTGCGCTGCCCCGATAGCCGGTTGCGCCCGTCCGTTGGGGTTGCAGTGTTGGCTCCATGACTCACATGTCGCCAGGAAACGCACCGGGCCGGGCCTGCCGCGGCAGGCCCGGCCCCTTGTACAACCGCCCCACGACATGACGGCTGCACACTGTGACGGACGACGTCGGTCATCCGTTCGATCGTTACGCACTCCTCCTCGTCGAGCGGTGCGTCCGCACCACTCCGATGAGCTGCGTTGCATCGTCGTTGCGGGTCGCCCAGAACACGGTGCTGCCGATGAGCGCCATCAGGGCGATGGTCCACGCTGCGGTCGTCGCCGTGACGGCGAGCAGGGTGATGGCGAGAAGCGGGAGGCCGAGAAGGGCGGCTGCCCTCGCCAGGCCCGGAAGCGACCTGAACCGCGATGATCTCTGTGCGGTTCGCGTGAGCCCCATGCGGGCTCCGTCTACCCGGACGACCTCGATGGACTGTTCGCGCTGGTGGGACGGCCGTGATGCCCGAGTGGCGGCGTGTCGCTGCACGGCCCAGCGGCCCACCCCGCGCACCCGGCCCCACCCCGTGGCCACGGCCTCGAGACCCCAAGGGATAAGGGTCGCCGCCCACGCCGTCTGGCGCCATCCGGAGTGGCGTGCGGCCCAGGCCTGCGTGCCGCTCCAGATGGCGACGGTGAAACCGATCACGGGAACGGCCATGGGCAACTCATCGTCACGCCACAGGGCCACGAGTACGGTGGCCACGAGAAGCGGAACGATTGTCAGGCGGGCGTTGGACGACCAGACACTGACGTGTGATCGAACCGTGTTCGAGGACACCCCGTGGCTGTTGACGGCATCGAGGCGACCGTGGTGGTGGCGGGTGGCCTCCTCGATCGTCGCCGAGAGCGGAGGCGATGGGGGCCCGATGCGTCGGTAGCGACAGGCGCTCTCATGATTCACCCGGGCCCCGCTATGAAGAAGGGCCACGGTGAGCTCCGTCGGAGGGTCAACGGCCCCGAGATCGAACACTCCGCCGCTTCCCGCCCGATCCGGCAAGGACCCGTCCCGGCGACAGTCAGCGACGTGCCGGAGCGCAGCGACGGTGGTGAGTGAGGCACTCTCACACAACCTTGACTGGCGAAGCGCTTTTTCGGACCGGACCCGGGTGGGCGGTTGGATCTCATTGCCGATGACGGCGTCGGCAAGGCGGACTGCCTCTGGCGAAGTGGTGCGTAGGGCCGGGGAGGTTGGCCATAGGTGACGTACCGCCGCGGCAATGAACAGGGGTTCAGGGGCGACGTCGTTGCCAACGAGAAGGAGCAGGTCCGAGTCGTCGAGAACCTCAAGCAGCTCGTCGAGTGCGAGGGAGAGCGCGCCGAACCGCCCGATTCCTCGAACGTTGGTCTCGACGACGGTTGCTCCGTTGGCCAGGGCAGTGATGGCGACGGCGTCTGCGGCGCTGTCGACAACGGCGATCACAGCGTCCGGAGGTCTGGTCTGGTTGTCGAGGGCGACCAGTGTGTCTTCGAGGTGGCCGGCGTTGTTGCCAGGGGCAATGACCGCAACGACGAACCCGAAGTGAGGGACCGACGACCGGCTGGATGAGTGGTGGAGAGCGCTTGCAATGGGGAGGAGGGGGGATGAGGGATGAACGGGTTTGCGCATGGTGGTGAGATGCCGGGTTTGTAGGGGGGTTGGGCGCTGGTGCATCGGACTGAGTACTCCGTTGTCGGGCTCCACTGGCGACACCGAACCGGTAGGGGGCGGATCTGCTGGCGAAGGGTGTTGCGAGAACCGGGTAGGGGCCGGCGCCTTGGAGTGTGTCGCCGGGCACCTGCATTCACAAGTGTCGGTTGGGTGACTAGTGAGCCGGCTACATGAAATATTGGCGGTCTGACCAGTGCCTGATCCTGCCCCCCCCCTGCCGTTGGGGACCGTTAGCCGGCTTTTCAATCCGTCACGAGTGTGGGGAGATGCGGCGAAGAATTCCGCAACGATCGGAGATCGCAGCGTGGCAGAGTCAACTTTGGCTCCCGGAGGCAAGCGGAGGCGGTAGGCTGCGAGGACGGGGCTGACCGGTTTCGACGTTGTTGCCGGATGCCGCCCTGTGCGACCCGAGTTGTCTCAGACTCGCTAAACGGGGACAAAAAAAGAACCGCCGACGGCGAGTTCGCTCTCGCTGCCTGATCCGTCAGGGAGTAGAGAGTCATCGTGACCAGTGATGGCGCACGGGGCCTGACCAGCGCAGCCCGGCAACAGAAGCGTTGGTGACCGCAGGGACAGACCGCTGACGGTGGGAAAGACCACTGACACCTGGCAAAGACCAGGCGGAGGGGTGGCAACACCCAACTGACCCGGCAGTCCGGCTTCCGTAAGCCGGAATCACGGGAACGGTCGTAGCGCAGTCGGTATCACTTCAGCGGACGGGGGTTCGATTCCCCCCAGCTCCACCATGGCGTGCTCAGCCATCATGCGGTACCGGCTGAGGTGTCTGTCCCCAGTCCCTGGGAGGCCGGTCCTGCGGCGTCGATCGGGTTTGCCGGCTTCGAGTGGTGATGCGGACGGCGGTCGCTAGGTTGGCCCCATGCAGCAGTGCCAGAGCTGTGGGATGCCGCTTCGCACCAGGAGGGCAGGGGATTGCCGGGGCTCGGACTCCGATGGCAGCAAGAGCGAGAAGTGGTGTTCCCTCTGCTATTCGGACGGACGCTTCACGAATCCGGACTGCACCGTGGAGGAGATGGTCCGGATTGTCGACAGCGCGTTGAGAGCTAAACGGATGTGGTTCCCGATGCGTTGGGTGGCGCTCCGACAGATTCCGACGCTGGAACGGTGGCGCTGAGAATCATCGAAATGAACCTCGCGAAGGTGTTCGTACATCGGCTAGACAGACTCGTATGTCCATTGCCGAAAGTCCAAGGGCGAACCCTTATCTTGAGGGCAATTTTGCCCCCGTCGCCGACGAGATCACAGCTTTTGATCTTGAGGTCATCGGGGAGCTGCCAACCGAACTGAATGGCCGCTATCTCCGCAACGGGCCCAACCCACTCGGTGAGGTTGATCCGGCGGTTCATCACTGGTTTCTCGGCGATGGAATGGTCCATGGGGTGCGTCTACGGGAAGGTCGCGCCGAGTGGTACCGCAATCGCTACGTCGGCTCGAGCAATGTCAGTGCAGCGCGAGGCCTGCCAGATCTTCCGGGCCGGAACTGGAACGGCGTGCCCGTTGGGCCCAATACAAATGTGGGGGGTTTCGCCGGTACGACATGGGCCATGGTTGAGGCAGGGGCCTGCCCGGTCGAACTCACCTACGAGCTCGAGACCGTGGGACGCAACGACTTCTACGGAACCCTGCCCGGGGCATTCACTGCACACCCGAAATTTGACGTCGCCACCGGTGAGATGCACGCCATGACCTACGCCTGGGCTGAGTGGATGGATCACATCCAGTACGTGCGGGTGGGAAGCGACGGGAGGGTGAACCGAACGGTGGACATTCCGCTGCCCGGCATGTCCATGGTCCATGACATCTCCATCACCGACCGGTACATCATCATCTACGACCAGCCTGTTCTCGTCGATCTTGATCTCGTCGCCGCTGGTAGATCGTTCCCGTTCCGCTGGAGTGACGACTACGGCAACCGACTCGGACTCATGTCGAGGGAAGGCACCGCGGAGGACATCATCTGGATTGACGTGCCCGTCGGATACGTCTTCCATCCTCTCAATGCATACGACACCCCTGAGGGCAAAGTCATCATCGATGTCTGTTTCTATGAAGAGATGATGCGACATGACGTACGAGGGCCGTTCGGTGACGCGTTGCCGTCACTCATTCGCTGGGAGATTGATCCGCAGCGCCGGCGTGTGAGCGCGACGACGATCGACGATCACGCCAACGAGTTTCCGCGTCACCGGGGTTCGCTGACGGGCAAGCCTTACCGATTTGGCTATTGCGCCGAGATCAATCCGCTGTCGATGCACTGGCCGACGGTGAAGCACGACCTGATCACAGGCGCTCGGCAGGTCTTTGACCACGGCCCCGGGCGGGCGGCAGGGGAGCCTGTCTTTGTGGCTCGACCCGGCAGTGTCGGTGAGGACGACGGATGGCTGGTCACCTTCGTCCACGATGGCAACGACGATTCAGCCGAGTTCGTGGTCCTCGATGCCCAAGACCTCGATCGTGGGTATGTCGCGAGGGTCAAACTGCCGCAGCGAGTTCCGTTCGGGTTTCATGGCAACTGGGTCCGTGACCTCGATACATGATTCGCTGGCGCCACCCAATAGAGGGGCACCTGACGGTTCTAGGCTGGGTGGACAGCGATAGTTCACAGTCCCCCTGAGATAAAGGAGCCCTTCGAATGTGGGCAGTTGTCATCGACGTGTCCCTGCCGGTGGGCTCGGATCCCCAGGTGCTCCGAATGGAACTACTCGAACATGCTGTGCCTGTCGTCCGTGCACTGGAAGGTCTTGTGGACGCCACCTGGACGATCTCCGAGGATCGGACGAGGGGTACCGGCTTCTACCGCTTCGTAAGCCAAGAGGGGGCACATGCCAGGGCCGCATCGGTCGGTATCGGTGATGCTGCACCTGGCGGCGCCACCGTAACGAATGTCGAGGTACTCGAGGTGCTGGTCGACATCACCGGGTGAGGGTCGGTGATGGAGATGTAATCCTCGAGGCCATGGCGAGAAAGCGTGCGCGGGGTGCCCCCGGTCGGTCAGCTAGTCCAGATTCGGCATGAGGTGCCGAGTCGGTGGAGGAACAGGGCCATGTGGTCCCGGGTGACGGGGTCGTAGACCGTTCCCCCATCTATGCCTTTGGCGATTCCGTGGTGGGGGAGCCCGTTCACTGCGGTTGTGAACCATCAGGTCAGGGGCACGTCGCCGAACGAGCTTGTTCGTGCGGCAGTTATCTGCTGGCCCGCTCCAAAGTCTGCCAGCCCGAGGTGGCCCGAACCCGCATCCGCGGCGCATGGCCTGGGGCGCCAATCGGGGTTGGCAGGCGGTGAGCCAGGAATCAGGATGAGGTCGGTTTCAGCCCCGGGGGCCGAGCAGGCTGACGGCGATCGGGTCGAGAAGGTCGTTGACGATGCTGACGTTGACGAACCCGATGACGAGGAGTCCGACGGCGAGCACGGCCACGGGCAGTACCGCCAGTGCACGCGCCTCACAGGCAGGTGCATCGTCGCCGTCGGGATCGGGTTTGAACCAGATGGCTTCAAGGACCGGGACGAAGTACGTGAGCGTGAGAATGCTCGACACCGCAACCACAACGGCCACCACCCAGGTCCACGGGGTGCCTGTGCCCCCGGCGTCTGCTGCGCCGAGCACCAGGTAGAACTTCGAGAAGAATCCGGCCGTCGGCGGCAGACCGATCATCGACGCTGCGGCGATGGTGAACCCCGTCATGGTCCACGGCATTCGACGACCGAGGCCGGCGAACGCGGAAATGGCTTTGCGTCCGGTTGCCTCGTAGACACTGCCGGCGACGAAGAACATGGTGCCCTTCATGAATGCGTGGTTGAGGACCAACAGCAGTGCGCCGATCAGCGCCAGGGGCGTGTCGAGCCCGATGCCGATACCGATGTAGCCCAACTGCGCGACGGTGGAGAACGCCAGCATGCGTTTGAACTCGGTCTGGCGGATGGCCATGACCGACCCGAAGAGAACCCCTCCCACCCCGGCCCACGTGATGATGGCCAGCAGTGGGAAGGCGGTGAGCACGTTGTCGGGCACCACCTCGAACACGATTCGGATCAGGGCATAGGCGGCCACCTTGACCTGCACGCTGGCCAGCAGCGCCGCAGCAGCAGGTGGGGCGTGGCTGTGGGCGTCGGGTAGCCAGACGTGCAGCGGGAACAGCGCCATCTTCGTGGCCAATCCAGCAACCATCAACACCACGGCGGTGATGACGGTGGCGGTGGCACCGAGTTCGCCGAGTCGCTGGGAGGCGTCCGACATCGACAGGGTGCCGGTGGCGAAGTACACGAACCCGACCCCGAGCAGGTACAGCCCGGACCCGATCGTCCCGATGACGAGGTAGCGGAACGCCGCAACCGCCCCGAGCGGACCGCCGAGGGCGATCAGGGAGTACGCGGCGATGGAGTAGATCTCGAGGAAGACGAACAGGTTGAACAGGTCGGCGGCCATGGCCACACCCAACAACCCGGCCAACAAGAGCAGAACCAATGCATGGACGGGGAGCTTGCGGTCCGGTGGGCTCTGAAACCCCACGCTGGGCGGGTAGAGGACGACGAGCAATCCGATGAAACACACGAGGGTTGCAATGAACCCAGACAGGGCATCGAAACGTTGGGCGATGCCGACGGGTTGGGCCCAGCCGCCAAGCGCGGCGACCAGCGTGTCTCCTGCGATGACCTGTGTGAGTCCCCAGGCGCACGCCACGGTTCCACCCAGTGTGGCGGCCACCGCCACCCACCGGGCGGCACCGGGCCGCCAACTGCCGACGGCGGCGGCGACGATGGCGGCGGCAAGCATCCCGGCGGGCAGCAGCGGTGGGAGGAACGAGGTGGATTCAGTAATCACGACTGCCGCTTCTCCGCCGAGAGTTCCTCGTCATCGAGCGTGCCGAACGACCGATGGATCACCACCGCCAACGCAAGGGCGACACCGAGGACCGCCACGGCAACCACGAGGCCGGTGAGCATCAGGACGTGGGGGAGTGGGTTCACGTAGGCCTCGGGGTTGGAACCGAGTTCGGGATCGATGACGGGTACCTCCCCGCCGGTGCGGACCGACCCTTCGATGTAGAACAAGAAGATGGCGGTCTGGAAGATCGACAGGCCGACGAGCTTCTTGATGAGGTGTCGTTCGGTCAGTGTCGCCCACAGTCCCAGACCGAGCAGCGCCACGATGATGAGCCAGGCGTAACGCCCCGAGACCACGTCGATCACCGAACTCATGGCGAGCCCTCTGACCCGACGGTCCCTGGAGTCTCGCCGGGCCGAGACGGAGCCGCCGACTCGACCCGGGTTGTCGTTGGGTTCAGCACGCTCGCCAAAAGGTCAAAGATGTAGACCATCGCGCCGCACACACCGAACAACACGCCGAACTCCACGATGAGGATGCCGTAGTAGCGCTGCTTGGACGGATCTCCCGGCAAGGGGAGCTCGTCGTAGTCGAGCAGGTTTCCCCCAATGAACAGTGATGCGAGGGCCATGCCGACGAAGATCCCGACCCCGAGGATCATGAGCCATAGCGCCAGGCCGGGTGGGAAGAAGCGCTCCGACAACGACCGAGGCACCACCATGCGCACCACCACGATCGCCACTGCGGCAATGACCCCGCCAGCGAACCCGCCACCGGGGCCGTAGTGCCCGTGGGCAGCCACGTAGATCCCGAACATGAGAACGAATGGCACAACGAGGACCGACACGGTCCGCACGTTCGATGAGGGATTGGCCCCGATCACGGTGTCGCTCCAGTGCGCAGACCGCGTCGCAGTACCAGTCCGACGGCCAGCGCGGCGGTGAACACGACGGCGGTCTCACCCATGGTGTCGGTCCCGCGGTAGTCGGCGAGAATCGAGGTGATCGGGTTGGGCGTGTCGGTGTCGGCGAGTGTGCGCTCGATGTAGTCGGCCCCGACGCCGACCGTGGCGGGGGCGTTGGGGTCACCCCGGTCGGGAAGACCGGAGGTGCCGACCATCAACAGCACCACCAGCGCACCGACGACCGGAATGGCGAACCACTGGGCCCGACGCGACCGGGAGGTCCGGACGTTGTCGGTGATGAGGACCGCCACCAACATCAGCACCCCTGAAAGGGCTGAACCGAGGACGGCCTCAACGTAGGCGACGTCCACCGCACCCATGTTGGCGAACAGCAGCGCGCTGAGCAGCGAATAGATCGACAGCACGGCGACGGTTGCCACGAGCTGTCGGACGCGCAAGGCGACCACGGCGGCGGCGACCAGCAGCGCCAACAGGACCAGATCGAACGCCCAGTTCACCGCGGGTCTCCCTTGTGCCACGGCGTCACGCCTCGACGCCGGGCCACTCTGGCAAGCGCATGGGTGGCGGTGGGGTTGACGAGGAACGAGAACAGGGCGATGAGCGCCAGCTGGGCGGTGCCCGCTCCGCCTCGCAGGGTGACGAGAAGTCCACCGAAGACCAGCAGCATGCCGAGCGTCTCAGCCTTGGCCACGGCGTGGGTGCGGCTGTAGTAGTCGGGGAAGCGGGCGGTGCCGATGACCCCGAGCGCCAAGAACCCGACCCCTCCAAGAATGAGGACGGCGGCAACCACATCCCCGATCACGAGCCACTCCCCTCATCGTCAGGGGTGAGAGACCCCGAGCCGCCCTTGGCCTTGTTGGCTTCCGCCTCGAGGTATCGGGCGAAGGCGATGGGGAAGAGGAACGCCAACAGGGCGTAGGCGAGGCCGATGTCCCCAAAGAACGACACCCGGTCGAACACGAAACCGAGCAGCATGAGCAGCACCAGTGAGTTGGCGGCGGCGAGGGCGGTGGCGAGCAACCGGTCAAGGACGGTCTTGCCCTGGGCGATCTGCACGAGTGACGACAGGATGAGGATGGCGATGGCGGCGGCTGCCACTGAGGCGACAACGGTCATTGGTCATCCCCCCACTCGTCGGGGTGTGCGGGGTGGCGGGGTTCGGCCTGATTGTGCAACGAGGAATCCGACGGGTCTGGATCGAGCGACGTCGGGAGGCTGGTGTCGACCCGCCAGCCCGGATCGATCATCGGCTGGTCGCCCTCGTCGAAGAGCCGCGCCACGCGGTTTTGCAACTTGCCCGAGATGATGTCATCGGCCGCCTCGGGGTAAAGGGCGTGCACCAGCACCCACTCGCCCTCAATGTCGACGGTGAGCGTGCCAGGTACGAGAGTGATCGAGTTGGCGAACACCGTGCGGGCCATCGGGCTGCGCAGGCCGGTCCTGAACCGGAGTTCCTGGGGGTCGATGTTGAGGCCGGGGGTGAGCACGATGCGGGCGATCTGCACCCCGGCTTTGATCATGGACCACAGGACCCACGCGACGTAAGCCACCATCCGCCACGCCAGGACGGGCACCCTGAGCCACCCCGGCGAAGGGCGGTCGGCGTGCACAATGGTGGCGGTCAGTCGCTGGGTCCACAGCGTGAGGCCCGCCGCCGATGCCAACCCGATGGCCAGGTACAGCGGGTCGAGGCGCCACGACAACAACATCCAAAAGCCGAACAGCGCCAGGAACTGCAGGAGGGCCAGTCGTGGGTGGGAGGCAATCGGGTGCCGCCCGGTCGGGGGTGTCGGGTCGCTCATGCCAGCATCCCCACCGCCAGCAGTGTGACGAGCACGCCCACCACCACGACCCCTGATACCCACAGTGTCGAGACCCACACTGGGGTGCGGGGGAGTTCGGGAAGGCGGATCGCCACATCGGGCATCCGGATCCGGTTCCATGTCGGGGCGAGGCGTCGCGGAAGGTCCCGGTAGAACCAGTCGGTGTCCCTGACGCTGATCGGCCGGCCGGCCAACCACCGGCGACCGACCCAGAAGGCGGCGAGTGCGCCAACGGCAAGCGCAAGGGAGTTCGTCACCCGGTAGGCCGTGAACGGCTCGTAGGAGCCGCCCTCATTGGGGAGCAGTCTGTACAGCAGGTTCGGCCACACACCGATCACGACATTGACACACGCCAACGCAACCATGGCGACGTACATCGACGCCGGCACCCGTTGGCGCAACGCCGTGTGATCGGCGACAGACGTGTGCTCGGCTGCCGTCGTCCGCTGCGTGACAAAGGTGAACCACGGCAGACGGAACACGACCACGAGCAGTGTCCCCACACTCGCCAGTTTCAACAGCCAGTACGCCACACCGAATCCGTTGTCGTCGATGGCGAGCGCGCTCATTTCCTTGGCGACGAAACCACTCAAGAGCGGAATGCCGCCGATGGACAGCGCACCGACCATGTAGAGCACGGCGACCCACGGGAGCACCTTTCCGAGTCCGTGCAGACGTGTCAGACGGGTGTGGCCCGTCGCCCACAACACCGCTCCGATCGCCATGAGCAGGAGGCCCTTGTAGACGATGTGGGCGAAGGCGTGGCTGACCGCACCGTCAATGGCGAGCGCGCTTCCCACCCCGATGGCCGCCACCATGAACCCACCCTGGCTGACCGACGAGTACACGAGCATGCGTCTCGTGTCGTTGACCGCCAGCGCGAACACCACGCCCCACAACGCCATGACGACACCGACCCAGATGAGCAGGTTCGTTCCGGGGAAGCCGCGGGCGAGGGCGTAGATGGCGGCCTTGGAGGTGAACGCGGCGAGAAACACGGTTCCCGCCACCGTCGAGGCGGGGTAGGCGTCGGGCATCCAGGCGTGGAGCGGTACCGCTGCGGCGGAGATGAGGAACCCGACGAGGATCAGCGCTGACGCTCCGCCATCGAGGCCAAGATCGCCGAAGGTGATGCTCCCGGTCTGGGTGATCCACCAACCGATCCCCCCGAGGAGCACGATGCCTCCAGCGAGGCTGACGAAGAGGTAGCGCATCCCAGCGCCCGCTGATGCCGGTGATCGCCGAGCGAAGATCAACAGGGCCGACCCCGCCACCTTCAGTTCCCAGAAGAAGAAGAGGGTGACGAGGTCCCCGGCGAACACCACCCCGAACGCACTTGCGGCGTACATGAGCGTGCTGGGCCGCTCGAGGGCGCCCATGGTGCGCATGCCGAACACCCCGCCGGCGACCAAGGCGATGGAGAACACGTAGGCGAACGCAAGCGACAGTCGATCGACGCGCAGGGGGGTGAGTTCCACACCGTAGAAGTCGTAGTTCCATGTGGTTCCGTCGGTGAGGCCAAGTGTGGCGAGTCCGGCGAGTGCTGCTGCAACCACGAACAGCCACGGTCGCGAGCGGCGGGGGCTGAGCGCCACTGCCACAGCGCCAAGCGTGAGGATCAGTGCCGGGTGCACGCCGGGGAGGCCTTCAAGCATCGGTCCCCGCCCCATGTCGGGTCCCGGGAGCCTCGATGTCAGGGTCGTCGACCAGACGGGGGTCCTCGGGTTGGCTCAGGACCTCGCCGACGACGAAGCGGGCCATGACGACGAGCAACACACCACCGGCGACACCGAGTCCGACGAGGAGAGCGGCGGTCACGGTGCCACCCCCACCACAAGTTGGGCCACCGCAGAGGTCAACACATCGAGTCGGAACACGTCGCCGAGACCGAGCGCCAGGGCGACCGTGGCGGTGAGGGCGAGCGGCACCACCATGAATCCGCTGGCTTCGCCATGGACGGCGTGGGCGCCGCCGTCGGTCTTGGGGGCGGGGCGGAAGAACGCCCGGTAGACGATGGGTAGGAGGTAACCGGCGGTGAGGAGCCCCGAGCCCATCACCACGATGGCCAGAGCCGGCTGGCTGACGGCAGTGGTCCCCATGCCGAGAAACCACTTTGATACCCAGCCCCCAACGGGTGGGACGCCGGCGAGTCCGAGCGACGCCACGGCGAACGCCCCCATGGTCAGCGGCATGCGACGGCCGATGCCGTCGAGCTCGCTCACCTTGGTCTTGTGGGCCGTCACGTAGATCGCGCCGGCGCAGAAGAACAGAGTGATCTTCAGCACCGCATGGTTGGCGATGTAGAGCAGCGCCCCGTTCCACGACTCGGCGCTGAGCAGGCTCACGCCGAGAATGATGAACGAAAGGTGGGCCACCGTGGAGTACGCCAGACGCTTCTTCAGTTCGTCCTGACGGAAGGCGATCACCGATGCGACCACGATCGTGACCGCAGCAATGGTGGCGACCACCACACCGGCACCGATCTCGGCGAGCAGGTCAGGGCCGATGACGAAACCGAAGATCCGCACGAAGCCGAACACGCCAGCCTTGACCACCGCCACTGCGTGCAGCAGCGACGACACCGGGGTCGGCGCGACCATCGCTCCGGGCAGCCAGCCGTGCAGCGGCATGAGCGCTGCTTTGGTCCCGAATCCAATGGTGACCAGCGCCACCAGGGCAATGGCTCCACCGTTGGAGATCAGGCCGTCGAGGTAACCCCCGAGAACGAAGTCCTCGCCGGGGGCGACGACCTGGGTGATGATCAGGGCGATGAGCAGTGCCGTCCCGCCCCCGAGGAGGTACCGCAGGTAACGCCGTCCGGCGGCGAAGGCTTCGGGAGTTTGCTTGTGCACCACCAGTGGCCACGTCGCAGCGGTGAGCAACTCGTAGAAGATGAAAAAGGTGAAGAAGTTCGCGCTGAAGGCCAAGCCGAGCGTTGCCGCGATGCACAACGACACCGCAGAGAAGAACCTGGTCTGGTGGGTCTCCTTGTTCGCTCGCATGTACCCAATGGCGTAGAAGGTGGTGGCGAGCCACAGCGCTGACGCGCAGAGGGCGAAGACCAGTCCGACGTCATCTGCCCGCAGCTGCAGTTCGAGGCCGGGGGCGAGTTCGACGATCGACAGGGTGGGGATGTCCGTGGATCCGCCCACTGCTGCGGCGAACATGATGGCGGTGAGCGTCACGGTGAGCAGCGCGGCGAGAACCGACCATGTCTCGCGGAGGTTGGGGTGCTTGCGCGAAGCGACGATGAGGACGCTGGCGATGAGCGGCGACGCAAGTGTGGCGAGGAGCATGGAGTTGGCACACTCTATGGCAGGCGCACCGCTGCGTCGTCATGGCAGTGACCGGGAATGGCCCTGTGTTCACGGCGCCGACATGCCCAGCCGGATCAACCCGACACAGCATTCCTTGATGACATGAATCTGACTGCGCCCGGTGGCCGTGGCAGCCGGGAGCAGGGGTGTCAGTCCATGCCTTTGTTGGTGCGACCGACGGCCTTGCGCACCTCGGCGTCGGCGTCGCGCTTGGCGATGGCAGCCCGCTTGTCGCCCTTGGTACGGGCGCGAACCAGCGCGAGTTCGAGCTTTGCTCGTCCCTTGGTGAAGTACAGGCGGGTCGGGACGAGGGTGAGACGCTCCTGGGCGACGCGAGCGTCGAACCGCTGGATCTCTGTGCGATGGGCGAGCAGCTTGCGGGGTCGTTCGACATCGGGGCGGTCGTGGGCGCCGGTGGTGCCCCACACCGGGATGTGCATTCCGTGCAACCAGAGTTCGCCGTTGCGGACCCGGGCGTGGGCATCGGCAATCTGGGCCGTTCCGGCGCGCAGGCTCTTGACCTCGCTGCCCGCCAGCACGATGCCAACCTCGATCGTGTCGAGCACCTCGAAGTCGCGTCGCACCGACCGGTTGACGGCGACGACCTGGGGTGCGTCGGTCCCCTCGGCAGCGTTCCGATTTGCAGGCTTGGGCCCCATGAGGAGCGACCCTACCGGTGCTAACGTCCCATGGCGTGCTCATCGTGGACCAAACCGCCTACCGCGACATGTGCGCCCACGCCCTCGCCTCGTTCCCCCTCGAAGCCTGCGGTCTGATCGCCGGAGCTCCGTCAGCTGGCGACGGCCCGGCGGAGGCGGTGTGGTTTGTGCCGTGCGCCAACGACGCCGCGTCGTCGAAGGTCTACACCTTGAACGCCCGGGACCACCTTCGTGCCGAACGTCGCGCCGAGGACGAAGGACTTGAGATCCTCGGGGTTGTGCACTCCCACACCCACACCGAGCCGTACCCCTCACCGACCGACATCACCCAGGCGCCCGACCCCGCCTGGCACTATCTGATCGTCTCGTTGCGCGACGACGAACCGGTGGTGCGCAGCTGGAGAATCGTCAATGGCGACGTGGAAGAGGAGCCGATGGTGGTGTCAGGGGCCTCCGCCCGGTAGATTACCTACCAATCCGGTCAGGATTTGAGGGAATCTGCACCATGGCTCGCTACGACTCCGTTCTCGACATGATTGGCGACACGCCAATGATTGACGTGTCCATGCTGAGCCCGAACCCATCGGTCACGTTGCTCGCCAAGATGGAGGGCCAGAACCCCGCCGGTTCTGTGAAGGACCGCATCGCCCTCAACATGGTGCTCGAAGCCGAGGCGGACGGCACCTTGACTCCCGGCAAGACCATCATCGAACCCTCCTCGGGCAACACCGGCATCGCACTGGCCATGATCGCCCAGATGCGTGGCTACCCGATCAAGATCGTGATGCCCGAAAACGTCAGTATCGAACGGCGCCAACTGCTCGAGATCTTCGGGGCGGAAATCATCATGTCCCCCGGGGCGGAGGGCTCCAACGGTGCCGTGAAGCGGGCCCAGGCACTCGCCGACGAGCACCCCGAATGGGCGTTCCTCTACCAGTACGCCAACGAGGCCAACCCCCGCGCCCACTACGAGACCACCGGGCCCGAGATCCTCCGTGACGCCCCTGAGATCACCCACTTCGTCGCCGGACTTGGAACGTCAGGCACCTTGATGGGGGTGGGGACCTACCTCAAAGAGCACAAGCCGGGGGTCAAGATCTACGCCGTCGAACCCCCCGTGGGTGAACAGGTCGAGGGTCTCCGCAACCTCGATGAGGGGTTCATTCCCCCCGTCTACGACAAGTGGGGTGGACCGGACCTGCTCGACGGGAAGCGCATCGTCCGCCCCAAGGAATCGATCCTGTGGACCCGGCGTCTTGCCGCCGACTGCGGCATTTTCGCCGGCATCTCATCAGGTGCGTCACTCGCTGGGGCGGTGCGTGTGGCGGAACAGATCGAGTCCGGGACCATCGTGTTCATCGTGTGCGACGGTGGGTGGAAGTACCTCTCGACGGGAGCGTGGACCGACGACATCGACGAGGTCGTCTCCCGGGCCGAGAAGATCATCTACTTCTAGGGGGCGACCTTGGTCCTAGGGGACCTCGACGATCTCCCGGCCGAACGGCCACAGGGCGAGGACGCTCAGCTTGAACGACTGGATCCCGAACGGGATGCCGATGATCGTCAGGCACAAGACGAGTCCCGACACGATGTGGGCCACGAAGATGCCCCAACCGACCAGCACTAGCCAGATCACGTTGAAGATGACTTCCGCCACCCCGCCGGCGTCGGGGCGAGCCACCACCGTCCGGCCGAACGGCCAAAGCACGAGCCCGGCCATCTTGAACGCCTGAATTCCGAATGGGATGCCAATGATGGTCACACACATCACCAGGCCACCGAGGAGGTAGCCGAGAGCAAGCCAGATCCCACCAAGGATCAGCCACAACAGGTTGCCGATGGTCCGCATCAGGCCAACCTAGCGGTCGGGTCGCCACTAGGGTCGGGACGGTGAACGCCACCCCCACCTCCCGCCCCGACGGTCGAACTCCTTCTGACCTGCGACCCGTCAGTTTCGAACGTGACTTCACCCACGCCGCACTTGGTTCCGTGTTAGTCCGGTTCGGAAACACCGTGGTGTTGTGCACCGCCAGTGTCGACGATGACGTCCCGCGGTGGATGCGGGGCACGGGGAAGGGATGGGTGACGGCGGAGTACGGCATGCTGCCGGGATCATCGGGTGAGCGCATCAACCGTGAGGCCGCCCGCGGCAAGCAGACCGGGCGGACCCAGGAGATCCAGCGTCTCATCGGCCGGAGCTTGCGCGCCGTGTGCGACATGCGGGTGCTCGGAGAGCGTCAGGTGACCGTCGACTGCGACGTCCTGCAGGCCGACGGGGGGACCCGCACGGCGTCGATCACCGGTGGGTGGCTGGCCCTCCATGACGCACTCACCCGTCTGGTGCACGCCGGCACGATCCCTACGCACCCATTGGTCGACCACTGCGCCGCCATCTCCGTCGGGATCTGCGGAGGGGTCGGAGTCCTTGACCTCCCTTATGTGGAGGACTCCACCGCCGAGGTGGACATGAACGTGGTGATGACCGGAGACGGACGGTTCATCGAGGTGCAGGGCACCGCCGAGGGGATGGCGTTCGCCCGCGAGGAACTCGACGGCCTGCTCGACCTTGCGAGTCAAGGGATTGGCGAGCTCGTGCGCATGCAGCGCGACTTCGTTGCCACCCCGCCCGCCGGACGCTGACCGACGGGCTTCCCACGGTGGGCATCCGACTCGTCAGCGCCACAGCGAACCCGCACAAGCTTGACGAGATCCGTCAGATTCTCGGTGACGCTGCGGTGGTCGTTCCCCGGCCCGAGGGGCTCGCCGAAGTCGTTGAGGATGCCGACACGCTCGAGGGAAACGCCGAGCTGAAAGTGGCTGCCGTGGTGGAAGCGACCGGTCAGGCGGCGATCGCTGATGACACCGGTCTCGAGGTCGACTCACTCGGAGGCGCACCGGGGGTGCGCTCAGCGCGGTTCGCAGGCGACGACGCCGACGACGATGCCAACGTGGCCAAACTGCTCGCTGACCTCGCTGCCGCCGGTGCGCATTCGCCCTCGTCGCGGCGTGCGAGGTTTCGCACCGTCGTCATCGTCGGCTGGCCTGACGGGAGGCGCATCATCGGTCGCGGCGTGGTGGAAGGCAGCATCGCCACGCACCGGCGCGGCACAGGCGGTTTCGGTTACGACCCGGTGTTCGTCCCTGACGAGGGCGACGGGCGAACGTTCGCCGAGATGTCTGCGAGCGACAAGCATGCGCTGAGTCACCGGGGACGGGCGCTGCACGCCGTTGATGCCCAGTTCGCTGACGGCGTCCGTCCGGTTCTCGGGGAGTCATGACCCCGCTCGTCGTCGTCGGCTCGGGAGGCCACGCCCGCGAACTCGTGGCGCTGGGAAGGGCGTGCGGGTTCGCTGTCGGGGGCCTTGTCAGCGACGAGGAACCGGTGGTTGGACCGATGACCCGACTTGGCGTGTCGTGGCTGGGACCGCTGGCGTCTGTCGCCGACGGTGATCGGGTCATGCTGGGTCATGGTCTCCCCGCCGATCGTGCGCAATGTGCGGCGACCCTCTCGACCGTGACCCTCCACTTCGAGACGCTCGTGCACCCATCATCTGTCGTGGTCGACGACGTACGGCTAGCCGAGGGTGTTGCCGTGCATGGGTTGTGCCACATCTCCACTGGTGTCGACGTCGGCCGCCACGTGCATCTCGGGGCCTCGTCAGTGCTCGCCCACGACGTCAGGCTCGGGGCGTTCGTGACCCTGGCTCCACGTGTCGTGCTCAGTGGCGGGGTCACCGTGGGCGAACGAGTTTTCGTCGGGGCGGGAGTCGTCGTGGCCCCGGGCTGCACCATCGGTGACGACGCCGTCGTCTCGGCGGGGGCGGTGGTGACCCGTGACGTTCCCTCCGGGGTGACGGCCAAGGGCGTGCCGGCACGCTGGTGAGATCAGCGGGCCTCGCAGGGTCGCTTGGCCAAGTTCAGGACGACAGTTCCGCAGCACCGAACGCTGAGGTGAACTGCCGACACCAGATGACCACCGTGGCGTAACGCTCGAGGTCTGTGCCCGCAGGAATGACGTAGTTCTGGTTCCCGACGTTGCCCTTCAGTGCGCCCAGGTCAATGAAGTCGGCGTCAAAGGGCGAGGAGCCATCTGCGGGAGCCGTCGACAGGTAAACGAACAGGTCGGGGCCGTTGTCGGTGGCGAGTTCCTCGAACCGGAGGACTCGCTCGCCGTCCACAGTCGTGAGCACCTCGACGTCTCCCGAGGTGCCGTGATCAAGTGAGACGAAGGTGCCGGTGAGCGGTAAGGGCGTCGGCGTGGTTGGTGAGGGTGCACCACCGGGTGCGGGGGGCGGGACACTGACGGCGTCTGGACGCGCATCTTCGACCACCTCGTCGATGAACAGCTTGTGGGGTTGGAAGATCGCCACAAGCACACCGACGACTACCAGACCGGCAACTCCCGCACCCACCACAATGCTTCGATGGCGCATGTCGTCGAGGGTATCGGTCAATCGTCCGGACCGGCTGAGGAGCGTCAGGACCTCCCGGACTCAGCATCTGAACGCCTACCGCTCGCTCACCCAGTTCACTTCTCGTTGAACCCGCAACTGTCCACGGTGAAACGGCCGGTCGGCGATGGTGGGCAGGGCGGTGAGATCACGGGGACCTCACCGCCGTCGAAGGCTCCTGCCGAGTCCCTCCTGGGCCACGGTGGCAACGTGGCGGCCATCGGCGTCGAACACCCTGGCGATGGCGAGCCCTCTGGCGTTGGCCATCCCGTGGTGGCCGACGCTGAACAGCAGCCACTCGTCGGCTCTGACGGGACGATGGAACCACACCGCGTGGTCGAGGCTCGCCGCCATCATCTTTTCCCACTGGTCGGCGAGCGGGTGGGAGGCGATGGCCACGCCGAGCAGATCCTCATCTGAGAGATACGCGACGGCACAGGCGTGCACCGCCGGGTCGTCGCCGAGGTCGCCTACCGCCCGCAACCAGGTCAGGGCTTCGCCGCCCTCAGCGGTGGCCTGCCGCACCACCCGGTGTTCGAAGAGCAACTGGGTGGGGCGTGGTGGGACCTCATTGGGGTCGACCATGTCGAGGGGCGTCACCCGGGTGGCGCGATCGGGGGCGTCGTCCTCGTGATCCTGGAACGAGGCAATGAGGTTCAGGATCGCTCCCGACGACTGATACGCGATGACCTGACGGGTGCT
>CAMAQM010000033.1 GCA_945860545.1 Bifidobacterium breve | reverse complement strand
CGTCGGACACCGAGACCATCAACGGGGTCGAACTCCCCTCGTTCCGTGGCCACATGGTCAACGACATCGCCTTCGACGCCGAGGCACGCGTCCCCGATCCGGAGCGGCTTCGACACGCCTACCACCAGTCCGCCTCAACCCTGAACCTGCTGCGGGCGTTCACCAAGGGCGGTTTCGCTGACCTTCGACGAGTCCACGCCTGGAATCAGGAGTTCGTCGCCGCCTCTGCGGAGGGCCGGCGTTACGACCAGGTTGCCGCAGGGATCGACCGGGCGCTGCGATTCATGGCGGCGTGCGGACTCGACACCACCATCGAACGACAACTCCACGAGGTCGATTTCTACACCTCGCACGAGGCCCTCATCCTCGGGTACGAACAGGCCCTGACGCGTCAGGACTCCCTCACGGGCGACTGGTACGACTGCTCGGCCCACATGGTGTGGATCGGGGAACGCACCCGTGACCTCGATGGCGCACACGTTGAGTTCTTCTCCGGTATCCGCAACCCCATCGGTTGCAAGGTTGGCCCATCGGCGACCCCTGAGGCCGTCCTGGCCCTGTGCGAGGCACTCAACCCGGATCGGCGGCCGGGTCGGCTGACCCTGATCACCCGCATGGGGGCCGAGCGCATTGAGGAAGGCCTCGTTCCGCTCCTCCAGGCTGTCTCGGAGGCGGGGCATCCCGTCGTGTGGTCGTGCGACCCAATGCACGGCAACACCTTCACCTCTGACTCGGGCCACAAGACCCGCCACGTCGACGACGTCATGGAGGAGGTCTCAGGGTTCTTCCGTGCCCACGAGCGAGTCGGAACCTGGCCTGGCGGGATCCACGTCGAGCTCACCGGGGACAACGTCACCGAGTGCCTTGGCGGTTCGGCACCCGTCGTTGATGAGGATCTCGGAACCCGGTACGAGACGATGTGTGATCCGCGCCTCAACGCCGCGCAGTCACTCGACCTCGCCTTCCGGGTCGCTGAACTCCTTGAGTGAGCGCCTTGACCGGGGGTGACCTCCGTGACGGAGCGTTCTCGGGCAGACTCGACACATGAACATTTCCTCTCTCGGCGTTCGCAGGATTGTCAGGGCGGGTGTGGTGACAGCCGGCCTCTCAGCAGCTCTCGTTCTGGGAGCGTGTGGCACCACGGATCAGGCGACGGAGCAGACGGACTCCACGGCGACCACCGAACCCGAAGAGACGCCAGCCACCGTCGTTGACGGGCCGAACGTGCTCGAGGCCCTCAGGGCATCCGGGCAGTTCACGACGGCGCTGGAACTCGTTGAAACCTCTGGCGTTCTCGACGACCTTCCTGGCACCGGCCCGTGGACGTTCCTGCTCCCCACCGACGAAGCCTTCGCCGCCCTCGGCGACGATGAACTGGCCGCGCTGCGCTCAGACCCCGAGCGTCTGCGGTCGGTTCTGCTCGAGCACGTCCTCGAAGGCGTGTACACGGCTGAGACCCTCCCATCGCTGGTCGGTTTCACCGTCAGTTCGGTGACCGGGCAACCACTCAGCGTCGCCGAGGTGAACGGCAACCTGGTGTTGGTGGGCGTGGGCGAGGAGCAGATCGTCGTCACGCCGCTCACGATCACCGGCTCGAACGGGGTGATCCACGGCATTGACCGGGTGATCATCCGACCGAATTGAGCGACCGGACGGCTGATTTCTGGGTTTTTTCGGTTTTGGGGAATGAATGCCCATCCTTGGCGGTTGGTGCTAATTGCCGGGCACCGCTCGGTACTTCACCCCGAGTTGTCGGCTCCCCCCGCCGGGTCGAGGTGAGGCACACCACAACCGACCTCTGGAGGTCACACTGTGAAGCGTTCACTGCGCACCATCGGGCTTGGCGGCGTCGCCGCTGCCCTCCTGTTCGCCGGCGTCGCCTGCTCAAGCAGCGAGGAAACCTCTTCCTCAACGACGAAGGCCCCTCAGTCCACCACAACGACCGCTGCAGAGGCGGGCACGATTCTTGAGGTGGCCACCGAAGCCGGCACCTTCACCACCCTTGCCGGCCTCATCACCGAGGCTGACCTCGTCGCCACCCTGTCAGGTGAAGGCCCCTTCACGGTGTTCGCTCCGACCGACGCTGCCTTTGAGAAGGTCCCTGCGGAACTTCTCGCGACCGTTGGCGCCGATCCCGAGTTGCTCGCCACCGTGCTGACCTACCACGTGGTGTCGGGCAAGGTGCTCTCGAGCGACCTCACCGACGGCCAGGTCATCAACACCGTGCAGGGTGGGACCCTCACCGTGGGCATCTCCGGCAACACCGTGACCCTCACCGACGCAGCCGGTCAGACCTCGACGGTCACCGCCGCTGACCTGGAAGCCTCCAACGGCGTGATCCATGTCATCGACACCGTGCTGCTGCCCGTGGACCCGGCCACGCTGTAGTCCACAGCGGTGGCCTGTGGTCGCCGCAACCAATTCAGTGTGAGGAGGGAGGCTTCGGCCTCCCTCCTTCGCGTATGGACGACGGTGGGCGGACGGGGCGTCAGGCCAGGTTGTCGACGAAGCGTTCCAGCTGGCGGAGGTTCCGGCACTCGAACACCCCGTCACAGTGGGCGCCGTACTCCCCAATGATGGAGTCGCCCGTGTCCCAGTAGGCGGACGGTTCCGGGTTCAACCAGTACATGTGACGGGCACGGTGCGCCATCTCGCTGAGCACCCACGACTGCGAGGCGTGGTAGTTGTTGCGTGCATCGCCGAGTAGCAGCACGGTGGTCTTCGGACCGATCTCATGACCCCACCGACTCCAGAAGGCCTCAAGTGCGTGCCCGTAGTCGGAGTGGCCGTCGACCCACACGACATCGGCTTCGGTGTTGACGCGGTGAATGGCCGCACCGATGTCCTCGACACCTTCGAAGAAACGGGTCACCTCGTCGACGCCATCGATGAATACGAACGAGCGGACCTTTGAGAACTGCCCGGAGATGGCGTGCACCAACTGCAGTGTGAACCGGGCGAAGGCTGCAACAGATCCGGAGATGTCGGCGACCACGAAGATCTCAGGCTTGGCCGGACGCGGATAGCGGAACTTCGGCTCCGCCGGGACCCCCCCATAGGAGAGGGAATGACGCACGGTCGAGCGGAAGTCGAGAGGACCCTTGCGTCCGTGGCGGCGTTTACGGGCCAGACGCACCGCCAACTTTCGGGTCAGCGGATGAAGAGCCACACGAAGGTTCGCCATCTCCTCACGGGTGGCGTGCATGAAGTCCACGTCCTCGGGCAGCGGCTTGCGCAGCGTACGCGCCATCGCTTCAACCCCACGGTCCGCCACGAGCCGTCGTCGGATCTCAGCCTCAATCTCCTTCTTCAGCCGATCGATGCGCGACTCGTACTCGTCCCGGGCAAGACGATCCTCGAGGGGTGATCGCCTCTCCGGGGAGGTCTGCTCGGACTGTTGCAGCATCCGTTCAAGCACGCCATCGAGATCGAGGTGCCGGAGCGTGCGGTAGAGGTAGTACGTGCCACCAACCGGACGACCGGGTTCCATCCCGGCGAAACGGCGGACCGATTGCGAGGCGAGCGCCCGCATCATGGCGTCGTCACCGTCCATCAGTGCCCGGTAGAGCGCTTCGGCGAGCTCCTCGTTGTTCATTGAACCGCCACCGCCGCCACCGCGGCCCTCGCCGCCAGTGCCCGGCAGTCGCTCGCCGCCCTCGACGTCTCCGGGGTCCCCGTCCACCTCGGCTTCCTCGTCACCGAGTCGGTACTCCGGTCCACGGAGCGAGAAGTAGACCTCGAATACGGTTTCAAAGGCACGCCAGTGACTGTTGGACTTCACGAGGGTGGCCCCGAGCGCGTACTTGAACGCCTCCCGGTCCTCGAGTGGGATGTGCTGCACCGCCTCCATGGCGTCGAGGTTCTCCGTCAGGCTCACCGGCAGCCCGGCCGCCCGCAACTCAACGACGAACCCGTTCAGCAGGTCGAGGATCGGTGCCCCGAGCCCGTCGGGAACCGGCGGGTCATCGTCGTGATCCACGGCCCCGGTGGCGCCACTCACCGCTGGGGCACTCCCGGCCGCTTGGTCCCGTCTGCCTGGGCGTTGAGCTCCTTGGTGGCGCGGGCGATGTCGCTTTGGTACTTGAGCAGGATGTTGATGGTGTCGGTCGCCGTGGCTGCATCGATCTGTTCGACTCCGAGCAGCACCAAGGTGCGGGCCCAGTCGAGGGTCTCTGACACCGAGGGCGCCTTCTTCAGCTCGAGTTGGCGCAACGAACGCACGATGCGAGTGATCTGGTCGGCGAGTGCATCGGTGACCTCGGGCACCTTGGTCAACACGATCTCCTTCTCACGTTCGAGGTCGGGGTAGTCGACGTGAAGGAAGAGGCAGCGGCGCTTGAGCGCCTCGGAGAGTTCCCGGGTGTTGTTGGAGGTGAGGAACACGAGGGGAATCTGGCGTGCCTCCATCGTGCCCAACTCGGGGATCGACACCTGGTACTCACTGAGGACCTCGAGGAGCAGGGCCTCGGTCTCCACCTCCACCCGGTCAACCTCGTCGATGAGCAACACGACTGGTTCGGTGGAACGGATCGCCTCAAGCAGAGGACGTTCGAGAAGGAACTCGTCGGAGAAGATGTCGGTGGCGATGTCATCCCACGCCGACTCGTTGTTGCGCTCGGCTTGGATCCTCAGCAACTGCTTTTTGTAGTTCCACTCGTAGAGCGCCTTGGACTCGTCGAGACCCTCGTAGCACTGCAGGCGGATGAGGCGGGCGCCGGACATCTCAGCGACCGACTTGGCCAACTGGGTCTTGCCGGTGCCGGCCGGACCTTCCACCAGCACGGGCTTGCCTAGCCGGTCGGCGAGGTGGACAACACCAGCAATCCCGTCATCGGCGAGGTAGTTCACCTCGGCGAGGCGACTGCGGACGTCGGCGACGGACTCAAAGCGATGGGCCATTTCCCTACCCTACCGGCGGGCCGAACCGGGGGGTCAATGCAGGCGACGAGGCCTCAGCCCCGCACCTGCCCGTCGCCGTGCACCACGTACTTCGCCGTCGTCAACTCACGTAGCGCCATGGGACCCCTGGCGTGGAGCTTCTGGGTCGAAATGCCGATCTCGGCGCCGAAGCCGAACTCCTCACCGTCGACGAAACGGGTGGAGGCATTCACCAACACCGCAGCAGCGTCCACCTCACGCGTGAAGCGCTCCGCTGCGGCGAGATCGGCGGTGACGATGGCCTCGCTGTGGCCGGAGGTGTAGCGCCGGATGTGATCGATGGCGGCGTCAAGGTCATCAACGACCGCCACCGCCATCCGAAGATCCAGGAATTCGGTGGCGTACGCCTCCTCATCAGCGAGTCCCGCCGCGGGGATCCGGGCACGAGTACGTTCATCCCCAAGGAGCTCGACCCCAGCGAGTGCGTCGGCGATCCGCGGGAGGAACGAGTCGGCGACGTCTTCGTGCACGAGCAGTGTCTCGGCCGCGTTGCACACCGAAGGACGTTGGGTCTTGGCGTTGACGACGATGCGTTCCGCCATGTCCAGATCGGCCGAGGCGTCGACGTACACGTGACAGTTCCCGTCACCATCGATCACGTAGGGAACCGTGGCGTGCTCGAGAATCGAGGCGATGAGGGCCGGACCGCCGCGGGGAATCAGGCAATCGACAATCCCTCGCAGCTGCATGAACGCCACCGCCGCCTCCCGGGAGGTGTCGTCCAGAAGCGCAACGGCGTCCTCAGGCAACCCGACGGATGCCACCGCCTCACGCAGGACGCTGGAGATGGCCCGATTCGAGTCGATCGCCCCCGATGATCCGCGAAGGAAGGCGGCGTTGCCCGACTTGAGGCACAACCCAGCCGCGTCGGAGGTGACGTTGGGGCGGTTCTCGTAGATGATCGCAACCACGCCGAGCGGAACCCGGACCTGGTGAATGCGCAGACCATTCGGACGGACCCAGCCTCCGAGCACCTCGCCCACCGGGTCGGGGAGGGCCGCCACCTGACGCAGGCCTCCAGCCATTGAGGCCACCCGACCGGTGTCGAGACGCAGGCGGTCGATGACGGTGGGGCTGACGCCACCCTCCTCGGCTCGGGTGATGTCGAGGGCGTTGGCCACCACGATGCGCTCAGCGTCGGCCTCGAGCGCGTCGGCTGCGGCGAGAAGAGCTGCGTCGCGCTGACGCGACGGAGCGGTGGCCACGAGCCTGGCAGCCTCACGGACCCGGGCGCCGACTGCGGCGACGGGATCTGGGTTCGCACCTTTGGGGTTCACGGGACGAATGCTACCGGCTGACCCCAAGGGTGACGGAGTCACCAACGGGTTGCGGTGAGCCCCCGCCCGCCGTGTGGGGGCTACCTTGCTGATGTGGGCGACACTCCCGAGGGGACACCAGTAGCGGGGACGGGGAGCACCTCCCGGCTTCTCCGCTCCTCAGCGGTCGTCACCGCAGGCACCGCCCTGAGTCGAGCCACAGGGCTACTACGGACCGTGATGATTGCGGTGGTACTGACCACCGGCCTCGCCGACGCCTACAACCTTGCCAACACGGCGCCGAACGTCGTGTACGACCTCATCATCGGGGGAATCCTCGCCGCCACGCTGGTACCGGTGTTGGTGAGCGCCACCGAGGACGGCGACACCAAGGCACTCAACGCCGTGGCCACGGTGGTCACCGTCGCACTGATCGGGGTGACGGTCCTCGGCCTCGTCGCCGCCCCCTGGATCGTGCGGATGTATACGTTCACCCTCGACCCCGCAGCCCGTGCCGCCCAGGAGGAGGTGGCCGTGCCACTCCTGCGCCTCTTCATTCCCCAGGTCCTCTTCTACGGTCTGACCGCCCTGTTCTCCGCCATGCTCAACGCCCGGCGCCGCTTTGCCGCTGCGGCGTTCGCCCCGACGCTCAACAACGTTGTCGTCATCATCGTGCTGATCGCGGTGAGTCGGGTCAGCGGCGGGACCCCCACCAGCAGCGAGGTCCTCAGCGACCCTGTGTTGTTGTGGCTGCTCGGGGCGGGCACCACCGTCGGGATCGCTGCAATGGCACTTGTCCTCATCCCGGCGATGCGCCGCTCGGGGCTGCACCTGCGCTGGTCGACGGAGTGGACGAACCCCGCCGTGGCTCGGATCGTGAGGCTGTCAGGGTGGACGTTCGGTTACGTCGTCGTCAACCAGGTCGGATTCGTGGTGCTGTTGGCACTCGCCAACGGTGCTGCCCCCGACGGGGGGCTTTCCGCCTATTCGTACTCCTACCTGTTTTTCCAACTCCCCTACGGGCTGTTCGCCGTGGCTGTCATGACCGCATTCCTGCCCGAACTCTCAAGCGCAGTGAACCAGGGGGACACCCCGTTGTACCGGGCCCAGTTCAGTCGCGGTCTGCGGCTGTTGCTCGTGGTGATTCTCCCCTCGGCGGTGCTGTACCTGACCCTCGCCACTCCCCTCGTTGAGTTGATGTTCGGCTACGGGAACTTCACCGACTCCTCGGCCACACTGACGTCCGAGGCCCTCGTCATTTTCGGTGCTGCGCTCCCGGCGTTTGCGGTGTTCATGTACACCACCATCGGGTTCTACGCCCGCAAGGACACACGAACCCCGTTCCTCGTGACCGCTGGTCGCATCGCCGTGATGGTGGGTTTGGCGTGGCCGCTGGCCGCCGCGTTCGGTATGCAGGGTGTCGTCGGGGCGTTCGCCGTCTCCATCTTCCTCGGGGCAGGAGCGGGACTGGTCGTGTTGCGAACCCGACTGGGCCAGTTGGCCACCCCCGGGACGCTCGGGACCGTGGGTCGCTCAATCCTCGCAGCAGGGGCGATGCTGGCGGTGACCGTGGTCGTGCCGCGAGGTCTTGGCCCCGGCGGCGAAACCGCCCAAGCGTTGGGGGACCTGGTGCTGGTCGGCGGCGTGGGAGCGTTGACCTACGTGGTGGTGCTCGCCCTGACCGGGTCGGCCGACCTGCGTTGGGGCGTGGAACAACTCCGGCGCCGGTTCAACCCCTCACCACCTCGGTAGGCTGCGGACATGTTCTCAGCACTCAAGCGGTGGTGGAAGTATCTCGCTGCCAAGGTTGGCGTGTCCCTTGACCAGCGGGCCGATCCCGCCGTACGACTCGAACAAGCCATGGAGGAGGCGCAGCAGCAGCATCGTCGCCTGCGCGATCAGGCCGCCAACGTCATCGCAAACCAAAAACAGGCGGAGTTGCGACTCACCCGCGATCTGGAGGAGTACGAGCGCACCGTTGCCAACACCCGGCAGGCGGTCGCCATGGCGGACGACGCAGCCGCCGCAGGCGACGCCGACCGGTCCGCCGATTTCGTTCGGGCGGCGGAGAACTACGCCACCCGAATGGTGCAGCTTGAGGAACAGATCGAGGACGACAAGGCCCTTGTTCTCGCCGCAGCCGAGGCATCGGCACAGGCCAAGGATGCCGTGGAGCGCAACGCCGAGGCCCTCCGCCAAACCCTCGCCGAACGTCAGAAGCTGCTCAGCCAACTCGATCAGGCGAAGATGCAGGAGCAGATCAACGCCGCCATGGCCTCGGTCACTGAAACCTCGGGCAACGACAGCCCGTCGGTGGACCAGGTGCGACGGGACATCGAAACGCGCTACGCCCGCGCCAGAGGAATGTCCGAACTCGTCGGCCAAGGCCAGGACGCAACGATGCGCGAGGTCGAGAGCGCCTCACGTTCCGCTGCGGCAAGTGCCCGACTCGAGGAGATCCGGGCGAGTTTGGCCATCTCTGCGCCGGCGCCGGCCGAACTCGACGAGGCCTGACCCACTCGGTCGGGTCGACCGCCGGACTAGGCCGGGACGACCACCAGATCGTCAACGTGGATGACGCAGGCGTCGAGGCCCGGCTCGAGATCCGACGACCGTCGTCCCGCCATTGCTCTGACGGTGTCGGCGTCGTGAGCCACAAGACCCTTGGCCACCACCCCTGACGGCCCGACCACCTCGACGGGGTCCATCGTTGCGAAGGCCCCCTCGACGTCGACCACCCCGGCGGCGAGCAGTGACGCCGTCCCGGTGCGAACAGCCTCCTCTGCGCCTTCGTCAATCCGGATTCGACCTTCCGACCCCACAGCGAAGGCGATCCACAGCTTGCGAGCGGGCAGTCGCCGGTCATGGGGACGCACGATGGTGCCGACTCCGGCAGTGTCGGCGATGGCATCGGCGAGCACATCGGGGCGTTGTGATGCGGCGATGACGGTACGGACTCCGGTCCACGCCGCAAGCTTCGCCGCAGCCAGTTTCGAGGCCATGCCTCCCGACCCCCGGGTGGTTCCGGGACCGCCTGCGACCTGTTCGAGAGCCTGGTCGACCTCGAGTATTTCGGTGATGAGCGACGCGTTGGCGTCAAGGCGCGGGTCGGCGGTGAGGACCCCCTCGGTATCGGTGAGCAGCACGAGGACCTCGGCGTCGATGAGGTGGGCGACGAGCGCGGCGAGTCGGTCGTTGTCGCCAAAACGGATCTCGTCGTCGGCGACGGCATCGTTCTCGTTCACGACCGGAACCACCCCGAGTTCGAGCAGTCGCAACAGCGTCTGGCGTGCCTTGAGGTACTGGGCCCGGACCATGAAATCGAGGGGCGCCAAAAGCACTTGTCCCGGCACGAGGTCGTGTCGCGCAAGTGCATCGCCGTACGCGGCCATGAGCCGGCTCTGCCCGACGGCTGACACCGCTTGCAGCGTCTGCGCGTCCCGCGGACGCTCAGCCCCGAGTCCGAGCAACGGCAGCCCCGCAGCGATCGCCCCTGAGGTCACGACCACCACGCTGTGACCGGCCAGCCGGGCTGTCGCCACCTGGGCACAAAGGGACTCGATGGCGGCAACCTGGAGGGTCCCGGCATCGTCAGTGATCGAAGAGGTCCCGATCTTGGCAACGACAGTCGACATCAGTCCTCCGGTTCATACTCAAACTCAAGGGCACCGATGATCACGATGTCACCTGATCCTGCCCCAGCCCGGCCAAGTGCCCGGTGTACACCGAGCCGGCGTAGACGAGTCCACGCCTCATCGAGTGCGTTGGGATTGGTGAGATCGTTGAAGGCCACCGCTCGCTCCGCCTGGCGCCCCACGACCCGGAACGATCCGTCGTCCTGCCGCTCCACACGCACCCCCTCCGCCACGGGACGGTGCACGATGAACGCTGACGGTTCGGGCTCGCTCTGGCGCGCCGCACGAACCGTGTCCGCCATGCGACCGACGAGCGAGGCGATGCCCTCCCCCGTCACCGCAGACACCACACCGTCGAGATCGGCCGTGTCTGATCGGCTTGCATCGGCGGCAACGTCAGCTTTCGATCCGACCACGAGCCGGGGTCGATTGACGAGCGCTGGCTGGTAGCGACCGAGTTCTTCGAGGAGCACGGCGAGTTGGCGGTCAGGTGATGCGGGCGCTGTTGCCGAAAGGTCCAAGAGGATTACGAGGACCCGGGTTCGCTCAATGTGGCGCAGGAAACGGTGACCGAGCCCGCGGCCCTCACTCGCTCCCTCGATCAGACCGGGGATGTCGGCCACCACGAACTCGCTGCCCTCACCGGTACGGACCACGCCCAACTGGGGTTCGAGGGTCGTGAAGGGGTAGTCGGCAATGCGAGGACGAGCTGCGGAGATCCGCGAGATGAGGGTGCTCTTGCCCACGTTGGGATACCCGACGAGGGCGACGTCGGCCATCAAGCGGAGCTCGAGGCGGAGCCAGTGTTCGGCGCCGGCCTCGCCCTGCTCGGCGAAGTTGGGTGCGCGACGCCGGTTTGAGAGAAAGCGGGCGTTTCCTCGCCCACCCCGACCGCCCTCAGCAGCCAGGTAGCGGTCTCCGTGACGCACGAGGTCAGCGAGGAGCTCGCCGTCGTTGTCCATGACGACGGTGCCCTCAGGAACGGTGACGATCAGGTCGTTCCCCCCAGCACCGTGACGCTTCTTGCCCTGCCCGTGGGTGCCGTTGGCCGCAATGCGGTGTGGGTGATCGCGAAACGACAGCAACGAAGCCACGTTGCGGTCTGCCACGACCCAGACGTCTCCACCGGAGCCGCCATCACCGCCGTCTGGACCACCTCGCGGGACGTGGGCCTCACGCCGGAACGAGACACACCCCGCTCCGCCACGGCCACCCCGAGCGCACAGTTGCGCTTCATCAACGAATCCAGACACGCCATGAGCCTACGGTGAGATGGCACCGAACTCTGTCACGGTTGGCCAACAGCGGTGTTCATTGCACCAGTCGAACGGGCTTTCCCACGATACGCACCCCCCAGGTGGTTCGATCCGCCACAGTGCGACCTGCACAGGTCTGATACCGCACCCGCCACCACGAACGCCCCCCGTACGAACCGGAGAGGTCTGCAGGGAGCGGAATGGCAAGGTGCACGAGACGGTCGTTGTACTTCGATGACGAGTAGCGACCCGGCCCCGGTTGGGGGTTTCCTCCACCGCACGGATCTCCGTTGGTGAGTCCTCGGGTGTCAAGGGATCCTCCGGCAGGCACGACACCAGACGCCCCTCCGGTTGGCGGGACCTCTCCTGGGGCGAGATCTACAGTCCAGCTGAACCCGGCGGGCCGACCAAGCGGGTCGAGCACCTGCAGCGACACCGACCCTTCTCCAATGTCGAACAGGGACACCTCCATGGTGGCGCCGGCATGCTCTGGCCCGACACCGGCGAGGTAGAACGACGGTTGGGTTCCCGCACCTCGGGCGAAGACCCCCATCCACCGGTCGGCGTAGATCTGCACGCAACGATCAGGGTCGTGGGGTAGGCCGCCATCGAACGGATCGGTCGTGCACGGGGTGAACGTTCCCGTCGACGACCGTGCTCCGGATCGGGCCCGTAGCGAGAAGCTGTTGAGGTTGTGCTGAGCGGCGGCGCTCTCCCCTGAGGTCGAGAATTCGACGCTGTAGCGACCGCCCGGCACGGGGTTGACGATGGTCGCGAGGTTGCACCATCGACGCGCCCATGATCCGAGACCACACTCATATCCGGCGGGCAACACGGCGCTGTCGCTGCAGAACCAGCCGGCGGGAAATGTGCGGTCCACCAGCACCGCTGCAGGGGACGCATCCGATGGAACGAGGTCGACGTCACGCACCACCATGCGGGTGGTGAAGGGATCGATGAGTGCCCCGTCGTCCCCCGGAGAGGTGGCGCAACGCGGCGCGTCGTACACCTGGAGTGTGAACGGGCCGCCCGGGTACGTGGCGGGGACCTCGGCGACCACGGTGTAACCCCGTGCGTCGTGCGATGGCGACGACTGGACTCCGGTACCACCCGTTGAGGTGCATCCCCTCCAGGCCCGCTCGCCGGTGGGTGGGTTCGGGGAGTTGTAGTTGGCCATGCTCACCGGGAGCAACCAGTCTCCATGCTCACGACCGGCACACGGACCGCTGACCGACAGCCAGAAGTCCTCAGCGCTGCCATCGGGAACGCCAGGCAGGGCGGTGTAAGGGTCGTCGCTTCGGGCCAGACCGGCTGTCCCGAGATAGTTCCGGGGACTTCCGAGCGCCACGGGGGAGACGTACTCCGCGACCGCCCTCCGGGTGAGTACCGGCGGAGCGAGGAACGGCGCCGACAGGCCAGCCATGACGGCAGGATCACGCACCTCCACCTCAACGAGCGCCGGGCCGAGCGGGGTGACCTCGACCTCGATCTCATCGGACATCCCGTTGCGTCCCACCAGTGCAAGGGCGCGCTCGGTGGCCAGAGATTGGTCAGGGAGGGCGGCTGCCGCCGCCAGTGCACCGGAATCAGCCACACGCTGGAGCGCGGCACCGCGCGCCTGCCAGACGGCAACGTCAACGGCCATGCTGGCGACGAGCACGAGTGGGATGAGTGCAACGGCGGCCAGAGGCAGCACGTACCCCTGCTCGGCTCGGGTCGAACGAATACGCACCTCACTCCACCTCCGGGTCAATGGCGGCGACGGCGGTGGCGTGAACCACAGATCCCACCGACGGCACGAACCCGACACTCGCTGGGACCTCAACAAGCGCATCGATGCGGACCCCGACGAGGGGGGCCGCGTCGCCGTGCACCCGCGTGGTTGGACACCACGCTGCGTCCCACGAAGCAGGCCCGCACCCCGGTGGCGGCCACTCCCCCGCCGCAACGGCCGCAAGGTGGGCCGCCCCGAAGATGTTGCACACCCCCGCCACCCCAGCCGGGACGGCGTTCACCGGCGGTGGCTGATCGCACACCTGCGGAATCCCGGGGCCATCGTCCTGTGGCCGGAACACGATGAGACGCTGGACCCGCAGTCCCGCGTCATCGGCGAGCCCGGAAGCCAATGCCCCAAGCAGTGACGTGTCCGACGATGCCGACGGATCGGCAGCAGCTGACCGAACAAGGGACCTCGCCGTGTGCTCAACCGTCGCCCTGACCCCCATGGTCGACCCGACGTGCACGACACCACCGACGAGTGCGACGAGCAGCACAATGGCGAACACCGCTTCGACGAGCACCGCTCCGCTGTCACTGGATCCGTCTCGGGGGCCTGCGCCATCAGTCGCTCCCATGAACCGCCCCCTCGCGTCCGCCACGAGCGGCCACCTGCCCCTCGGGACCCCCGATTCCGGGCACCCCCCAGCGGCGTCGGAAACGGATGATGACGGCAACGGCGGAGCGGTCGGGCACCGGGTCCTGATCCCACCAACAGCCCCCAATGGGACACGAGGCGTCGGGATCGTCGAAGTTGACGACGACGCACGGCTCACCGCCAGATGGACCTGGTCCGTGCAGACAACCAGGCGACACCTGATCGGCGAGCGCCGCCGAAGGATCAGAAGGAGCGAAGACCACCACCCGCTCGACGATCTCAAGGGGCACGGAAGCAAGTGCCCCACGTACTGCGTCGGCCACCACGGCGGCAGGGCCCACGCCACCCAATCCGCTCGAGTCCACCGCTGCGGAGGGCCGCAGCGAGACAGCGCGCACCACTGACTCGGCAGCCTCACGGATGGCCAGTTCGTCGTGCCACCCAAGTGCGGTTCGAGCCATGCCGAACATCAGCGCCACCACGACGGGAACGACGAGGGCGGCTTCAACCAGGACCGCCCCACGATCGTCGGGACGCCGGCGCCGGGCCACGGAGGTCATTCGCTTGTGGCAGAGCAGGCTGGTGGGGCGGGCCGGGCGCCGACACACACCTGCTCACGCTCAAGCCCGTCGAGGACCCACGACTCCACGAGGCCAAGCCCCGACAGCGCGGCACCAACCACCAAAGCGAGGAGGAGCCCGTATTCGACCAGCGCCGCACCGGCGTCAACAGGTGCTGGGCGACGACGGCCAGAAGCTTGGCCACAGAACCGGTGCACCGAACCCCCCACTAGACGACCCGGGGTCGTTCTCGAGGAGCTTGCGCTCTGAGACGCTAGGGGGCGGAAACCCTCACAGCAGGGGTCACCCTACCGGCGGTTGGGGCAATCTCGGGAGAACGCGCCGGAGGGCGCTAGGACCACGACCGAGGGTGGTCAGGAGGGGATGACGTTCACGACCCGTCGACCACGACGGGTTCCGAACTGGATGCTTCCGTCCACCATGGCGAACAGCGTGTCGTCACCACCGCGGCCAACGTTCTCACCGGGGTGGAAGCGGGTTCCGCGCTGACGCACGATGATCGAGCCGGCGGTAGCCGCCTGGCCATCGAACAACTTCACCCCGAGGCGCTGGGACCGCGAGTCACGACCGTTGCGGGTTGAACCGCCACCCTTTGTCTTTGACATGTCCTACCCCTTGGTGATTCCGGTGATCTCAACGCTGTCATAGGCCTGACGATGACCCCAGCGTCGCCGGTTGTTCGACTTGTTCTTGTAGGTGAACCCGATGACCTTGGGGCCCTTGACACTGCCCACCACCTTGGCGGTCACCGTCACCCCAGCCAACTCGGACGCCGTGGCGAGCACGGTCGAACCGTCCACCACGAGCACAGGGGCGAGGTTGACGACATCTCCTTCCGAGGCGCCGAGGCGCTCAACGGAGAGGGTGTCGCCCTCGGCAACCCGGTACTGCTTTCCACCTGAAGCGATTACTGCGTACATGAAGCCCCTACCCTACCGGCTGGGACCACCTGGCCACCAGTTCGCCAATCCAACGGCCATCGCGCCACGGCTCAGGCCCCGCCAAGCAGCGCCGGGTCCACAATCACGCCTCTGCCGTCGCACTCGGGGCAGGCGCCCGAAACGGACTCAAGCAGGCTCTCCCCGATGCGTTTGCGCGTCATCTCGACGAGTCCCAACTCGGAGATCTCGAAGACCTGTGTACGGGTCTTGTCCCGGGAGAGGGCATCACGGAAGGAACGAACGACGGCATCCCGATTCGCCTTGACCTCCATGTCGATGAAGTCGATGACGATGATCCCACCCACGTTGCGCAGACGAAGCTGGCGGGCGATTTCCTCGGCGGCCTCGAGGTTATTGCGGAATACCGTTTCCTCGAGGCTGGATGAGCCGACGTTCTTCCCCGTGTTGACGTCAATGACCGTGAGTGCCTCAGTGTGCTCGATGATGAGCGAACCACCAGAAGGCAGCCACACCTTGCGGTCAAGGGCCTTGTGCAACTGCTCGTGGACATGATGGCGCTCATACAGCGGGAGGGCCTCAACGTCGCGGTCGTAGTAGGTCACCCGATCGGCAAGCTCGGGGGAGATCGCCGCCACATAGCCGTGCACCTGGTCGAAGAGGGCAGAATCGTCGATCACGATGCTGCGGTAGTTGGCGTTGAACTCTTCACGGATGACTCGCAGCGCCAGATCCGGTTCGCGGTAGAGCAGCGAACCTGGCTTGGCCTTGGACGCCAGTTCGGTGATCTGCTCAGCCTGGTGAACGAGGTTGGCGACGTCGCGTTCGATCTCCTCAGCGGTCACATTCTCCGCTGCGGTACGCACGATGATGCCGTGGTTGGCGGGTCGCACCCGATCAAGCACGCCGCGCAGACGCTTGCGCTCACCGTCGGGCAACCGCTTGGAGATGCCGTAGGTGGAACTGTTGGGGATGAGCACCACGAACCGGCCAGGCAGCGAGACTTCCTGGGTGAGTCGGGCGCCCTTGTGCCCGATGGGGTTCTTTGTGACCTGGCAAAGAATCGTCTGCTTGGGTCGGAGGATCTGTTCGATGCGGGGGTTGGCACCCTTGTCTTCAACATCCTCGGCCTCGTACTGGACGTCACCTCGATACAGCACTGCGTTCTTCGGTGTCCCGATGTCCACGAACGCCGCTTCCATACCCGGGAGCACGTTTTGGACCTGGCCGAGGTAGATGTTCCCGTGGATCTGGGAAACGTCGTCGGCGGGTCGTGACACGTAATGCTCAATGAGGCTGCGGCCCTCGAGCACGGCGATCTGGGTGGCCTCGGCACGAACGCTGACCAGCATCGTGTACCGACCGACCGGACGGCCTTTTCGTTCCCGACCGCGACGTCGCTCCCGGTCCTGTTCGGTCAGGTCCACGGGGGCGGCGGTGAGTGCCTCCACCGGCGTCACGGTCTCGCCTGAACCTCCAGTACCGCCACCGCCCGACCCTCCTGAACGCTTGCGGTTGCGGTTGCGGTTGCGGTTCCGGTTCCGCGACCGGCCCGATCCCCCGCCAGACGTTCCGGCCCCGGGCGTCCGATCCTCGGGCGCCGCAACAGGAGCTCCGGGAAGCATCGATGGTGGAATGCTGTCCCCGATCTTGGGCCGACCAACGAGCACGCGTTCGGCAACTTCGGGGTCGAGCACCCGGCCTTCCCGGATTGGTTCCGGGAGCTCTGCGGGGTTTCGGCCCACACCGGGCGTGGCCGGTTCCGCACCGACCTCGGCCCCCTCCGACGGGGACGCTGAGTCCCCGGGCTGATCCGGGCCGGCACCTCCACGCCCTCGACCCCCTCTCGAGCCTCGACGCCGGCGGGCCTGGCCGCTTCGCTCCGTCGATCCCTGTTCCTGACCACCGGAGACGGGCGGGTCAGTGGCGTCGAGCCGATCAGGCTGCGGGGCGCCACCTCTGGGAGCGGTGCCCTCTGCCCCGTCGGGGCCAGACACAATCTGTTCGTCCATGTTGAGATTCCCTTCTCATGACGCCTGCCTTTCGGCAAGCGCAGAAGCAGTCGTCACCGCCAGGGGCTCCTGTCGGGAGCCTGCTCCTTCGATCCATTGATGTGTGCGACATACACGGTGCGCAGTGGCCTCAGGGGCGAGCAGACCAATGAGCTCCATGACCTTCAACCCCGGTGACGCCGTCCCCAGATCCAGTCGGATCGATGTCCCCGACTCCCATCCCGGTAACCCACAGGCCCCGATCAGCTCAAGTTCCTCAACGCAGGCCCGGACGTCCACCTCGACAACTTGATCGTCACGGACCCGTTCGAGGATCACTTCGTCAGCCGCAAGAAATCGGTCGACTGCGCCACCCACGGCTGTGGGCGCGACACCGTCGAGGTCGATGACCCAGCTGCACGCGGTCACCGCAGCCTGCAGGGACTTTCCCCGCTCAATGACCGCAACCGCCTGCACAGCGACGCCGGCGGGGAGCAATGGCGCAAACCGGGCGATGAGGACTTCCTCTGCGTAACTGGGCTGTGGCGCATCCGTGCTGTCGATGAGGTCGACATCGAGATACTCGCCAAGGGATTCGAACCCGGTTGAGAGGGCAAGCCCGAAATGCATCTTGGGCCGGGGAGAGAAGCCCTCGGTGCTGGCAATGGGTAGGCCTGAACGGCGCAGGGCCCGCTCCCACACCCGGGCAAGGTCGCGATGCCCGATGAACCGGATCTTCCCCAACTTCGTGTAGCGCACCCGCAGCCGGGTCATGCCCCCGCACCGCTGGGCACGAGTCGCACCGGGACGGCGACCGGTCTGGACATGCCCGTTCCCTGGCTCCCGCCGGCGGGTGGAACGGCCGAAGCCACGATGTGCTCGATCCCGTACCCGGTGCAGGCCCCACAGTCGTAACAGGGCGTCCAACGACAATCCTCGAGACCGACAGCGTCGAGCGCGTCACGCCAGTCCTGCCAGAGGAAATCCTTGTGCAGACCGGCCGAGAGATGCTCCCACGGCAGCACCTCGTCCTCAGTGCGATGACGATGGGCATACCAGTCGATGGAGAGTCCGTGGCGTTCCATCGCCGCGGTCCACCGGTCAATGTCGAAACACTCAGACCATTCCTGGAACACCCCACCGTTCCGCCAGACGTCCTCGATGACCGCACCAAGCCGGCGGTCACCGCGACTGACAATGCCTTCAGCCAGGGTGGCCTTCGGGTCGTGCCACTTCAGTTGGACCCCTCCGGCGCGGCGCAGGTCGTCACGGAGCAGACCGATCTTGCGCTGCAACTCGGCCACGGTGTTCTGACCGAACCACTGGAAAGGTGTGAAGGGTTTGGGCACAAACCCGCCAACCGAGACCGTCACCGAAGCACCCTTGGTGTGGCGCCGTCCGATCGACACGGCCCGCCGAGCCATCTCGGCGATGCCGAGGGTGTCCTCGTCGGTCTCCGATGGGAGCCCCGTGAGGAAGTACAACTTCATGCGCCTCCACCCTGAGGCGTAGGCGGATTCGACGGCACCGTCGAAATCCTCGTCGCTGATGAGTTTGTTGATCACCTGGCGCATCCGCCACGTTCCCGCTTCGGGGGCAAAGGTCAGCCCGGTCCGGCGGGCACGCCCAATCTCGGCGGCGACTCCAACCGTGAAGGCATCTACCCGGAGGCTGGGAAGCGAGACGGAGACGGGCCGACCTGATGAGGCCGACCGGACAGTCTCAGAGACGACCTCTGCGATACCGGAGTAGTCGGCGCTAGACAGCGACGTCAGGGCGACCTCGTCGTAGCCGGTTCGTTCGAGGCCATCGGCAATCATCTGGCGGACCTGCTGCACCGGGCGTTCCCGCACCGGCCGGGTGATCATGCCGGCCTGACAGAACCGGCAGCCGCGCGTGCATCCGCGGAACACCTCGACGTTGAGTCGATCGTGGACCACCTCGGTCACAGGCACGAGCTGACGTCGCGGGTAGGGCCAGTCGGCAAGGTCGGCGACCGTGCGCTTCTCGACGCGCTCGGGAACCCCGGGGTAACGAGGAGTCACGGAACGCACCGCCGGGCCGTCCCATTCAACGTCGTACAGCGAGGGTACGTAGACCCCCGGGACGGCGGCCAGTGCCCGGTGCAGATCGACCCGCGACCCGCCGGTGCGCCCGGCGGACCTGAAGTCGTGAACCACCGCGGTGATCTCGGCGATGACCTCTTCGCCGTCTCCGAGCACGACTGCGTCGAGGAAGTCGGCGAGCGGCTCGGGGTTGTAGGTGCAGTGCCCTCCGGCGAGCACCAGCGGAGTGTCCGCTGACCGGTGCGCTGTCCGAAGTGGGATGCCGGCGAGGTCGATGCAGTTGAGCAGGTTCGTGTAGGTCAACTCTGCTGAGAGGTTGAACGCCATGATGTCGAATGCCGAGGCGGGGCGATGGGTGTCAACCGAGAAGAACGGGAGACCTTCCTGGCGCATCAACTGGTCGAGGTCGCTCCATGGTGCGTAGCCCCGCTCAGCCCACGACAACGGGTGCTCGTTGAGGATCTCGTAGAGGATCTGCAGACCCTGATTGGGCAGTCCGACCTCGTAGGTGTCGGGGTAGACGAGCAGCCATCCCACCTGTTCGGGTTGAGGTTCTGGCGCCTGGGCGCCGTCCTCGCAGCCGATGTACCGGGCAGGCTTTTGCACCCTGGGGAGGAGGCGTTCGAGGCGGGGCCAGATTTCGTCCATGACCGGAACAGCCTACCCCTCCCGCCCACCGCCCCCCGTGCCGGTAGTGCGGGCGGCCCAAAGCCGGCGGTTCAGTCGAATCGGCGCATGCCAACGCTCAGGGCGAGACCCAGCGACACCAAGGTGGTGAGGATCGAGGACCCGCCGTAGGAGATGAATGGAAGAGCCGTGCCCGTGATCGGCATGATGCCGATGGCCATCCCGACGTTGCTGAACAACTGGAACAACAGCATGATCAGGACCCCGCCGGTCAAGAGGTACCCAAAATTGTCCCGACACGACCGTGCGATTCGCCACAGCCGCCAGCACACCACCCCAAACAGGCCCAGCACCAGTGCTCCACCGACGAACCCGAGTTCTTCGGCCACGACGGTGAAGATGAAGTCGGTCTCCTGTTCAGGGACGAAACGCAACTGCGTCTGGGGGCCGTCGAACAGTCCTTGGCCGGCGAATCCGCCGCTCGCCACCGCCGTGACCGACTGATTCTGGTTGTAGGTGATGCCCTGGGAGTCGATCCTGGGATCGATGAATGACGTGAGCCGGTCCCGCTGATAATCAGCGAGGGTGTCGCTGGTGAGCACCGCCACCGACAGCCCAACACCGAGCAGCACCATGACGATGAGGTACCGGGCGCGGACTCCACCCAACAGCAACATGCCCAGACCCATGGCGAGGTACTGCAGCACCGTTCCGAGGTCAGGCTGAGCCATGACCAGAACCGACGGTGCCGCCACGACAGCGAGAACCTTGAGGATGCGTCCGGGGCCGATGTCCTCCTGCCAGCCGGCAAGCATGGCGGCGATAGCGATGATCAGGGCGAGCTTTATGAACTCTGATGGCTGTGCGGTGAACGGGCCGACCGAGAACCACCGCTGAGCCCCGTTGACGGTGGTGCCGAGCGGGCTGAGCACGGCGACCAACGCCACCATGACCACCCCGTAGGGGACCCACGCCCAGTTCAGCAACCGCCGGTAGTCGAACAGCGCGACGACACCCATAGCCACCAGACCGCCTGCGACAAACAGTGCCTGGCGAACCAGGTAGCTGCTCGTGAAGGGCGGCTCGGCTCCGCGGGTGGCGCTGTAGACCATCAGCACGCCGAGCAGGCTGAGCGCCACGATCGCTCCGACCAGGACCGAGTCGATGTTGTGGAACGGTCGGGTCAACTCACTCGTGATGCGGCGGCGGCGTCCGAGTTCACCCAGCGCCGTCATGGGGCACCCCCGACATACCAGTCGAGGATCCGACGGACCATTGGCGCCGCCGCCTCACCGCCGTAACCCGACTCCTCGAGCACGGCGAAGGCCACCACCTCGGCCTCACCCACCGGGCCGAACGCTCCGAATACCGACGAGTCGGCCCGGCCGAGCACCTCGGCGGTCCCGGTCTTGGCGGCAACGGGCCAGCGACCGTGGTCCCAGTCCTTGAAGGCGGTGAAGGCGGTCCCGGAAGGATCTGAGGTCACACCCACCATGCCCCCGACCAGCACACTCCGCCACGCCGGCGCGATTTCGACCTCACGTACGACCACGGGCTCCACGACCCTGCCAACTGCAGGGTCCTCAGGATCGGAGCCTGACGGCAGGACCCGCTCCACCAACTGGGGCTGGTAGAGGGTCCCGTCGTTGGCGAACACGCTGTAGGCCATGGCCATCTGGAGTGGTGTGGCGAGCATGTCGCCCTGACCGGTCGCCATTGAGGCCTCATCACCCGGGTACCAGGTCGGATCGCCGAGGGCCTGCTGGTCAGGGGGCAGCGACGACCACAGTTCCTGTTTCCATGCCGGCCCCGGGACGACGCCCGGTGCCTCTCCGGTGAGGGGCAGTCCGGTCGCCGTGCCGAGCCCCAGCTCCGTCAACGAGTTCTGGAACAGGTCACCTCGGGAGTCGCGCAGGCCGTAGAAGCGATCACCGAGCCAGTAGTAGAAGACGTTGGAGGACTGGGTCAGCGAACGAGCGATCCCGACCGTGCCGAGGGCGACCTCGTTGTCGTTCGTCCGCTCACATGCGGGCCCCGAGCAGTTGGCGATGATGTAGCGACCGCCATCGGCGTAGGTGGTGTTGGGATCAATGAGTCCCGACTTGAGCGCAGCCCACGCGGTGAGGGGCTTGAATGTCGAACCCGGGGCGTATTGGCCGCTGATGGCTCGATTGATGAGCGGGTTCTCCGTGGCCGGGCCTCCGGTGAGCGCCTCGTACCGCTCGGCACTGATGCCGTTGACGAAGTCCGCCGGGTCAAACGTGGGGTAGGAAGCAAGCGCGCGCAACGCTCCGTCCCGAGGGTCCACCATGACCACCGCACCTGCGGGGGCTCGAGTGACCGAACCGGCCCGCACTCGGGTTCCCCTGAGCGCATCGAGCTGGTTGGCCAACTGGATCTCGGCCTGCTGCTGGAGTGCGATGTCGATGGTCAGTTGGATGTCGTCGCCGGGTACGGCGGCAACGGACTCGACGGTGCGCACTGCGCTGCCCGAGGAGTCGATCTCCACGGTGCGCCGGCCGGGAACCCCGCGCAGGTCGGTCTCATAGGCGCGCTCAAGGCCTGTGCGGCCAATCCCTGAGTCGGGCTGGTAAGGCTTCGTTGCCGCAGTCCGGGCGACCACCCCAGCGTCGGCGTCGGGCGAGATCCCCTCGGCGGCGTCCCGCACGGCCGCAGAGGCCAACCCGTACTCCTCAGCAGAGATCCTCCCGACGTACCCGACGAGGTGAGCTGCGACTTCCCCATTGGGGTAACTCCGCACCGACTCCCGTCGCACCGCCACACCGGGATAGTCGGCGGCG
>CAMAQM010000032.1 GCA_945860545.1 Bifidobacterium breve | reverse complement strand
CCCCCGAGCACGGCGATTGCCACGAACAGGCCGATGGTGAGCAGGCTGCCGAGCAGGCCGAACTCCTCACTGATGTTCGAGAAGATGAAGTCGGTGTGGCCCTCGGGCAGGAACCCGAATTTCGAACGGCCCTGACCGAGCCCGAGTCCGGTCAGGCCGCCGTTGGCGATGGCCGCCTGGGACTGGAGGGTCTGGTAACCACCGCCGAGCGGGTCGGCCCACGGATCGACGAAAGCGGTAAGCCGGGCGAACCGGTACGGCTCGGTGATGGCGAGTCCAACAGCGAGCGCCGCTCCCCCGAGACTCAATCCTGCAAGCAGAGCCCCGCGCGCACCCGCCACCCACAGCATCACCATGACCATGGTGGCCACCAGCACCGTGGTGCCAAGGTTCGGTTGGGCCATGATCAGCGCGCAGCACACCCCGGTCACGACCAGCACCGGTCGGACGGTCACCGACGTGTCCCACATCCGGTCGGCGCGCGACGCCAGCAGATCGGCGACGAACAACGCCAGGGTCAACTTGATGAACTCCGACGGCTGCAACGTGATGGGGCCGAGTTCGAGCCAGCGACTCGCCCCGTTGACGGTCTGGCCGGCGAAAGGCAACAGGACCAGCACCAACAACCCGATGCTGCCCCACATCGCCGGCCGGATGAGCCGACGAGCCCACATGAGATCGAGGCGCACCGCCACGACCAGGCCTACCACTCCCATCGCCAACCACATGGCCTGCCGCTGCAGGTGGTACCAGGGATTGCCGAACTCGGCCTGGGCGGCCGCAGCCGACGAGGACAGCACCATGATGATCCCCACTGCGCACGCCAGGGTCACCACCGCCCCCAACGTCAGCGCGAGGCCCCGGCCTGCAACGGTGGAGTCCGACGCGCCGGCCTTGGGACGGGTCTTGTGGCCTCGCGGTGTGCCACCCCTCGACGCTTGCACCCGACGGGACTCGGTTGGTCTGCGACCAGCAGCACCCGCCTGCGAGCCAGACCGGCTCCGCAGCGGGGTGACCGCAGCGAGCGGCCGATTGGTGGTCGGGGTGCGGTGACGCCCCGTCGTGCGTCGTGATCCTGTTCCGGTCATACGCCTGTCGCCCTCAGAAAGTCGAAGTAGAAGGCTCCCAGCCCGAGGGCCGTGAGCACGCCGGCAACAATCCACAATCGAATGATGACGGTGGTCTCAGGCCATCCGCCGAGCTCAAAGTGATGGTGTATCGGGGCCATCCGGAACAGCCGACGCCCGCCGAACAGCTTGAAGGTGCCGACCTGGAGAATTACCGACAGGGTCTCCATCACGAACAGCCCACCGATGATGACAAGCAGCAACTGGGTGTTGAGCGCCAGCGCCAGTCCTGCCAGACCTGCCCCGATCGCCAGTGATCCGGTGTCCCCCATGAATATCCGTGCCGGGGCGGCGTTCCACCACAAGAACCCGAGACACGCCCCCGCCAACGCGGCGGCAACGGTGGCGAGATCGAGCGCGTGCGGGACGTTGTAGATGTTCTCCGCCGCGTAGTCCGGGCCGTAACGGAACGCCCAGAACCCGATAACCACGAACGCCCCGAACGATGCGGTCGCCGACCCGCCGGCGAGCCCATCAAGGCCGTCGGTGAGGTTCACAGCGTTCGTCGAGGCCAGGATCAGCAGTCCGGCGAACAAACACCATCCGAGTGGACCGAGGTCCCATCCGGGCAGGTCGTAGCGAACAAATGACAGCGTGGTGTGTTGGGCGGTGAAGGTGACCATGGCCACCGGGAACGCCACGGCCACCACCACCAGTCCCGCGATCTTGGCCTTCTTGCTCAATCCCAGGTTCCGCTCCCGGGTGACCTTGATCCAGTCGTCGACGAAACCCACGAGCCCGGCACCGAGCACCGCCAACACGACGAAAATCCCGCTGTAGGTGAACACCGAGCCCCGGCCGGTGAATCGCAGCAACAGGCTCGACAGCACATAGGCCAACACCGTCGCCCCGACGATCGCCACACCGCCCATCGTCGGCGTGCCGGCCTTGGTCACGTGCCCCTGCGGGCCGTCCTCACGGATGGGTTGGCCGAGTCGGCGGCGGGTCAGCAGACCGATGAGGATACGGGTCCCCACCAAGGAGAAGATGAACGCCAACGCCGCTGCCATGAGAAGCCGGATCACGCGCCCCACCCCCGCTCGGCCAGCAGGTGGCGGGCCACCACGCGGTCGTCAAAGGGGACCCGTGTGTCACCGATGTGGAGTTCAGTCTCGTGGCCACGCCCCGCCACGACCACGACGTCGCCTGGGTGTGCAGCGTCGAACGCAGCGGCCATGGCCTCACGGCGATCGTCGATCACCACGAGTCGGCTCTCGCCGCCGACCACACCTCGCACCCCGTCGACGATCGCAGCAACGATGTCCGACGTCACTTCCGAGCGGGAGTTGTCGGCGGTCACCACGACCACCTCGGCGTTCCCCGCTGCGACAGCGCCCATCTCGGCACGTTTGGCGGTGTCACGCTCGCCGCCGCACCCGAACACCACCAGCACCCGACGGGAGCGGGACACACCCCGGGCGGCGTCGAGCACGGCCCCGAGGGCATCGGGGGTGTGGGCGAAATCAACCACGACCTCGAACGGCTGGCCGGCATCGATACGTTCGAACCGCCCCGCCACCTGCCCGACGGCGCCCAGACCGGTGGCGATGACCGGCGTCTCCACACCGAGCCGTTCGGCCACGGTGGCAGCCACGACGGCGTTGGCGACGTTGAACACCCCGGGGAGCCCAAGGGTGACGGGATGGCCACGCCATGAGAACGACGAGCCGTCTGCTCGCACGGTCAGATCGGCGACGTCATCGAGCGAGCACGTGGTGACCGGAACCGTCGCCTGCTCGGCCAGTCGACGGCCCCACGGACCATCAACGAGCACGACTGCCTCGTCACAGAGCGCAGGGGTGAACAGCCGCGCCTTGGCGTTGAAGTAGTCCTCCATGTCGGCGTGGTAGTCGAGATGGTCGCGACCAAGGTTCGTGAACGCCGCAATCCGGAATCGGGTGCCGTCCACACGGTGCTGGCTGAGAGCGTGGGAGGAAACCTCCATGGCCACCGTCGCGGCCCCCTCGTCCACCGCCCCAGCGAGACGTCGTTGGAGCTCAGGCGCTTCTGGTGTCGTGCGCAACCCACTGAGCGTGCCGATGACCACACAGGGCATCCCGGCAGTGCCGAGCACGTCGGCGAGCATGTGGGTGGTGGTGGTCTTGCCGTTGGTGCCTGTGACCCCGATGACGTCAAGGCGGGTCGAGGGGTCGCCGTGGACCGCCGATGCCACCGGCCCGAGGCTGCGCCGCACGTCGGCGACCACGAGTCGGGGGACCTCGGCGGCACCGCCAGGCAGCGAATCCGCCAGCGGCTCCTCATCGACCATCAACGCAACCGCCCCGGCTGCAACGGCATCCCCGGTGAAACGGTGCCCGTCGACCTGTTCCCCTCGCACACAGGCGAACAGGTCGCCCGGTGACACCGCCCGGCTGTCGAGCGTCACGTTGTCCACGTCAACGGTGGCGTCTCCCACCAGTCGGGCCGACGGGTCGCCGGTGCGGGCGACCTCAACGAGACCCGACAATCTCACGGTGTCCTCCGTGGCGGCGCGGTCGTGGTTGGGGGCGCCGCCACCGCTGTGCCCCGCACCCGGCTGCCGGGTTCGGTGGCGAGCACCTGTCCCGCGGCATTCGTCACCGCCTGGGACATCTTGGCGTCCACCTTCTTCGCCGCCTCAGGCAGTGCGTCGATGAAGCGCGTGGCCCGATCCGTGGCGGGAGGCGGCACGTCGAGGATGCGCAGCGCGACGCGGGCGAGCTCGGAGAACACCGGAGCAGCGAGCGACCCGCCGTAGATGTCGCCGTTGCTCGGTTCATCGATCATCACGAGGATGGAGAGGGCCGGATCCTCCGCCGGGGCGAAGCCAATGAAGGTCGCCCGGTACTGCATGTTCCCAGCTGCATCCAGGTAGCTGCCCGTCGGTTGCGGCTTTGCCGCCGTCCCCGTCTTGCCCGCCACGGTGTAACCGTTGACTGCGGCCTTCTGGCCTGTGCCGACAGCGACAACACCCCGCAACATCATGTTCATCATGTCGGCGGTGTCACCAGACACCACCTGACGGGGCTCCGCCGTAGGTAGTTCGTGACGCTCACCGGAAGGGTCCACGGTGGCGGCAACCAGTCGCGGAGGCACGTACACCCCACCGTTGGCGATGACATTGAACGCCATCGCCATCTGCAGCGGGGTCACGGCGATGCCCTGCCCGATGGAGATCGAACCGATCGACGACCCCGACCAGTCGGAAGGGTCGTCGATGAAACCGGCCTGCTCGTTGGGGAACCCGACCGTGGTGACGTCGCCGAGCCCGAACGAACGCAGGTACTCGTACAGCCCGTCCTCACCCAGCATCTGGGCCACACGGATCGTCCCGACGTTGGACGAGGACGACAGGATCTCGGGGATTGCCCAGTTCACGGTCCCGTGGGGCGTGTGTTCGCTGAACTGGTAGTCGCCCAACCGCAGCGAGTCGGCCACCTCCACCGTGGTTGACCAGTCGACGAGGCCTTCCTCCACGGCACCAGACACGGTGATCATCTTCATGACCGAGCCGGGTTCATAGGAGGTGGTAACCGCCGCGTTGTTGATGTCGACCTCCACCTCCCCCGTCTCATCGACGCGGGTCACGTTGGCCATGGCGAGAACCTCACCCGTCGCCGGCCTCGTCACCAACGCAACACCGCCACGAGCCCCGACCTTGGCGACCTGGGCGGAGAGAATCCGCTCGGCTTCGTACTGCAGTGACCGGTCGAGGGTGAGCACGAGGTTGCTGCCGGGCTGGGCGGGGATGAGTTCGCGTTCACCCACCGGGATCGTGCGACCATCACGGCCACGCTCCACGGTGAGGCTGCCCGCCTGACCGGTGAGCACGTCGGCGTATTGCGCCTCAAGGCCTGACAGCCCCAACCCGTCAATGTCGGTGAGCCCCACGACCGAGCGGGCCACGTCACCACTCGGGAGGAACCGCTTGGGTTCGGAAACGGTGGCCACCCCGGGGAGTTCGAGCTCTCTGATCCGTCCGGCCGTCTCGTCGGGCACGTGGCGGGCGAGGTAGGCGAAGCGTCCACCACGCCCGATGGCGGCGTGAACCGACTCTTCGGTGATGCCGAGGATCGGGGCGACGGCGGCGGCGGCGGCGGCGGGGTCCTCGACCATCCCGGGGTCGATGTAGACGGAGTCCTGAGGTACCGAGACGGCCAGCTCGACCCCGGAGCGGTCCACGATGGCGCCGCGTTCGGCGGGAATGACGTGTTCGAACATCCGCTGCCTCTCGCTCATGGCCTGGTAGGCGTCGGGGTCGATGAGCTGGAGGTCGACGAGTTTGAACAGCACGGCGGCGAGCAGCACCGCCAGGACGGCAAAGACCGAAACGAGGCGACGACGGGGATCAGGTGGTGACGACGGTGGACGCACCGGGGTGGGCCGACGACCGCCTCGCCCCGATCCGGGCCGCGACGACTGGCCCGGACGACGGGCCTGCGTTGCCGTGGTTGTTGACCGTGACGTGCCGGGCCGGGTCGAGTTGGTGGCGCGACGTGTGCTTCCGGCCGCTGGCGCTGCACCTGCGACCCGGCGTCGGGTGGCCGGATCTGGGGGACGACGTGACGGCGCCGCCCCCCGAGGGGGACGGCGCTGTGAGGAACCCGCTGGACCTGACGGTGGCCGACGCTCCCCCGGGGTCACCCGTCGGCCTCTGGGGTGGCGGCGTCGGTTTGGGTGGGGACCGCGGGCTCCGCGGCGAGGGCGTCGGCATCAGGGTTGCCGGGGAGGTACACGATGCCGTCGGGGACCACCATGCCAAGCCGCTCGGTGGCGGCGTTGACGACACGGTCAGGTGACTGCATCTGGGCCAACGTCAGGCGCTGACGCTCGAGGATTTCTTCCTGAGCGGCGATCTTGCGCTGGACCCCGTCGAGACGGCCCTGGCTTCCAACGAGAAGCGTCTGGGAGATCATCACCACGGCGATGGCGAGGACGACACCAATCGCTGCCACGACCAGAACCAACCGATTGCCGCCGGCGGCTCTTGGAGGGGCGGCGACGGTGAGCCGGGGGCGAGAAGACTCGCGCCGACGGACTTCGGCGGGGACGCCCGCCAGTCGACGACCGGCGTTCGACGGGGTGCGTACCGCGGTCACGCCGCCACCCCGGACAGGTCGAGCTTCTCGCCGGCGCGAAGTCGGGCACTCCCAGCACGCGGGTTGCGGGCGATTTCGGAGGCTGAGGGGGTCTGGTCAGCGGGGCGCAGGAGACGCAGGGATGCGACGGCACCGCACCCACACGGCAGATCCGAGGGACACTCACACCCTCCGGTGGAGGCATGACGGAACCGTTGTTTGACGATCCGATCCTCACCGGAGTGGTACGACAGGACGGCGATGCGACCGCCCGGGACGAGCGCCGCGATGGCCTGGTCGATGCTGTCACCGAGAATCCCAAGCTCGTCGTTCACCTCGATGCGCAACGCCTGGAAGGTGCGCTTGGCCGGGTGACCGCCGTGCCGCCGGGTGGCCGCAGGGATCGCGCCACGAACGATCTCAGCGAGCATGGCAGTCGAGGTGATCGGCCTGTTGGCCACGATGCTGCGGGCGATCCGTGTTGCGTGACGTTCGTCGCCGTTGACCCGAAGCACCCGGGCGATCTCGCGTTCGGACCAATGATTGACGATCTCGTCTGCGGTGAGGGTGGCACCGGGATCCATCCGCATGTCGAGTGGGCCCTCGGAGCGGTAACTGAACCCCCGCTCGGGCCGGTCGAACTGCGGGGAGGACACGCCGAGGTCGAACAGCACCCCGACGACCGGTTCGGTCCGCTCATCTGCGACCGCCTCGGCGAGTTGATCGAACCGGCAGTGGCGCAGGCGAATTCGGTCTCCCTGGGAGGCGAGTCGCTGACGGGTGGCGGCCAGCGCATCGGGATCTTGGTCGAGGCCGAGCACCGAGAACTGCGGGCAGCCTGTGAGCACTGCGGAGGCGTGGCCGCCTCCGCCAACGGTGGCGTCGACGACCCAACCAGCCGGGGCGGGCGCCAGTGCCGCGACCACCTCGTCGACCATGACCGGGGTGTGGGCGAACTCGCCTCCCTGCCCTGGGGCAGGTGCAGTACCGGGTTGGTCTGGTGGACGGTTCATTGCTCGCTCGCTGGTTGTTCGGTCCCCGTGGCGGGATGCTGAGTTGCCTCAGGTGAGGGCGTTCAGCGGGTTGGACGGTGCGATTCGTCCCTTGGCAGTCCCCCGGTCAGCGGACGTACGCCGGGTTGTCTCTCCCGGACGGACTCGAGGGAAGCGGGCGGAGTAGGGCTTTCCACGTGCCGACCGGGGGGCTGCCAAAGGGCGACCCACACCTGGGTCGCCGTGATGTGGTGATGGTTCGGTGGTGCTGGTCCCCTTTCAGATCCCGAGCTCGTTGACTGCAGAAAGGAAGCTCTCGTCGGCTCCGGCGCGCAGGTCGTGCCAGCGGCTCGCGTCCCAGATCTCGGCCCGGTCAACCGCGCCGATGATCACGAGGTCCTTGGTGAGCCCGGCGAACTCCCGCAATCGCTGCGGGAGGAAGATGCGACCCTGGGCGTCGGGCTTCGCCTCGGTGGCGTCAGCAGCAAAGGCCCGCACGGCGTTCTGGGGGGCGAGTCCCTCACGGACCTTCTCGGTCAGGCGGGCGGCGACATCAGCGAACCCTTCCTCGGTCCAAAGCCCGAGGCAGCCCTGGTACTGCGAGACGATGCCGCGCTCGGCCAACTGGTGACGGAACGCGACAGGTAGGACCACTCGGCCCTTTCCGTCGAGCGAATGCTCAAACGTCCCTACGAACACGTTGCCCTTCCCGCCGGCGGGAACCTCTCCCACCGGCCCGATTCACCCTCGTCAACCAGTCCTGCCGGGGCGGTCCTGGCCTCACGACGAGGTCGCGTGGGGTCTGGGGAAGCGGACCTCCCATGACCCCCTCTGATCTCCACTAGGTGCCACCATAACCCACTATCCCCCACTGAGCAACAACCCCACCCCCGTCAACCCCCAAGCCCCGAGATCAAAGAGATCTGACCGATCGAGGCCCCAGGGCATGGTCAGGACAGGTGCAGTCGGCGACCCCACGCGCCGCACCCGGGTGGGGAGCGGAAGGCGTCGGTGCGGTGGGTTCAGAACGGATCGCTCCGAACCGGGGAAATCGCAGCGTGATCCGTTCCCTCACGAACCGACTGGGATGACCATGTCCACAGGAGAGGAAGCTTCCTGCGATACGGACGACCCCACCACGGTTCCGCAGGTGGGGCGCCACACCTGCCGGGGCTCGTGGTAGGTGAGGCTGGGCGCGCCGAACTGACGTGCCACCTTTCGGCGTTGGGTAGCCCCTCTGGTATCGGCGGTCCGATCCGACCACCGTGCGCCGGTCGCGCCCCTACCGAGATTGATGCACCCGGAGATAACCGGGGGGTAAACGTGCGTCAGTCACAGGACCCGCCACACGGGGGTCCATGAGAGCAACGACGTCAGGCCAGCAAGCTCCGCAACATCCACGCCGTCTTTTCATGGATCTGCATGCGCTGAGTGAGCAGATCAGCGGTCGGCTCGTCGTGTGCCTCGTCCACGACCCCAAAAATCGAGCGAGCCGTCCGGACCACTGTTTCCTGGCCCTTGACGAGACGGCGGATCATGTCCTCCGCTCCAGGCACATCCGTGTCTTCGTCAATGGAGGACATGGCAGCGAATTCACCGTAGGAACCGGGAGCGCGCACCCCGAGCGCCCGGATCCGCTCAGCGATCAGGTCCACAGCGAGCGCCAACTCGTTGTACTGGGCCTCGAACATGAGGTGGAGGGTCTGAAACATCGGACCGGTGACGTTCCAGTGGTAGTTGTGGGTTTTGAGGTACAGCGTGTAGGTGTCAGCCAGAAGCCGCGACAGCCCCTCAGCAATGGCGAGGCGCTGTGGCTCGTCGATTCCGATGTCAATGGTCACGTCGCTCATGGTGCCTCCTTGATCGGCCCAACCCTACCCCTGAGCTGTGACCGGCCCGACGCCTATCGTCGGCCCCGCGGCTGAGCGGAACCGCCACCGGTGCGCGGCCGACGACTCGACGGGGCACCACCCTTACCGCCGGATGGCCCCGAGGGCCGACGACGACCGGGGGCCGGCGCCGCGCCCCGGCGAGTGCCATTCTCAGAACCTTCGCGACGCTGGGGTCGCCCATCGTCACGACGTGAGCGCTCGCCCTCCCGAGCAGGGCGGGAGCCTTCCCGAACAGGGCGGGAGCCTTCCCGAGCAGGGCGGGAGTCTTCCCGACGCGGCCGTTCATCGGGACGACCCGAGGTCCGCGGCCGACGATGGGACGACGCAGCGTCGGTGCCGTTGTCGTCGCTACGTCGACGCTCACCCTGACGGGGGCCACGCTGGCGCGCCCCGTCGGCGGACCTGGGTCCGCGCGACCGCGACGACGGCCGGGGACGCGACGACGGCTTCGGTTCGTCGAGGACGATGGGGGTTGTGACCCGGGCAGCTTCGGGACCCACGAGTTCACGGACCAGCGGGTTGCCGGGTGCCACCACCGTCATGACCGGGTTGATACCCGCGGCCCGGGTGAGTTGTTTCACGTCACGGCGCTGGTTCGGGAGCATCACGGTCACCACGACGCCGTCCGCTCCGGCACGAGCAGTACGGCCCGAACGATGCAGGTACGCCTTGTGCTCCGCCGGCGGGTCGACATGCACCACCAGACCGATGTCATCAACGTGGATGCCCCGTGCGGCGATGTCGGTGGCCACGAGAACCCTGGCCCGTCCATCGCTGAACGCCGCCAGGTTGCGGGACCGAGCTGCTTGGGAGAGGTTGCCGTGCAACTCCACCGAGGGGATACCGCTTCGGGTGAGTTGGGTAGCGAGTTTCTTGGCGCCGTACTTCGTTCGCGTGAACAGCAGCGCCCGACCCTCACCGGAAGCCAGTTCCCGGATCACCGCAGCCTTGTCACCAGATGACACCTCGAACACATGGTGGGCCATCGCCGGCACCTCGGAGGTCGCCGAGTCGACGGCGTGGGTGACCGGGTTGTTGAGGTAGCGACGCACCAGCGCATCGACGTCATTGTCGAGCGTGGCGGAAAACAGCAGACGCTGGCTCCGCTGTGGGGTCTGGTCGAGCAGTCGACGCACCGCGGGAAGGAAACCAAGGTCGGCGAGGTGGTCGGCCTCATCGAGCACCGTGATCTCCACGGCGTCGAGCCGACAGTGCCCCTGATCGATGAGATCCTCGAGACGGCCGGGCGTCGCCACCACCACGTCGACGCCCTTGTGGAGAGCGGACACCTGTGGCTGCTGGCTGACTCCGCCGTACACGAGCACGACGCGCTGACCACGGGCCCGGCACAACGGCACCAGGGTGTCGGCCACCTGAACGGCAAGTTCACGAGTGGGGACCAGAATCAACCCACGCGGTCGACGGGGCTGACGCTCGGAGTCACTCAGGGCGAGGCGACACGCCACCGGGAGGGAAAACGCAACGGTCTTGCCCGACCCGGTCCGTCCACGCCCGAGCAGATCCCGGCCGGCGAGGGAATCGGGAAGGGTGGCTGACTGGATGGGGAACGGGGCGGTGATCCCGCGGCCGGCGAGGACCTCGATCAGACGAGGCGGGATATTGAGGTCGGCAAACGATGCAGGGACGACTGCGTCCGCAGTCGGAACAGGGGGGGTCATGAGAATCCTTCTGATGATCAGTGGCCGCCGGTGAGACTGGGCCACCCGCTCATCGAGCGAAGAACCTCAACGTGGTCAGCTACTTACTGACCGTTCACACAGGACCGCACAGCGACACGGTGTCGCTTGCGCAATTACCAGTGTGGCACAGCTGGACCCCAATGCGAAACCCCCTCGTTGCGACACCGCCCGTCGGCGAGCCAATCGTCACGTTGACGAACGCTTGGACAATTGCTCCAGGTAGCGACGACGAGCCTCCGCCCCCTCCCGATCAACGAACCCGGCCCACAACGATTCGGCGTCACCCCAGCTGCGACCGGTATGCACCATTGCCTCAGACACGGCATTGGTGTGCGCCTTGGTGGACAAAAGCGCGAACGTCGGTTTGTCGACCAGCGTGGCGACGAGCTCGTCAACAGCCGCGTCAAGCGCCCCGGGTTCACTCACCCGGTTGACGAAGCCAGCGGAGCGGGCTTCATCCGCATCGAACGGCCGACACGTCATGACGAGTTCCTTGGTCAGCGCCGGGCCGAGCTCGCGCACGAGTCGGGGGATCCCACCCCACGCCAAGGGGATGCCGAGGTCGACCTCGGGGATGCGGAAGCGGGCGTCCGATGAGGCCACACGGAGATCGCACGCTGACGCCAGCACGACCCCTCCCCCGACACACCAGCCGTGGATCCGCGCCACGGTCACCGCCGACATCTGTTCAAGGGCGCGGGCGGTGCGCCACCCCTGGTCACGTTCGCGCCGAGTGACCTCACCACGAAACCCTGAGACGTCAGCGCCAGCACAGAACGCCCTCCCCTGCCCACGCACCACGACCACCTTGACCTCGGGGAGATCGTCCATGGCCACTGCAGCGGCTTCGATCTCGGTGAGCATGAGCCCTGACAGCGCGTTGAGCGATTCGGGACGGGCCAACTCGAGCGTGGCGACCGGCCCGTCGACCCTGAGGTCAATGGTCTCGTACTGAGCGGCTGGTTGCGGCGACGCGTTCATGGCGAGACGCTACCGCCCCACCGGAATCGACGGCGCGGAGACAGCGTCGTCGCACGGTACCGTCGCTCCATGACCAGCGGGGTGCTGCCGGCGGCGTTCATCGGTCACGGCAGCCCAATGAACGCGCTTGACGACAACGACTGGACCCGAGCGTGGGCGGCGTTCGGGGCCGACCTCCCCCCGGTCCGAGGAATCCTGGCCATCTCCGCCCACTGGTACATCGGTGCCACTGCGGTGACCGCCATGTCCATGCCTCCGACCATCCACGACTTTTTGGGTTTCCCGCCCGAACTGCACCGGTTCGACTACCCCGCCCCCGGCGACCCGGCGCTCGCCCGGCGGGTCGCCGACCTCTTGAGTCCCCACGACGTCGTCGACGATGAGAACAACTGGGGACTGGACCACGGCACCTGGTCGGTCCTCGCCCATCTGCGGCCCGCCGCCGACGTACCGGTGGTGCAGTTGTCGTTGAACCGCACTCTCGGGGTCGCCGACCATGTGGCACTCGGTCGGCGTCTGGCACCCCTGCGCAGCGAGGGAATCCTCGTGATGTGCAGCGGCAACGTCGTGCACAATCTCGCCGCCATGGACTGGGCCCGACCCGATGGGGGGTTCGATTGGGCGGAGGGATTCGAATACGCCGTCGGACACACACTCACCGATGTCGACCGACTCGCCACCGGGTTCGCCTCACTGCTCAACCACCCCGGTGCCCAACTGGCCGTTCCGACCCCCGAGCACTTCATGCCCCTCGCCTACCTGGTCGGCCTCGCCTCGGTTGCCGGGCAGCCGTTGCGTCGGCTGACCGACGGCATCGCCTACGGCTCGGTGTCGATGTCCTCGTGGGTACTTGACCCACCGACCTGACAAGGGCAGAGCGAGCCCGGGGTGTCGAGGGCGATGGGCCTTCAACAATGGGACGTTTGGCCCCACCTGTCGGCTTCCCGGAGCCCCGCCGATTCCCTAGGGTGTGGACGCCAGGTTGAAACCGCGACGAAGTACCGATTGATGCACCCCACCACGTCCCCCACACGCCCCCTCCCTCATCGAGCCACCCGTTGGGCCGGGTTGCTGTGCGCCCTGTCGCTCATGGTCGCCACCGGGTGCGGGAGTAGCGCCCACACGTTGAGCGGGATGGTGCGACAACCGTTGCCCGCCGTCGACACCGTGGCCCTACCGGACCTCACCGGTGGTGATGCGCCATTTGCGTTCCGTGCCCCGGAGGGTGGATTGCTGCTGGTCTACTTCGGGTACACGTTCTGCCCCGACATCTGCCCCACCACCCTCTCTGACGTCAAGGCTGCGCTGGAACGACTCGGTGACGACGCATCACGCGTCGAGGTTGCGTTCGTCACGGTGGACCCGGCACGCGATACCGCAGAGAACCTTGGTGGCTACATCGGTTTCTTCGCTGGCGAGGCCGGACACGCGCTCCGCACCGAGGATCCGGTGACGCTTGAGACCGCTGCCGAGGGGTTCGGCGCCTCCTACGAGGTCACCACGAACGCCGAAGGCGAGATCGAGGTCGGCCACAGCGCCAACCTCTACGTCGTCGACGACCAGGGCCGACTCCTGCTCACGTGGCCGTTCGGCACCAGCGCCGAGGCCCTCACCGCCGATCTGCAGTACCTGCTCGACAGCGAATCAACCACTGAGATGCAAAGGAAAGTGACCCCGTGACCTCCCCCACCAGCCACACCCGTCGCCTCACCGGGTTCGTCACCGCCGCGCTGCTCGTCGGCGTCGCCGCACTTGGAGCGGCCTGCTCGAGTGATTCGACGACGACACCGACGTCGTCGACCAGCACGGAGGCGCCGTCACCCACATCGGTACCGAACACCAATGCTGAGGGGGTCACCGCGCTCGGCGCCTGGGCGCGCACCTCCCCCATGAGCGCCACGACCGGTGCCGCCTACATGGAACTCGTGGGTGGCCCCACCGACGACGAACTCGTGGGGGCGAGTGTGGCCTCGACGATCGCCGCTTCTGTGGAACTCCACGAGACCTCGATGGCGGGTGGCGACATGGACGACATGGGAGACTCGATGGGCATGATGACCATGCGGCAGGTGCCTTCGATTGCCGTTCCGGCCGAGCAGACCGTCGCCCTCACACCCGGTGGACTGCACCTGATGCTGATCGAGTTGGCCAAGCCGCTTGAGGCGGGCGAGGTGTTCGACCTCACCCTGTCGTTCGCCAGTGGTGAGCAGCTGGTGGTCCCCACCGAGGTTCGCGCTGGCTGAGATGACACCACGCAAAGACCGCTACACCGCCATTGGTGCGGTGCTCGTCGCCGGCCTGCTCGCCGGGGCCGCTGTCATGGTGATTCTCGCCGTGCGCGGCCCGTCGGGCGGCGCCGACTACGAGGTGGTGATCCAACCCGGCACCGCAGCGCTCGCCGAGTCAGGGTTCGACGTTGATTTCTTTCCCGAGGGGTTCACGATGCGGGTCGGACAGACACTGGTCATCCGCAACCGTGACAACCAGGTCGCCACCATGGGTCCCTTCGTGGTCGCTCCCGGCGAGACCTTGACCAAACAGTTCACCGAACCGGGAACGGTCGAGGGGTACTGCTCGTTCACCGGTGGCGCCCGGGCGTTCTTCACCGTCCTGCCCGCCTGAGTCGCCACCCCCGGACCGGCACCCTACGATTCACTGCGTGGGCGACAGCGCAGCGCACCCTGAACCCGATGACGGCGGTTTGAGTTGGGACGAGGTCGTCGACGCAGCCGAGCAGGCCGAGCTCGCCGCCCGGCCCGACGAGTCCCCCGCCGAGGTTCGTAGTCACCTCATCTTCCGGGTGGCACGCATGTCACTCGCCTCAGCGATTCTCCTTGCAGGGGTCGCCATGCTCGCCCTCCCCGGACCCGGTTGGCTCGTCATCGCCGCCGGTCTCGCACTGCTGGCACGCGACGTGGCGTGGGCCGAACGCCTCCTGGTCGGTGTGCGACGCCGCATCCCCGGCGCACAACCCGACGGCAGCCTGCCGCGTGGGGTTTGGGCCACCATCATCGTGATGGCCTTGGCGGGGGTGGCCGCCAGCATCTGGTTCGTCGTGCGCTGAGATCATCCGGCGTGGTGGACTGTGCCTATGGCACTCAACGTCCTGGGGACCCCACTGCAGACCTGCAGCACCGACCCGCTCACCGGCTTCTACCGGGATGGGTGCTGCTCGACGGGTGGCGACGATGCCGGGGTGCACGTCGTGTGCGCCCGGGTCACCGCCGAGTTCCTCGAGTTCTCAAAAGCCGCGGGCAACGACCTGTCCACACCCCGACCTGAATTCGGTTTCGCCGGACTCAAGCCCGCTGACCAGTGGTGCCTGTGCGCCTCGCGGTGGGCCGAGGCGTTCGAGGCTGGCATGGCCCCCCCGTCGTACTCGCTGCGACGCACATGCGAGCCCTCGAATGGTGCTCGTTGGACGATCTCCGTGCCCACGCCATCGACTGATGCGCACAGGATTGGAGCGGGGAAGTCCTAGGGCTCACTTGTTGGGGTCGCCGGCGACGCACCCAACTCCTCTCGCTCCCGTCTGGCGGTGACCAGTACGGCGACCCCGACCGCGACCACACTCACGGCGGCGATGACCTGGACCACGGTGAGCGACGCACTCCCGGTCGCCTCGACGATGGAATAGGCGAGGTAGACGCCGTACAGCACGACGAGTGCGACACCCTCCCACTTATGGATCGCCATGCGGGTGCGGAAGATGCCGAGTGCCAGCAACGACACGACGATGAGACCGGGGAGCTGGAAGTTCAACGCCTGGTCGCTGGCAGGCACCCCGATGGGCGACAACAACGCCGACAGTCCCAGCACACCGAGCAGGTTGAACAGGTTCGAACCGACCACGTTTCCGACGGCGATGTCCCCTTCACCGCGCACGGCGGCGACCACTGAGGTCGCCAACTCGGGCAATGACGTGCCGATGGCCACGATGGTGACCCCGACGAGAAGTTCGGACATCCCAAGACCGGTGGCGATATCGACCGCACCCGTCACCAGCCAGCGCGACCCCATCACCAAAAGGAACAGTCCCAGCAGCACGAACCCGACGTTGACGGACCAATGCAGGGAGCGGCCTGTGGCGACCTCAGCGGCATACTCGGCCTCAACCTCTGCGGGCTCACCACCTCGACGTTCGACCATGATCGCCCACACCGTGTAAACAACCAGCCCGACGATGAGAAGAGCCCCCTCCCACCGGGCGATCTCCCCTCCAAGCGCAATGATGAACACCGCAGCGGAGACCCCCACCAGGAGCGGCAACTCGCGGCGCACCAACTTCTGACGGACAACCAGCACGGAGATGAGGGCGGAGACGCCGAGAACCCCGAGCATGTTGAACTGGTTACTGCCGGTCACATTGCCCATTGCCAGTTCGGTCTGGCCATCGAGTGCAGCCTGGGCACCAACGGCCAACTCAGGAGTGCTGGTGCCGAACGCAACCACGGTGAGGCCGATCACCAACGGGGAGATCCCGAGGGCGGCAGCGAGCTTGCTCGCACCGCGCACCAGCGCCTCAGCGCCTGCCACCAACAGGACCAGGCCCGCCACCACCGCCACGACAGACATTGCGCTCACGTCAGAACTGCTCCATTCGCATCCCGAACCCCGATCGGGTCAACGGGGTTCGGCATCACGGTGATGACGACTGTCGACTATCGCACGGCCGAACGCATCCACGAGGGATCCGGCACTCACCGGCACCACCCCGACCCGTTCGGCGAGCACCGAAGCGAGACCGTCGGGGGCGTTCGCTCCGAGCGACGCCACCAACACAGCGGTGTCGGGTGGTGCGGTGTAGGCAACACACTGGAATCGGGCGCCACCGCGGGTCCGCCGCTGGGACACCCCAACGAGTTTGCGGCCACCTGCGACCACTTCACCAGGCGCAACCCCGGCGAAACACGCCGCTGCGGCCATGTCACCGAGCTGGGCGGGGCCGTGGTGCACCTCGCCGTGGACCCCACATGCCGCCAACGCCGAGACCCAGACGTCCCCGAGCCACAGCGCCGCGTGGGACACGTCGTCGAGCCACAGCGGGTCGCTGCGTGGCAGGACCACATCGATCCAGACCGAACCATCGGGCGACAAGTAGACGGCGCCACCACCCGAGCGACGCTGCGCAATCTCAACGTCGACAAGGTCCATCGCCGGCACGGCACGCTGAGCCGAGCCGAGCACCACCGCCGGCGCATCGACGTCGAACACCCACCACGACCGGGCGGGCGCCCCGAGCAGGTCAAGTCCGTGCAACTCCCCCGCTGACCCCGCACGGCGATGGGCGCTCCAAGGTGGGGCACCGGCAACCACCTCGCTCATCGCGACGCCTCGAAACGGGCCACGGTGACCGCCCCGAGGCGGTCGGCACGGGGGACCACACCAATACCCGGACCGGTCGGCACCACCAGATCACCGGCGCCGTCAACGACCACCGGGTCGGTCACGTCGTCATCGAAATACTGGCTCGACGGTCCGAGGTCACACGGAAGCGTTTCGCCGGGGTTGCCGGCAACGATGCCGGCGGCGAGCGCCGCCGCCACGGCGCGCCCCACCCCGGTCTCGAGCAATCCGCCGACGAACACACGTGCCCCATGGGAGCGAGCCACCTCCACGCAGCGGAGCGCCGCAGCGATCCCACCGAGTCGCGCCGGCTTGATGTTGACAATGTCACCCTCACCTGCAGCAAGGGCCGCCTCGAGCGCCTCGGGGCTCACCGCCGACTCGTCGAGTGCCACCGGCACCCCCAGAGCGGAACGCAGCGCGGCGGCGTGGGCACTGCCGGGTGGGGCGGGTTGTTCGACGTACGTCAGCCCCAAGCCAGCGAGACCCGCCACCACCTCGTTGGCCCCGACCAACGAACCGTTGGCGTCGACGGCGATCGACACCGCGGGTCGCTCCCGCCGAAGGGCAACGAGCGCCCCGAGGTCCGTGGCCGGCGACACCTTGAACTTCACCATCCTTGCCCCACCGGCCACCGCTGCATCCACCATCGCCACCAGCTCGTCGCCGTCGGCGGTGCCATCTGCGGTACCCAGGGTCGACAACACGACGGTCCGCGCCAGTGCCGACGTGTCAGCACCGAGCGCACCGGCCAGCGATTCATCGTGACGTCGCAAGGCCAGGTCCACCACGGCCGCTTCCACTGCGGCGCTCGCCATCGGATGCCGGGGGTCGAGCGGAACCCCCGCCGCCAGCGGACCACGGACCGTGCCTCCGAGCAGCGATGGGAGCAGATCGCCGACGAGTACCTGCCATGCGCCGTCGGGATCCTCGCTGCTGTACCCGCCAGCTGAGAGGGTCGGGCACTCCCCCCAACCTTGGTTGCCCTCGGCGTCACGCACGCCAACGAGCACCACGTCCCGATCGTGTTCGGTGCCGTGGGCGGCCCGATGTGCGCCGCGCAACGCCAGCCGCACCCGCACGAGCTCACCAGCGACAACCGCGTCAGATCCCTCGACGGCGAGCGCCGTCAACCGATGCCGCGAATCCATCAGGCGCTGGTGGCCATCGGGGGCAGGTCGGTGTCGAACTCCCGTTGCCCATCCGCACGACGCGCCGGCGACGGGGGTTGCGGCGTTGCGAGGTAGGGCGCCCACGGGTCGGGCACCTCCCCCACGGCAACGGCCACCCAGCTCAGACGGGTCGGCGCCTCGGGCGGGCGCATGAGTCGCATCCCGGTGTCAGCGAGCATCCGGTCACGCTTGAGTGTGTTGCACCTTGCGCAGCACGCCACGACGTTGTCCCAGTCGTGGGTGCCCCCGCGACTCCGCGGGATGACGTGATCGAGATTCTCGGCACGACGACCGCAGTACTGGCATCGATGGTCGTCCCTGAGGAACACGGCGCGTCGGCTCAGCGGCGCCCGACGCTGGTAAGGGACACGGACGAAGTACCGCAGGCGAATCACACTGGGCACGTCGACGCTGTGCCGTTCCGAACGCCACGTTCCCGACCCGGCATGAATCACGTCGGCCTTCTCACCCAACACGAGGACCACGGCCCGACGCACGGGCACGACGGCGAGGGGTTCGTAGGTGGCGTTGAGCACCAGCGAACGGGCCATGCCCGACAACGGTAGCGCCCTGCGAAGCCCGTGGCATGGGCCAACGACGCACCTGGCGGTCAGTGTGGCTGACGAGCCACCTTGGGCCACGCTCTGCACCACCGCAGGTACCCGACGACCTCGGCGGCCACGGGAGATGCCGCAGGGTCGCCGTAGGCGGTCTGCATGCGGAAAGCGAGGTAGTCGGGGTCGGGCAACGGCAGAAACGGCGGACGGTGCCACCATCCCCGACGGGCCAGAACGAACACCTGGCGAATCGCCGTGAACCACAACGCCGGGCGCACCGCAACGGCGAGCACCGCAGCTGCCCACCCTCGTGAGCCCGCGAGGTCGTCGCTGGTGTTCGACACGCCGACAACGCTACCGCCGGAACCCCTCACGCCCGCCACGCCACCGCCGCTGCACCGATGAGCGGCCCGTCCGCACCCAACCCGGCAGGCACCACGATGGCCGACGTCGAGAACCCGAGTTGGGCCCGTGCGGCGAGTTCACGCTGTGCCGCAGCGAAGAAATCCGCGCCGAATCCGAGTGCCACCGAACCACCGACCACAGCGAGTTGCAGGTCCAACAGGTTCGCCACCGACGCAACGGCCCGCCCCACCAGGGTGCCGGTGCGCTCAACCATCTCAAGGGTGGCCTCGGCTGCGGGCCGGCCGGTGATGGCGGCAATGGCCGTCCCGGAGGCCTCGGCCTCCAGACACCCTTGGGCACCACAGCCGCACCGGTGGCCGTCGGGTTCGACAATGACGTGACCAATGTGGCCGGCGTTGCCCTCCGCGCCGTCGAGGAGACGACCGTTGAGCACGATGCCACCCCCGACGCCGGTGGACACGACCATGGCGATGAAGTCGGGACATCCAACGGCGGCACCGAGCCAGCCCTCAGCGAGGGCAAGTGCCTTGGCGTCGTTGTCGAGTGCCACGGGAACCCCGAGCAGTCCGGCGAGACGATCCCGCAGCGGGAAACCTCGCCACTGGGGGATGTTCACCGGTGAGACCCGGTCACCGAACCCTTCCATCGGGCCCCCGCACCCAACGCCACACCGGTCGACGGTGACCCCCTCAGGGGCCCCGGCCAGCACACCGTCGACCAGCGCCGCAACGGTTCCCCACAAGCCTTCCGCCCCCGACCCGTCGGTGGAAACCTGGTGGCGAACCAACACGGTGCCGGTGTGATCGACGAGACCGGCAGCAAGCTTGGTGCCGCCCACATCGAGGGCGAGTGCCACCGAACCCTCTGGCGGGTCAACGAGAGGACGAGCACCGCTGGAATGACTGGGGGTCAAACTGGGTGTCGGCTCACTCGTCGTCGCGACGGAACCGCTCACGCATGCGCTGGCCCGTGGAGCCGAACGAGTTCCGAAGCCCCGAGGATCGCATGCTCTCGCTGAGTTGGCTCATCCCGGCCTTGCCCATGCGACGCAGGTCCCGCACGATCGACAGGGTGCACACCAACAGTACGACGAAACCGAGGAACGCCAACACGAACGAAATGTGCAACGTTCCGAGCAGGATCACCGTGCCCAACAGGAACCCGGCGATGGCCCACTTCAGGTTGCGGGCGGCGTGGCGGTAGACCGTGCTGTCGGCGATCTCCTTGGCGAGGTCGGGATCCGACGCGTAGAGCTGTTGCTCGATCTCACCAAGAATCCGCTGTTCTTCCTCGGAAAGGGGCATCTCCCCACCTCGCTCCCCCGGCCGGTGCCGGGCGTGTTGCTTCCCCATCATTCCATGGAATGACCCTAACGACAACGCGCCCGTCACGGTGGGCGGCCTGCGCCCGCTTACGACCCGACCGACCCGTCACGATCCGCCGGTCCCCAAGGGGCGTCACCCCGACGACGGAGCTGGAGCCCCCCCGGGTCAAGGAGCGCAGCCGGGCCGATGGCCGCAGGGCCCCAACGTTGCCGTATCGCGTCCACCGTTCGCTGCACCCCCACCCCGTCGGGGTCAGCCACGTCGACCTCGTCAAAGGACATCTGTCGGGCGCCACCGGCGGGAACAAGCCCGCTCACCGACACCCCCAGAAGTCGGACACCCGATGTTGGGTCGATCGACAGTGCCAACTGGCGGGCGATCTCAGCGAGGACCCGGGTGGAGGCCACCGGCGTCGGAGGAGTGTGGGAACGGGTGAGCGTGGTGAAGTCGCCGAAGCGCACCTTGAGCGTCACGGTGGCCCCGGCGAGCCCGCCGGGCGCCAGTCGCGCCGCCACGGCGTCAGCGAGTCGCAACAGTTCGCGATTCATGGCGTCACGCGAGGTCAGGTCGTAGGTGTAGGTCTGCTCATGACCCACCGACTTCGCCTCGCGGTCAGCCACCACGGACCGGTCATCGATGCCGTGGGCCAGTCGATGCAGGTGCCGACCAGCCGACTCCCCGAGGAGCGATACGAGCACCTCGACAGGCGTGCGGGCCAGGTCACCCACATGGACCAGGCCTGCGCCTTCCAGCCGGGAGAGCGTGGCCGGACCAACCCCCCACAGTGCGGACACGGCGAGCGGGTGGAGGAAATCAAGGACGTCGTCGTCGTCAACCACGAGCACACCCGCCCCAACGGCGGGACCGCCGGTGACCGGTCGGGGTTTGGCCTGCTGGGACGCCAACTTGGCCACGAACTTCGTCGACGCCACCCCCACCGAACAGTCGAGGCCGAGCAGCGAACGAACCTCGCGGCGCAACTCGTGGGCGATCTGTTCCCCGTCGCCGAGCAACCGTCGCGCACCGCTGACGTCAAGGAACGCCTCGTCGAGGCTGATGGGTTCAACCAACGGGGTCCGCTCACCGAACAGCGCCATCAGGCGTTGCGACACCGCCACGTAGCGATCGTGGTGGCCGTCGAGCACGACGAGTTCGGGGCACAGTTGTCGGGCGCGCGCTGTGGACATGGCGGAATGCACGCCGTAACGACGAGCCGGGTAGCTGGCCGCAGCGATGACCCCACGACGACCGGACCCGCCCACCACCACCGGCTGGCCAACGAGGTCGGGCCGGTCAAGGAGTTCGACGGACACGAAGAAGGCGTCCATGTCGACGTGGAGGATCGTGCGGTGACGCTCCTGCCCGGTCGAGGCCGTCACGTGGCAACGACCACCATGTCCGCCCGGGTGGTTCCCTCGATGCGGTAACTGAACGACCGGGTTCCGTCCCAGGGTTCACTCAGCCAGGCCTCCACAGGGTCGGTGACCCACGGCTGGCGGCGCCCGAGGTGCGTGACGCAGTCCACGCCGGGAACGAACCGGGCCTCGACCACGATGCCGTCGGGGTCGTCCCCTACCCGGACCTCCCCGCGCCACGCAATCGCCCGCCACGCCTCGACGTGGAGGCGCCAACCGAGTCCCGGAGCCAGAACATCGATGCGGTAGGTCGGCCCAGCCCAATCCTCGACTTCAAGGCCGGTCTCCTCGAATACCTCACGGGTCAGTCCGTCGACGAGGGACTCTCCGGGGTCGATGACCCCACCTGGCGGCGTCCAGTCGTGGTGACCGCCGTGCCGCTGGTTACGGACCAGCAACAGCCCCCCAGCCTGCTCAATGAGGGCGCCGCCCACCGTCCAGTCCTGCACACCGCAATTGTGCCCGACATGGCCGGGCCGCGCGCCGGGTCATGCCGAGGTGCGGGTGGATCCCGTGCGCGGGGTGCGCCGCAACACGCGGTCCCGCAACCCCCACCAGGTGACGAGGACGAGTGCCTCGACGACGATGACGAAAGACATCTTCGAGGTGCCCCGGGCCCGCTCCCCAAAGGTGATCGGCACCTCGGTGATGTGACCGCCATTGCGGGCCACGGAGTACGCCATCTCCACTTGGAACCCGTAGCCGTCGGCGCGCACCGCCTCGAGGTTGATGGCCGCCAGCGCGGAGGCACGGTACGCGCGGAAACCCGCTGTTGAGTCCGCCACGTCCATCCCGAGC
>CAMAQM010000031.1 GCA_945860545.1 Bifidobacterium breve | reverse complement strand
TGGATGCATGATCAGGACATCCGTCGGGCCGTGGGTCGCCCGGGGAACCTCGATTCGCCCGCTGCTGCCCTCTCGCTGGACCGGGTGGGGGCGAGCCTCGGGTTCGTGGTCGGGAAGCGTGCCGGTGCGCCTGAAGGCTCGACGGTGGTGTTCGAGGTGACCGGGCCGGTTGCGCGCACGTTCGCCATCGAGGTCACCGATCGGGCTCGACCAACCGACACCGTGCCCGCCGAACCCACAGTGCGGATCGTCACCGACAGCGAGGTCCTGTGCGCCCTCGGTGGCGGACGCTGGGACGCCGAGCAGGCCACCGCCACCGGGCGGGTCACCGTTGAAGGTGACCTCGCCCTCGGTGGCCGGATTCTCGCCGGGATGGCCACCACGCCATGAACCTGACCCCGATGGTGATCGACGGCCAACCCGTCACCACCGCCGAGGCCAGCGACATCCGTTCCCCTTTCGACGACCGCCTGGTGGGGTCGGTCCCCAAGTGCGGTCCCGCAGAGATCGACCGGGCGGTCACCGCCGCCGCCGCACGACTCACTGAACCACTCCCCACCCACGAACGGGCCATGGTGTTGGACCGTGCCGCCGTCGCATTGACAGAACGCGCCGAGGAGTTCGCCCGGGGCATCTGCGACGAAGCGGCCAAACCGATCCGGACCGCCCGGGTCGAGGTGGAGCGTGCCGCCGACACGTTCCGGTTCGCCGCCGCCGTGGCCCGCACCCTCGCCGGCGAGGTCATCCCACTCGACGCCAGCGCAGCGGGGGCAGGCAAACTCGGGTTCACCCTGCGGGTACCGATCGGGGTGGTGGCAGCGGTAACCCCGTTCAACTTCCCGCTGAACCTCGTGGCCCACAAGGTGGCACCGGCCATCGCCGCCGGGTGTCCCGCCGTCGTCAAACCGGCGTCCGCCACCCCCCTCACCGCACTCCGCCTCGCGGAACTCCTCGAACGCGACGCCGGACTTCCGGCCGGCTGGCTCAACGTCGTCACCTGCGACGGCCACACCGCCGACCACCTCGTCACCCATCCCGACGTCGCCATGGTGACCTTCACCGGTTCGGCAACGGTCGGTTGGGGCATCAAGGCGCGTGCGCCACGCAAACACGTGAACCTCGAGCTCGGCAACAACGCTCCACTCATTGTGGACACCGGTGTCGACGTCGACGACGTCGCCCGTCGGGTGGCGTTGGCCGCAAACGGATTCGCCGGGCAGAGCTGCATCTCGGTGCAACGCGTCTACGTGCTCCACGAGATCGAACACGAGTTCACGGCGGCGCTGGCGGCTGCGACCGACGCACTCGTGGTGGGTAACCCCGCCGAAGAAGCCACCGATGTGAGCGCACTCATCACCCCGGCGGACACCACCCGGGTGCTCACCACCGTGACCGACGCCGTTGACGCCGGCGCCCGCGTGCTCTGCGGCGGGACGGTGCTCGACCTTGGCACCCATGGGGTGCTCGCCCCCACGGTGCTCACCAATGTGGAACGCCACATGGCGGTGAGCGCCACCGAGGTGTTCGGCCCGGTCGTCGGGGTCAGGGCGTGTGCCACGATCGACGAGGCCATCAATCGCGCCAACGACACCGCCTACGGGTTGCAGGCCGGCATCTTCACCAACGATCTCCGCACCGGACTCGAGGCCGCCCAACGACTGCGTTTCGGTGGGGTGACCGTCAACGAGGTGCCCACCTGGCGCGCCGACCAGATGCCTTATGGCGGGGTGGGGGAATCAGGCAACACCAAAGAGGGGCCCGGGTGGGCGGTGCGGGACATGACCGTGGAACGCATGGTGATCATCGGGAACTGACCCGGCACCACCCGTAGGGTCGGGTCAGTTGGGACGGCGGCGTCGACGGAGTGCAAACCACACCAACGCCACCAGACCGATACCGGCGGCGGCGAGCACCAGGAGTTGGCGTGGACCTCCGGCGGGCGGTCCGGGAACCACCGACAGATCGGGTCGCGACGAGGGGGGTGGGGACGACGGTGGGCCCACCGGCACAACCGGGGTGACGTCCTCGGCCGTTGGCACCTCACCGACGGACTCGGTGGGCACGACGTGCTCGACGACGTCGAGCAACGCGTCGACGGGAGCCGGCTCATCGGCGGCGGGTTCAACCCGTCGGCGACGCTGCTTGGGGTCGTAGTCAGCCATTGGACACTCCTCCCGCCGTCGCCGCACCGGCCGACACCCCGAGAGCGGCGAACAGTGCGTCGAATTCGGCCATGGCCTCAGCTGCTCCGGGCCGGTTGCCGAGCCCGTGAACCGGCAACGACTGCGCAGCCGCTTCAGCCACTGCTGCACGCAACGCAACGGTGGCCAACATGCGGTCCCCGTAGGTGTCGGCGAGCTGTTCGTTCCAGTACTTGTTGTCCCGGGTGCGACCGAGGCGGTTCACCACGATGCCGGCGAGCACAAGCGGGTCAGCACGTCGAGCGGAAATCCGTTCGATGGTGCGTGTCACCTGCTCAACCCCGTCACTGGCCCACGCACTCGGTTCGGTCACCACGAGCGCCCGGTCAGCGGCGAACAAACCGTTGACCGTCAGCAGACCGAGCGACGGTGGGCAGTCGATGATCACGAGGTCATGGTCGAGGCCGCTCATCCCGGTGCGCAACCGGTCCTGGGCGCCAACCGGGTCGGTGGCGAGTTGTGGTTCGCGCTGGGCCAGACGCGGCGTGCTGGCTGCCACGTCGGGCACCACCGACGGGCTCTCCCAACCCGAGGCCACCAGCACGGAACGGACCGAACCGGGACGATCCTCGGCGAGGGCGTCATCAACGGTGGAGGTGGCGTCCCACACGGCGAGACCGGTGGTGGCGTTCGCCTGTGGATCAAGGTCCACCACGGCAACCCGCAGCCCGGCATGGGCGGCGGCCGACGCCAATCCGAGCGCCACCGTGGTCTTGCCCACCCCGCCCTTTTGGTTCACCACGGCGATGCTGACCATGCCCCAACGGTAGTGCAGGAGACCCATCGGGAACATCGGAGGCCTCCGAGCGGTTGGGAGGGGGGACGACACCAAATATCCCACCGCTCCACGAGGTCTCTCCCATGGCACCCGCCGCTCTCTCCGAAGGCCAGCCGGCCACCGACTTCACCCTCCCCGACGCCGACGGCACACCCGTCACCCTCTCGGCGCTGCGTGGCGGCTGGGTGGTTGTGTACTTCTACCCAAAGGACGACACACCGGGCTGCACCGCCGAGTCGTGCGCGTTCCGCGACAGCTACGAGGACTTCGTAGAGGCCGGGGCCACCGTCATCGGCATCAGTTCCGACTCCCCCGAATCGCACAAGGCGTTCGCCGCCAAACACAACCTGCCGTTCACGCTGCTGAGCGACACCGGTGGGTCGTTGCGCAAGGAATGGGGTATCGGCAAGACCCTCGGAGTCATCCCCGGTAGGGTCACGTTCGTGATCGACCCCGACGGCGTTGTGCGCAAGCGGTTCTCCTCGCAGTTCAAAGCCGCCGCCCACCAGGCTGAGGCGCTGGCCACCATCACCGGGAGCGGCGCCACCAGCTCCAGTTGATGGCGGACCGACCTCGGGTGGTCGTCGTTGGTGCCGGCATCGTCGGCACCATGCACGCCGTGTGGGCGCAGCGCTGCGGGTGGGACGTGGTCCACCTCGAACGTGACGACGAGCCGCGTTCGGCGACCGTGCGGAACTTCGGGTTGGTGTGGGTCAGTGGACGAGCCACCGGCGAGGAACTCGATCTTGCCGTGCGGGCCCGTGACCTGTGGGAAGCGTTCGCCTCGGACGCTCCGGGCGTCGGGTTCCGACCCGACGGGTCCCTGACGGTTGTCCAGCGTCCCGACGAACTTGCCGTACTCGCCGAAGTGGCCGCCCGTCCCGACGCCGCCACACGCCAGGTGGAACTCCTCGACGCCGACGAGACCCGACGCATCAACCCGGCGGTGCGAGGCGACCTGCTCGGGGCCCTGTGGTGCCGTGCCGACGCCGTCGTCGAACCGGGTCGGGCGCTTGGGGCACTGCGCGACTCGATGCTGGGTGCGTCGAACGGTGGCGGGCCCACCTACCGCTACCTCGGTGGGCGGACCGTGACCGCCATCGACACCGGCCGGGTCACCGACCACACCGGGGCGCACCACACCGGTGACCTCGTGGTGGTGTGCCCCGGGGCCGAACACCACGCCGGCCCGCTCGCCGACCTGTTGGGCAACGCCCCGGTGCGGCGGGTCATGTTGCAGATGATGCAGACCGCCCCGCTGGCTGAACGTCTCACGACGTCGGTGGCCGACGGCGACTCCCTGCGTTACTACCCTGCCTTCGACGTGCCGGCACGAGCCGCCATGGAACCGCCCGCCGAGGTGGTGGAACGCTTCGCCCTGCAACTCCTCGTCTCCCAGCGGGCCGGGGGCGAACTGACCATTGGCGACACGCACCACTACGACGAACCGTTCGACTTCGCCTGTGACGAGACCCCCTACCGTGAGCTCGCCGCACGCCTCGAGCGCATCCTCGGCGCACCGCTCCCGCCGGTGGTCCGACGATGGACCGGCGTCTACTCCCAGGTGGCCGACGGCGCGATCTGCTGGCGGGACCAGCCGGCCGATGGCGTGTGGGTGATCACCGGCCCGGGCGGGCGCGGCATGACGCTGTCACCGGCCATTGCCGAGCAGACCTGGTCCGCCCACCTCGGGGTCGACACCCCTGACCCCGTTGGCGTAGGTGCGACGTGACCACCCGGCGGATCACACTCGCCGTGTTGGACATGGCGGGCACCACCGTCACCGACGGCGGCCTTGTCGACGCGGCGTTCCTCGACGCGCTCACCACCGTCGACATCCCTGCCGACGACCCGGGAAACCCCGAACGGGTGCGCTACGTGCACGACACGATGGGACAGTCGAAGATTGAGGTGTTCCGCCATCTCCTCGGCGATGAACAGCGGGCCCAGGCGGCGCTCGCCGGGTTCGAGGTGTCGATCCGTCAACGCATAGACGACGGCGATGTCGCCCCACTCCCCGGTGCGGTCGAAGCCTTCGCCGCGCTGCACCAACGCCACGTGCGGGTGTGTCTCACCACGGGGTTCACCGCCGAGACCCAGCAGCGCATCATCGACCGCCTCGGCTGGGATCACCTCGTTGACGCTGCGCTCGCTCCCGGCCCCGGGGTGCGGGGACGCCCCTCCCCGGACCTGGTGCTCGCCGCCATGTTGCGACTCGGTGTGGACGACGTGCGCGACGTGGCCGTGGTCGGGGACACCACGAGTGACCTGTGGTGCGGGCACCATGCCGGGGCGGGCATCGTGGCCGGTGTGCTCACCGGCGCCCATGACCGAGACACCTTGGCGGGCGCACCGCACACCCACATCGTCGACACCGTGGCCGACCTGCCACAGCTGGTGGACCTGTACGGGGCCTGAACACCAGGCGTCACCTCGCCTGTGGGCCGATAGGTTCACAAGCAGATGCATCTCCCTCCCGGTTCGACCGTTGCGTACCTCTCCCCCGAATTCGGGGTGTCGGCCCGGCTGCCCCAGTACGCCGGCGGTCTGGGGGTTCTCGCCGGCGACCACCTCAAGGCGGCCTCACGTCGAGGCCTCCCCCTGACCGGTGTCGGGTTGTTCTACGCCCACGGCTACTTCACCCAGCACGTCGACGCCTCCGGCGTCCAGCACGCACTCGACGACGACGTCGATCCCGACGCCGCCGGACTCGCACGGGTGCCCGACGTTGCGGTGCACGTCGACGTGGCTGGCGAACCGGTGGCGGTGGAGGTGCTGCGGGCCGAGGTGGGCAGCGTGCCGCTCTACCTGCTCACCACCGACCTCGCCGCCAACGCACCCGCCCATCGCGCCATCACGGATCGCCTCTACGGCGGCGACCAACGGCACCGCCTCCATCAGGAACTGGTCCTCGGCATCGGTGGGGTGCGCGTCCTTGACGCCTTGGGGGTGCGGCCCGACGTGTTCCACCTCAACGAGGGTCACGCCGGGTTCTCCGCCCTCGAACGAATCCGTCGAAGCATGGTCGACGACGGACTCGGGTGGGACGAGGCGGTGGCGGCGGTGCGGCCCGCCGGGGTGTTCACCACCCACACTCCGGTGCCCGCCGGCATCGACCGGTTCGGCAAGGCCCTGATGGAAGAGCACTTCAGCGCGTGGTGCGACGAGCTCGAGGTCCCACTGAGTGCACTGTTCGAACTCGGGCACGAACCGGGTTCGCCGCGTGACGGCACGTTCAACATGGCGGTGATGGGTCTGCGCCTGTCGGGGGCGACCAATGGCGTGGCTGCGCTCCACGGCCACACCAGCCGCACCATGTTCGCCGGGGTGTGGCCCGGTCGTGATGTGGGCGATGTGCCCATCGGGTCGGTGACCAACGGAGTGGATCCCGCCACGTGGACCGCTCCGGAGATGTCGGCGCTGCTGGCCCGCCACATCGGGGCGTCATGGCCCGACGTGGATGCGTCTGCGTGGGCGGCGGTGCACGACATCGGGGACGACGAGTTGTGGGAGGTGCGTTCGACGTTGCGGGGCGCGCTCGTCAACGAGGTCCGGCGGCGGCTTGCGGTGACTGACGAACGCAACGGCGACCTCTCCCGAGCCACGGAGATTGTCCTCAACCCGTCGGCACTCACCATCGGGTTCGCCCGACGGTTCGCCACCTACAAACGTGCCGCGCTGTTGTTGGGGGACGGCGAACGACTGGTCCGGCTGGTGGGCGATGCCGACCGACCCGTCCAGTTCGTGTTCGCCGGCAAGGCGCATCCCGCCGACACCGCAGGTCAGGCCCTCATCGCCGAAGTCGTCGGCGCAGCCCAGGCGTTGGGTATTGCCGACCGGGTGGTGTTCGTGGAGGACTACGACATGGACCTCGCCCGCACCTTGGTGGCGGGATGCGACGTGTGGCTGAACACTCCGGTGCGACCGCTTGAGGCGTGCGGGACCAGCGGGATGAAAGCGGTGTTCAACGGCGGCCTGAACTGTTCGGTCAGCGACGGCTGGTGGGACGAGTGCCGTGACCCCGACAACGGTTGGGTCATCGCATCGGCGGAACACGAGTCGGATCCCGAGGTGCGCGATGCGCTTGAGCGTGACGCAGTGTTCACCGTGTTGGAACGTGCTGTGGTGCCCCTCTTCGCCGAGCGGAACACGGCGGGAATCCCTCAGCGGTGGCTGACCATGGTGCGGCACGCCATGGCGGAGTTGTGTCCGTTCCTCGATGCAGGCCGGATGATCGACGAGTACACCACCCGCTACTACCTGCCGGCGGTCACCGGTTCACCCACCAACTCCTCCGAACACTGACCCGTCCGGGCCCGGACCGCCCTCAGGCGACGAGGAGGATGTCGGCCAGCGGGGCGTAACGGGGGTCGTTGGCCACGAGACACGACAAGCCTCGCCGTGTGCGCGACACCGCCTGGCGGACGGCCTCGGGTGAGCGGCCGTGCATCGACCCGAGGGTGATGGCCGGTGACGGGTCACCGGCCTGCTGCTGGGCGGTGTAGGCCAAGAGCAGTTCGCAGTCCCGGCTGCTGCCGACCTTGCCGAACGCCTCGAGCAACAGCGCGGCGAGGGGGACCTCGCCGGCCACCGAAGCCAGCACCTCGATCATCGGCGGGTCGTCACCGGTCCACGCCTGTGCGCCGTCACCGAGATGGCTGCCGTGACGGTCAGGGTCCCACGAGTCGGCGAACTGCCCGACCCACCGGTGCACCACGGCGCGAATCCGCTCATGCGCCCACTGCCACGGCATGGCGCCACCGTCGGGGCTCCACGCCCCAGCCACCTCGGCAAGGCAGAGGCAGGCATCAATGGCGAGGCTTTGCACCTCCTCGTCAGGGACGGCGTGCACGTTCATCCGACGCAGATGACGCCGCACCACCGCAGTGAGCGGGCGGTTGAACTCGGCGTGCAAGGCGAACGGGGCGGCGGTGTCCCCCCGGGCCATGGCAGCCATGAGTTCGGTCAGTCGGGCACGGTCGATACCCCTGCCCGGCGACGGGGCAGGAAGCGTGCAGGCGTCCGACGCCGGCCGGCGACGGCGACGCAGGGGTTGGACGGACAGGAACGGGGACATGCGCTGTGCTGTGCTCATCAGGGTCCCAATCATGAGGACGAGGTGTGACAACCCTGCGGTGCGACTCCCACCCGTGGACCACTAGCCTCTGCGCATGGCCCGAAAAAGCCCGGAAATCAAGGCTTTCCCCCGCACCGTCACCGATCGGGAGGCGGGGAGAACCGCAACGGTGGTCGGGTCGTGACCACGCCCACCCCACCGGCGCCGACTGCCGTCGTCCTCCTCAGCGGAGGTCTCGATTCGGCCACCTGTCTCGCCGCGGCCCGCAGCGAAGGCCGGGACTGCATCGCCCTGTCCGTCTCCTACGGCCAACGCCACGGGATCGAACTCGACGCCGCCCGCACCCTCGCCGCCGAATCGGGAGCCGACCACGTCGTCATCGGCGTTGACCTCGCCACCATCGGCGGGTCCGCACTCACCGGCGACGGCGACGTCCCCCACGACCCACACGGTCCCCGAGAGGGCATCCCCGTCACCTACGTACCGGCCCGCAACACCGTGCTGTTGGCACTCGCTCTCGGCCTCGCCGAGGTGCGCGGAGCCACAGAGGTGTGGATCGGGGTGAACGCCGTCGACTACTCCGGCTACCCCGACTGCCGGCCCGAGTTCATCGCGGCGTTCCAAGGCGTCGTCGACGTCGCCACCCGCGCCACCACGGCGCAGGGCCGACACATCACGATCCGCACACCGCTGCTCGAGTTGTCCAAAGCGGAGATCATCGGGCTCGGTGTCCATCTCGGCGTCGACTACGCCGCCACCGTGTCCTGTTACGACCCCGTCGACGGGTTGGCCTGCGGCACGTGCGACGCCTGCCGGATCCGCCTGGCGGGGTTCGCCGCTGCAGGACTCACCGACCCCGCCCCCTACGCCAGGACCCGGCCGTGACCTACCGGGTGAAAGAGACCTTCGCCACCCTCCAGGGCGAGGGCGCCAACAGCGGTCGCGTGGCGGTGTTCTGCAGGTTCAGTGGATGCAACCTGTGGAACGGCCACGAAGCGAGCCGGGCCAGTGCCGTCTGCCAGTTCTGCGACACCGACTTCGTCGGTATCGACGGCCCCGGTGGGGGTGCGTTCACCACGGCGGACGACCTCGCCCGCCACGTCGCCGACCTGTGGCCGACACCGACCACCGACGACGGCGGTCACCCGCTCGTGGTGTGCACCGGTGGCGAACCGCTCCTCCAGCTCGACACGGCGCTGTGCGAGGCCTTCCACGCCCACGGATTCGAGGTCGCCATCGAGACGAACGGGACCCTCGCCGTACCTGCAGGGGTCGACTGGGTCTGTGTCAGTCCCAAAGCAGGCGCCGAGCTCGTCGTCACCTCCGGTGACGAACTCAAGGTCGTCTACCCCCAGGCCGGGGCCGAACCCGACCGGTACGAACACCTCGAGTTCACCCACTGGTTCGTCCAACCCATGGACGGACCCGAGCGGGTAGCGAACACCGACGCAGCAGTGGCGTACTGCTTGAGTCATCCACGCTGGCGGCTCAGTGTCCAGACCCACAAGGTGATCGGGATCCCCTGAACCGGGGATCAGCGGGACCAGAACTCCTCGTCGGGCTCACCGGCGACGACACGATCGACGTCGCCGGGACCGGGGTGGGTGCGCCGGGCGCGCCGTTCGGCGAGGAGCACCGCGATGCCGACGGCGACGAGACCGACAACGACCCCGATGAGAATCGCCGGAAACGGATCACCCGAGGCGACCTCCCGTGATGCAACGGCCCCGCCGGTGACGACCGCACCGGTGGTGGACGGCGCCTGGCGTTGAGACAACCAGCCCTGACCGGCGGCGACACCGGCGGTGGCCACCTCACCACCGCCGTCGGTACCCACGACACGGGTGACCGACACCACCACATCGGGTCCGGGGTCGGCGAGGCCCAACTCGTCGAACGCTGCGGACACCCCGACGCTCAGCAAGCCCGCCGGCTGGGCCAACCATGCAGTCGACGCCGCCACGGGTGTCCCCGGATCAGCGAACGTCGGGGCGAGCGGTCCGGCGAGAACGCCGGCGACGAGATCCACCTCGCCCGTCACGAGATCGATCCGGACCTGGGCGCCGGCGGCGTCGGGCTGGTTGGCGGCGACCACGGTGACGTAGTCGACGACGGATCCGGCAGCTGATCCGAGTACCTCCTCGGGGGCGGTCCCTCGCTCCACGACGACCCGTCCGTCAACCCATTCGGCCACCGACGGCACCCCGGTGTCGACCACCCCGGTGGTCGTGGTGGCCGGCTGCGGCGGGGACCCCTCCAACTGCACCCCGTTGCGGCCGCCGGGAACCAGCCCGGGTGCCCCTTCGCCGAGCAATGCCCCCCGATCGAACCACGGGGTGCGCACACTCGCGACCGGATTGTCCGTCGGTCCGAGTGCCGCCTCGACCCACATCACGTCGCCCGACGCCGGAAGCAGGTAGTCCTCGGGCAACCCAATCGTGACCAGTCCCGACAGGTCCACGTCGACGTCGACGGGGCCCTGGTCAACCGCAGCGAGACCGTCGAGTTGGACGACCTCCCCGGTGGCCTGGGTGCCGTCCCACAGCATGGACGCCCGGCGCCACAGCCCCGCCGGGTCCCCGATGCCAACCGATACGCGCCACGGGTCCGTTGGGGCGTCGATGGCCCCGGCGAATCGGACCTCGGCCCGACTGGTTCCGGCGTCGTCGACGGTGATCGACAGCGCGCTCACCTGCAACGCCTGGGGGACGTCCGCTGGTGCGACAAGTGGTGCCCACAGCCCGCCGGGCCACCCGCCGGCGGGGGTGGTCTGGGCCACTGCCGCCCCCACCGCGCCGGCGAGCACTGCAGTGCCAACGATGACGACGGCGACAATTCGGCGGAGACGCATGCGAAGAGTCTCGCGCCCGGCGGTCAGGCGCGCAGGCCAGCGAATTCGGCGAGGCCGTAGATGACGGCGAGCAACCCGATCACAACGCCGAAGGCGAGACGCACCGTGCGATCAGAGGCCCGCACCGTGAGTCGGCTCCCCAGCCGGGCACCCGGTACCACCCCGACGGCGAGCGCCAGCGCCAGCGCCCAGTCGATGTTGCCGTTGAGGGCGTGGGTGACGAGGGCGGGCACACTGAAGATCGCGACCGCCACGAGGCTGGCGGCCACGGCCCGTCGGGCGGGAATGCCGAGGATGCGGGTGAAGGCGGGGAGCAGCACGATGCCACCACCCACACCGAGCACACCGGCCACGAACCCTGCCACCGCTCCGAGCCCGCCCACCTTCCACCAACTGGTCCGACCGGTGCGGGGGTCCTCGCCGCTCGCCTGCGCGTCGGTATGGCGGGGCGCTCCCTGCGCGGCGCGCGCCACCGACCAGCCGCTACCGAGCATCAGCACGGCGGTCGCCACCATCAACCAGCGCGGCTCCCCCACCGACTCGGCGACGAGGGCACCACCAACCGCAGCGAACGCACCAACCCCGCCGCTCCACAAACCCACCCGCCAGTCGACGAGACCGGCTCGGTGGTAGCGCCACACCCCGGTGACCGCCCCGGGCAGAATCGCCGGCACGGTGGTCCCGACGGCTTCGATGGGGGTGGCGCCCAACACCCGCACCGCCGGGGTGGACACGGCGGCACCGCCGATGCCGAGCATGCCCGACAGCACACCCGACCCGAAGCCGACCGCCACCGCAGCACCGACAACGACAAGTTCGCTCAGCGCCACCCATCCAGTATCGGCCACCTTGGGCCCCGGCGGTGGACCGCCGTAGGGTCACGGGTGTGCGACGCCGGATGCTGACCGCCGCAGCGCTCACCGCAACAGCGGTGGGTGCAGGGTTGTTGTGGCGGCGTCGGCGCGCCACCCCGGATCAGCCGACGGCCCTGCGCACCACCGGTGTCGGGGCGAGACGAGCGCGACTCGCAGCCGTCGGGGCGCGTGCCGGTGCCGACTGGGCGACCCACCGTGCCCGACGGGTGTTCGCCTCGGCGGAACGCAAGGTGGAACTCGACACGGCGTTCGAGTTGCGCACCGCCGAACAGGTGGCCGCCGCCCTCGGAGAGATGAAGGGCGCCCTCATGAAACTGGGGCAGATGGCGTCGTACCTCGACCAGGGCCTTCCCGAACACGTCCGCGGCGCCCTCGCCCAACTGCAGTCCGACGCCCCACCCATGTCCGCCGAACTGGCGGCGGGGGTCATCCGCAGCGAACTCGGCCACGACCCCGACGTCGTGTTCGCCACCTGGGATCCGGTACCGATCGCGTCGGCGTCAATCGGGCAGGTGCATCGGGCAATGACCCATGACGGCGAGGCCGTGGCGGTCAAGGTGCAGTACCCGGGCGTCGCCGAGGCCATGGCCTCGGATCTGGCCAACATCGGGTTGCTGTTCGGGGGCCTCGGCCAACTGTTCCCCGGTTTCGAACCCGGACCCGTAGTGGCCGAACTGCGCGAACGACTCACCGAGGAACTCGACTACGCCAACGAGGCGGCCAACCAGATCCGCTTCGGCGAGGAGTACGCCGGCCACCCGTTCATCCATGTGCCCCGGGTGTTCGGTGAGCTGTCCACCGCCCGGGTGCTCACCACCGAACTCGCCGAAGGGGCCGGGTTCGACGAGGTCGCCTCCACCTGGTCGCAACACGAACGCGACCTGGCGGCGGAGACGCTCTACCGCTTCGCCTTCGGGTCGCTGTACCGGTTGCGCATGTTCAACGGCGACCCGCACCCCGGCAACTACCTGTTCCGGCCGGGAGGGCAGATCACGTTCCTTGATTTCGGTCTCGTCAAACACTTCACCGAAGCCGAACTGCTGCCGTTCGAAGAGATGATCAAGGCCATGGTCATCGCCCCCGACCCGGCAACGTTCCGTTCAATCATCGAAAACGTCGGCCTGCTGCCCGCCGGGGAACCCTTCAGCAACGACGAAGTCGTCGACTACTTCAGCCACTTCTACGAACTGGTGCGGGAGGCGGGATTGATGACCATAACCCCCGAGTACGCATCGGAGTCCGTCCGACGGTTCTTTGACCAGCGCGGTCCCTACGGCCCGATCATGCGACGCGTGAACCTGCCGGCGAGTTTCGTGGTCATCCAGCGCATCAACCTCGGGCTCTACGCGCTGTTCGGTGACCTGCACGCCAGTGGTGACTGGCGCGCACTCGCTGAAGAGATCTGGCCGTTCGTGGCCGCCCCGCCATCAACTCCGATGGGCGAGACCATCGCCACGTGGGAGAGCGGTCGCCGCTGACCGCCTGGGGACCCGAACTAGGGGACCTGCGGTGTGGCAACCTCGTCGGCGGTGAACTCGGCCGGCACCCCGAACGCCGCTCGACGCGACACCCGTCGCAACGCCGCGAGTACGGCGGGTCCGAACACCACGATCAACACCGCGTTCGTCGCCGCACGGGGGAGATCCCAGCCAAACGACGTGGCGAGGTGGAACACCCAGAAGCGACCAAGGTTCTCCCCGATGCCCGCACCGGGCACGTACGACAACCCACTTCCTGTCGGCGCACCGAACGGCCAGAACCACAGGTTCATGGCCAACCCGTAGGCCAACCCGGCCACCGCCCCGTACGCCGCCAACAAGGCGATCTCGCGCCGTCCGCGTGCGGGTGGAAGACACCCGGCGAAGAACCCGACCCACGCCGCGGCGAACATCTGGAACGGCAGCCACGGCCCCACCCCGCCAGTCACCAGCGCCGAGGCGAACAGTGTCAGCGCACCGAGCACGAACCCGAACCCCCGGCCGAACACCCGACCTGCGGGGATGAGCAGGAAGAACACGAGTTCGAAACCGGCGACACCGGTCGAGGGCAGACGTAACGCCGACCCCACGGCAACCAGCACCCCCAAGATGGCGATCGCCTTGGCGTCGATGACCCCGTCGGCGAGCTCGGCGAGGATCACCGCCATGAGCAACGGGAGCAACAACACGAAGATCCACGGGGCATCAGCGGCATGGGCCATCTCGGCGCCGGTAGCACCGTCAGGGGCGACCACGAGCGGCCACACGAACGCGAACACTCCCAGACCCGAGACGGCGGCGAGCAGCGCCGCCGAGCGGAACCGCAACGCGATCACGGGGTCACCTCCTCGGCGAGAAGAGCCGCAGTCACCTCGTCAACGGTGAGCCACGGCTGGGGAGCGAGCACCTTGGCCACCTGGGGGGCGAACACCGGGGAGTGAGTCACCACGTCGCGCGCTGGCCCGTCGGCGACCACCTCGCCGTCGGCGAGCACCACCGCCCGATCAGCCACCGCCGCCACCACCTCCACGTCATGGGTGGCGAGCACCACGGCGCGACCCTCGGCGGCGAGGTGGCCGAGCACACCGCCAAGCGCCTCCTTGGCCCCGTAGTCGAGACCGCGGGTTGGTTCGTCGAGCAGCACGAGTCCCGGTTCGGCGACGAGCACCACGGCGAGAGCCAGCGCCAGGCGCTGACCTTCTGACAGGTCCCGGGGGTGGAGCGCCGGGTCGACGCCACCGACGAGCCGGACCAACAGGCGCTCGGTGGTGCCGGGTTCGCGCACCGCCTCGGCGTCGGCTGCCGCACACTCGTCGGCGACGCTGGAGTGATAGAGCAGCAGGGACGGGTCCTGGGGGACGAACCCGACGCGGCAACGAGCCTCAGGCGGGGAGAGCCGGTGCGGGTCCTCACCCTGCACCGTGACGCTGCCCCGCAACGGCGGCCGCAGGCCGGCCAAGTGGTTCAACAGCGTGGACTTCCCGGCGCCGTTGCGGCCCATGACCGCCACCACCTCACCGCCGCGGAACGCCAGATCGACACCGTCGAGAACCGCGTGAGATCCGTAGCCGGCAACGAGATGGCGGACGGCGGCCACCTCGACCCGTTCGAGTACCGGGGAAGGCTCGATGCCCGACACCAACGGGGCGAGTCGCTCACGCAACGGCCCGGCCGCCCGGCGTGCCTCACGCACCGACAACGGCAGCGGATCCCACCCCTCGAGTCGACCCAACTCCACCACCGGGGGCGCAACCGGGGCGTCACGCAACACGTCGCTGGGTCGCCCGCTACGGATGGGGGCCCCACCACCGGGCACCACCACCACCGAATCGGCGAACTGCACGACCCGCTCGAGACGGTGCTCGGCCATCAGCACCGTCACCCCGATGTCGTGCACGAGTCTGGCCAGCGCCGACAAGACGTCCTCGGCGGCTGCGGGGTCAAGCGCCGAGGTCGGCTCGTCGAGCACCAGCACCCGGGGGGATGCCGTGAGTACGGCGCCGATCGCCACACGCTGCTGCTGGCCTCCCGACAGGGTGGACAGCGACCGACGGCGGACCTCGTGCAACGACAACAGGTCGAGCACGTCCTCCACGCGACGGCGCATGACCTGGGGGGCCACCCCGAGGTTCTCCATGACGTAGGCGAGTTCGTCCTCCACGGTGTCGGTCACGAATCCCGCGGCGGGGTCCTGCCCGACGTACCCGACGAGGTCAGCGAGCTGCCGGGACGGCTCGTCGACGGTGCGGCGACCCGCCACGCTCACCACACCATCCATCCGACCGCCGGAAAAGCGCGGCACGAGCCCGTTGACGGTGCGCAACAACGTGGACTTGCCCGACCCGCTGGGGCCGATGACCAGACACAACTCCCCTTCGGGGATCTCGAGGTTCACGTCGGTGAGCACCGCCGACGACGCCTCGTGGAAGGTGACCCCCACCCGGTCGAAACGGATCATGGCGCTCATGACACCTCCGCCAGACCGAGCGCGTCGTCGCGTCCACCATCGACGTCGCCCGAAGCCCGCGGTGGCGTCGCCGCCACGTGCAGACCCGTCAACGTGGACACCGGGAGCGGGGTGAACACCCCTGCCAGCGCGGCGACACCGATCCCGACGACGGCCACCACCGGAACCGCTGGCCAACCAAGCGGGAACAGCGGCATGGTGAGCGCATCGGGGTCCAGTGCCGCCACGACCGCCACCGACACCGCAGCGACCGCACCGGTGACGACCACCACCCACTCGGCCCACAACCACTCGTCGGGGCGATACCGGGTGCGGTCGACCCGACGGCCGGCCACCACCATGCCTGTCGCCAGCAACAACACGCCGACCGACAACACCGGAAGACCGAGCACCGAGGGGGCTCCGGCGTCGAGGAGTGCGTACGCCCCAACCCCCACCCCGACGAGCCCGGCGAGCAGCGCCACCGTGGAAACGGCCACCGCCACACGCGACACGGCCCGCCGACGGCCATACCCACGGGCATCCATGGACGCGGCGAGATCAACCGAGCGTTCCAACGCCCCTTCGAGCACCGGCATGGCCAGACCCTGCAACCCCCGCAGGCCGCGCACCGCCCGGCCACGCAGCCGACGTGCCTCACGGACCCGGCCTGCGGTCAGCACCGTGTTGGGCACGATGGCGAGCGCCACGGTGAGCGCCACACCAACCTCGTAGAGCACCGCAGGGAGGCTGCGCAACAAGCGGTACGGGTTGGCCAGGGCGCTGGCCGCACCGAAACAGGCGACGATGGCCGCCAGGCGCAACCCCTCGGTGGCGGCACCGAGCAACAGTTCCACGGTGACCGGGCCACCGATGTTGACCCCCGCCGCCCACGACGGCAGTTCGACGATGGGAAGGGTGAACAGCACCGTGCCGGGGACCCGCAGGCCAAACAGCGCGGCGAGCACGACCCGCATGACCACGAGGAACGCGCCGAGACGGAGCGCGAACGAAAAGGTGCGCCCCCATGGGGCGTCGGTGCGTCGGGCGGCGACCACCCAGCCGGCAACCACGATGACGAGGCCCAACAGCAACGGGTTGGTCATCCGCATGGCCGCGGCGGCGAGCCCGAGGCTCCAGACCCACCACGCCAACGGGTGGAGCGAGCGCACCCGCCGCCAGCGTCGAGAGGTGGTCACGTTCACACGCTCCGCCTGCGCGAACGCGCAACGCCGGCGGCACCGAGCACCAGCACCGCTGCGGTGACCGCAATGACTGCCAGAGGTGGCGAGGACCCCTGGGAGGACTCGCTCACATCGCCGATGGCGCCCTCGTCCTCACCCACCCCACCGGCGATGGAGGTTGCCGTCGCTGCACCCCGGGCCGGGTCACCCACCGCACCCGGGGATGAACCTGCGTCGCCGGTTGCGGGGTCGCGGTCGACCGTCGACGGGGTCGGCGCCGCACCACCCGGAGCATTACCGGACACCGCCTGCCCCCCTGCAGCGATGGGATTCCCGGACGCGTCCGGTGTCGCCGGGCCTGCGGCAGCCGGCGGCGAAGTGACCGGCGGGGGTGGGGGTGGCGGCGGGCAGATCGCCGTGGCTGTTGGGGAGAGGCGCGGCGGGGGGTCGGAGGCGTTTCCCGCCCCCGCCACGAAGTGCCACCCTTCGGTTCGTGCGCTCGTGGCACGCCGCAGCGCCGGACCGGTACCTGCGTACGACCACGATCCTCCGTCGCCGAGGAAGTACGCCCAGTAGTTGTAGGCGCCATCGATCCGCTCGCCGCATCCGCTCGCCGGCACGCCATCGAGGGCGCACAGCAGCCCGTTCGACGCCCATCGCGGCACCGGACGCCCCAGAGCCTGGGCCCGGGCGACGAGCACGTCAGCACCCGACGCCCCGACGGGAACCTCAACGCAGATCGATCCCGCCCCGCCACCGAGTACGCCGGGGTCCACCGCAACGGCGATTCGTTGCGTGCCTTCCGCAGCGGGTGCGGCTTGGGCACACGCTGCACCGGGCAGTGCCGACCCATGCGGGTCGAGTGCGCCCGGAACAACGAGGACGGCGGCAACGACGGCCACGGCGACGACCAGGCGTGCCACGAGACGCGGCGCAGTAGCCGCTGCTCGCTGTGTGCCTGACGCTCGGTTCACGGGACCCTTCCTCGGACGGGTCGCGGGTCCCGGCGTCCGACGGGCGGCCCGTCGGGGCAGGGCTCCGTGGCCGCAGTCCTCGACGGCATGATGTGGAGCCGGGTGGCGTCGGGCATTCCGACTCGTCGACGACCGGACCTGGGCCTGGTTGTCGACACACGGCTGCGGGACAGTGCCGGCTCATCCGGCTTCCCCCGACCGCCACCTGGTGACAGCCCCAACCTCACCACACCACGCCCGCAGCGTCAACCACCGGGATCGGTGGGCACCGACCTATCGTGGTGAGGTGCCAACGCCACCCGGACTCGCCGAGCTGACCCGGCTCCCTCTCATGGGTCTCGACCTGGCGACGGGCGCGCTCGGCGACGCCGTCGGGTCCGCCCGGCGGGAACTGGCCGTTCGGATGCGGCGCATGATCGCCGGGGACGTCCCGGTGCGGGACCTGTCCCTGCCCCTCGTTGGCGATCCTGGGCTGTTCGGGCCGCAGAGCGTGACGTGGCGAGTCCATGCCGACAGCTCGATGTTCGTCGGCGGGGTCGTTGCACTCCTCACCCAGACCATGCATCCGCGTGTCATGGCGGGCGTGGCCGACCACTCCGCCTACCGCTCCGACCCGTTGGGGCGGCTGAACCGCACCGCCACCTACGTCGGGGTGACGACGTTCGGCACCACCGAAGAGGCCGAGGCCATGGTGCGCATGGTCAAGCGGGTCCACACCACCGTGGTCGGCACCACCCCCGACGGTGAACCCTACGAGGCCAACGACCCGCACCTGATGCTGTGGGTCCACCACGCACTGGTCGACGCCTTCCTGCGGACCTACCAGCGTTACGGAACCGGTCGCCTCACCGACAGCGAAGCCGACCGGTACGTGGCGGAGATGTCGGTGCTCGCCGACGTACTCGGCTGCGAACCAGCCGCCACCTCCGTTGCCGGGTTGCGCCAGTACTTCAGGGACCTGCGACCCGAGATCGGCGCCGGCGCGCAGGCACGCGACGCCGCCCGGTGGCTGATGTTCCCGCCGTTGCCGCTGGCGGTGCGCCCAAGTTACGCCGTGATCGCATCGGCCGCCGTCGGCGTCCTGCCCTCGTGGGTTCGTCGCCAGCTCTGGCTGCCGCTCGCACCCGGGGCCGACCCGCTCGTGGTGCGCCCCGCCGCCACCGCCCTGCTGCGAGGCCTCGACTGGGTGATGGCGGGCCACCCCCCACCCGAGCAGGCTGCCGCCTCGTGAGTCCCGACGGTCCCGGGGCGTCCCCCGACCGGGCCGACCCGCCACCACCCCCCATCCGGCCAGTGGCCCGGGCGGTGCTCGGCATGGCGAGCGCCATCTCACGTCTGTCTCGCCGGACCGGCTTCGGTTCGGGCAGCGTCATCGGCGGACAGTTCGCCGTGCTCGTGCACCGCCGCCTCCTCAGCCAACTCACCGCCGGTCGCAACGTGGCGTTGGTGAGCGGAACCAACGGCAAGACCACCACCAACCACTACCTGGCGCGGGCGCTTGGGACCCGTGGCCCGGTCGCCACCAACGCCGATGGCGCCAACATGGACGCCGGGATGGTGGTGGCCCTCGGTGCTGCACCCGACGCCACCAACGCCACCCTCGAGTGTGACGAACTGTGGTTGCCCGAGGTGCTCCGCCAGGTAGGTGAGGCGGTGGTGGTGCTACTGAACCTGAGCCGCGACCAACTCGACCGGACCCAGGAGGTGCGCGCCATCGCCTCGTTGTGGCGGGACGCACTGGCGACCTGCCCGACCCGGGCGGTGGTGGCCAACGCCGACGACCCGCTCGTGGTGTGGGCCGCCGGCGGCGCACTGGAGGGTCCTGGTGCCCGGTCGATCACCTGGGTGGGGACGGGGTCGTGGTGGACGCTCGACGCAACGGGATGCCCGGCGTGCGGCGGACGGATCCGGTTCGGTCCGCCCCAAGGCTGGTCGTGCCCGTCGTGCGGGTTCGCCCGACCCTCGTGCGACCTGTGGCTCGATGGCGACACACTGTGCACCGCCTCCGACGAGACCATCGCCCTTCCTCTGGCGCTGCCCGGCCGAGCCAACCAAGCCAACGCCGCCATGGCGACCGCTGCCGCGGCACGGTTCGGGATCGGGACGCAAAGCGCCGTGACGGCGCTGGCGGGGGTCGACGACATCGCCGGCCGGTACCGGACCGAGACCGTCGACGGACAGCAGGTTCGGCTCCTTTTGGCCAAGAACCCCGCCGGGTGGCAGGAAGCGCTCGAGATGGTGGACAGCAGCGACGCTCCAGCAGTCGTGTCCATCAACGCCCGCATCGCCGACGGGCGCGACCCGTCGTGGCTGTGGGACGTCCCGTTCGAACGTCTCGCCGGGCGATTCGTGGTGGCGTCGGGTGAACGACGACACGATCTCGCCGTGCGACTCGGGTACGCCGGGGTGGACCACGCCTGCGCCTCCTCGCTCAGCGAAGCGGTGGCCGTCGTGCAGCGTCACAGCGGGCGTCACCGCGACACCGTGATCGACGTCATCGGGAACTACACCGCCGTGCAGGACCACATCGGCGAGGTGGACCGGTGAGTGGCGCCACACGCGACACCGCGGTGCGCATCGTGCTGCTGTACCCCGAGTTGCTCGGCACCTACGGCGACGGGGGCAACGCCATCATCCTCGCCCAGCGCCTTCGATGGCGAGGCATCGATGCCGAGGTCATTAGCGTTGGCGCCGACGACGCCGTGCCGACGTCAGGTGACGTCTACGTGCTCGGTGGCGGAGAGGACGGTCCCCAGGTTGAGGCGTGTCGCCAACTCGCCGCCCAGGGGGTCCTCACCCGCGCCGTCGCGGGCGGGTCGGTGGTGTTCGCCGTGTGCGCCGGGATGCAACTCATCGGCACCGAGTTCCCCGGGCCTGACGGGGCACCGGTGGCGGGTCTCGGCCTCGTCGACTGCGCCACGGTGCGCACCGGGGAGAAACGGGCCGTCGGCGAACTGCTCACCACCACCGACACCGGGTTCGACATCGGTGAATTGACCGGGTTTGAGAACCACGCCGGGCGGACCCGGCTCGGTCCCGACGCCCGACCACTCGGCGTGGTCGAAGCGGGGGTGGGCAACGGGTCCGTCGGGGTGAACGCCGACGGGATACGCACAGAAGGTGTCGTGGCCGGGGACGGCGCAAAGGTGGTCGGCACCTACCTGCACGGTCCGGCACTCGCCCGCAACCCCCGCCTTGCGGACCTGCTGTTGGGCTGGGTGGTGGGTGAACTCCCCCCGCTCGGGGTCGAGCACCGTCAGGTGGATGAGGAAGCGGGCCTGCTGCGCGACGAACGTCTCGCCGCGGTCCGCGCCGGGAACCTCGACGGGGTTCTCCACCGCACCTGGAAAGACCGCTTACTGGGCCGCAACTAGGCGGGGTCGCGGTACCTCGGCGCAGCCAGCGTGACTATCGTGTGGCCCATGACACATCTGGGGGGAATCACTCGTCGCCGCGCGTCCCTGACGCTGCTGGTGGCCACCGCACTGGTTGGTTCAGTCATCACCGTCCCGGGTCTGGGAGGCACAGCCACCGCAGAACCCGTGGTGAGCGAACAGGGCGACCGCTACCCCTTCGTGTGCACCACCGCCCGTGAAGGCCTCGGGCAGCCCGAACCCGACAACACCGACGGTCAGGGCATCCCAGTGGTGAGCGAAACGGTCCCCGGCCCGGGCTGGGCCGCCAATCTGCCCGACCCGCTGCCAGCCGGCGTGAGCGACGTCGGCACTGGCGACGCCGCGAGGCCATACCCGAACCGCAACGGCTACCCGGACCTGGCGTTGTACAAGGCGCTGGGCCTTGTCCCTGCGGACGCCACAACCTTCGCCGGCCTCTCACCGCAGCCGGCGTGGCTGGAGGGCCACAGCCGCGACTGCAACCTCGCCGAACCCGTCGTCGACTACCTGTACCTGAGCAACTCGCGCGCCGATGACCCGGTGACCACGTGGGCGATCGAAGGCAACTGGACGGCGTTCGCCAACGACGACGCCGAGCCGCTCCCGGCCAACATGGTGTACCTCGAGGCGTCTCCGGCCACCGTCAACCCCGGTGACGGCAAGGTCGCCAGCGACGACCCCCGCGACGTGCTGACCGAGCGCACACCCTTCATCATCCGTCGCGAGCGCGGCACGGCCAACGGGTTCCTCTACTCCATTGCGGCGCTGGCGCCCTTCGGCGAGCAGCCGGGCGACCCGATCAACAAGGACCTCTGGAACGGTCGGGTGGCGTTCCACTTCGGCGGTGGCGTCGGCATCGGCCACACCCAGGGTCGCATCTCGTCGGGTAACGCCCTCTACACCCAGGAACTCCAGCGTGGTTACGCCGTCATGTATTCGACGGGTACCGGCACCAGCCACCACTACAACCTCGCCCTTGGTGGCCGCACCGCCGTGGCCACCAAGGCACGCTTCGTCGAGGTGTACGGCGAGCCGGTGTACACCATCGGTGTCGGCGGTTCCGGTGGCGGCATCCAGCAGTACGTCTACGGCCAGAACCATCCGGATCTGCTCGACGGTGGGGTGCCGCAGTACTCCTACCCCGACATGACGACCCAGACCATCCACATCGGCGACTGCGAACTGCTCGAGCACTACTTCGAAAAGACCGACACGGCCAACCGTCGCTGGCAGACGGTCGAGAACCGGATCCCGCTGATCGGTCTCAACGCCGAGTCGAAGCCTCGCAACAAGTCGACGTTCAGTGATCTCGGTGGCCCGATGTACCTCATCTACAAGAACCTCGGGTTCACGGTGCCGACCGTGCCGTCGAACACCGACTCACAGGGTTCGGGTGCCATCCCACCGCTGACCGAGTGCCGTGCGGCGTGGACCGGGCTCACCCCGAGTGCGATGAACCCGACGTTCCAGACCATCAGTGACATCAACCGGGTGGAGGGCTACGACCTGTCCGAGGTCGAGTTCACCCACTGGGACGACGCCGGCGAGGTGTACGGGTACGACGAAGAGGGTTGGGCCCGGGTGCCGTGGGGCAACGTCGGGGTCCAGTACGGCCTGCGCGCCGTGTCGGAAGGTCGCCTCACTCCCGCAGAGTTCCTCCGGTTGAACGCACTCGTGGGTTCGTGGAAGGACTCCAAGGACCAGTCCCCCGAGAAGCTGCCGTACTCCGCCGCAGCGTCCGGCCAGAACACCAGCGTCCTTTTGGCCAACCTGCTCAGCCAATCGAACCCAACGCCGCGCCAAGGCGAGTCGCCGGCACAGACCGCCGCCCGGATCAACGCGGCACGGGCCGAACTCGACATCTGGGCGAGCGGGAACATGAACCTGTCACCTGACGGCGT
>CAMAQM010000030.1 GCA_945860545.1 Bifidobacterium breve | reverse complement strand
GGGGGCGTGGCGGTTCGCCGGGTCTCGATCGGCACTGCTGGCAACGGCCTCCTCACCGGTGCTGGTGCGCCCGTCACCCCGTGGCGACGCACCGGTGACCCCGGCTGCACGGCGTGGCGTGTCGCCGGCGGACGTCGCTGCACTCGGCCTCGACGGAGCGGACCTGTTCCAACCTGGCGTCAGCGTCATTCGCATCCCTCCAGCCGCCGATCCGGCACCTCTCGTGCTCGCCGCCGCCCATCGGGGACCCACACTGGTGATCACCCCGGCTCAACGCCAGGCAAGTCGACTCGTCGCCCGCCTCGGCCGCAGCGGCCTGGGGGCGGTGGGTCTCCCGTCGGGCTGGTCGGCGGCGCGGGTGGGCGGGGTGAGCGTGGTGGGTGCCCGTGTCGCCGCATGGGCGCCGTGTGACCCCCTCAGTGCGGTCGTCGTTCTCGACGAGCACGACGAGGCCCTCGCCCAGGAACACACCCCGACATGGCACGCCCGGACCGTGGCGATCGAACGGGCGCGTCAGGCGGGCGTTCCCTGCCTGTTGGTGTCCCCGTGCCCCAGTCTCGAAGCACTCGGTGCAGGTCGGGTGCTCGCCCCTGGGCGAGCGACCGAACGTGCAGGCTGGCCAATCGTCGACGTCGTCGACCAGCGGTTCGCAGATCCGCTGTTGCCTGGACTGGTCTCCGAGCCTCTCCTCGACGTGCTTCGGTCGGGGGCGAGGGTCGTGTGTGTGCTGAACCGCACCGGCCGCGCCCGCCTGCTCGCCTGCGACGGATGCGGAAATCTCGCTCGCTGTGAGGCGTGCGGCGCGGCGGTCGGTCAGGACCCCTCGGGCCAACTGGTGTGCGGGGCTTGTCGGGCGGTGCGACCCGTGGTGTGCGACTCGTGCGGACGCACTCGGTTGCGCAACGTGCGACGGGGCGTCACGAGGATCCGCGAGGACCTTGAGGCACTGATCGGTGAGCCGGTGAGTGAGCTGACCGCAGCTGGTTCGTCGGGTGGCGACGACACCATGACCCGCGTCGTCGTGGGGACCACTGCCGCCATCCACCGGATCGATCACGCCGATGCTGTGGCGTTCCTCGACTTCGACCAGGAACTCACCGCTCCCCGCTACCGGGCGGGGGAGCAGGCTCTTGCGCTTCTCGCCCGTGCCGGAAGACTCGTCGCCCCGCGCTCGGCGCCGAGTCCAGGCAGGGTTCTGGTGCAGACGACCGTGCCGGACCATCCCGCGGTGGTCGCTGCTGTCACTGGCGACCCGGCGCGCTTCGCCGAGGGTGAGGCGTCGCGGCGCGCCGACCTCGGTTGGCCGCCCGCTCGTGCGGTCGCACTCGTCTCACATGCGGCAGCACCCACGTTCGTTACCGGGCTCGACACCTCCGGAGTGATCGAGGTCCTTGGGCCTGTCGACGACCGATGGATGGTGCGCGCCCCGGACCACTCGACCTTGTGTGACGCTCTGGCCGCAGCGCCCCGTCCGCCGGGACGGCTGCGCATCGAGGTTGATCCGCTACATCTCTGAGGACGGTTCGGCCCACGTCTGTCGTCGGGCCTCGTAGATGGCGATGCTGGCGGCCTGAGCGACGTTGAGCGACCCGACGCGGCCCATCTGGGGGATGAAGCCGAGTTGGTCGCACCGGGCGAGCGCCGTTGCGGACAGGCCCCGGTCTTCGTGGCCGACGACGAGGCACACCGGACCGGTCAGGTCGATCTCAAAGATGGGTTGTGCCCCCTGGGCGAGCTCGACGCCGACGATACGCATCTCGCGTGTCTCTGCCGATGTCAGTGCCTCGGCAATGTCGGCGGTGTGATTCCAGGGAATGAGGCGGTCACAACCCATGGCGGTGCGCTGCACCTTTGACGACGTGGGGGGCGGGGTCGAACCCGCCAGCCACAGGTGGTCGAGCCGTTCCGCTGCGGCAGTTCGGACGATGGCCCCAACGTTGAACGGTCCCTGCACGTCGTCAAGGGCCATGGCGAGCGGGGGGGCGCCGCGCCGACGCCAGTCGCGGTGCAGGCGCTTGAGGTCGGTGGGGCCGAGGTTGTGGGTCATGGTTCGATCGGCCCGACGTCGAGGAGGCGGAACCCATGCCGTGAGAGGCGTCGAACGGTCGGATATCCCTGTTCGATCAGCCAGCGCTGCAGTGAATCGGAGCCGAGGTGTTTGTGGACGACGAGGTGTGCCGTCCCTCCGGGGCGGAGACGTGCGAGCGACGCAGACAGGAGTTCGTGGAGCGCCCGTTTGCCGATGCGGACCGGCGGGTTCGACCAGATGGCGTCGAAGGTCACGGCCTCATCGAGGCCGGCGAGCGCCGGGTCGGCCTCGACGGTGACCGCCCGCACGTTGTTGAGACCCGCACCCTCCGCGTTGGTGGCGCACAGTGCCGTGGCACGCGCATTGGTGTCCACCGCCCACACCTGTGCGTTTGGCGCTCGCACACCGAGCGCCAACGCCACTGGGCCCCAGCCGCAACCGATGTCGGCGAGGCTGGTCGCGCTGGCGTCGGGAACGGCGCCCCGGTCGATCAGCAATGCCGTGCCCTCGTCGAGGTCGCCGTGGGAGAACACCCCGGCCTCACTGACGAGGTCAAGAGATCGACCGTCGACGACCACCCGCACGGAGCGCGGCCGTCGAGGACGGTCGTCTGTGGGGCCGGTGAAGTAGTGGCTGAAGGGGGTTGTGGCCCCGGTGGGGTCCGCCATGTCGTGAACGCTACCCTTGAGGCCATGGTGCCTTACGACATCAGGGTGATCGGCGACCCCGTGTTGTCGACGCGTGCCAAGGAGGTGACCGATATCGACGGTACGGTCGCAGCCCTCGTTGAGGACATGTTCGAAGTGATGTACGACGCCCCGGGTGTTGGACTGGCGGCGCCTCAGGTCGGGGTCAGCCGGCGAATTTTCGTGTTCGACAGTGACGACCGTGCCGGGGTGCTCATCAACCCCGAGATCGTCGAGAGCGACGGCGAATGGGAGTTCGTCGAAGGCTGTCTGTCGATACCCGGTCTTCACTGGTCGGTGGTTCGACCCCGGACGGTGCTGCTGCGGGGAGTGGATCTCGACGGCAACCCCGTGGAACTCGAGGCGACGGACTTCGAGGCCCGAATCTTCCAACATGAACTCGACCACCTCGATGGAGTCCTGCTCGTCGAGCGGCTCACCGACGAGCAACGACGTGAGGCGAAGCGAGCGTTGCGTGAACTGGCGCTGAGCGCGTCAGGCCCCACCCCCTCGGCCGGGCTTCAGCTTCCCTGATCAGCGTGGTGGAACTCGCACCACTTCCGTCGTCGGTGCGACGGGTCGCATACCTCGGGACCCCCCAGATTGCCGTGCCTGCCCTTAAGGCACTGGTGGACAGCGGCGTCGAAGTCGCCGCGGTGGTCACCGGAGAGCCACGTCGCCGGGGCCGTCGGGCCGATCCCTCGCCGACACCAGTCGCCGAGTACGCCACCAAGGCAGGACTCAGGGTGGCCCATGACCTCTCGCCGCTGGACGACCCCACCATCGACCTTGGCGTGGTGGTCGCCTTCGGCACGATCCTGCCCCGCTCGGTGCTCGTTCGTGTCCCGATGGTGAACCTGCACTTTTCATTGTTGCCCCGGTGGCGGGGCGCGGCCCCGGTGGAGCGGGCACTGCTCGCCGGTGACAAGCAGACGGGGGTCTGCGTCATGGTGGTGGAGGAAGGTCTGGACACGGGTGGCGTCCTGGCGCACGAAGCGGTCGACATCGGGGTCGACGACACCGCAGCGACCTTGTCTGCGCACCTCGCCTCGGTAGGTGCTGGCCTGCTGGTCGATACCCTCACCGGCTCGCTGCCGCGGCCCGAGCCCCAAACGGGGGAAGCCGTCTACGCCGCCAAGATCACACCGGAAGATCTGAGACTCGACTGGGCGCAGCCACCTGACGTCCTCGAGCGGCGGGTGCGGGTCGGCGGGGCGTGGACCACCTGCCGTGGGAAGCGTCTGCGGGTCAGCGCAGCGAGGACCATGACGAGCCCGGTCCCGCTGGGCGACGGAGAACTACGAGCCGATACCACCGTCGTTGTCGGCGCAGGCGGCGGTGGCCTCGAACTCCTCGAGGTGATTCCGGAGGGCCGGAGCCGTCAGGGGGCCGCAGAGTGGGCGAGGGGCTTGCGGCCCCAACCCGGTGAAGTGCTCGGAGTCACACCATGACGTGGCCGGCCCGTGTCGTTGTCGTATCGGACTCGGTTGCCGCAGGTGACGCCACCGACCGCGGAGGACCAGCGGTGGTTGCCAGCCTCGAGGCCGCCGGGTTCGTCGTGGACGCCGTGCGGATCATTCCCGACGGACGTGAGCAGGTGGGGGAGGCCCTCGTGGAGGTCTGCGCCGGCTTTGCGGGTCTCGTGGCGACCACAGGGGGCACGGGGTTCGGGCCGCGTGACCTCACACCGGAGGGAACGGAAATTGTCCTTGACCGTCGAGCCCCTGGCCTCGCTGAGGCCATGCGTGCGGTCAGCCCGTTGGGCAGGCTCACTCGAGGGGTCGCCGGTGTGAGAGGAACTGCGCTCATCGTGAACCTTCCCGGTTCACCCTCAGGTGCTCAGGAGTGCCTTGAGGCCATCCTTGATGTGGTGCCGCACGCACTTGACCTTCTCACCGGGACCAATCCACGCCACGGCCACTGAGAGCATATCCGTGGGCCGCGTGCCTGGCGGAAGCGGCGGCGCACCGTCAGACGGGTGTCGTCGTCGGTGCCGCCACGAAGGGTGGCAGGGTCTCCCGCTTGTACGATGTGGCGGTGTCCACGCCTGAGCGTCGCGGCGTCCGTGCCGAAAGATCCGAACCTCGCAGGGTCCTTGGCGTCGGAGCGGGTTTTCTGTGACCGCCGTTGACCGCCACTACATGGACGAGGCCATTGCACTCGGCTGGTCGGCTCGCCATTCGGTTTCTCCCCGGCCTTGGGTGGGTGCCGTGGTCGTTCCCACACGTGGTCCCGGCAGCCACACCGCTGGATATGGCGGTGCGACCGAGGGGCGCGGCGGCCGTCACGCAGAAGTTGTCGCCCTCCAAGCAGCCGGGGACGACTCGCGTGGGGCCACCCTGTACTGCACTCTGGAACCCTGCTCGCACCACGGGGCGACCGCGCCGTGCGCCGACGCCGTCATCGAGGCCGGCATCGCCCGGGTCGTCGTCGCCGTGGAAGACCCCGACCCCAAGGTTGCCGGCGCTGGGATCGCGCGACTTCGTGAACACGGCATCACCGTCGATGTCGGTTGTGGTGCCGACCTCGTCGCCCAGCAGCTTGGCCCCTATCTGCATCACCGGCGAACGGGACGCCCGTGGGTGGTCCTCAAGTGGGCCTCCACGCTTGACGGTGCGGTGGCGGCGGCCGACGGCACCAGTCAGTGGATCACCTCCGAGGCGGCGCGACTCGACGCCCACGGCCTGCGGGCCGACAGCGACGCCATTGTCGTGGGCGCCGGCACACTCCGCGCCGATGACCCTGCGTTGACCGTCCGACTTCCGGGCTGGGAGGGGGTGGGGGATGACGAGACTGGCGACCTGCGCCAACCGTTGAGGGTGGTTCTTGGCAAAGCGCCTGCGGGGTCGCGGGTCCTCCCCGCGGTGGAGCACCAAGGGTCACTTGAGGGCCTCCTTGACGACCTCGGGAGCCGGGGTGTGTTGCAGGTTCTGGTCGAGGGCGGACCGACGGTGGCTGGTGCGTTCCACCGCGCTGGGCTCGTCGACCGTTACGTCGCCTATGTCGCCCCCGCCCTGAGCGGCGGCGACGACGGCCTGGCCTCTCTCGCCGGTCCGGGTGCGTCCGGGGTAGGTGACCTGTGGCGGGGGGAGGTCGTTGCGATCCGCCAGATCGGTCCCGATATCCGGATCGACCTCGCTCCACGCGGTGGCACCGGGTTGTGAACCAGCGCCCACCGTGCCCCACACTGGGAGGGTGACCCCAAGGGAGATGTTCTGATGTTCACCGGCATCGTCGAGGAGCTCGGCTCTGTGACCGCCCTCGATGGGGGCAAGTTTCGCTTTGGATGCACCGCCGTGCTCTCCGACGTGACCATTGGTGCGTCCATTGCGGTCAACGGGTGCTGTCTGACGGTCGTGGCGTTCGAGCAACCGGTGGGGTCTGCTCCGGGCTGGTGGGAGGCCGATCTCAGCGAGGAGACGCTGGCGGTGACCTCCTTGGGCGAGCTTGTTCCCGGTGCACCCGTCAACCTTGAGCGGCCGGTGCGTCTCGCCGATCGTCTCGGGGGGCATCTCGTCCAAGGGCACGTCGACGCCGTCGGCACGATTGCCCACACCCCTCCGGATCTCGCCGTTGAGGCCCCGCCCTCGGTGTTGCGCTACGTCGTTCCCAAGGGATCGATCACGGTTGACGGGGTCAGCCTCACCGTGGTCGATGTCACGAGCACCGGGTTTTCCGTTGCGGTCATCCCGCACACGGCTGCGGTCACGACCTTGGGCCACAAGTCCGTTGGCAGTAGGGTCAATCTTGAGATCGACGTCATTGCCAAGTACACCGAGCGGCTCCTCGCACCTCTCCTGGATCCCGGTGAGGGCACCCAATCCGATTCCCCCGACGGCCCCTGAAGGAGCTCGAGTGCCAACCCCGATCACACCCGAACCAGACCCGAACCGTCCCGGTAACGGCTTCGCCACCATTCCCGAGGCTGTGGCGGCGATTGCGGCCGGCGAGATCGTCGTCGTGGTGGACGACGAGGACCGCGAGAACGAAGGCGACCTGATCATGGCGGCCGAGTTCGCCACACCGGACAAAATCGCCTTCTTCGTTCGCCACACCTCCGGGGTGATCTGCGTCCCACTCGTCGGCGAGCGTCTCGACGAACTCGACATCCCGTTGATGGTGCGGGAGAACACCGAGGCCCAACGGACCGCGTTCACCTACTCGGTCGATCTTCGCCATGGCACCACCACCGGCATCTCCGCTGCCGACCGGGCCACCACGATTCGGTCGCTCATCGACCCCGCCACGCATCCCGCCGACCTCGCTCGACCCGGCCACATCTTCCCCTTGCGCTACGCCGAAGGCGGGGTGCTCAAGCGGGCCGGGCACACCGAGGCGGCGGTGGATCTCGCCCGAATGGCAGGTCTCGCCCCTGCGGGAGTGCTGTGTGAGATCGTCCGCGAGGACGGCGAGATGGCGCGGGTCCCCGACCTCATCGAGTTCTGCGAGGAGCACAACCTCCTGCTCATCTCGATCGCCGATCTGATCCGCTACCGGCGTCAGACCGAGAAGCTGGTCCGACGCGTGGCCGAAGCCCGAATTCCGACAGATTGGGGCGACTTCAGCTGTTACGTCTACGAGTCGCTGCTCGACGGCGAACAGCATGTGGCTCTGGTCCGTGGGGCGGTGCAGGGCGAGAGCGACATCTTGGTTCGGGTCCACTCGGAGTGCCTCACCGGCGACGTGTTCGGCTCGTTGCGCTGCGACTGCGGCGTGCAGCTTGACGCCGCCATGGCCCGCATCGCCGAAGAAGGCCTCGGTGTGCTCGTCTACCTTCGTGGCCACGAGGGTCGCGGCATCGGCATCGGGCACAAGATCAGGGCCTACTCCCTCCAGGATGAGGGACGCGACACCGTCGATGCCAACATCGAACTCGGTCTCCCCGTCGACAGTCGCGAGTACGGCATCGGCGCCCAGATTCTCAACGATCTCGGGATCACCACCATGCGGCTCATGACCAACAACCCCTCCAAGTACGGGGGGCTCGAGGGCTTTGGGCTGCGCATCGTCGACCGCGTCGGACTCCAGGTGACGCCGAACCCCGAGAACCTCTCCTACCTCCGCACCAAGCGCGAACGAATGGGTCACCTGATCGAGGGGCTCGACTGACATGGCCGGCAACCACTCCGCGGGACGGGACGCCGAACTTCCAGACGGCCGTGGCGTGCGAGTCGCCGTCGTCTCGGCACAGTTCAACGATCTCGTCACCGGCCAGATGCTCGATGGGGTGCGGTCCATGTTGCGTGCTCTCGGCGTCGCTGGCGAGGACGTCATCGAAGAATGGGTGCCTGGCGCCTTCGAGTTGCCCCTCGGAGCGCGATGGCTCGCCGAACGTGATGATGTCGACGCCGTCATCGCCCTCGGGTGTGTGATTCGCGGCGACACACCCCACTTTGATTACGTCGCTGGTGGTGCCGCTGACGGGTTGCTGCGGGCGTCGCTGGAGACTGGCGTGCCGGTGGTGTTCGGGGTCCTCACCACCGAGACGCTCGAGCAGGCTCTTGAGCGGAGCGACCCGGCGAGGATGGACAAGGGGGGCGAGGCCGCCCTGACCGCGGTGGCCATGGTTCGGTTCATCGAGAGGGTGGCAGGGTCTCCGGTGCCGGAACCACAAACCGATTCATGAGCCGTTCGTGTGAACGGGTAGGTTCAGGACCGTGTTGAGGCTCGTTCTTCCCAAGGGGTCGCTCGAATCGGCCACCCTCGATCTCTTCGAGGCGGCCGACCTGCGGGTGCGTCGAAGTTCGTCGGTCACCTACCGTGCCGAGATCGACGACCCGCGCATCGCCGAGGTCCGAATTCTGCGGCCCCAAGAGATCCCCCGTTACGTCGCCGAGGGCCTGTTCGATTTCGGTATCACGGGCCGTGACTGGGTTGAGGAGACGGCGTCAGAGGTCGTGTCACTCGGGGAACTGCACTACTCCAAGGTCAGTACCGACCCCGTGCGCATCGTGCTCGCCGTCCCCGACTCGAGTGATGTCCGCTCGGTCGAGGATCTGCCTTCGGGGGTTCGGGTCTCCTCGGAGTACCCCGAGCTGACCCGACGCTTCTTCGCCGCACGTGGCATCGAAGCCGATGTCCGGCTGTCCTACGGAGCGACCGAGGCGAAGGTTCCCGACATCGTCGACGCCATCGTGGACATCACCGAAACCGGCCGGGCGCTTCGCGCAGCGGGGCTGCGCATCGTGGACACGCTGTTGACCTCGTGGACCGAACTGATCGCCAACCCGACGAGCGCGGCAGACCCCGCAAAACGTCACGCCATGGGTCAGATCCTCACGCTCCTCCAGGGCGTCCTTGACGCCCGGACCAAGGTCCTCGTGAAACTGAATGTTCCAGCCGACCGTCTTGACGCTGTGGTGGCGTTGCTTCCGTCGATGAAGTCACCGACGGTGAACCAGCTTCATGGCGGGACCGGCTTCGCCGTGGAGTCCGTCGTTGCGAAGTCGACGATCAACGTGCTGATTCCGGCGCTCAGCGATGCGGGCGCCAGCGACATCATCGAGCTCTCGATCGCCAAGATCGTTCCGTGAGCGGTCCGCTGACGTCTGTTGGCACCGCCGGTGTCCCACCCGAGATCGATCTCGGAGCGGTCCACCCCGCCACCGTGCGGGCATTTGACGAGGCGAGCGGCCTCGGCGAGTTGAGCGTCACCGTCGGCGGGAGGGTCTGCGACGTTGCGTTCCACTGCACGGCCATCGCCGACGGCACCCGAACCATCGAGGTCGGCGTGTTGGTGACGGCGACTTTGGTGGCGGGGCGTAACGGTGGTGTTGAGGCAGCGTCCCTCGTTCGTCACCCGGTGTGATCACCCCTGGGGCAGATCGTGGGCCTCGGCCTCCTGCATCCGGACCCAGACCAGTCTGATCTGGTCCAGTGCCTCGTTCAGTGAGGGCCCATGGCCGCCGAGGCGGTCCCCGGTGGCTTCGAGCACGGCGCCGAGTGCATCGATGGCGGTCCGGGCGTCGTCGAGCTGCGGTGGCTCCGACCCGAGCTTGATGGCCGCGAACTCGTAGAGGCCCATGGCGTGGTTGGCCACGACATCGGCGGCGTCGGCGGCGGCGAGGCGACGCTGGGCCTCGGCCATCTGGGCCACCATCGCCACGAGTCGCTCACGATCCTCGGGCGACAAGGTCGCAGGGTCAATGCCGAGTGCCTCAGCCGCGCTGGCGACCGCCTCGTCGTCCACGCCGCCACCCCCGGCGGCCGCCTGCCGGCTGCGATCAACGGGTACTTCGCCATCGGGGGTCCACAAGCTCATCTGATTCACCTTCTCGGGGTTGACACGGATAGTCCCGGCCGCAGTTTTGGCTGGCGGGGGAGTGCTGGTACTCTACGCCCTTCACAACTGAGCAAGTGAGGGCGGCGACGCCCCCACCTGGCCACCGGTTCCGGTTCGCCGGATCGAGTGCGTCAGGTCGATCGAAGTTCGCAACTGCGGGCGGATGTCGGCTTCTCGGCGTCCGCCCGTGGCGCGTGCAGCGGGTGGACGGATCACATGTTCCGCGCGAAGGAGGCACTGCGCATCGATGAGGAGTGACCGGCCATAGCACCGCCGACGACGAATGAGCCCCGGGTCAACGATCGCATTCGTGCCCGAGAGGTCCGGTTGATCGGACCAGACGGCAGCCAACTCGGGATCAAGGCCCTGCCTGACGCCCTGGCGTTGGCGCGGGAACTTGAACTTGACCTCGTTGAGGTTGCCGACAAGGCGACGCCGCCTGTCGTGCGCATCATGGACTACGGCAAGTTCAAGTACGAGTCGGCCCAGAAGGCGAAAGAGTCCCGCCGAAAGGCGAGCAACGTCTCGGTGAAGGAGATGAAGTATCGCCCCAAGATTGGCGGGGGCGACTTCGACACCAAGACCCGCAAGGTCGAACAGTTTCTGGGTGAAGGCCACAAGGTCAAGATCACGATCATGTTCCGCGGCAGGGAGATGCAACATCCCGAGCTGGGCAAGAAGATCCTCGATGAGGTCGCCGAACAGGTGTCCCACATCGGCAAGGTCGAGGCGTGGCCCCGACTGGACGGACGGAACATGGTGATGGTCCTGGCCCCTGACAAGGGCGGCAAGGGGCGTAAGCCCCAGGCTCCCGAGGCAGGAACCGAACCGGTCGAAACCACGACTGACCAGGTGGAGTCGGCCCCAGAGACATCCGATGGCGCGATGACGGCGACGGCATCCGCAGCCGAGGGCGAAAGCCCTACCGGCGACTGATCACGACGACGAGGAGGCAACCAACATGCCCAAGATGAAGACGCACCGAGGTGCGGCCAAGAGGTTCAAGGTGACGGGAAGCGGCAAGGTCACCCGCCGAAACACCAACCTGAACCACATTCTCGAAAAGAAGGGTGAGTCCCGAAAGCGGCGCCTGAGCCGTGCTTCGGAGGTCACCGGCGGTGATCTGCGGCGAACTCGCCGTCTGCTCGGGCGCTGAGCCCACTGACCTCGCTGGGGTACTCCCAGCGCCCACCTATCGAATCCCCGGCCCGTCGTGGTCGACCGAGTGAACACAGGAGTGATCCATGGCACGAGTGAAGCGCTCCGTCCATGCCAAGAAGAAGCGTCGTACAACACTTGAGCGGGCCAAGGGCTACTACGGCAACAAGAGCCGCAGTTACCGGGCCGCCAACGAGCAGGTCATGCACTCCCTGCAGTACGCGTACCGCGACCGGCGCGCCCGCAAGGGCGAGTTCCGCCGCCTCTGGATCCAGCGCATCAACGCTGCTTGTCGGCTCAACGACATCTCCTACAGCCGGTTTATTGCCGGTTTGCGGGAGGCTGGCGTCGAGGTGGACCGCAAGGTCCTCGCCGACCTTGCCGTATCCGACCCGGCAGCGTTCAGCGCCCTGGTTGAGGTCGCTCGAGGATCGTTGGCTGACGCCAGCGCCTCCTGAGTAGAGCGGCACGGACCGGTGGGTCCGCCTCCTAGCCCGGCCGGGCAGGGAAGTATCGGTGCCCGCAACAAGCGTCTGGCGGAGCTGCGTCGCCTCGTCGGGAACCGCAGGGATCGTCAGGATTCAGGCTGTTTCGTTCTCGACGGCGAGCGGCTCATCGGCGACGCCCTCGACGCCGGAGTCCCGATCCGGGAGGTGCTCTTCGACGAGGGTGCCGAAGCAGACTCGCTGACCGGTGACATTCTGGGCCGGCTCCGGGCGCTCGGGGTGCCCGTCACACCGGTCGTCTCGGGAGCGTTGCAGCGGGTCGTCGACCCCGTCACCCCGCGTCCGATCGTGGCGGTGGTGGAGCGTCCAACCGCCGCCGACCCGGCTGCGGCCGCGGCGCACGGCGGTGGCGTCATCGTGCTCGACGGCGTCGCCGACCCAGGGAACCTCGGCACGCTCGTTCGCACCGCAGAAGCTGCCGGTTTCGCTGGTCTGTGGGCCGTCGGCCATGCCACGGATCCGTTCTCGCCCAAGGCGGTGCGCGCCTCGGCGGGATCTGCGCTCCGGATGCCGATGGCCGTCGCTGACGACGCGGCCGGCTGCATCGGCGACCTGCGTCGCGCTGGCCACGTGATCGTCGGCGCCCGCATGGATGGAACGGACGCTGACGACATGGTGTGGCCCGAACGGGTGGCGCTCGTGCTCGGTTCGGAGTCCCACGGCGTGAGCCCGCAGGTGGGTGCCCTCGTCGAGCACTGGGTGCGCGTCCCGATGGCTGGTTACGTCGAGAGCCTCAACGTGGCCGTGGCGGGCTCAGTGCTCGCATTCTCCGTTGCTCGCAGCCGGGCAAAGGGGTCGGGCCCGACGCGGCCCGCCCGCTAGCCTGATCGTCCGTGTCCGATCTGCCCCTCACCCAGCGACTCGACGCACTCGTGGCGTCCGCCGCCGACCTCGTCGCAGGTACCGGCGACCTTGACGCACTCCACGCCCTCGACGTCGAACTGACCGGTAGGCGGTCGCTGCTCGTCGAAGCGAAACGGGAACTCGGGTCGCTCGAGGAGGACGACCGGCGTGCAGCCGGGCAGGCCATCAACGAGGCGCGCCAGCGCGTCGAGGACCTCATCGCCGCACGCCGAAGCGAGCTCGCCGCCCAGCAGCGACAGGCCCGCATCGAGGCCGAGCGCCTTGACCTCACCGAACGGGAACCGGCCCGCACCGGGCGACTGCATCTCGTCACCCAGGCCCGCGACCACCTTGAGGACGTGTTCGTCGGTATGGGTTTCACGGTGGCCGAAGGTCCCGAGGTCGAAACCGACTTCTACAACTTTGAGGCGCTGAACCTTCCGCCCAGTCACCCCGCCCGTGGCATGTGGGACACCTTCTACGTCGACGTCGGCGATCCCGGCACGGTTCTGCTCAGAACCCACACCTCGCCAGTGCAGATACGGGTCATGGAGGCGACCGAACCGCCGATCTGTTCGATCATGCCGGGTCGGGTGTATCGCCGCGACACCGCTGACGCCACCCACACCCCGGTCTTCCACCAGATTGAGGGACTCGTCGTCGACGAGGGAATCTCGTTCGCTGACCTGGCCGGAACGCTCGACGCCTTCACCCGCGCCTACTTCGGCCGCCAGGTGCGGTCCCGTCTGCGACCCTCCTACTTCCCGTTCACCGAACCGTCCGCCGAGTACGACATTTCCTGTGTGTTCTGTGGGGGTGTGGGCTGTCGGTCGTGTGGGGGGACCGGCTGGCTCGAGCTCGGTGGGTGCGGGATGGTGCACCCCAACGTGTTCGCTGCGGTCGGTTACGACCCCGAGCGGTGGACGGGCTTCGCCTTCGGTTTCGGCATCGACCGCATGACCGCCCAGCGTCACGGCGTCGACGACCTGCGGGACCTCTTCACCAACGACATCCGCTTCCTCGAACAGTTCTGAGGTGACGACGTGAAAGTTCTCCTCTCGTGGCTGCGTGACTTCGCCCCCTTGGCCGGTGACGTCGAGTACCTCGGCGACCAGATGAGTGATCTCGGCATGGCCGTCGAGTCGATCGATCAACTCGGCGCCGGGCTCGGGGAGATCGTCGTCGCCCGCGTGGTGGCCCTACGAGCCCATCCCGACGCCGACCGTATTCAGATCGTCGACGTCGACGCCGGTGGCGAGACGCTTCTGCAGGTGTGCTGCGGCGCATTCAACATGGCCGAGGGCGATCTGGTTCCCCTCGCCCCTGTCGGTGCGACCCTGCCTGACGGCATGTCGATCGGTCGTCGCAAGATGCGTGGCGAATGGTCCGAGGGGATGTTGTGCTCACCTGCTGAGCTCGGTCTCCCCGCTGATGACGACGGCATCATGATCCTGGGTCGTGGCGACGACGCACTGGACGGGTCGGCGGTTGGGGCCTTGTTGGTCGACGCGCTCGGGATCGAAACAGATGCGGTGTTCGATCTGGAGATCAACCCGAACCGCCCCGACGCACTGTCGGTCGCCGGCGTGGCTCGCGACCTCGCCGCCCGACTTGGCGAGCCGTTCGCCCTGCCTGAGCCACCACCACTCGTCGGCGGGACTCCCGCCGACAGCGTGGAGGTTCGTCTCGTCGACGCAGATCTGTGCGGACGCTTCGCGGTGATGTCCGTCGATGGCGTCACGGTGGGGACGTCGCCGGCATGGCTCCGACGGCGACTTGAGGCGGTTGGCCTGCGCTCGGTGAACAACGTGGTCGACGTCTCGAACTACGTGATGTGGGAACTCGGTCTGCCCAACCACGCCTACGACCGCGACACGCTGGCGCGCCTCGACGGTGGCCCCGTGGTGCTCAGCCCGCGATGGGCCCGCCCAGGTGAGCGCATCACGACCCTCGACGGCATCGAACGGGAACTCGCCACAGGCGTCGGCGTGATCGCCGACGCCGACGACGTGGCGGTGGCGGTGGCGGGAGTGATGGGTGGCGCCTCGACGGAGGTCACCTCTTCAACCACTGCGCTCGCTGTCGAGTTTGCCTGGTGGCAGCCCATGGCCGTTGCGGTCGCCAGCCGTCTCCTCGGTCTGCGAAGCGAGGCTTCCGCCCGGTACGAACGGGGCTGCGATCCGGGCGCGATCGAGCTCGCTGCCCGAAGGTTCGCCCAGTTGCTGGTTGAGGTCTGTCCGACCGCCGTGCTCAGCGGAGGTCTTGTCGAGTCCTGTGGGGAACTCCCTGACCCCACTGTGGTCACGGTCCGAACCTCGAGGGTGAATCGGCTCCTTGGGACCGCGCTCGCCACCACGGACATTCCACCGCTCCTGACACCAATCGGATTCGGATGTACCGGTGTCGGCGACGATGAACTGTCGGTCACCATTCCCTCGTGGCGGCCTGATACGTCGACGGAGACCGACGTGATTGAGGAGGTTGCCCGCCACCTCGGTTACGCAAACCTCCCGGTGCGACGGCCGGCGCAGCCCACGACCGGCGGCCTGAGCGAACGTCAGATGCTCCGCCGCAGGGTGCGGTCGACCCTTGTCGGCCTCGGCGCCTCGGAGGCCATGCCCACCCCGCTGCTCTCGAGTGACGATCTCGCTACCGTGGGTATCGAGGTTCCGGTCGTGACCATCACCAACCCCTTGGCGGCTGAGGAGTCCGTGTTACGCCCCTCGTTGCGTCCCGGGCTGTTGCGGGCGGTCGCCCACAACAGCGCCCATCGCAACCCCGACGTCAGCTTGTTCGAGGTGGGCAAGGTCTTCGTCCCCGCTGATGCGCCCGGTGTGCTGCCCGCCGAGCCGGAGTTCGTCGCCGTGGTGCTCGCTGGTCGGTCCGCTCCTTCGGCGGTGTCCACCCTCGACCGTCTCTGCGACGTGTTGGGCGTGACCTGTGAGCTCGACGCTGCCTCCCCGGCGGGAATGCACCCCACCCGTTCGGCCGTGGTTCGCGTGGGTCACACGACCGTGGGTCTCGTCGGTGAGATCGATCCGGGTGTGCTCGAGCGCCTCGGCGTCGTCGGTCCGGTTGCGTGGTGTGAGGTGGACCTCGACGCCGTCACCGGAGCAGGGGGGTCGCCACACCCGTACCGGCCGGTCAGTCGGTTCCCGTCGACCGACATCGACCTTGCCTTCGTCCTGGCCGATTCCGTTCCCGCATCCGTGCTGCGGTCCGCCATCGCTACTGCGGCAGGCCCGCTGTTGGTCGCCCTTGAACTCTTCGACGTGTACCGGGGACCTGGCATTGAGCAGGGAAGTCGGTCGATCACCCATCGTCTGCGACTTCAGGCGGTCGACCGGACACTGACCGAGGCCGAGGTGGGGGAGGTCCGAGACGCCGTCGTCGCTGCTGTGGCCACAGACCCAGGAGCTCGACTCCGGTAGCACGATCATTGCATAGGAATGCAAAGCCATGTAATGTATTTCAATGCTTTCCGTTGGGATCATCGGCGCCTCCGGCTTCACCGGAGCCGAACTGCTTCGACTGCTGGCCGGACATTCCGACCTTGGCGTGCAGCTGGCGGCCGCGGACACCCAGGCAGGTGTCGCCGTGGGAGACCTCTACCCGTCCCTGCGGGGCGAGTACCCCACGTTGGCGTTCTCACCCACCACCGACGACGTCGTGGCGGCCTGCGGAAACCTCGACCTCGTGTTCCTCGGACTCCCACACGGGGCATCGCAATCCCTGATGCCCCAAATGATGGGCTCAGACGCCGTGATCATCGATCTCGCTGCGGATTTCCGACTTGCCGATCCGGCCGACTACCTCACCTGGTACGGGGACCCGCACACCTGCGCGGACCAGCTCGACGGATTCGTCTACGGCCTGCCAGAGATCACCGGCGACGCGCTCAATGGCGCCCGGCGAATCGCAGCAGCGGGGTGTTACCCGACGGCCGCAGCACTGGCGCTCGCACCCTTGGTTGAGGCCGGCATCTCCGACACCACCGGCATCGTCGTCGACGCCGCCTCCGGCGTCTCGGGGGCGGGTCGGGCGGCCAAGGAGGCGAACACCTTCGCCGCCGTGGACGCCAACTTCACCGCCTACGGACTCACCACCCATCGGCACACCCCCGAGATCGAGCAGAGTGTGGCCCGGCTCGCCGGCGCCAGCCGCAACGATGTCAGTGTGCTGTTCACCCCTCACCTCGCACCGATGAGCCGGGGCATCCTTGCCACCTGTTACACCCGGCCGACTGGCGACATCCCATCCACCGACCAACTCGTCGACCTGTTTTCCGACCGGTACGCGCAACACCCGTTCGTCACGGTGACGGCTGGTCCGCCTGCGACAAAGTCGACGCTCGGGTCCAACAGCGCCCACGTCGGCGTGGTCAGCGACCCGAGAACAGGCTGGATCATCTCGATGGCTGCCATCGACAACCTCGTCAAGGGCGCATCCGGCCAAGCCATCCAGTGCGCCAACCTGGCGCTCGGACTCAATGAGGCCGCCGGCCTCCCGATCGCAGGGGTGTACCCATGAGCGTGACCCTTCCCAAGGGCTTCGTGGCCGCTGGGGGCACTGCCGGCCTCAAGGCCTCCGGTGACCCGGATCTCGCCATCGTCGCCACTGAGGACGCCAAACCAGTTGCCGTCGCTGGGGTGTTCACCACCAATCTGGTGTGCGCGGCCCCGGTGATTGTGTCGCGTCGGCACCTCGCCGCCACCGGCGGGTCGGCCGTTGGGGTCATCCTCAACGCCGGGAACGCCAACGCTGCAACGGGTCAACAGGGCGAAGCCGACGCCGAAGCCATGTGCGCAGCACTTGCGACTCAACTCGGGTGTGACGCTGAGGAGATTCTCGTCTGCTCCACCGGGCTCATCGGCATCCCGCTTCCCGTGCAGCAGATCCTCAACGCCGTCCCGGGCGTTGCGGCCGATCTGGCCACCACGGGGGCGGCAGACGCTGCTGAGGCGATCCGGACCACCGACAGCGTCCGCAAGGAGGTCGCCATCGACGGAGACGGATTCACCGTTGCGGGCATGGCGAAAGGTGCCGCCATGCTGCAGCCGAACATGGCAACGATGCTCGCCGTGCTCACCACCGACGCCCTCGCCCCACCCGAGCTCCTTGCCGAGGCGCTTGCCACCGGCGTTGCTCGCTCGTTCAACACGCTCTCGGTGGACGGCTGCACCTCGACCAACGACACCGTCCTGCTCTTCGCCAGTGGGCGCAGCGGTCGAGTCGACCCCGATGCCCTCACCGACGCCGTCAGCTCAGCGTGCATGTCCCTCGCTGAACAGATGGCAGCCGACGCCGAGGGGGCCACGAAAGTCGTGCGGGTCAACGTCACGGGCGCACGCAGCGACGCTGAAGCGGACCTCGCCGCACGCGCCGTGGCCAACAGCGCACTGTGCAAGTGCTCGTGGTTCGGGGAAGACCCCTACTGGGGGCGGATCGCAAGCGAACTCGGTGCGTCCGGCGCGGTGGTGGATCCGTCACTGCTGCGGATCTCCTACGGCGACACCCTCGTGGCCGATGGGGCTGTCGCCGTCGCACACGACGCCTCCGTGGTCGCCACCCACATGGCGGGCAGCGTCATCGAGATCACCTGCGCGCTCGGTGTCGGCAACGGATCGGCAGCGATCCTGACCAACGACCTGACCCACGCCTACATCGACGAGAACATGGGGACATCATGACGAACCCCGACCCGCTTGCACCCCACATCCGCACCCAGGTGCTCATCGAGGCGTTGCCGTACATCCGTCGGTTCTGGGGGACGACGGTCGTCGTGAAGTTCGGCGGAAACGCCATGGTCGACGCCGGACTGGCACGCCAGTTCGCCGACGACATCGTGCTGCTGCACGCCGTCGGACTGCGGATCGTTGTGGTGCACGGCGGCGGCCCTCAGATCAGCGAGGCCATGGCCAAGTTCGGCAAGGTCCCCGAGTTCAGGGAAGGCCAGCGGGTCACCGACGCAGAGACGCTCGAGATCGTTCGCATGGTCCTCGTCGGCAAGGTCGGCCGTGACATCGTGTCCTCGATCAACGTCCACGGACCCCTCGCCGTCGGCATCTCCGGTGAGGACGCCGGCCTCATCGCCGCCGAGGCACGTGACCCCGAACTCGGATTCATTGGGGACGTGGTGTCGGTCAACCCGACGATCGTCGAGCGGCTTCTCGCCGAACACCTCATCCCGGTGGTGTCGACCATCGGCTCAGATGCTGCGGGTCAGGCCTACAACATCAATGCTGACGCCGTCGCTGGTGCGCTCGCAGGCGCACTCGGTGCCGAGAAGGTCCTCTACCTCACCGATGTCGCCGGAGTCCTGCGGGACCTCCACGACCCCTCGACGCTCATGACCGAGCTGACCCCCTCACAGATTCGCGACCTCATCGCACAAGGGGTCATCGACGGCGGGATGATCCCCAAGACGGAGGCGTGCATCACCGCGCTTGATCGGGGGGCCAAAGCGGCCCACCTTCTCGACGGTCGGGTCCCGCACGCCCTGCTACTCGAAATCTTCACCGACACGGGCATAGGAACGATGGTCGTTCCCGACGGCGGCCAACGGGAGCCGACGTGACCGGCGGTGGTTCCGCATCGGACCACGCCCACTTGATGGGAGCGGTCGGCATGCAGCGCTGCCCGTTCATGCCCACATACGGGGCCCCGCCGGTGATGTTCGTGTCCGGACAAGGAGCATGGTTGACCGACAGCGAAGGACGGTCGTATCTCGATCTGCTTTGCGGACTTGCGGTCACGGGCCTCGGCCACGCCCACCCCTCCATCACCGAGGCCGTCGCCGCTCAGGCAGCGACCCTCACCCACGTCTCGAACCTCTTCGCCAACAAGCCGGCGACCGAACTGGCCACCCGGCTCGACGCGCTCCTTGGTGGCGGCGGCCAGGTGTTTCTGTGCAACTCGGGCGCGGAGGCAAACGAGGCCGCCATCAAGTTGGCCCGCCGGTGGGGTGGCCCCGGACGCTCGACGATCATCTCGACGTGGGGGGGCTTTCACGGCAGGACCCTCGGCGCCCTCGCCGCCACCGGCCAACCCGCCAAGCAGGAACCGTTCGCGCCCATGCCAGAAGGCTTCCGGCATGCAACCTACGGTGACGTCGCAGACATCGAGCGGCAGATCGATCCAGCGACGTCCGCCGTGCTGGTCGAAGCAATCCAGGGGGAGGGTGGCGTGGTTGTCCCGCCCTCGGGCTATCTCGCCGACCTTCGCCGACTGTGTGATGAGCGGGGTCTGCTCCTCATCGTCGACGAGGTCCAGACCGGCCTTGGGCGGACCGGAACGTGGTTTGCGTTCGAACACGACGGAATACGTCCCGATGTGGTCACGATGGCCAAGGCGCTTGGGAACGGCATGCCGATCGGTGCGTGCTGGGCCATCGCCGATGTCGCCGGAGCGTTCACGCCTGGCGACCACGGAACGACATACGGCGGGCAGCCGTTGGCGTCGGCCGCGGCGCTGGCCACCCTCGATGTTCTCGAAGGGATGGACGCACCCACAGTGGCGACCGCGCTCGGTGCCCGCCTCGCCCAACGGCTGGGTGATCTGGAGGGTGTGCAGAGTGTGCGGGGACGCGGGCTTCTGCTCGCCGTCGAGCTTGTCTCGCCACTCGACGCCCGCGTCGTCGCTCGGCGGGCACTGGAACGCGGGATCGTCGTGAACGCGGTCACACCCACCGCGCTGCGGCTCGCCCCACCATTCATCCTGACCGACGACGAGGTCGACCATGCCCTCGCCATCCTTGGCGCGGTCATTGTCGAATGCCTCGAGGAGGGGAGAGCACCATGAGACACCTGCTCGACATTGATGACCTCAGCGTTGATGATCTGAACGAGATCATCCGACGCTGTGCGCCCGGAGCGGCCGGCAGGCCACTCGAGGGCGCCGGAGCCGCTCTGGTATTCGAAAAGCCCTCGGCGCGGACCCGGAACTCAATGGAGATGGCGGTCGTCCAGCTCGGAGGTCACCCGGTGACCATCCGGCCCGATGAGATCGGCATCGATGGTCGGGAGAGTGCAGAGGACGTGGCGCGCACGCTGGGGTGCTACCACGCCGTGATTGGCGCGCGGGTGTTCGACCACGACGTCCTGGTCCGCATGGCGGCCGTCTCCGACGTGCCGGTGGTGAACATGCTCTCCGACCGAGCCCATCCGCTGCAGGCGCTCGCAGACCTCCTGACCATGACCAACGAATTCGGCGGGCGCGCCGGGCTCGTCGTGGCCTACGTCGGCGACGCCAACAACGTCGCACGGTCGCTCGTCCTCGGGTGCCTCCTCGCCGGCCACACCGTCCGGGTGGCCAGTCCCGACGGATTTGGTTTCTCCGCCGAAGACCTCGATGCGTTCGCCGGCATCGGAGGAGAGGTTCTTTGCACCGATGACCCTGTGGTGGCGGTGACGGGTGCTGACGTGGTGTACACCGACGTCTGGACGTCGATGGGCCAAGAGGATGAGGCCACCCAGCGTCGTGAGGCCTTCGCCGGCTACTGCGTCGATCAGGTCCTGTTCGACCACGCCGCCGTCGATGCGATATTCCTGCATTGCCTGCCTGCGCACCGAGGTGAGGAAGTCAGCGGAGAGGTGGTCGACGGGCCCTCCAGTCGGGTCTGGCAACAAGCGCGGAACCGGATGCACGCAGCTCGCGGCGCCCTGTCCTGGCTCGTGGCGCCATGAGCATCGAACAGGGTCGTCGGCCGGGAAAGAAGCAACGGCAACACCTCGTGGCCAGACTGATTGCGGAACACCCGGTGCACAACCAGAGCCAGTTGGTTGATCTGCTCGCCGTGGAGGGGATCACCGCCACGCAGGCGACGGTGTCACGTGATCTCGACGATCTTGGCGCCATCAAGATCAGGGTGCCCGGAAGCGAGAGCGTCTACGCCGTGCCCGACCTGCCAACCGAGCAGGTTGCGCCCGAGGATCATCTCAGGCGCGTGTTCGGTGAATGGGTGGTTGAGGTGGCCAGTAGCCTCAACATCGTGGTCCTGCGGACCCCTCCGGGATCGGCGCACGTTGTTGGCTCGGCACTTGACCGAGCCGGAGTCCCGGGAGTGATCGGGACGGTGGCGGGCGATGACACGCTGTTAGTCGTGGTCGACGAGTCCGTCGGCGGGGACGTCATGGCGGATCGACTCGCAGGTCTCGCCGGGTTGTGATCAACACCGCAGGCCCCGACCTGCAACCATGAGATCGTTGGAATGGAAGGGAATCGGACATGACGAAACGAGTGGTACTCGCCTACAGCGGTGGTCTCGACACCTCGGTGGCAGTGCGCTGGATGATCGAGGAGTGGGGCGTCGAAGTGGTCACCGTCGCATGCGACGTCGGCCAGGGTGGCGACTTTGAGGAGGTCTGCGAACGGGCCCGGGCCGCGGGCGCGGTGGAAGCCGTCGTCGCCGACGCCCGTGCGGAATTCGCCGACGACTTCGTTGCTCCTGCGCTCAAAGCAAACGCTCTCTACGAAGGCCGCTATCCACTGGTGAGTGCGTTGTCTCGTCCGGTGATCGTGCGTCATCTGGTCAACGCCGCCCGGACCCACGGCGCAACGGCAGTTGCGCACGGATGCACCGGGAAGGGCAACGATCAGGTTCGGTTCGAGGTGGGGATCCGGGCGTTGGCGCCTGACCTCGAGGTGCTTGCACCAGTGCGGGTGTGGGGCATGACCCGCGAGGACTGCATCGACTACGCCGAACGGTTCAGCATCCCGATTGCCGCCACAAGGGAGAAGCTGTATTCCATTGATGACAACCTGTGGGGGAGGGCCATCGAGTGCGGCGAGATGGAGGACCCGTGGGCCGAGCCCCCCGCTGGGGTGTGGAGTCTGACCGTCCCGTCGGAGACCGGCACCGAGGAGATCACCGTCGGCTTCGAGCGTGGCGTTCCCACCGCTATCGACGGGGTGCCCATGGCTCTGCATGAACTCGTCGGGGTGATGAACCGTCGGGTTGGCGCCTACGGATTCGGCCGACTCGACATGGTCGAGAATCGTCGAGTCGGAATCAAGAGCAGGGAGACCTACGAGGCACCGGGAGCCCTTGCCCTCATCGCTGCACATCAGGACCTCGAAGCGCTCTGCCTTGAGCGCGACCTCGCCCACGAGAAGCAGCGGCTGGAGGGTCGCTACGCCGACCTCGTCTACGACGGTCAGTGGTACTCGCCGCTGAAGGCCTCGCTTGATGCGTTCGTCGACGCCAGTCAGGAGTTCGTCACGGGGGAGGTGCGTCTGCGCCTCTCGCCAGGGTCGTGTCACGTCGTGGGCCGGCGGAGCGAGTTCAGCCTCTACGACTATGGGCTCGCAACCTACGATGCGGCCGATTCGTTCAATCACGCCGACGCCGAAGGGTTCGTGCGACTCTGGGGACTCGGCATCGAGACCTGGGCTGCGAACCAGGCAACGAAGAGAGAGGCGTAGACCCATGGCCACGCTCTGGCACGGACGTTTCGAAGGTGCTCCTGACGAGGTGTTGCTCGCCTACACCGTCAGTCTCCCCTTTGACATCCGCCTTGCCGCGGTCGATATCGCCGGTTCGCGGGCGCATGCGCGTGGACTCGAGCGCGCCGGCATCCTCAGCGACACCGAGTGCGCACAGGTGTTGTCAGGACTGGACCAGGTTGAGGACGAACTTGCCACTGGGGTCTTCCAGTTCGCTTCAGGAGACGAGGACATCCACACAGCGGTCGAGCGGCGCCTCACCGAACTGGTCGGCGACCCGGGGGCGAAAATCCACACAGGTCGATCCCGCAACGATCAGGTTGCGACCGACCTGAGGCTCTACACGCGATCGGCGGTGGTTGATCTCGCTGAAGGAATCCTCGCCTTGCAGCAGGTTCTCCTGGATCGGGCCGTTGCCGCCGGCGATGCCTACCTGCCCGGGTACACGCATCTCCAGCGCGCCCAGCCGGTTCTGCTCGCACACCACCTGCTTGCGCATTTTTGGGCG
>CAMAQM010000029.1 GCA_945860545.1 Bifidobacterium breve | reverse complement strand
CTACTCCCCCAGCCCGAGCCGTTCAATCACGACACCGGCGATGCACCGACCCTGCTCGGCCCCGGCCGTGAGGTCCATCGGGAAGTGGATCCCACCGAGCAGGCGTGAGTTGGACGCCTCTGCAGCCGCAGCAGCAAAGGACGGGTAGCTCCGCTCTTGGTAATCGTTGAGGTCTCCCGCCGTGTCAGTGAACGGTCGATCACCGAGCAGGGTCGCAAGCATCGTCGACGAGGTCGCCGATCCCGTTGAGTGACCCGACGGGTAGGCGGGGAACGGTGGGGTCGTGACCAACGAGTCCCACGCCGGGTCACGAACGATTCGGATGTAGGTGATCGGCCGGAGCAGATCCGTGCGGTATTTCACGGTCCAGTTGGCCAGGAAGGCGTCATGTTGGGCAATGGCGAGCGCCGCATAGGTCTTTACGACACCGTCTGCGTCCAAGGTGCCTGCCGCAAGGTCTGATTCGATGGCCCGACCGGCGATATGAACCCAGTGGCCGGCCGGGGTGTAACTCGTGCCCGGCAGGTCCCGCCAATATCGCGCCGTCGCCCGGTCCTCCGGGGTGAGCGCCGACTTGGCGTCATAGACCGCCATTGCCTCGTTCCAAAAGGCCGACCCCGGAGTTTCGTCGTAGGGCACGGGGTCGGGCACCGGACAGTCAGCGTCAGCGGCAATGATCGGGCGCAGGTCCCCCCAGAATGGCTCCAGGGGGTAGGCAAAGTTGGGTGGCGTTGGAACCCACTGACCCGGCCGATCCGGCGGCGGATCACGGAATTCCGGGAGCGTGTCGAACCCGTCCGCTGCGGCGAACTCCAACACGGCCTGCCCGACCGCCTCACCGAAGGCAACCGAGGCCTGCACGACCGGATCCTCACCACCTCCGGCAGCGGCGACGTGCTGGTCTTCAAGAAGGTCAATACTCCGGGTCGACTCGGGGGTGGCGATGAGCACCCGGGACACCGTGGCGGTGGAGGCCGCTGCAGCCACCGCCGGGTTGAGGGCGACGCCGTCAGGAGCCTCTGGCGGGTTGAGCCCCGCAATCACGAACGCATCTCCGTTTGGACCAGCCAGATCAAAGGCCTGTTCGAGGCCCAACGCCAGATACGCCATGGACCTCGTCGCTACTGGCGGGGACAGACTCTCCCGTCTCACGAGATCGATGTGGAGGTCCAACCAGTCGAGAGCGACGTCAGTGGGGGCCGCCCCTGCCCGGGCGACGGGCGCCGGGTAGAGCGACTCGGCGGTCGTGGAGGTCGGCTGGCTCTCAGGATCCGCCGACGAGCACGAGGCGGCAAAAAGCGCCCCTACCAGCACCAAACCGATGATCCGAGCCGTTCGGCGACCCTGCGCTGCCATGCCGACACGCTAGTCCCACACCCCAATCCCAATGGGGGGGCGCGGCCCCTTGCCGCAACCTGCGTGTCACACTTGTGCGGTGACCACGGGGGGACGACACGAGCGAGCGGGCCTTGGCGTACGGAGGCGTCGTCATCTCGTTCCCGTTGCCGCTTTCGCCGTCGGAGTCACGCTGCTCAGCAGTTGTGGCGGGGATCCCGTTGCGAGTCCTTCGGGCCCCGTCCAGTTCACCCAGACGGCCAACGCTGCGCTCACCGCGACACCCCAAGCCCAGGTGCGCTACCCCCCGAACTGTTTGTTCAACGAGTTCATCAGCACCGGACCCGGGTGTGAGATCGAGCGAATGTCTGGGGGTGTTGCGGTCGGGGACTTCGACAACGACGGTGACGACGACCTCTACGTGACCCGACTCGACGGCCCCGGCACGCTGGTGCGCAACGACGACGGCAACCTCGTTGACGCCACGAGCGGTTCCGGCCTTGACCAACTCACCGACCGGTCGAACGGTGCGGGTTGGGCTGACCTCGACAACGATGGCGACCAGGACCTTGTGATCACCACCATCGACAGCCCCCGCTACTACCTGTACATGAACGACGGGGACGGCACGTTCACCGAGGAGGCGGTCAGTCGGGGGGCGGCGCTCGCCGACACCGGTAACCGGGCAGGGTTCAGCGTCGCCTTCGGGGACATCAACAACGACGGCTTCACCGACATCCATCTCACCGAGTGGCTCAACACCTACGACACCGCCGAGACCACCGACAACCCCAACCACGCGCGCATGCTCCGCAACCGTGGCACGGAAGCCCCCGGGTACTTCGAGGACGTCACCGTGGCTGCAGGCGTGGATCTCGCCATCACCACCGAGGCCACCACCGGCATCTCCAACACCACCCGACCCATCTACTCGTTCGCATCGGCAATCGCTGATCTCGACGGTGACGGATGGGCCGACCTCGTCGTGGCCGGTGACTACGGCACCACACAGCTTTTCTGGAACGACGGGGACGGCACGTTCACCGAGGGCACCGTGCCGTCGGGCATCGGGTTCCGGGGAAACGCCATGGGCCTGACAGTCTCCGACGTCGACGGCGACGGCGACCTCGACGTGTTCCTCACCGCCATCTACGGCCGCTCGACCATCTGTCAGGGCCGGGTGTGCCAGATCGACGAAACCGGGAACCGCTTGTTCCGCAACAACGGTGACCGCACCTTCACCCAGATTCAACAAGAGGCCGGCGTTGTCGATGGAGCGTGGGGATGGGGAGCGGTGCCCCTCGACGTCAACAACGACTCCCTCGTTGACCTCGCCATGACCAACGGCATCCGTTTCGACGGTGACGACGAGTCCCGGGTCCAGAGTGAGCCGTACACCGATACCGCCAAGCGGCTGTGGCTCAACCAGGGGGACGGCACGTTCAGCGAGGTCGCCGAACAGTCCGGGTTCGGGGTGCGAATCGCCGGATCCGGCCTCGCCGTATTGGACCTCGAGGGCAACGGCCAACTCGACATGGTCATGATCCACCCGACCCGGACCCCAACGCTGTGGCGCAACGAGGGCAACGCCGACAACGGCTGGGTGAAGGTCAAGGTGACCGGCACCGACAGCAACCGTGACGCCATTGGCGCCGTGGTCACGGTGACACCGGCGAACGGGTCACGCCCTCAGACCCAGCACGTCGGCATCAACAGCCACTTCCTGGGCCAGAGCAGCCGCACCGTCCACTTCGGACTCGGACCACGCACCTCGTTGCCCGACGGCAAGATCGCCGAGATCAGGGTGAGATTCCCTGCAACGGGACGGGAGATCGTTCTCACCGACGTCCCCGCTGACGGTGTCGTGGAAATCAACGAGCCCGCTGGCTGACCGGGCCGATTCGTTACGAGAGGTTCAGGCCTCGGTTTCGTCGCCGGTAACCACCGTCTCGGTGACCGACTCCTCGGCGACGACATCCTCGGCAGCGACGATCTCCTCGGCGACGGCATCCTCGGCTGCGGCCTCCTCGGCTGCGGCCTCCTCGGCGACGGCCTCGGTCGAACCGGCTGGGGTCTCGCCACTCTCGGCGTAGTAGTCGGCCCACGCCTGCTCGGCCTCAGAGCTGCCGGCGGTGCCGATGTAGTTGCCCTCGGCGTCGTAGGCGTGCTCACCGAAGTGCGCTTGGTACTCGGCGGCGACCACACCACCCTCAGCGGCCTGCTTGATCGACAGTGAGATCCGTCGACGCTGCAGATCCAGATCAATGATCTTGACCCACAGTTCCTCACCGGGGGTCACGACCTGCTCGGGAAGGTCGACGTGGTGTGCGCTCATCTCGGAGATGTGCACGAGACCCTCGATACCTTCACCGACCTGGACAAACGCACCGAAGGGCACCAACTTGGTGACCCGGCCGTAGACCAGCTCACCCACCTGGTGGGCGCTGGCGAACTCCTGCCATGGGTCCTGCTGGGTCGCCTTGAGCGACAGGCTGATCCGCTCCCGGTCAAGGTCGACCTCGAGGACCTGCACCTCGATCTCGTCACCGACCGACACCACCGACGACGGATGGTCAACGTGCTTCCACGACAACTCCGAAACGTGGACGAGACCGTCCATGCCGCCGAGGTCGACGAACGCACCGAAGTTCACCACCGAGGACACGACACCCTTGCGAACCTCGCCGGGCTTGAGGTCGGTGAGGAAGCCTTCGCGCTGTTCCTTCTGGGTCTCCTCGAGCCATGCCCGACGTGACAGCACCACGTTGTTGCGGTTCTTGTCGAGCTCGATGATCTTGGCCTCGAGGGTCTTGCCGATGTAGGGCTGCAGATCACGAACCCGGCGAAGCTCCACGAGCGATGCCGGCAGGAAGCCGCGCAGGCCGATGTCGATGATCAGGCCGCCCTTGACGACCTCGATGACCGGGCCGACCACGACGCCGTCCTCTTCCTTCTTCTTTTCGATGTCGCCCCACGCGCGCTCGTACTGTGCACGCTTCTTGGACAGGATCAGGCGACCTTCCTTGTCCTCCTTTTGGAGGACGAGGACCTCAAGGGTGTCGCCACGGGAGACCAGCTCGGACGGGTCGACGTCGTTGCGGATCGAGAGCTCACGTGCGGGGATGACACCCTCGGACTTGTAGCCGATGTCGAGCAGGACCTCGTCGTGATCAACCGACACCACGGTGCCCTCCACGAGCTGGCCGTCCTCGACGTCAACCATGGATGAGGCGTAGGCATCCTCGAGCGCTGCGGCATCGAGATCGTTGGCAACGATTTCACGGGGGGTGTAACTCCCGTCCTCGTTGAACCCATCGAACTGGGGGGCCGGCTCAACCGTGATTGAGGAGGAGGATGGCTGCTGCGGGGAACTGGTCTGGTCGGACACGGGATCGGCTCTCTTCGGATGGGACGTCGGGGGCATGGTGCGGACGCGCCGACACCACAGCCACTGGTGGATGGGAACGCCAATCGTAGCAGTGCCACCCCGTCACGGCGCCAGCCAGCGGCTCCTCAGCGCCGACGGGCGATCACGAGGAACTCGGGGTGGTCCAGATCGGGAGGATTCGGTTCGTAGGCGCCGGGTGTGACGGACCAGAGCGCCTCGACGTCGAGACCAGCGTTGCCCAACAGCAGTCGAAGTTCCCTCGGGGTGTAACAAGAGGTCCACAGCTCGGCAGGGAGGGGTCGCCCCTCGGGGTCGTGGACCACGGTGCGCTCATGATTCAGACCCAACCCGGCGTCGAATGTGTCGGATTCCTCAAGGAACCGGACCTGGAAGTAGGCGCTGAAGGCGGTGAGTGCCACCAGCCCGCCCCGACGCAGGATCCTCGCCGCCTCCGACACGATCTCGGCGTCACTGCGATCCCCCGCTCCAAGGGGCGGGACCCCAAAGGCCCCCTGGCACAACGACACGATGACGTCACACGACTCCGATGCGAGCGGGAGGTGACGGGCGTCGCTTCGCACCCAGCACGTCTGGCCCGGCCCGTCCACCGGGGTGGTTGCGGCCACCTCGAGGAACCTCCGGGCGATGTCGACGCCCACGACCTGCGCGCCGAGGGAGGCGAACGCCGAAGCGTGCCGGCCCGGACCGCACCCCAGGTCCACGATGCGCAGACCCGCCAGGGGGCCCAGCCGGGCTTCGAGTTCGCCGGCGATGAACCCCACCTCCTGAGCGGTCCCTCGCGTGAACGCGTACCGCAGGTACGTGGGACCCATGTGGTCGGCAAGATCCTCGAACCAGTGGGCCCGGGTAACGACGGGAAGCCCGGGGGCGTCGGTCGGGTCGGTCACGCCTTGGCGTCAGCCCACGAGTGGCCGGTAGCCAGGTTCACCGCCAGTGGAACCCGCAGGGCAAAGGCGTTGGTCATGGCGTCGGTCACGAGGTCGATGGCGACCTCGTGCTCGCCATCGGGCACCTCAACGAGCACCTCGTCGTGGACCTGCAAAATGAGCCGACTGGTGAGTTTTTGGGCGCTGAGGGCGGCATCAATGCGGACGAGGGCCACCTTGAAGATGTCGGCGGCAAGACCCTGGATGCCGGCGTTCATGGCCTGACGCTCCCCTGCCTGGCGGATCCGGAAGTTCGGATTGGACAACTCGGGGATCTGCCGCCGGCGGCCAAACAGCGTCTCGGTGTAGCCGCGCTCACGGGCCTCGGCCACCGTGCGGTCCATGTAGTTGCGCACCGAGGGGAACGCCTCGAAGTAGGCGTCAAGGATGCCCTGGGCTTCCCCGGTCTCAATGCCGAGTCGCTGCGCCAGACCGTAGGCCTCCATGCCGTAGGCGAGGCCGTAGGAAACCATCTTGGCCTGGGCACGCTGAGCGGGGGTCACCTCGGCGTCGGCCACGGCGAACACCCGGGCGGCAGTAGAGGTGTGGATGTCGGTGCCCGCCTCGAACGCGGCGATGAGTCCCGGGTCCTCGGCGAGGTGGGCGATGACCCGGAGTTCGATCTGGTTGTAGTCGGCGACGAGGAGCTCATGGCCCTCGGCAGCCACGAACGCCCTCCGGAACTCACGACCCAGGTCGCTGCGCACCGGAATGTTGTGGAGGTTCGGGTGTTCCGACGACAGCCGGCCGGTGCGGGTCACCGTCTGGGTGAACGTTGCGTGGATCCGCCCATCGCCGGCCACGGACGCCAACAGGCCTTCACCGTAGGTGGATCGGAGCTTCTCCACCTCGCGGTACTCGAGCAGGTGCTCAACGATCGGGTGCTCGTCACGCATCCGCTCGAGCGTCGCAGCGTCGGTGGAGAACCCCGTTTTCGTCTTCCGTTGCGGCGTGAGTCCGAGGCGGTCGAACAGGACGGTACGTAGCTGTGGCGTCGAGTTGACGTTGAACTCCTCGCCGGCGTCGAGGTGGATCTGCCGGGTGAGTGCGTCCACCCGGGCCACGAGGTCGTCATTGAGTTGGCGGAGCACCGTTGCGTCGACGCCGACACCCACGGCCTCCATGTTGGCGAGCACCCGCACCAGTGGCATCTCCACCTCGTCGTAGAGGGTGCGCAAGCCCCGGGCGTCGAGTGCGGCGGCCAACGGTTCCCAGAGTTTCAGCACCCCGGCCGCCTGCGCCGCACCGGCCTCGGGGCGACCACTGCTCTCCCCGCCAAGGTCCAACTGTCCGACGGGGGCGCCGGGGCCCTCAGGAAGCTCCATCCCGACGTGGTTGAGGACCAGCGACGCCAGGTCGTAGGAACCTTCAGCAGGGTCGAGGAGATACGCAGCCACCTCGGTGTCGTGCGCCAGCGTGCGCACATCCACACCTCGCTCGGCCAACCACCGCAACCACGGCTTGGCGTCATGGGCCACGAGAGGCACCCCTCCGGTTGCGACGAGGCCGTCGATGACCGACAGCACCGCAGCGTCGGCGAGCGTCTCGCCCTCGACCCACACGATGCCACCGTCGCTGCGGGCAAACGCCACCCCCTCGAGCGCGGAGCGTCCCGGGTCACCACTCCACGTCGCTGCGAAACCCACCGGACCTGGGCTCTGCCCGATCGCCGCCAGCGCTGCCGCCGCCACCCCAGTGGTGCCCGGCTGTTCAAGGTTGGTGAGATCAAGGGTGACCGACACGACAGGCTCGGTGGGAACCGGTTCGGCCCCGAGGATCGTGACCGCCTCATCGAGACGTTGCCGCAGGGAGACAGAGCGGAACTCGAGGAACGTGAACAGTTGGTTCAGGGCCTCAGGGTCGACCGCCGGCGGCCCGAATGCCTCGAGCGATACGCCCGGGACATCACGCACGAGTTCCATCATCTCGGCGTTGGATCGGACCTGAGGTTCGTGTTCGGCGAGACTCTCGGCCAGCTTCGGTGTCTGTTGGGAAACGTGGGCGAAGATGCCGTCCAGGTCGGCGTAGTCGTTGACGAGTTTGGCCGCCTTCTTCTCCCCCACCCCCGGCACCCCCGGAAGGTTGTCGGAGGGATCCCCGCGCAGCGCTGCATAGGTGACATAGCGGCTGGGGTGCACCCCGGTACGTTCCTCCACCGCCGCCTCGTCGTAGGTCTTCATCTCTGAAACACCCCGTGACTGGGTGTACAGCACCCGGATGTGGGGGTCCTCGACCAACTGGTAGGCGTCCCGGTCCCCGGTGACGATCCACACGTCATCGCCACGGTCACGGGCCTGGGTGGCGAGGGTGGCGAGGATGTCATCCCCCTCGTATCCGGGAACCTCGACGAGACCGGCGCCGAAGGCCTCGACGAGCTCGCGCACGATCCCCATCTGTTGCACGAGGATGTCAGGGGTCTCGTCCCGCTGGGCCTTGTAGGTGTCGACCTTCTCATGTCGAAAGGTCGGCTCAGGCCGATCGAAGGCGACCACGACCCGGTCAGGACGGTGGTCACGAACCAGGTTGACCAGCATCGAGGCGAAGCCGTAGACGGCGTTGGTCACCTGCCCCGAGGCAGTGGCGATGTCGGTGGGAAGAGCGAAGAACGCCCGGTAGGTCAGCGAGTTGCCGTCCACCAGCAGCCAGGTCGTCACGCCCCTCAGCCTAGGGGTTCACCAACCGCTCGGTGACGGCTGCGCATGTGCGGCTCACGGCACCCGGGTGCCGTCGAGCACCTCCTGGGCAACGGCGGCCATCGACGTGCGGTCGTCCATGGCCGCCCGACGAAGGAAGTCGTACGACGTCGCTTCGGTCAACCCGTGGGAGTCCATGAGGACCCCCTTGGCTCGATCCACGATCTTGCGGGTGGCCAGTTGCTCACCGAGGGACTCGGTCCGCTCAGCGAGATCGCGCATCTCCACGAAACGGCCCCGGGCCATCTCGACCGCCGGGGCGAGCTCGTTGCGCTGGAACGGCTTGAGGACGTAGGCGTGCACCCCTGCCTCGCGGGCCCGCTCCACCAATTCGCGTTGGCTGAACGCCGTGAGGATCACCACCGCACACAAACGTTCGGCGGAGAGCAGTTGCGCAGCCGACAGCCCGTCGAGGCCCGGCATCTTGACATCGAGGATGGCGACGTCGGGAAGGGTGGCACGCACGAGGTCCACCACCTCGTCGCCCCGGCCGGTCTGCCCGACGACCTCGTACCCCTCCTCGGCAAGGGTTTCGGCAAGGTCGAGGCGGATGATTGATTCGTCCTCGGCAATCACCACACGCACCGTCATGGCGCTACCCGAACATCCGGTCGAGCAACTCATCCTGGGCGCGTTCCAATTCGGCAATCTCCGCCACGAGTTCGGCGCGGTGTCCTCGCATGGCGTCGGCATGGCGCTGGGTCTCACGGTGATCCTGACCGGCAAGAGGCGTCTCTGACACCAGCGACCGCAGTCGGGCATCGTCGGCCATGTCGTCGAGCACCGCCAGTTGTTCGTCGGCCACGGCGAGCTCGCGTCGCAGCGCCGTGAGACGGCTGGCGATCTCGCTCAGACGACGTTCAAGCAGGGAACGGGACACGGCTCCCGAGTGTAGGTGGCGGGTCGATCGGATCGTCGTGCGCACCGCATTGGGCGGCCCGGGCGGGCCGGTTGCTAGCGTGGGGGAACCAGCGGCGGTGCTGGAACAGGCATACAGGGTCGGCTCAAACCCGACTGCCCGCAAGGGCTTGTGGGTTCGAATCCCACCCGCCGCACAAATGGAACCGGGTGCCGGTTCCCAACGGACCACCGAGGAGCCCCATGGCCAAGACCCGACGCAGGATCGTCAGTCTGGTGCTCGTCGCCGGGGCGGCCGCTGCGGTGGCCTTGGTTCGCCAGCGGCGACTTGACGCCGCCCGTCAGGAATTCGAGCGCCGTTTCGGCGCCGGCTGATCGCCCGACTTCTCGGCGGCGAGGAGCCACGCCTTCAGCACCGGACCACCCTGGTAGTTGCCGACCCCGCCACCCGCGGGCAGCACCCGGTGACAACCGAGCACGAGCGGCCACGGGTTCTGTGCCATCACACCCCCGACGGCCCGTGCCGCACCGGGCGAACCCGCCCTCTGCGCCAGTTCCCCGTAAGTGATCGTCTCGCCCCACTGCACTTCCACCAGGGCGTGAAGGACCCGTTCGGCAAAACCCGACACCCCGCCCCACGCCAACGGGACGTCGACCTCCACCCGGTGGCCGCTGTCCCATGCACCCAGACGCTCCGACAGGGCCGAGGCCACCCGCCGATCCTCGTCGGTCGGGGGTGGGTCGTCCCCTGACTCGCCGACGCCGCGCAGACAGATGCGGACCACCTGCCCGTCGCGGACCTCTGCGACGGGAACGGTCGCCGCTCCAGACAACACCGGCAGTTCGACAAACACGTCGGGAGGGGTGTCAGGTGCCGGCGAGGGCCTTGAGCAGTTTGGTCGGGGTGTCCTTGGGGCTGATCTTGTACCAGGCCTGCTCGATGCGGCCGGTCGGGCCGACGAGGAACGCCGAACGGATGATGCCCATGTACGCCCGGCCGTAGAGCTTCTTCTCACCCCACACACCCCACTTTTCGGCGACCTTGTGGTCGACGTCGGCGAGCAACGGGTAGCCGAGGCCGTACTTCTCGTCGAACCGTCCCTGCTTGTCGGGGGTGTCGGGGCTGATCCCGATGATCTGGGTGTCCCCGACCCCATCGGCGATATCGCGCAGCCCGCATGCCTGTGTGGTGCAGCCCGGGGTGTCGGCCTTTGGGTAGAAGAAGACGAGCACCTTCCGACCACCGAACTCCTTGAGGGTCCGCTTGGCGCCGTGCTGGTCAACGAGAGTGATTGCCGGGGCTTTGTCGCCAACGGCGAGAAGGTTGTTTGCCATGCCGGAACGCTAGCCACCCTCGGCCGCACCCGACCACCGCTGGCACCGTTGCGCACCACGTCCGGACGCGACGGTGGGGAGCACCGAAGCGCTCCCCACCGTCATGTCCTTGTTGTCGCCCCGGAGGGCGCCGGGTCAACCGCCCTTGGCAGCCTTCTTGAGGGTGGCGCCAGGGGTGAGCTTCACGGCCTTGGAGGCCGGGACCTGGATGGTCTCACCCGTCTGGGGGTTGCGGCCGGTGCGGGCCTTGCGCTGCACCTGCTCGATCGACAGGAAACCGGTGAGGGTGAGCTTTTCCTTGCCCGACTTCACGATTCCCTGGGCGACCTCTTCAAAGCCCTTCATCACCTTTTCGGTGTCGGACTTCGAAACGCCGGTGCTCTCGGCGATGGCGTCGATCAGTTCGCTCTTGTTCATGTTGGTCCTACTCCCTTTTTTCTTCCCGGTACGGGGGGTGACGTCCCTGCTCGACCCGGGAACGGCTCGCTTATCGGGGCCACCCGACTGACAGCATGGCCAAAACCCGCGCCAAATGGGTGGATACCGGGGTAGCGGGCCTCACCCCCGGCGGGGACCCCACCCCGACCGCAGCCAGCTGAGACGTCCGAGGAGGGGATTTTCCGCGTCTTTGCAGGCGAAAGGCGCCGCGGTGGGCTCAGGGCAGGTTCTGGAGGTGGACCGCGGCGGAGGTGAAGTACCCGGCCAATTCCGCCTCATCGGAGGGGTTGAGGCCAGCCTCGGCCACGGCGTGACCCATGTGGGAGAGCCAGGCGGCGCGGGCCTCGGCGTCGATGGGGAACGGGGCATGGCGCATTCGCAATCGGGGATGACCACGCTGCTCGCTGTAGGTGGTCGGCCCGCCCCAGTACTGGGCGAGGAACAGCGTGAGTCGCTGGCGTGCCCCGTCAAGGTCGTCCGCTGGGTACATGGGGACGAGCACCGGGTCGTTCACCACCCCGTCGTAGAACCGGTCGACGAGCGACTCGAAGAACGCCATCCCACCGACCCGTTCGTACAACGAACGTGCCTGTGGGGTCGTCTGGTCAGCGGGCGTGGATTGCGGATCTTGGGTGTCGCCCATGACCCCGACCCTACCGGTGGTGGCGGGCGGGCATGATGGAGGCATGGTCAGCCACGCACCCAGCGTTACCACTCCTGGTTCAGCCCAACGCTCGCCGCTGCGGATAGCCAACTGCTCGGGGTTCTTCGGAGACCGCATGTCCGCTGCGCGCGAGATGCTCGATGGCGGCCCCATTGATGTGCTCACCGGTGACTGGCTGGCGGAACTGACCATGCTGATCCTCGCCCGGCAGAAGGCAAAGGACCCCAACGCCGGGTACGCCCGCACCTTTGTGACCCAGATGGCCGACGTGCTCGGCGACTGTGTGGCCCGCGGCATCAAGGTGGTGTCCAACGCCGGTGGCCAGAACCCTCAGGGTTGTGCCGCGGCACTCGAACAACTGTGCGCCCAACAGGGCATCAGCGCCCGCATCGCCTGGGTGGCCGGCGACGACCTCCTTGAGGATCTGCCCGCCATCACCGAGGCTCACCCCCTCGTCAATACCGACACCGGCGAGTCGCTCACCGAGCTCGGTGTGGTTCCGGTGACCGCCAACGCCTACCTCGGAGCGTGGGGCATCGTCGAAGCGCTCACCGACGGTGCCGACCTGGTGGTCACCGGCCGGGTGACCGACGCCGCCGTGGTGCTCGGGCCCGCAGCATGGCATTTCGGCTGGTCCCGCACCGACTGGAATCGCCTGGCGGGCGCCGTGGTGGCCGGACACGTCATCGAGTGCGGCACCCAGTGCACCGGCGGGAACTACTCAGCGTTCACCTCAATCCCGGATCTGCGACGGCCAGGCTTCCCCATCGCCGAGATCCACGCCGACGGGTCGAGCGTCATCACCAAACATCCCGGCACTGGCGGGGCGGTCACCGAGGGCACCGTCACCGCCCAGTTGCTTTACGAGATTCAGGGTCCCATCTACCTGAATCCCGACGTGTCGGTCCGCCTCGACTCGATCCGACTCGGCGACGATGGCCCCGATCGGGTGCGGATCTCAGGGGTGGAGGGCCTCCCGCCACCTGATCGGGTCAAGGTGGCGGTCAACAGCGACGGCGGCTGGCGCAACGCCATGACGTTCGTGCTCACCGGACTCGACATCGAGGCCAAGGCCACACTCATCGAAAAGACCCTGTGGTCGCTCCTGCCTGGGGGCAAAGAGAGCTTCGCCGCAACAGAGGTCGAGTTGCTGCGGGCCGACCGGCCCGATCCCGCCTCCAACGACCAGGCAGTGGCGCTGCTGCGGGTGGCGGTGGCCGACACCGACCGGTCGAAGGTCGGCCGGACGTTCTCAAACACGGTGACGAGCATGCTGTTGGCGTCCTATCCGGGCATGTTCACCACCACCCCACCCGGGGACGCCACCGCGTTTGGCATCTACTGGCCGGTGCTGCTCCCGTGGTCGACGGTCAACGGCATCGTCGGTGCCGCCGGTGCGGTCCGGGCGGTGCCACCACCTCCACAGACCACACCGGCCACCACGCTCGAAGACGTCGAGGCAGCCCCTGCGCCCGTGTCCACGTGCGACTGGGCCTCCGAACCCACCACAGTGGTGCCACTGGGCACGGTGATCGGCGCCCGATCGGGCGACAAGGGCGGGAATGCCAACGTGGGTGTGTGGGCGCACGACGACGAGACCTACTCGTGGTTGTGCTGGTACCTCGACGCTGACCGCCTGCGCCGCCTCGTCGGCCCGGAGGCCGACGGACTCGAGACGACCGTCGTGCCACTACCGAACCTGCGCGCCCTCAACGGCATTGTCCATGGCCTGCTTGGTCGGGGCGTCGCAGCCTCAATGCGCCTCGACACTCAGGCCAAGGGTCTCGGTGAGTACGTGCGGGCCAAGGCGGTGCCGGTTCCGACGCGACTACTCAGGCCGGTGGCGCCAGCCACTGACCCAGGTTGATCCCGACCTTGTAGAGCAGTTCAGCGGCCTGCCCGCGGTTCAGACGGGTGTTTGGACCGAACGGGTTGTCGGTGAATATTCCCGATTCGGCCAGCCAACACGCCGGCTGACGGGCGAAGCTCGGAATTGATGTGGCGTCACTGAGTCCACACGGGGTCTCAGCCGTCGGGAGGTCGGCGTAACGCCAGAGGAACGCAGCGGCGTGGCTCCGCGGTACGCCGTCACTCGCCTTGAACGGGTTGTTGGCAGTGATACCGAGATCAGTGGCCCAACACACCGCTGCACGTGCCCACACAGGTGTAGCCGACTGGTCGGTCACACCACAGCTGGTCGGATAGGCGGGTGAGCCGGCCATACGCCACAAGAAGGTGACCATCTGGGCCCGGGTCAACGGGGCCGACGGGTCAAACTTCGTGGTGTTGGTCGTCACCCCGAGGTCGGCGAGCGCCTGGGCAGCGCGAGCGTAGGGCGCTCCCGGAGGGATGTCGGTGAACTGCAGCGGCCCGTTGCCTGGCACCGCTGTTGAGACTGCACGCGAAGGCCTGGATCGGATCGACTCGCCACCGCCATTGACCCCGACCACGGTGAAGGTGTTCAGCGCCTCAGGATCCAGCCCGTCGATGTAGCAGAACACCTCGCCTTCAAAACCGTACGTTGAGTAGTCGTAGAGGTCGACCGAGCAGGTATTGCCAGTCGCTTCGTTCCGGGCAACCAGCGACGCTGGCGGCGTGCCAGTGGTCACCACCGGCATCTCCACCGTCGCCGTGCCGTCCGGGAACACCTCGACCGTCGGCGCCGCCTGCCTGTTCGGAACAGCCGGTGTGGTGTTGAGGAGACGAATCACATCTCCGAACGAGAAGTAGCCGTTGAAGCCGGAGCCGCCCCCACCGAGGATGATCTTCCCGTCGCTCTGCAACGCAACGGCCCAAGGGGAAGAGAACCCTGCGCCTCCCGTTCCCCCGGTGTTGAACCCAGTGTCGACCGTGCCGTTGGCATTGAAACGGATGATGCCGCCGAAATTCTCATTGTTGAACTTGGTGAACTCGCCGACCACGATCAGTTTCCCGTCCGGTTGGGCAACCATCCCGCGAACGCTGCCTCCGGTGAAACCAGTCGTGACTGGCGCGCTGAACGTGGCATCAGCAGCGCCGGTCGACAACCACTTGTTGACTGAGATCCCTACGCCGCCGCCGGGTTTCGTCACGGCGTCAAAAGTGAAGAAGGCGTCACTACTTGTGCGCGCCGTTGCCGTGCCAGCAGCGATGGTCGCGGGTCGAGTGAACGAGTTGTCGAGCGTGGCGTCGGCGTTGAAGCGCAAGTACTCCGCCGTTGCAACGTCGACGCTGTCGACCGTGTCGAATTGGCCGCCGACAATGATCTTCCCGGTCGATTGGAGCACCAGCGAATACAGATTGGTGCCAAGACCGAACTTCGGGTCGAAGGTCGTGTCCCGGGACCCATCGGTGTTGATGCGAACCAGACTGCCGTTCGCTGCCCAGCCCTGGTAGCTCTGGCTGCGACCGTCACCGGCGACGAGGATCTTCCCGTCGGGCTGCACGGCCATGTTCCAGATGTAGAAGAACGACCCGCCGAAACTCCCCGGCACCCAGAAGCCTTGACCGGGGTCGAACGTCGGGTCGACAGTTCCGTCCGCATTCAGCCGGGCGATGCCGTTGCGGGTGACGCCGCCAATGGTGTTGAACTCACCAGCGATGATGATCTTTCCACCGGGGGCCAGCTCCAGCTGGCGCACGATCGGGAACGTCGGCCCGCCGAGTTCTCCCATGGTGAAGGTCTCGTCAAGGGAGCCGTCACTATTGAGGCGAATGACCGCTGACGTGTCAGTCGAGTTGAATCGATCGATGGTGCCGCCGACGACCACCTTGCCGTCCGACTGCAGAGCAAGGTCGTAGACCTGACCACTCACGCCACCGACGAAGGCGCCCCGAAACGTGGGGTCGGGCCACCCGACGCCCCCCTTCGGTCCGACCGGGTTGTCCGCCATCCACTGTGCCGACGCTGGTGGCACTCCCAGAGTGGTGGCGAGAAGGCCGGCAGCAACGGCCACGGCGACAAAGGTCCGCGGCCTACGGGACAGCATTGCACGTCGTTCGAAAAACATTGCCTGACGTTAGATCATGGCGATGGACAACGCTGCGATCGGGCGTAGAACTCCGACTCCTCAGGCGTCGAGTGCTGAGCGGATACCACCGATGAACGCTGCGGCACCCGCTGGTCCCTCCCCTGCGAGCACCCGCCTCACCAGCGCAGAACCGACCACCACGCCGTCGGCCACGGCACAGACCTCGGCGGCCTGGGCGGCGTCGGAGATTCCCACGCCAACGAGGACCGGTTTGTCGGTGACCGCCTTGAGCCGTGAGGCGATCTCGAGCGAACTGGCGGCCAGCGCGGTGCGTTCCCCGGTCACCCCCAACAACCCGACGGCGTACACGAATCCACGGGCCCGGGCACACACCACCGGGAGTCGGTCATCGGGGGCGGTGGGAGCGGCCAGAAGCACGGTCTCCACACCTGCCGCGTCAGCAGCTGCGGCCCACGGCCCCACTTCCTCATAGGGCAGGTCCGGCAGGATCGCTGCGCTCACACCGGCGTCGGCGAGCGAGGAGGCGAACCGTTCGTGGCCCATGCGGAACGCCACGTTGTAATAGGTCATGACGGCGAGCGGCACCCCGACATCGGCGCGGCGCACCTCGTCGAGGATGCTCAACGGAGTCGCCCCTTGTGCCAACGCCCGTTCTGAGGCCTCCTGGATGATGGGGCCGTCCATGACCGGGTCGGAGAACGGGATACCGATCTCCACCGCGTCGGCCCCGGCGTCCACCACCGCAGAGAGCACATCGAGCCAGTGGTCACCCCCGACGGTCAGCCCACCGGTGAGGTACGGGACGAGGAGTTTGCGACCCTCGTCACGACCGGCGCGCAACGTCCGTTCGAGGGCGCCCGGCTCGGCGGGCGCCACGGGGATGTCGCTCACCCGAGCACGTCCATCATCTGGGCGACGTCCTTGTCCCCCCGACCCGACATGTTCACGAGCACGGTACGTCCAGCGAGGAGTTCACGGTCCCGACTGAGCCACGCAATGGCGTGCGCCGGTTCGAGGGCGGGAATGATGCCCTCGGTGCGGCTCAACAGTTGGAACGCTGCGATGACCTCGTCGTCGGTGACCTGCTCGTAACGGGCCCGACCGATGGACGCGAGGTGCGAGTGCTCGGGTCCCACGCCGGGGTAGTCGAGACCCGCCGAGATGGAGTGCGCTTCTTGTACCTGACCGAACTCGTCCTGCATCAGGTAGCTCTTCATGCCGTGCACCACGCCGGGCACCCCGCGACCGACCGCAGCGCCACCGGCGGGCTCGACGCCGACGAGCTCGGCGTCGGTGTCGACGAACCCGGAGAAGATTCCGATGGCGTTGGAGCCACCACCGACACAGGCGGTGACGACGTCGGGTGTGCCGCCGAGGTGACGCTCGCACTGCTGGCGGGCCTCGGCACCGATGACGGCGTGGAACTCGCGGACCATCCACGGGTAGGGATGTGGACCCATGACCGACCCGAGGCAGTAGTGGGTATCCCCCACCGTGGCCACCCAGTCGCGCATCGCCTCGTTGACGGCGTCCTTGAGGGTCCTGCTCCCTGAGGTCGCCGGCACCACCTCCGCCCCCAGTAGTTGCATGCGGAACACGTTGAGGGCCTGGCGTTCCATGTCGACCTCACCCATGTACACCCGGCACTCCATACCCATGAGTGCTGCGGCTGTCGCCGAGGCCACCCCGTGCTGGCCGGCGCCGGTCTCGGCCACGAGCCGTGTCTTGCCCATGCGCCGGGCCAGCAACGCCTGGCCCAACACGTTGTTGATCTTGTGCGAACCGGTGTGGTTCAGGTCCTCACGCTTGAGCAGCACCCGCACACCGAGTTCTTCGCTGAGCCGCTCACACTCCGTCAGCGGGGACGGGCGCCCGGCATAATCGCTCAGGAGTCGGTCGAGTTCCCCACGGAACGCCGGATCGGCCCATGCCGAGCGAAACGATCGCTCGAGTTCCTGGCAGGCAGGCACGAGCGTCTCGGGCACGAACTGCCCGCCGTACTCTCCGAAACGCCCGGTTGGTCCCGGGTCCGCAAGCGCCATGGGGCAACCCTAGATCAGTGCCGGGTCACACCCTCAGCCGGAGCGGGGACAGCCCGGTGTGCCGGACGGCGCGCCGAGATGCGACCCAGGACGAACGCTGTCACGGTCGTGGCGGCCCCCACGGCGGCGACGAGCCACGTGGTGAGGACCTCGGTCGAGGTGGCGTGAGCGAGCATCACATTCTCCTGTGGTTGGGTTGCCAGGCCGCACACGCAGCGGCGCTGGCAGGTCAGAATCGATTGGCGACGGGTCAGCGACTGATGTCGTCGTCCCAGTCGTAGAGGCTGCCCTGCGCCGACTCTGCAGGGTCCCCATCCGGACCCTCGGCACCCGGGTCGGGACGATCCCAGCGGCCCTCGGCCTCGCTTGCGGGGACAGGGCCACCGAGCGGTCCACCAAAGAGCATCTCGCCCGGTTCGGGGCCGTCGCCATAGGCGTGCGCGGCGTTGATGAATCGTCTCGTGAGGCGGACGTCCTTGCGGCCAGGCGCTGATTCCACCCCTGAGGACACATCGACTCCCCACGGTTGCACGGCATCGATGGCCGCAGCAACCGTGTCGTTGCGCAGGCCACCGGCGAGAATCAACCGGTACCGGCGGGCCAACTCGGCCGCCACCGACAAGTCATAGGGTTCGCCCGACCCCGGGCGCTCACCGTCGAGCATGACGGCGTCCACCTCGTAATCGTCGATCCGGTCCAACAGTGGGTGCCCAACCCCGAAGGCCTTGATGACGAACGGCACACGTTTGCGCACCCACGCCACCTCACCGGCCGACTCGAAACCGTGGAGTTGCACGCCGCGCAACCCGGCGGCGTTGACCACCTCAACCACCCGCTGTGGCGTCTCGTCCCGGAACACCCCAATGGTGAGGATCTCCGGTGGCAGACGACGGGCGATGTCGCGAGCCTGGGTGGGCTGGATGCGGCGGCTGGACGGCGCGAACACGAACCCGACGGCGTCGGTCCCCATCGCCGTGGCCATGAGGGCGTCGGACTCGTTCGTGATGCCACAGATCTTCACGAACACGGCATCACGCTACCGCTCCCGCGCCGACTCGACCGGAATTCGCTTCGCCGCTGCGCAACGACGGACCACTCACGGACGTTGAGGGGGGCTGGCCTGGGCGGTGTGGGCCGGGTCGTCGATCACCACGCCGGCGAGCGCCGCGTCGATGGCGGCCAGCAGATCGTCGTCGAGCACGACCCCCGAGGCGGACACCGACTCGTCGAGCTGCTCTGGTCGTGACGCCCCCACGATGGCGGAGGACACGTTGGCCTGGCGAAGCACCCACGCCACCGCCATCTGGACCATGGACACCCCCGCCTCGGCAGCCAGCGGTACCAGTTCCGCCACGGCCTCGAGCACCGGCGGCTGCAACCACCGCCGCACGAAGTCGGACCCTCCGTTGGCGTCCTCGGCACGCGAGGCGCTCGGCACCGGTTCACCGGGACGGTACTTTCCGGTCAGAACCCCTTGGGCCATTGGGGACCAGACGATCTGGCCGATACCGAGGTCCTCACAAGCCGGGATCACCTCAGCTTCGATGACGCGCCACAGCATCGAGTACTGGGGCTGGTTCGACACCAACGGGATGCGCAACTCTGCGGCGAGCGCCGCTGCGGCACGCAACTGCTCCGCGGTCCACTCCGACACCCCGACGTAGAGCACCTTGCCCGAGCGCACCAGGTCCGCAAACGCCACCATGGTCTCCTCAAGAGGGGTCTCGTGGTCGTAGCGGTGCGCCTGGTACAGATCCACGTAGTCAGTGCCGAGCCGCCCGAGTGAGCCGTCGATCGACTCCATGATGTGTTTGCGGGAAAGGCCCCTCCCGTTGGGACTCGCAGACGTCGGCCAATACACCTTGGTGAAGATCTCCACCTGGTCCCGACGCACCCCGGCGAGCGCCCGACCCATCACCACCTCAGCGCGGGTTCCGGCGTACACGTCAGCGGTGTCAAAGGTGGTGACACCCAGTTCCAGCGCCCGGGCGACACAGGCCAGCGCTGCGTCGTCATCGACCTGGGACCCGTGGGTGATCCAGTTGCCATACGAGATCTCGGACACCTTGAGGCCGCTTCGGCCCAGAAAACGATGCTGCATGACGGCGACCCTACCGCCACCGGCCTCTCTGACCGCAGTGATCAGCCAGTGGGGACGTTCAACGTGACCCGCAAGGCTTCGACGGCCGCGGCGGGATCGGGGCTGGTCACCAGCGACTCCCCCACCAACACGGCGTGGTAGCCGGCGTCGGCGAGTTGGCGGGCGTCGTGTGGGCCTCGCACCCCCGACTCGGCAACCCGCACCACACCCTCGGGCATCAATGGCGCCATCCGCACCGCCCGTTCGGTGTCCACCGCGAACGTCACGAGGTCACGCTGGTTCACCCCGATGAGGTCAGCGCCGGCGTCAATGGCCCGCTCGAGTTCGGGTTCGTCGTGGACCTCCACGAGGACGTCGAGGCCGAGGTGACGGGCGAGGGCGATGCAGCGTCCCATCGTGGCGTCATCGAGGGCGGCGGCGATGAGCAGCACGGCGTCCGCACCCATGATCCGGGCGTCGCACACGTCGCGTTCACCCACCGTGAAGTCCTTGCGCAACACAGGAAGCCCAACGGCAGCCCGTGCGGCGTTGAGGTCGGCGGCCGACCCGCCGAAGAACTCGGTGTCAGTCAACACCGACAGGGCCGCTGCGCCACCGGCGAGGTAGGCGTTGGCGACCACGGCCGGGTCGAGGTCGGGCGCCAACGCCCCCTTGGAGGGTGACCGGCGCTTCACCTCGGCGATCACGCCGAGACGGCCGGCCGCCACTGCTGAGACGAGCGCATCACGCCAGCCCCGCGGCGGTTGGGTCGCCTCAGCGACCGCCACCAGGTCATCAATCGACCGACCGTCGGCCGCGTCGGCGGCACGGTGCGCGGCGAGGATGCGGTCGAGGTAGGTGACGGCTGGGCTCACACGCCCTTGCCGCCGTGCACGGCGCACAGGCGAAGGTCCGGCGATTCGGCCAACAGGGGGCCCACCACACCGAACAGTTCCGCAACCGCAGCGCTCTTGCCGTGGACGTCGAGGGCGGCACCATCGGCGTAGAGCTCGAACACCCAGACGACATCTTCGTCGGCGAGGTCGGCGTTGAACGAGTAGATGAGGGTGCCCTCTTCAGCTTCCGCCGAGGGCAGCGCCGCCATGAGTGCAGCGAGGATCTCGTCCCGCTTGCCGGGCTGGGCCTTCATTCGAACAATCAGTGAGGTCTTGGACATGAGGGCATCGTAGGCGCTCGACGACCCCCGGCGACCCGTTCTCAGTCGAGACCACCTCGACTGCTGCGGAACACGGCGTAGAGCGGCGCCGCCACGAAGGCGAGCACGCCGGCCACCACGATCACCGCCCCGAGACCTACGAGGGGCCCGAACCGCAAGATCAGCCCGAGGCCAAACACCACGAACCCGACCAGCAGGACGGGCAGCGGCCCGACCTGCAGGGACCGTGGAACCGTCGAACCGTCCCCGTAGGGACGGTCGTACTCTGCAGCCGGATCATCAGGATCCTCCGACGTGTCGAACGGCACGAACTCGGGACTGACCGCACCGGGCTGCCAGTTCTGGCGACGTTCGATAGCCAACGTCGCGTCGTAGCGACGACGCCGACTCTCATCTCCGAGCACTTCCCACGCCTCGTTGATCTCCTGCATGCGTCGCTGAGCCGCATCTCTCGAACCCGGATCCTCACCGGCGAGGTCAGGGTGGTTGCGCCGGGCGAGGTCCACCCATGCCCGACGCACCGTGCCGGCGTCGGCGTCAGGTGAGACACCGAGCGTGTCGTAATGCGTCGCGTTCACGACCCGAGACTCACCGACACCACCGACCCGTCAGCACCAAGGTCGTCGACGACAGGCAGGGCGACCACCGTGGCCGAGCCCCGGGAGGCACCCCCGGGGTCGGTCACCTCGGCCACCGTTCCCGGCTCCACCGCACGCGGCAACATCACCAGTCCCACCGGCCCCGCCGCCGGACTCACCGCCGCGCTGGTCACCAGCCCAACCGACTCGCCGTTGACCACCACGACGTCCCCAACCCCGAGCGGCACCTGTGCTGCCACCGCCCGCAGGCGGCGGGGAGCGTTCCCACCACGACTGTCGATGCGGGCCACGAGTTCCTGGCCGGTGTAGCACCCCTTGGTGAACGAGACGGACGCATCAATGAACCACTGACCAACCTCGGCGGGGATGGTGCCGTCGCCGATCTCGGCGCCGAATCGGGGCACTCCGCACTCAACCCGGACCGCGTCGAGGACCGAGGCGTCGAACATGGGGGTGTCGATGCTCACATGGGCGGAAGCGGGGGCGAGCACGTCCCAGCCGATCAGGCCCGGCCACGGCGAAGGCAACGTGAGCACGGTGGCGCCCGAGGCATGATCGAGTTCGACCTGCACCGGCCCACGGATGGCGATGCACACCCACTCGTCGCGCTCAGCGAGGGTCACCGTGGCGTCGGTACGCAACAAGAAACGTTGGAGGCGTGCGACGACGGCGGGGCCACCTCCGGGGTCGACGTCGATGACGAAGTCGTCACTGCCGAACCTGCTGACCCGAACCCACGACCCGAGCTTTCCGGTCGGTTCCAACAACAACGACCATGCCCCCTCTTCGGGGGCGAGCTGGTCGAGATCGGCACTGAGTTGGCCCTGGAGGTAGCGCTCAGCATCCGGGCCGACCACACGGACCACGTCGCGCGCCATCGGTGCGGCCCCGCCTGCACGCAGGGCAGACACCTGTTCGGTCTGTGGGGTGTCAGCAGCAGCGGTCACGCCCTGAGGCTACCGATCCGAACCCAGTCACCACGACCCGGACCACGCGTCGGCGGGCCAACCCGACGCTGGGGTCAACGCTGGGCAGCGACCTGTCGGCCGCCAGCGACCGCGGTCAACAGGGCGCGCGCCTTGTTGTGGCACTCGAGATTTTCGAGTTCGGGCTGGCTGTCGACCACCACACCCGCACCGGCCTGCACCGACGCCCGTCCGTCGGGACCCACCACAAGCGTGCGGATGGCGATGGCCACGTCGAGGTTGCCCGAGAAGTCGAGGTAGCCGACCACACCGGCATAGGGCCCCCGCTTGGTCGGCTCGAGGTCGTCGATGATCTGCATGGCCCGCACCTTGGGCGCCCCCGACACGGTGCCGGCTGGAAGTGTTGCCCGCAACACGTCAGCGGGTCCCGCACCCTCGGCGAGTTCCCCCGACACCTGGGAGGTGAGGTGCATCACATGGCTGTACCGCTCGAGCACCATCATCTCGTCAACCGTTTCGGTCCCGAACTGCACGACCCGTCCGACGTCGTTGCGGGCGAGGTCGACGAGCATCACGTGTTCGGCGCGTTCCTTGGGGTCTTCGACGAGTTCGGCGGCGAGGCGTGCCTCGTCGGCCTCGGTGCGTCCCCGCCGGCGTGTCCCGGCAATGGGCCTTGAGGTGACGCGCCCGTCGCGCAGCGTCACGAGTGGTTCGGGTGACGACCCTGCCAACGTCACGTGTTCAGTTCGCACGAAGTACATGTAGGGACTGGGGTTCACCTGGCGCAGAACCCGGTAGACGTCGAAGGGGTCGGCCCCGAGGTCGAACGAGAAACGCTGCGAGAGCACCACCTGAAAGATGTCCCCGGCGAGGATGTGCTCCTTGGCGGCGTCCACTGCGGCCTCGTACTCGCCCGGACCCATCGACGACTCCACCTCAGGCATCTCGAGCGGTTCGGTGGGTGGGGTGAGGAGCGGCTCGTCGAGTGGCGCTGCACCGTCGGCAGCGAGGGCGTCGAGTCGGGTCACCGCCTCGTCGTAGAGGGCGTCGAAGCTGGCCGGGTCCGCACCCGGGGGGATGCGGGCGTTGACGATCAAAACCACCCGCTGGGCGAAGTGGTCGAAAGCGGCGAGTTCACCGATGGCGGCCATGACGGCGTCGGGGTGTCCGGTGTCGTCACGAGGGGCGTCGCCGAGACGTTCGACCTCGCGCACCACGTCGTAACCGAGGTACCCGACCAGACCCGAGTGCAGCGGCGGGAGACCGTCGAGGGCAGGCGCCCGCTGGGTGGCGAGCAGCGCCTCGACCGCAGCGAGCGCCCCCGAGGTGAGCGGCACCCCGTCGGGCAGATCTCCGACGGCTTCCACCTCGTTTCCGCGCACCGTGAGGGTCAGCCATGGGCGACGCCCGACGAACGACCACCGGCTCCACCGTTGGCCATGCTCCACCGATTCAAGGAGGAACCCGGGTTCGTCACCGGCGCACAGGCGCATGAACGCGG
>CAMAQM010000028.1 GCA_945860545.1 Bifidobacterium breve | reverse complement strand
CAACGACGTCCCGGTGACCGGTGTGGACCTGCGTGCTGCGGTCAACGCCACCCTGGCCGGCAGGCCAGTTGACGAGCCGCAGTGGCCGTCGATGGGCTGCAACATCAAGTGGCGCCCGGGCAACGAACCCGCATGGTTCGGCTAACTGGCGCTCAGGCGTCGAGGAACCAGGTCACGGCGATAGCCGCCGCTGCGGTGCCGATACCGGCGCCCACCCCTCCGAGGAGCAGGTAGGTCCAAAGCATGTCGACCCCGGAGAAGGTGAACTCGCTGAAGAGGACCAACTGATCCGACGACGGCAGCGAATTCTCGAACACCGGTTGGAAGATGCGCAACGCAGCAATTGCCAGCAGCGCACCGACGAGGCCCTGCACGAGTCCCTCAGCCATGAACGGGACCCGGATGAAGGCCTTCGACGCACCCACGAGGCGCATCACCTCGATCTCCCGACGGCGGGTGAAGATGGCGAGCTGAATGGTGGTCAGGATGATGAGCACCGCCACGACCAGTAGCACCAGTGCCACACCGAGCGCCCAGCCTGTGAGGAAGTCGCTCACATCCTTAATGGCCACGATGGCCTCGGTCGATCGGGCGACCTGGATCACCCCGGGCTGGGACTCGTACTGCTGGACAAGCTCCTCCACCGAGGCCAGATCCGTCGAGGTGGGCACGACCCGAAATGACGGAGGGAGGATGTCGGGAGTCACGGTCTCGACCATGTCGGGCGAGTCGGCGAACATCTCGGAGAACTCCTGGTAGGCCTGTTCCTGATCAAAGAACGTGACCCGCTCCACCAACGGATTCGACTCGAGGCTCGCACCAACCGAGTCGATTTGCTCCTCGGATGCGTCAGGAGCCACGAACACGATGAACTCGACACCGTCCTGCCAACGCTGGGTGGCCCGCTCGACCCCTTGGCGAGCCATGAGCGCCACACCCACCAGCGAGAGCGACACCGTGACACAGAGCACCGAGGCGATGCTGATCACCACGTTGCGGCGCAGGTTCGTCCACGTCTCACGGACGGCGTAATCAAGGTTCATGGCCATATCCCGCCCGCCTAGTTGTACACACCGCGGGACTGGTCCCGGATGATGTCGCCGTGTTCGAGCTCGATGACCCGCCGCCGCATGGTGTCCACGATGCTCCGGTCGTGGGTCGCCATGACCACCGTGGTCCCGGTCTTGTTGATCCGCTCAAGCAACCGCATGATCCCAACCGAGGTCGCCGGGTCAAGGTTCCCGGTGGGTTCGTCAGCGAGCAGGATGAGCGGCCTGTTCACGAAGGCCCGCGCCACACTCACGCGCTGCTGTTCACCTCCGGAGAGCTCGTTGGGGAAACGATCTGCTTTGTCCCCGAGCCCCACCAGTTCGAGGATGGCAGGAACCTGGGATCGGATGACGTTGCGAGGACGACCGATGACCTCAAGGGAGAACGCCACGTTCTCCGCAACGGTCTTTGACGGAAGCAGCTTGAAGTCCTGGAACACGCAGCCAATATTCCGCCGCAGGAACGGCACCTTCGAACTCGACAGTCCCCCGACGTCCTTGCCTGCGACCCAGATCTTGCCGGTCGTGGGAGTTTCCTCACGGTTCAACAGTCGAATGAACGTGGACTTGCCCGAACCCGAGGCGCCCACGAGGAAGACGAACTCCCCTTTGTCGATGTTCAAGGAGGCGTCACGTAGCGCGGTGACTTCGCCCTTGTAGACCTTCGAGACCGATTCAAGGCGGATCATGTTGCGATCACGTTACACCGACGGTGCGGCGCTCCACGGCCTTTCCGGGCGATTCCGGCACCCCACCGGGGTGGAATCGGTCACCGGGAGTCGCTGGTCAGAGGTCACTTCCCGCCGAGGATCGCTCCCATTGCAGATACGCCTCGAGCAGTGGGTCGATATCCCCGTCGAGGACACCGTTCACGTCACCGATCTCAACCCCTGAGCGCTCGTCTTTGACCTGCTGGTAGGGGTGCAGGACGTAGGAGCGGATCCGGCTGCCGAATCCCGCCACCTCCCGGGGGCCTCCGATGGCGGCCAGCTCCGCGTCACGCTGTTGACGCTCGAGGTCGGCGAGACGGGCCCGGAGAATCTGCATCGCCTTGTCCTTGTTCTGATGCTGGCTGCGCTGGTTCTGGCATGCCACGACCGTGCCGGTCGGCAGGTGGGTGATCCGCACCGCCGAGTCCGTCTTGTTCACGTGCTGGCCACCGGCACCCGACGACCGGTACACGTCAATGCGCAAATCCTTGTCGTCAATCTCGAGGTCGACCTCACCGTCGTCGAGGAACGGAACGGCACTGAGCGACGCGAACGCCGTCTGTCGTTTGCCCTGGGCGTTGAACGGAGAGATGCGCACCAAGCGGTGGGTTCCCTTCTCCCCGCGCAGCAACCCGTAGGCGTGCGCACCGCGCACCATGAACGTGGCCGCCGAGATTCCGGCCTCGGCGCCTTCGGTGATTGACTCCACCTCGAAGTCGAACCCGCGCTGTTCGGCCCAGCGTCGGTACATGCGCAGCAACATCTCGGCGAAGTCGGCCGAGTCCGTGCCGCCCTCGCCGGCGTGAATCTCACACACGGCGTCGTGATCGTCCCACTCCCCCGTGAACAGCGCCCGAAGCTCAACCCGAGACAGTTCCGCCTCGGCTGCGGTAATCGCCCCTCCGACCTCGGCGAGCGTGGCCTCGTCGCCTTCCTCCCGGCCGAGTTCAAAGAGCGTCTCGGCGTCATCGGCGAGACCTCGAAGGCGATCGAACGTGGCGAGATCACCGGTCGCCGCCGCAAGTTCACCGGTGACCGTGCGGGCCCGATCGGCGTCATCCCACAGGTCCGGAGCCGATGCCTCCGCCTCAAGCTGCGGCAGGGCCTCGCGAAGATCGGCGACCCGAAGGTAGACGCCCGCCTCGTCTATGCGGCGACGCAGGTCGCGCAGCGCGTCGGTGTAGTCGACCACGTCAGCGATCTGCGCCGTGGCAGAACTTGAACTTCTTGCCCGATCCACACGGGCAGGGGGCGTTGCGGGGGGTCCCGTCCCAGTCTGACTTCACGACGGGGGTCTGGGGGCCTTGAGGCCCGGTGGCCCCAGCGGGGGCAACACCCGACGCCACCCCGGATACCGCCGCCGCCGCCACCCCGGATCCCGCCTCGGATGGGTCCACCGGCGCCGTGTAGCGCACGTTGCTCACCGCCGGCTCGGACCCGGCGGATGCCTCCTCGGTGGAGACGTTGGCGTGCATCAGGTACACCACGAAGTCGCGTGCCACGGCGTCGATCATGACGCCGAACATGTCAAAACCCTCACGCTGCCACTCGTTGAGGGGGTCCTTTTGACCCATGGCTCGCAGGTGGATGCCTTCACGCAGGTAGTCCATTTCGGCGAGGTGTTCACGCCAGCGCTGATCGATGAGTCGGAGCATCACCTGACGCTCGATGGTTCGCATGCCCTCGGCACCGATCTCCGCCTCGCGCCGCTCGTAGTGGGCGGTGGCGTCACTCATCAACACCTCGTAGAGCTCATCGGAGGCGGTGCACACTGCGAGGTCGCCTTGGGCGATTGCGGTCGGCCATGAGGCGTGCACCTCGGCGACGAGGCCCTCGAGGTCCCACTCCCCCGGGTCGTCTCCCTCACAGAACCGGTCGATGAGGTCGTTGACGCTCTCGGCGAGTGCGTCGAGTGCCGCGTCTCGCAGCGAGTCACCTTCGAGGATCTGGTCACGACGCTGGTAGATGACCTTGCGCTGCTCGTTCATCACCTCGTCGTACTTGAGCACGTTCTTGCGCACCTCGGCGTTGCGCTGCTCGACCGTGTTCTGCGCCCGCTCGATGGCCTTGGTCACCATCTTCGCCTCGATGGCCTCGTCCTCGGGCATGGCCCGCCCCATGACCCAGTTCATGGCCCCGGTGGCGAACAGCCGCATCAGGTCGTCCTCGAGGGACAGGTAGAACCGGCTCTCCCCGGGATCCCCCTGCCGCCCCGATCGGCCTCGCAACTGGTTGTCGATGCGCCGGCTTTCGTGACGTTCGGTGCCCAGCACGTACAGCCCGCCAAGGGAACGCACCACATCGGCTTCCTGAGCGCACTCTTCGGCGAATTTGGGAATGAGTTCCGCCAGGCGCTGCTCGTACTCCACGGTGCCAGGTTCGAGCCCTTCGCCACGTGCGGCACGCGAGGCAAGACCTTCGGGGTTGCCGCCCAAGAGGATGTCCACCCCGCGACCCGCCATGTTGGTGGCCACCGTGACCGAATGGAGCCGACCCGCCTGGGTGATGATCTCCGCCTCACGGTGGTGCTGTTTGGCGTTGAGGACCTCATGGGGAACCCCTCGACGCTGCAGAATCTTGGCCAACCGTTCGGACTTTTCCACCGAGGTGGTGCCGACGAGGACCGGCTGACCGACCTCGTACCGTCGCTCGAGATCCTCGGCAAGCGAGTCGTACTTGGCGTCCTCGCTTCGGAAGATGAGGTCGGGCTGGTCCATGCGCACCATGGGGCGGTGCGTGGGGATGGGAACGACCTGCAGCCCGTACGTCGAGTACAGCTCGGCCGCCTCCGACTCAGCCGTACCGGTCATGCCCGACAACTTGTCGTACATGCGGAAGTAGTTCTGGAGGGTGACGGTGGCGAGGGTTTGGTTCTCCTCTTTGATGCGCACCCCCTCCTTGGCCTCAACCGCCTGGTGCAGCCCGTCGCCCCAGCGCCGTCCCTCGAGGACCCGGCCGGTGAACTCGTCGACGATCTTCACCTCGCCATCGGCGATCAGGTAGTCCTTGTCCCGCCGGTACAGCTCCTTGGCCTTCAGCGCCGTCTGGAACTGGTGAACGAGGTTGGTGGACACCTCGTCGTAGAGGTGCTCCACCCCGAGGGCCTTCTCAACTGCGGAGACCCCTTCCTCGGTGGGAGCAACGGACCGCTTCTCCTCGTCGACCTCGTAGTGGACGTCGCGCTTGAGACCCCGGACGACGGCGGCGAACTTGTAGTACATCGCGGCTGCGTCAGCGAGACGCCCAGAGATGATGAGCGGGGTGCGCGCCTCGTCGATGAGGATCGAGTCGATCTCATCGACGATGGCGTAGGAGTGGCCTCGCTGCACCTTGTCCCCGAGAGACATCGCCATGTTGTCCCGCAGGTAGTCGAACCCGTACTCGTTGTTGGTGCCGTAGGTGATGTCGCAGGCGTACTGGGCCCGCTTCACGGCCGGGTCGTACTCGCCGGGAATCACGAGTCCGACGGACAGTCCGAGGAAGCGGTGGATGCGCCCCATCCACTCGGCGTCACGGGAGGCGAGGTAGTCGTTGACGGTCACGATGTGCACGCCGGTGCCAGCCACACCGTTGAGGTAGGCAGGGAGCGTCGACACGAGGGTCTTGCCCTCGCCGGTCTTCATCTCGGCCACCCACCCGAAGTGCAGCGCTGCGCCACCCATCAACTGGACGTCGTAGTGCCGCTGGCCGCTGACGCGCCGCGCCCCCTCACGGGTGACGGCGAACGCCTCGATCAGCAGGTCGTCAAGGTCCTCACCGCGTTCGAGCCGCTGACGGAACTCCGCCGTCTTGGCTCGAAGCGCATCATCGTCAAGGCGCTCGAGTTCGGGCTCGAGTGCGTTGACGTCGGGGACGATGCCGGCGAGGGCCTTGAGCTTCTTGCCCTCCCCGGTGCGTAGGAGTTTGTCGAATACGCCCATGGGAGAGCCCACTCTACCGCCGGCGAGGGCGGGGGCTATCCCGGGTACTCAGACCGCCCGGGACCTCCCCAACCGTCGGGCCCGGTTCCGAGACAACTGGTGCTCGAGCTTGGCGACCGCCTGGTCGACGGCGGCGAACTGGTCAGGGCCCGCCACCCGGCTCACGAAGCGTTCCCCGTTGGCCTCGAGGATCACCTCGCAACTCTCCCGGTCGGCCGCGCGGGCGGTCGCCTCATGGGTGAAGTGCACCCGGGCGCGACGCACATCGTGGTCGAACCGCTCGAGACGACCGATCTTGTCGTGCACCGCAGACTCAACAGCGGCGGCAACGTGGGTGTGACGGCTACTGATGATGATTTCCATGCCCGCAAGGTAGGCCGCTCATCGGGCGGTTCGGTTGCGGTTTGGTTCCATGTCGGTGGCGGCGGCCACCCGCCGACGGCGAGTGCCTACTGGGGCATCACGAACGGTGGGGGCTCACTGGCGACGATGGCGTCGGCGCGCATGCGCACCGCCACGTCCGAGTCGTCATGGGTGAGGATGTAGAACCGGTTCGTCACGACGGCGTCGAGGACGTCGCTGGCCACCTTGTCGGGGTCCATCCCGTTGTTGATGAACCCGGCCATGATCCCCGCCACACCGCTGTCCACCTCGACGGTGCCGCCAGCGGCCTCGGGACGGTTGCGCTGCGACTCGTGGATGCGGGTGCGCACCCACGCCGGGCAGAGGACCGACACTCCGACGTTGTCCCCCGAGAGGCGCAACTCGTGGAACAGCGTCTCTGACAGCGTGACCACACCGAACTTCGACACGTTGTACGGCCCCATGAACGGCGCCGAGAACAGACCGGCCACCGAGGCGGTGTTGACGATGTGGGCCTCGTCTTGGAGTCGAAGCAACGGCAGGAAGCTCCGCACCCCGTGGATCACCCCCCACAGGTTCACACCCAGCACCCACTCCCATTCGGCCAGCGGCACGTCGGCCATGGGCCCTCCGGCGCCAACCCCGGCGTTGTTGCACACCAGGTGCACGGCCTCGTACGCCTCCATGGTGGCGGTGGCCAGGGCGTCGACCGCAGCGGCGTCGGACACGTCGCATACGAACGTGGAAACGTCACGACCCTCGCCACGCAACTCTGCAGCGAAGTCCCCGAGCGTGTCGGGTTCGATGTCGGCGAGCATGAGCCGCATGCCCGCCGCGCCGAACCGTCGGGCCATGGCCGCACCGATTCCACTGGCCGCACCGGTGATGACGGCGACTCTTCCCTCAAGGTGCTCCATGACTCCCCCAGTTCGTCTGACAGTTTGAGCGGATCAGTAGCGGTAGGTATCAGGCTTGTACGGGCCGTCAGCAGCGATCCCGAGGTACGCCGCCTGGTCCTCGGAAAGCCGGGTCAGTTTCACCCCGAGGGCGTCGAGGTGGAGGCGGGCGACCTTCTCGTCGAGCTTCTTGGGCAACGTGTAGACCTTGCGCTCGAGCACCTCGGCGTTGCGGTGGAGTTCCATCTGGGCGAGCACCTGGTTGGTGAACGAGTTCGACATGACGAACGAGGGGTGCCCGGTGGCGCAGCCGAGGTTCAACAGACGGCCCTCGGCCAACATGATCACCGAGTGCCCATCGGGGAACACGTACTCGTCCACCTGGGGCTTGATGTTGATCTTGCGCACGTCACTCATCCGTCGCAGCCCGGCGATGTCGATCTCATTGTCGAAGTGGCCGATGTTGCCCACGATGGCCTGATGCTTCATGCGGGCCATGTGCTCGGCGGTGAGGATGTCCTTGTTGCCGGTGGCGGTGATGAAGATGTCGGCGATGCCGAGCATGTCCTCGACGGTCGTGACCTGGTAGCCATCCATGGCGGCCTGGAGGGCACAGATGGGGTCCACCTCGGTCACCACCACACGGGCACCCTGCCCCCGCAACGATTCGGCACAGCCCTTTCCGACGTCGCCGTAGCCGCACACCACCGCCACCTTGCCGCCCATCATGACGTCGGTGGCGCGGTTGATGCCGTCGATCAGCGAGTGCCGACAGCCGTAGAGGTTGTCGAACTTCGACTTGGTGACCGAGTCGTTGACGTTGATGGCCGGGAACAACAGCGACCCTTCGGCGTGCATCTGGTAGAGACGGTGCACCCCGGTGGTGGTCTCCTCACTCACGCCGACGATGCCCCCGGCGATCCCGTGCCACAGCTGGGGTTCGTTGGCAACGGTGCGGGCCAGCAGACCGAGAACGACCTCCCACTCCTCGCTGTCGTCCTCGGTGGGCTCGGGCACCACACCGGTGCGCTCGTACTCAACGCCCTTGTGCACCAACAAGGTGGCGTCGCCGCCGTCGTCGAGAATCAGGCTCGGGCCGCCCCCGTCGGGCCAGCGCAACACCTGCTCGGTGCACCACCAGTACTCCTCGAGGGTCTCGCCCTTCCACGCATACACCGGCACCCCACGGGGGTTGTCGGGCGTCCCGTCGGGGCCGACCACCACGGCGGCGGCGGCGTGGTCTTGGGTGGAGAAGATGTTGCACGACGCCCAACGCACCTGCGCGCCGAGAGCGACCAGCGTCTCGATGAGCACCGCGGTCTGGATGGTCATGTGCAGGCTGCCGGTGATGCGGGCACCGGCGAGCGGCTGGGCATCGGCGTACTCGGCGCGCACCGCCATGAGCCCGGGCATCTCGTGCTCGGCGAGTTGGATCTCCTTGCGGCCGAAACCGGCGAGGTCCAGGTCAGCGACGCGGAAGTCCATCTCGGACTGGTTGCCGAATGCGGTGGTGATCGTCATGGGGTTGGGACTCCTGGTGATGGATGGAACAGCGGGGGGATTATCGGGGTTCAGTCAACGGCCAGGGCGGCCTTCAACTGCATGAGCATCGGCACCGGCCCGGGGTCGACCCCCTCGGCGGCGGCGAGGTCGAGACTGGCGATGTCACCCACGAGGACCAGATCGAACAACTGTGCGAGTGGGCCCTCCCCTTCGGCCACGACCTCGCTGGACCCAGCGGTGACCTCGGCGAGGATCTCGCTCACCAGGTCGAACCGGCGGCCGATCTGAGGGTGCTCGAAATCGTGGCGGAAGTTCACGAGGTGGAGCACCTGGCGGGTGATGTCGCCACCCTGACCCCACCCGGCGAGCTCGTTGTGGCACAGCTCGGGATGGACGTTCGCGAACGCTGGCGCCTTTGCGTTTTCGTTGACCTGGTTCTTGAACCGGACCGCCGCAACGCTGCCGACGCCACCTCCGCCGTACACCAGCGGGAAACACCGGCCGATGCTCTCGGCCAGCCGGCTTGCGGGCGAGGGACCCATCGCCAGTTGTTCCGCCCGACGACGGAGCTGATCCACAGCGAGGTCGATCCAGGTTCCCGCCCCTGGGAACATGCCCATCCGTTCGAGCAGGACCATCGGGGGGATCGACACCGCGCCGACCCCGGCACGGGGCATGGGGATGCCATCGGCGACGGGGACCATCGGCGCCCCCGCCTCGTCGGCGAGCGCGCCAAGCGCACCGCCGCGGGCAACGGCCACGAACTGCGCGCCGGCCTCGAGCGCCAGACCGGCGGCTTCCACGGTCTCCTCGGTGTCACCCGAGAACGACACGGCGAACACCAGGGTCCGGTGATCAATGAAATTGGGGACGCCGTACCCCTTGTGGACCACGACAGGCACCGAGAGGAACGGGCCCGCAACCGAGGCGAGCACGTCACCGGCGAGTCCGCTCCCGCCCATGCCGAGCACGACCACGTTGTCGATGTCGGCGGCGGTGACGTCACGACCGTCGCCGGGCAGACCGCCTCGCAGACGGGGAAGCGAAACCTCTCCCGCCACTGCGGCAGCGCCGATCACCTGGTCGGCCAGACCCAGCGCTGACCCCCGAAGATCGAGGGTGTCGATCATGTGGCGACCCCGCCGCCGGTGGGGTGGGTCGCCCCGGACTCGATCAGCGCCGCGTACTCGGCGTGCACGGCGTCGTCGACCTCGGTCGCCTCGTCGGGAAGCAGGTCCGGAATGCCGTCAACCACGGCGTAGCTGCGACGCAGACGCGGGTTGTATAGGGCGGCGGGCGTGTCGCCCGACGGGGTCTCGCCCACCGGGTAGAGCGGACCCTTGTCGACGGGGCAGACCACGATGGCGAGGAGTTGGGGGTCAAGGGTCATCACGCAGGTTCCTCAGTTCTCGAGTGGGCGCTTGCCCGAACAACGGCGTCGGCGTCAACGATGCGTTCGGTGAGTTCGCGGACATGGTCGGCACATGCGGGCCCATCGGGGGCTTCGACGTTGAGACGCAGCAGCGGTTCGGTGTTGGACGGACGCAGGTTGAACCACCAGTCACCCCCGTCAACGGTGAGGCCGTCGAGACGATCGGAGGCGGCCGGATCAAAGCCCGTGGCCACCTCCTCGATCACCGCCGCCGGGTCGCTCACCGTGGTGTTGATCTCCCCTGAAGCCACGTAACGTTCGACCAGCGTGCGGAGTTCGCTCAAGGGTTTGCCCGTGCGGGTCACCGCTTGCCACACGGCGAGGGCGGCAATGATTCCCGAGTCGGCCCGGAAGTTCTCCCGGAAGTAGTAGTGGCCCGAATGCTCGCCCCCGAACGCTGCGCCGGTCTCGGCCATGACGCCCTTGATGAAGGAATGCCCCACCCTGGTGCGCACCGGGACCCCACCGTGCTCGCGGACCACTTCAGGGACGCTGCGCGAACAGATCAGGTTGTGCAGGATGACCGCACCGGGGTTGGCTCGAAGGACCTCCATGGCCACGAGCGCAGTGGTCGTCGAACCCGACACCGGTTGGCCCTGGTCGTCAACGAGGAACACCCGGTCGGCGTCCCCGTCGAAGGCCAGTCCCAGATCAGCCCCCACCTCACCGAGGCGGCGCTGCAGGTCGACCAGGTTCTCGGGCTGGATGGGATCGGCGGGATGGTTCGGGAACGTGCCGTCGAGCTCGGCGAACATGATCTCGAACGTGCCCGGCAATCCTTCGAACACCGCTGGAGCGACCAAGCCGCCCATACCATTGGCGGCGTCAGCCACGATCGACAGTGGCGCCAATGCGTTCACGTCCACGAAGCGGTGCACATGCTCCACGAAGTCGCCGAGAACGTCCTGGGACGTGACCGCACCCGGAGCGGGGACAGGTTCCCTGCCTGATGCGGCCACCGCTTTGACATGCTCGAGTCCGGTTTCCTCGCCGACCGGGCGGGCCCCCGCCAAGCAGAGTTTGATGCCGTTGTATCCGGCAGGATTGTGCGAAGCGGTCAGTTGGGCGCCCGCAGCGTCGAGGTGCCCGGACGCGAAGAACAGTTCGTCGGTCGAGGTAAGGCCTAGGTCGACCACGTCGAGGCCTTGGGAGGTGACGCCCCGAGCGAACGCCGCGGCGAGTTCCACCCCGCTGGGACGCATGTCGCGTCCGACGAGCACGCGGGTTGCCCCCGGATCGTCGCTGCGGACAAGGTCGGCGAAGCCCACACCGACGGCCTCGACGAGTTCGGCGTCGAGTTGGTCGGGGACGGTGCCCCGGATGTCGTACGCCTTGAAGACGACGCTGAGGCGTTGGGGGTCGATGGACATAGCGTCTTTCACCCTAGTTGGTAGGCCGCGCTGACCCTACCGACCCATGCCGGTGCCCGGCAGGGGTGTCCCACCGTCAACCTCGCTGACCGGGTCGATTTCGTACACCCCGGTCGCGGCCCACGCCCGGATGCGGAACAGGTCCCGCACCAGTCGACCTGCGTCCCGAACCACTCTGACGCTGGAACGGCGGGTGTTGACCACGCTGACGGGGATCTCGGCAAGCGACAACCCGTAGCGCTCGATGAGGTGGAACACTTCGACGTCGAAGGCGAACCCGTCGAGGTGGGCGTGGGAGAAGATGAGTCGTGCCGCATCGGAACGGAACGCCTTGAGGCCGCACTGGGTGTCCCTGTGACCTCCGAGGAGGACGGCCCGGGTGAGGGCGTTGATGACCCGGCCGCCGAGTTCGCGCAGCCGACGGGCCCGCACCAACGTGGTGGTGTCTGCGTGCAGGCGACTGCCGACCACGACGTCCCAGCCTGACTCCACCTCGGCGCACAGCAACGCCAGTTGCGTCGGCGGGTAGGACATGTCGGCATCGGTGAAGGCAATGGTGCGGCCACGGGCCGCAAGGATCCCGGTCCGCACCGCTGCGCCCTTGCCCCGATTCACCGCCAGCCGCAATACCCGGTCCGCACCTGCGCGCAGAGCACGCTCGTCGGTGCCGTCGTATGAGCCGTCGTCGACCACGATGATCTCAAGGTCCCCCGCGGCGTCAACATCGCCCAGTGCGCTCCTCACCGCGGCGATGGCGTCACCGATTCGCGGTTCCCGATAAGCCGGGATCACCACCGACAGCCGGACGTCACCCGGAGCGGGTGGTCGCGGGTGACGCACCCCGAGGGTGGCGGTGACCCGGTCCAGATTCCGCCGCCGGGTCACGATCCGCAAGGCGACCAACCCGACGACCGCCACCACCGACCCCGCTCCCAGAGTGGCGCGAAGTTTCCGGTGACGGGTCATGGGTCCTGTGGCGACGCCGGTGCGTCGTCACCGCCGTCATCGGAGCGGGACGCGCCGTACCCCCACAGTTCGCTGACTGGTCCCGTCGGCCCTGCAAGGGGCGTGTCGCGCGTCGGGGCATCTGGCGTGTCGCCAACGACCAACGGGTTGGGTGCTGTCGGTGGGTCGGACAGGGGCGGTTCGGGCACGGCGTCGCGCCGCACCGGCACCTCAAAACCAGCGGGCGGACTCGAGAGCGGGACGTTGCCGTCCGGTGGGTCAGGGTGCGCCCAGGTCGGCCAGAACCACCACATCGGCCCGACCCCGCCGACGCGACCCCAACGCCACAACACGACGAGGAGGACCACGCCCACGCCGGTGAGGATCCAACCCAGCAGTTCGGGTCCAGACGTGCCGTAGGACAGCGTCACCTGACGCTCGGTGGGAACCACCACCATGAGGTTGGGGGTGACCCGCCACGGCCCTTCGGCGCCGCTGACCTCCCAGTTGGGGAAGTACGAGGTCCGCACGAGCACGGGGACACCGGTGCGGTCCACGTTGAACGACACCCGATCGGTGTCGGTCTCGATCCCCGAGACCGTCACGGGCGCCACGGGCTGATCGGGTCCCCACGGCTCGGCGCCGGAGGTCAGTCCATCCAGCGCATCCGCCATCGTCACCCGCGGCCACCCGTCAGGTCCGTCGGCAGCGGCGAACAGGTCCCGCGCGGCGGGGTCGATGAACCATTCGACGGCGAGATCCAGCCACACCTCGCCACCGACCTCGGACCCTTCCACGACGACAGGGTTGGCGGCGAGCCCTTCGACGAGCGCAACGTCCGCCACCTCGTAGATGGTCCACGGACCCGAGGTGGCGACCTCACTGAGTTCGGGGGCCTCGTCGGCGAACGCCTTCATGTCGTCACTGGTGGCGAGGTAGTAGCGGACACCGAACAACTGGAGATTGGCCACACCCTTGTCGAACTCCGCCTGGGTTGGCGCACCGGCGACGTAGGGCAGATCTCGTTGTGCGTTCGAGGGTGCCGCCGACAACTGGTCCTGCATGAGGAAGTGATAGGGGGTGGTGGTGGAGGTTTCGAAATACAACCCCTCCATGGATCCGATGCAGCCCTCCGTCCAGAACGGGAGCAGCATCAGCGCCATCGGGGTGCCATACCGGTCGAGGTCCTTTTCGTACTCCCACATGGCCCGCCCACAGCCCTGCTGCTCGCCGACTCCGACCATGGTCGCCATGAGGGCCTGATACTCGGGCCAGGCGTCCTTGCCCTCGTACCCCGAGAAGTTCCAGCGAGCCCACCCAGGCACGAACGACGAATCGGTGGTGGAAAACGGGCCCCACCGGTAGACGCCACCGTCGAGGCTGCCTCCGGGCAGCGACCGCAACGGCAACCCGAGCAGGACGAGCACCACGACGGTGGCGGCGATACCAGTGAGCCAGCGCACCCAACGGACCGGCCGGGCGAGGTCCCGTGCCACCAGCGAGGAGATCAATCGCCCGAACTCGGCGATCCCGATCCCAGCGAGGAGGTACAACGACAGGTAGTAGAAGGGGGTGAGGCGGGCGTTCCACAGGCGCCCCTGGGGCATGCCCCACACGCCGAGCGCGGCCACCACGGCGATCAACGCCAGTGCCACACCGGCGCGCCGACGGTTGACGAGAGACAGCACGAGGCCGACGACGGCGAGTCCGATGACCCACTGCAGTGGCGGGGAGTCGACGAGACCGCCGTCGAGCGCCTCGCCGGCGAGGGTCGAACCGCGGTTCCACAACAACGTGGCGATGTTCGTCTTTCGTTCCCACCCCATGTCGTTGAGGTAGGCCCGCTGTGTCCAAAACGGCCAGTACCACCACGCCACGAGGAGCCCGGCAACCGGCACCATCGTCGCCAGCCACAACCAGCGACTCCGCCCTGGGGCGCAGCACAACCACACGAGCATCGACACCGCCAACACGGTGGCGAGCACGACGAGAACCGAGCCGCTCAGCCACGGACCACCGTCACCGCTCCCCCATCCGGTAACCAGCGGCACCAGCGCCACGACAGCAATGACCCCCGAGGCGACGAGTCCCGGCACCATCGCAGCGCGGGCCCGACGCCGCCACACCGCCCCCGAGCCCGTGTGAACCAGGAACAACGCAGCCGTTCCGACCACGGCGAAGATTGCGGGGATGACGTGGCAGAGGGCCACGAGCGCCAACAGGCCGGCCGCCAGCCCACGATGACGTCCGGTGCGCAAGCCCCGAGCCACCACGCCGAGGAAGACCAACGACAACGACAGGGAGATCGAAAAAGCGAACTCTCCGGCCAGCGTCGATGCGAGATTGCCTCCGTAGATCGAGAACGAACGGTCAAAGAGGAACGCCGTCGCACCGACGGCGAGGAGCGCTGGCGCAGGGAACGGGAGTCGGGTCAGGCGTCCGAAGGCCCACGCAGCGATCGGCATGGTGACCACACCACTCACCGCCACCAACTTGAAGGCGATGCCGTAGGGCAACACGTAGGACAACAGGGCGATCGCCAACATCGGCGGCACCATGTAGAAGTGGAACGCCGGGAGCCCGGCGTACCAGTCCGGGGACCACCCGGTGAGCCGGAACGACGGGAGCAGGTGGTCGCGCATGAACGCCGGGCCCCACACGTGGGCGCCCATGTCCCCGCCGGCGGGAGTGGTGTCAGTGATGAGGAGGGACCCACCGAGTTGCGCGATGACGAAACCGACACAGGTGGCGACGATCCCCAGCGTCAGCCAACCCTCCACCGGGACCGCCGCAACACGATGAGCCAACCGGGTAGGCCACCGGGCATCGGAGTCGCTCAACCGCCGATGGGCATCAGGATCGTCGGCCTCGGTGTCATCGGTCTGGGTGAGCTCAAAGAAGTCCCCGCCTGCGGGCACGAGCACTTCCCGGCGACGTCCGCCCTTGCGCCGCCGACGGCGATCGGCCTCACCCCAGAACTCTTCGGCTAGGGCGTCGTCGGGGGACGGCGGCGGCACGCCGGGGGAACTGTCGGGGACCTCGGGAGGGTCGACGTCAGTCATGGGTCTCCCGCCGCTCTCAGCTGAACGGCAGGTTCAGGTCAAACAGGAACACCACGGCGGTCGTGAGGTTGAACCCGACATGGGCGAAAATGGGCGGGCCGAGACGGCCGGATCGCTGTGCCAGAACCCCGAACAGGACACCAACGGCGACCAGGGCGGGGAACTGCAGCGACTGCAGGTGGGCGAAGGCGAAGAACAAGGCGGCAACCACCACGGCCCACGCCGGTCGACCCAGTCGGTGGAGCACCGCTCGCTGGGTGAGCCCACGGTAGAAGAGCTCCTCGGCAAAGGGGGCCCCGAGACCCACCACGAGGAGCAGCAACACAACGCCGAGCGGACCGCTGGCGCTGTTGACGTACTGCTGGGCCGGTTCGGAGACGTCTTCGGTGCTCCCGCCGAGCGCCCGCAAGGGGACGTAGACCAGGGGCACGAGCACGAGTTGGGCGAGCACCCCGATGACGAGACCGACCGGGATGTCCTTGCGTTGCACACGCAACCCGAAATCGACTGCGAGGCTCGTGCCTTTGCGACGCGCCGCGTACAGCGGCGCACCGATCAGACCCACCCAAAGCGGGATCTGCAGCGCCACCTGCCACTCGAACGGAAGGTCGCCGTACACGCTGAGGATGTCGAGGGCGGAACCGATCTCGCTCTGGCCGGCGGCCTGACCAATGGCGCCACCCATGCCCGCCACCGCCGGGAATCCGAGATAGGTGATGACGCCGGCAATGGCGAGAATGGAGGCGAGTTGGGCGACAGCCCAACCACCGATGGCGTCACCAATACCCCACCGTTTCGTGGCGGAAGCCTCCGCTGGTCCCTCACCGGGGACCGGTGCGATGAAGCGGTCGGTGAACTCGTTGAGGGGGGTGCCACCCAGCACCGGGTTCACCACAGGTGGGGGCAACGGGCGCCCTGGGCGCCGGGTGGTCTCGGTCGCCACCGCTGTTGCAGAAGTCTCGACACTCACGAGTGACGCGTCCGGCTCCACATCGCTGGTGGAGACCACGTCCCCTTCGAGGGCATCTGACGCCCCCGTCTCCTCAGGGCGACCGTCGTCGAAGGGTCGACGCGTCGCGCGCTTGCGTCGACGTGAACTCTTTGATGCCACGGGGCAAGGCTACCCCGATACCCGCCACGGACCGATCTGGGCCACCCACCCCCGACGTTCGCCGGTCCAGCCATCCCCCATTTCGAACCAGCACGCCGCTACGGTCCGGACATGCGCAGGAGTTGCTCTCGTCCGGCGTGCGCCTCGTCGGCATCAGCCACGTTCACCTACGAGTACCGGTCATCCACGGTGTGGCTTGACGACCTCGCAGCCGAGGATCACCCCTCGACCTACGACCTTTGCGCCGCCCACGCCGACCGACTCACCCCACCGCAGGGCTGGACGCTGGCCGACCGGCGTCGCTCTGCCCGGCCGACATCGCTGTGGGACATGGGGTCCGGCACGGCACTCGCCGGCTGAATCCGACCCGCAGATCGGCGCCACGAGGGCCGGTTCCGTCAGGATTCCCCTAGGCTGGGACCATGAGTCCTGACACTCCGGCTCCGCCTCCCCCACCCAAGGGTTCCCCCGCCAGCCGTGACAACGAGGAGCAGGGTTGGCCCCGTTGGACCTTGTGGGTCCTCATTGCCGTCGTGGCCGCCGTGTTCATCATCCCGTCGTTCATGCGCACCGACCAGGGCGAGTCAACCGGGTACGGGTCCTTCCTCGACCGGTTGCGTCAGGACCAGGTCAGTGAGGCCACCTACGACAACGTGAACAATTCGGTCACCGGGTCGTTCACCGACGGCACCTCGTTCACCACGACAACGCCTGCGCCTCCCCCTGACACCGACCTGGAACTCATGACCCAAAAGGGCGTGAAGTTCACCACCCCCGAGCCCAACCCGCTGCTCACCCTGATCCCCTTCTTCCTGCCGGTGCTGCTCATCATCGGCTTTTTCATGTGGATGCAGCGTCGGGCGTCGTCACAAATGGGCGGCATCATGTCGGTGGGCCGGAGCAAGGCAAAGACCTACACCACCGAACGTCCCGGCACGCTGTTCAGTGACGTCGCCGGGTACGAGGGAGTCAAACAGGAGATCACCGAGGTGGTCGACTTCCTCAAGTATCCCGAGAAGTTCGCTGAGATCGGGGCCCGCATCCCCAAGGGGATCCTGCTCGTCGGCCCTCCCGGAACGGGCAAGACCCTGATCGCCCGGGCGGTGGCCGGCGAGGCGGGTGTGCCGTTCATGTCCGTCACCGGTTCGGACTTCATGGAGATGTTCGTCGGGGTGGGGGCCAGCCGAGTCCGCGACCTGTTCCAGAGCGCCCGCAAGATGGGCCGAGCCATCATCTTCGTCGATGAGATCGACTCCATCGGCCGCAAGCGCGGAGCTGGACTCGGCGGCGGGCACGACGAACGTGAACAAACCCTGAATCAGATGTTGGCCGAGATGGACGGCTTTGAGGTCACCACCGGCATCGTCATGATGGCGGCCACCAACCGCCCCGACATCTTGGACCCCGCGCTGCTCCGGCCGGGCCGGTTCGACCGTCAGGTCGTGGTTCCACTCCCCGAACTCGAGGATCGACGCAAGATCCTCGAGGTGCACATCGAGCACAAGCGGGTGTCCTCCGACGTCGACCTTGACGTCATCGCACGCGGCACCCCCGGAATGAGCGGTGCGGATCTTGCCAACCTGGTCAACGAAGCGGCGTTGTACGCCGTACGTGACGGCTCCAACCAGATCACCATGCACCACTTCGACCTCGCACGGGACCGCGTCCTCATGGGCCAAAAGCGTGAGTCGATGGCGCTGTCCGATGTTGAAAAGGAAGCCATCGCCTACCACGAGGCCGGACATGCCATCTGCGCGGCGGTGCTCCCCACCGCCGACCCCGTTCACAAGGTGACCATCATTCCGTCGGGCATGGCCCTCGGCGTGACCCAACAGCTCCCCATTGAGGACCGCCACATCTACCGTCAGGACTACATCGAGGACTCCCTGGTCGTCCGCATGGGCGGACGCATCGCCGAGGACCTGGTGTTTGACGTGGTGTCCACCGGGGCCAACAACGACCTCGTCGGCGCCACCGAGTTGGCACGAAAGATGGTCCGCGAGTGGGGCATGAGCGAACGGGTCGGACCCATGGCGTGGGGCAGTCAAGGACAGGTGTTCCTCGGCGAGGACCTCATGCACACCCGCGACTACTCAGATGACACCGCCCGGGTGATCGACGAGGAAGTGGAGCGAATCCTGCGCGAGCAGGAGGACCGGTGCCGTGCGCTGCTGACCGAGCATCGCAACGCCCTCGATCTCGTGGCCCGGGCGCTGCTCGAACACGAGACCATCGACGGCGCCGAGGTTGAGCGCCTCGTCGAAGTCGGAGGCGGCACCGTTCCCCGACGACCCGAGCTCTCCAACGCCGGCGCCGCCGACGGGGACATGCCCGACTCCGCTCCCGACGCCACGGTTGACGTCAGCCACTGACTTCGTTCCACCATGGGGTGCACCACCCCGTGCAGACCCGGTGGCGGGCAACGCTCAGTGCTCGTCTTGACCTGACTGGCACCCACCGGGTGGCAACGTGCCCGGTTCACGAACCTCGGCGACTGCCGCCCACAGGTCGGTTGCCGTTACCGGTCCGAGGAAGGACCGCCGAACCACACCGTCTGCGTCGGCGACCACCAGGGTGGGCACGGCGTCAATGCCATAGCGCTGATGCAGGTCCGCCTCGGCGGTGACTTCCACCTCGGCAACGACCACGGCGTCACTGTTGAGAGCCTCGGCCTTGGCGACGACCTGGGCGCACGTCCCACACGTGGCCGAGGTGAACACCACCACCAGCCAGGGTGTGGCGGGCCGGGGGAAGTCCTCGCGGTCCAACTGGACTGGAACGTTGTAGACCCGCTGGGTCGGAGCGTCGGGGCGCCGACGCTGCATCACGACGGCCACCGCCGCCACCGCCGCCACCACCACGAGTGCGATGAGGAACCGGTCCACGAATCAGCCCTGCACACCCGTGGTCGCAGGTGCGCCAGCGGTCGTTGGGGGGATGAACGTCGGCGGGATGGAGGGTTGCCCGTCAAGCACCACGGTCGGACTGGTCGAGGTGTCAGGGAGCGCAGGGGACGGCCGGGAAACGGTGGACGCTCCCGCCACGGCCGAGGCCACCATGAACCCGTCACCGCCGAAATCAACCCCGCGTTCCACGGCAACGGGCTGGGCGGAGGTGACCACGACGAACACCCCGGTGGAGTCCACTCCTTGAGCGAGTTCGATCTCAACCCGGTTGCCTGCTCTGACGAGCAGCGACCCGGCATCACCGAGGGGCACGCTGCTTCCGCCGGCATAGGCGACGAGAGTGACTTCCGTGTCACGCAAACCCAGATTGCTCACCGCGACGCGTACGCCGTTCCCACCGCGCGCACCAGCGAAGGGAACGACCCACTCGGTGGCGAGCAGCGGGGCTCCCACCGTGATCGACGTCCCCGGCCCGGCGACGCCTGCGGCCACGGCGGCGGCCCCCGTCGCTCCTGAACGGATGACCCGCGCCGCCACGACCGGCACCCCGTTGATTGACTCGACGTAGGCCCCAAGCGGTACGCCAGCGGGGACCCGTTCCTCCTCGCCGAGGTCGACGACGGCGTACTGCCCTGGCCGGATGGTGATCTCGAAGGGTTCCACGAACCCGTTCGTTGCCGGGTCGTCCACGAGGATCTGGACATCGACGTCGGCGACGTCACCGGTGGGGTTGAACACGACGTACTGCTGCTCGACGCGATCGATCACCGGTGCCCCGAGCGGGAAATACCACGACGGCGCCGGTGCGGGTGCACCCAGGGTGACCGACAGGGAGGCGGGCAAGACCTGGGCGTCTGGTGTCACGATCTCGAGCTGTTCGGCAACGACCAGACCTGACCTGGCGTTCACCACCACCGCCACCTGGTCTCGCACGGTCACCACGGCATCAAGGTCAACGACCCTGACACTGCGGGGGTTCACGAAAATGCCCTGAAGTTCGTTTGGTCGACGGCGACCATCAGCGGTTTCCGCCTCGACGTCGACGACCGCCGGTTGGGCGAACGGGTTGAACAGCACGATGCGATTCCGCACACCGAGCAAGGTGGAACCCGCCGGGAAGTACCACGACGTCGACGCCGAGGTGGCACACGGGCCACCGCTCGTCCCGGTGGGACCCGACAACACATGGTCCACCGCCACCCCGCCGCCGTCGGCTTCGACGAGCGCCCCGGCCCAGCGGGCTTCAACGACGTCGGCGACCCGTAACGACTGACGCGACAGCGGGTCGAGGGTGAGCGTCTCGGATTGTGGCGCCCCCTCGTCGGTGAACACGGTGACGGTCACCTCACGCGATGCGTCGGTGGTGTTGGCCATGACGACGATCTGCTCGGCGGGGCCGTCGGCACCGCGGGCCGTCCCCGCTGCGCAGTACGCCGTGGTGGCAGGCGCGTCGGCTGGTGCGGCGACCGGCATGAGGCGCTCGATGGGGTCGGGGCCCGCCGGGTCGGTGGTGGCCGCCCGGTCCACGACGACGAGGCCCACCACCGCCGCAAGTACCACGGCGGCTACGAGCCAGCGGGGGGCGCTCACGCCACGACCTCAAGGTCCTCGAGGGCTTGCGCTGCTGCCTCGTCGGTGGCCGAACCCGGCGCACCGGTTCCCAGTTGACGACGATGTCGGATCAACCACCACAGTGCCAGCACCCACAGCAACGGCGTGGCGAGGGTGGCAGCGCGCAACCCCAGGGGATCGGCGTGGGTGACCCTGACCTGACCGGCGTCGACGTTGTCGAACCACTGGGCCCACCCCAGCGCATCGGTGGCAGGGACGTCCCGTTCGGTGTCGCCCGCTCCGGTGGTCACCACCCACCCGTCGGACTGGTCGGCGAGGTACAGCGAACCGGACGCTGGCAACTCACCGCGCAGGTCCGAGGTCCCGTCGGGCAGCACCGGCGTGCCACCAGCGAGCGCGGGGACCTGCTGGGGGATGGCGTCACCGGTGACGGGGAGATCGTCGAGCACGCCGGCGCCGTACAGGGCGGTGGTGGGGACCCACGCCTCGTTGGCCCAGACCCGCACGTCCCCTCCCACGGCAACGCTGGCGAGGTCCAGCTGCCTCGACAACGCGTCAACAACCCCGGTGAGGCCCGTCGAGGCCCCGCCGTTGGGCGATGACTCAGCAGAACCGTCTGCGTCTGCGTTCACGAGCGGGCTGCGGGGGCCGAGTGCGAGAGGCACCACCACGTAACGCACCGCCATGGGACCCACGAGTGCACCAAGTCGAACCGTCTCGCCGGCCGCGGCGAGTTCGAGCGCCTCACCTATCTGGGCGGTGCCTGACTGCTGGGGCGTGGTGAAGAGGTCCTCGGTGCCGGGAAGGCCCGACGCCGTGGTCGACCAGGCCAGAGAGGACCCGGCTGCATCCGCCCCGAGCGTCGGGGCGTCGAGTGTCCAGCCCGCCGTGGGAAGCAGCGCCGGGTCCGAGATCCACAGCACACGGAATGGGGCGGCGTCACGCTCCTCGTTGAGGAACGCCAGTTTCTGGTCGTAGTCGCGTTCAGGGACCTCCCAGCGCCCACCGATTGCGGAGAAGACGATTGGCGTGCTGGCCACCACCATGGCCACCAACGCCACCCCGGCGAGCACGTGACGCCAACCCACCCGATGCCCGGGAAGGTCGGCTTCCACTGCGACCGACCCGGTACCTGCCGCCAGAGCCAGCATCGACACCGCCGGGGCCAACAGCAGCTCCGGCACGGCGAGCATCGGCCCGAACCAGCCCGCCGAAGCAGCGATGACCGAACCCCACGCGGCGACGATGACCAGCCACGCTCTCGCCGCCCACGCCAGGCGCCAGCCCCGACCGATGAGGAGAGCCGGGAGCCCGACAAGTACCAGCACCGACGACAACAGGGACGCACCGACCGGGCCGGTCTGGAACCGCAGTAGCGACAGCACCGTGGGGCTCGCACCGTTTCCAGCCGACGATGCCAGCCACACCGCCGGGTCGTTCCCGCCGACGAGTGACACCAGCCACGGGGCGCACACCACCACGGCGAGCACGGCTGCGCCGAACCCCACACCGAGCAGCCGCACACTGCCTGCCGCGTTGCCACTCAGCAGTCCGCCCACCACCATGGCGACCACCACCCCGGCGACCACCACGGGGGCGACGGGCACCCACAGGGTTGCCACAGCGATGAGGAGCCCGGCGGCGACCACGTGCCAGCGAGCCCGCCGGACCCGCCAGCCCGGGTGGTCGAAGGGTGACAGTCGGGCGCCCCGGGCGAGGTGCAACACCACCCAGGGCAATACGGCACAAAGCACCAGCGCCGACCAGCGTCCGTTGGCCAGCGCGTCGTAGGTCAGCGGGTTGGCGACCGCCACCACCAGCGCAACGACTCTCGCCCTCGACCCGCCAAGGGGTGTGACCAGTCGCCACACACCGACCACACCGACGGGGATCGTGACCAGCACGAGCGCCACCCGGGCGACACCGGTCGCACCCAACGTCACCGTTGACGCCAGCCAGAACAGGCCAACGAGCGGCGGCGCGACCCCCGCCGACCCCGCCCCCACGGGACGCCAGGTGCTCCACCACGATGAGAACAACTCGCCCGCTGCTTCGGGAAAGGTGACGAAATCCCCGACGGCGGGGATGCCACCGACGATCAGTCCGCGACTGCCCACGACGAGCACAGCGGCCACGACACACCACGCCGCAATGGACAGTCGACCGGCCGGAACGTGTTCGACCGGTTCATCGTGCTCCCCTGCAGCGAGCGCCCGGCGGGCACGGGCCAGTGCCCGCAGTCGGGCAGATCCCGAGACCTGCCGCTCCCGAACCACACTGTCGGCAACGGCCCGCGAGCCTGACAGCGTGGCACGCCGGGCCTTGAGGCTCGACCGGTGCGCGAGGTTCCACCACCACGCCCCGATGACATCAGCAATGTGTCTCGGTCGCCACAGCAGGAACGCCGCAACCATCTCGAGGACGTTGAGCACAAAGGCCAACGGCAGCAACCACGCGCGCGACCAGCCGGTGGTGGCGGTGCGCAGGGTCCGCTGCCGGTGCCGCAATTGTCGACGACGACGGTCGTCGCGGCGGCGCAGCCCAAGGGCCTCAAGATGGGACACCACCGCCGCAGGAGCGACCACCACCGACGCACCCACCACCCGTGCCCGCCAGCCGAGATCGAGATCCTCGCCGTGCACGTCGATCTCGGGGTCGAAACCACCGATGGCCTCAAAGAGGTCGGAGCGCACCAGGGTCACCGACCCGGGGACGTAGAACACCTCCCGGATCCCGTCGTGCTGGCCCTGATCGAGTTCGCCGGGGTCCACGACCGGGGCCGGGTTGCCGAAACGGTCCGATCCCATCCCGAGCGCTAGGAGTCGACCCGGGTCGTGCCACATCACGAGTTTGGGTCCGACCACCCCGGCGTTGGAGCGAAACGCTTCAGCCACGAGTTGGGTGACGGCATCTTCCCCGAGGGCCACGTCGTCATGGCAGAACAGGTAGAACGCAGCGTCCCCGACCGACTCGACCGCCACGTTGCATGCCGGGCCGAAACCGGGACTGTGCTCAAGGCGCTCGCAGGTGGCGGAGGGCAACTCCGAAGCCACGAGCGGTGCGACGGACTGGGCGGACCCTGCATCGACGACGTGCACCGTCATGTTCTCGTAGGTCTGGGCGGCCAGCGATCGCAGCGTGGTTGGGAACCAGTCCCCCGGGTTGTGGGCGACGACAATGACCGCCACCGGAGGCGCAAGGTCTCCGATGGATTCCGGGGTGGGTTCGGCCACGTCGGGGGTCACTGGTGAATCCACGATGCTGACG